>CAZNEV010000066.1:0-25442 GCA_964572085.1 uncultured Maribellus sp. | reverse complement strand
GGTTATCAACAGATTTTTATAATTTTGGGGAGAGAAACTCGCAATGTGGGTTAAGTATTAATCAATAAAACTCAATGACTTATGCAAAGGCAAATTACAACATTGGTAAAAGATATGACACGGTTCAAGCAGCGGATAAAATCATTCCCCTATTCGGTAGCTTGCTTACGGCTATTTTCAATTTTAGCCGTGCATTCCAAGGAACCGTTCCGGAAGAAACAAGGAACCGTTCTGAAAGAAAGAGAACGGTTCCTATAAAAAAGGGGAATCAATTTGATTCCCCTTTTTTATATCCTTTATAAGAAGTATTACGCCTGTGCGGTTGGGCCGCCAAAACTCATGGGTGGCATCATGGGGTTTTGCCCCTGCTTCACGTTTTTGATGGTTCCGTTCACGGTTTCATATTTCTTAATGTTGTCCTGCAAAGCCAACAACAAACGTTTTGCGTGCTCCGGTGTGAGAATAATGCGCGACTTTACGTTCGCTTTTGGAATGCCCGGCATAATCCGCACAAAATCGACTACAAATTCGGAACTTGAATGGGTGATCACCGCAAGGTTGGAATACACGCCCTGGGCGATTTCTTCGTTCAGTTCAATGTTCAGTTGTTGCGGTTTTTGATTGTTGTCTTCCATGTTTTTCGTCTTAAGAAATTATCCTTTACCTACCAGTTGGTCGTATTCCGATTTGGACCCCACCACCAGGTTTTTATATTCTTTCAATCCGGTACCGGCAGGAATTAAGTGACCGCAAATTACGTTCTCTTTCAACCCGTCCAAGTAGTCGGTTTTGCCGTGTATTGCGGCTTCGTTCAATACCTTGGTAGTTTCCTGGAACGACGCAGCCGACAGCCAGCTTCTGGTTTGCAGTGCCGATTTGGTAATCCCCTGCAACACTTGGCTGGATGTGGCGGGAATGGCATCCCTCGACTCTACCAGCTTCTTGTCCTTCCTTCTCAGTTGTGAGTTTTCGTCCCTCAACTTGCGGGCGGAGATAATCTGTCCGGCTTTTAAGCCTTCTCCATCTCCCGGCTCGATTACTACTTTTTTGTTGTAGATCCAATCGTTTTCAGAGAAGAATTCGCTTTTATCAACCACCTGTTTTTCAAGAAAGCGGGTATCGCCCGGATCATCGATTTCCACTTTCCGCATCATCTGGCGGATAATGATTTCGTAATGCTTGTCGTTGATTTTCACGCCTTGCATCCGGTACACGTCCTGAACTTCATTCAAAATATATTCCTGAACGGCAGTTGGCCCTTTAATGGCCAAAATATCGGCAGGAGTGGTTGCCCCATCAGACAGTGGAGTGCCGGCGCGGATATAATCGTTTTCCTGGACCAAAATCTGTTTTGAAAGCGGCACCATGTATTTTTTCACGTCACCGGTTTTCGTGGTCACGATGATCTCGCGGTTGCCACGTTTAATCTTACCGAATGAAATTTCGCCGTCGATTTCAGAAACTACCGCAGGGTTGGAAGGGTTACGGGCTTCAAACAGCTCGGTAACACGTGGCAAACCTCCGGTGATGTCTCCGGCTTTACCGGAAGCACGTGGAATTTTCACCAACACCATACCCGCTTTTACCATTTGCTTGTTGTCCACGGAAACGTGGCCGCCAACCGGTAAGTTGTAAGAACGGATGGCAACGCCTGTTTTATCGATAACTTTTAACGTTGGATTTTTCGTTTTATCACGGGTTTCAACGATTACGCGCTCGCTGTAGCCGGTTTGTTCGTCCGATTCCTCACGAAAGGTCACCCCCTCAATCAGGTTCTCGAATTCTACGGTTCCATCGAATTCAGTAATAATTACTCCATTAAACGGGTCCCATTCACAGATCAATTTCCCTTTTCTGACTTCTTCCCCATTTTTCACATACAGTTTTGAACCGTACGGAATTGGATGAGTAGAAAGCGGGATATTGGTATTCTTGTCGATAATTTTCAGTTCGGCCAAACGGCTCACTACAATGTCCACATCTACATTTTCGTCGTTCTCGAATTTCACTGCACGCAGTTCTTCAATTTCGACATAACCATCGTATTTCGACTCAACGCTTGATTGGGCAGAGATGTTCCCTGCAATACCCCCAACGTGGAAGGTACGCAAAGTAAGCTGTGTACCCGGTTCGCCTATCGATTGTGCGGCAATAACGCCTGTGGCTTCACCTTTCTGTACTTTTTTACCGGTTGCCAGGTTCCGTCCGTAACAATTGGCACAAACACCCGCTTTCGATTCGCAGGTTAGTACCGAACGGATTTCAACACTTTCGATGGGTGAGTTTTCGATTACAGCAGCCACTTCTTCCGTCAATTCTTCACCCGAAGCTACAATCAAGTCGCCGGTGAGCGGATGCTGGATGTCGTGTACCGAGGTACGCCCAACTATCCTATCGTAGAGCGATGCCACTACTTCTTCGTTGTTTTTAATGGCAGTGGCCACAAGGCCGCGCAAGGTACCGCAATCCTCTTCGGAAATGATAACATCCTGTGCCACGTCCACCAAACGCCTGGTCAAATAACCGGCATCGGCAGTCTTCAGTGCTGTATCGGCCAACCCTTTACGGGCACCGTGGGTAGAGATAAAGTATTCCAAAACCGACAAGCCTTCTTTAAAGTTGGCAAGAATTGGGTTCTCAATGATCTGCGACCCGGTAGAGCCCGACTTTTGAGGTTTTGCCATCAATCCCCTCATCCCGCACAGCTGCCTGATCTGTTCTTTCGAACCACGGGCACCTGAGTCGAGCATCATATAAATCGGGTTAAACCCTTGTTGGTCGGTACTCAAGGTTTGCATTACCGAATTGGTAAGGCGCGAGTTGGCATGTGTCCAGATGTCGATCACCTGGTTGTAGCGCTCATTATTCGTTATGAAACCCATGTTATAGTTGTTCACCACCTCATCCACCTCGCTGTATCCGTCGGAAACAATTTTCTCTTTGTTATCGGGGATAATAACATCGGCGAGGTTGAACGATAAACCACCGCGGTAGGCCATGTTGTAACCGATGTCTTTTATATCGTCGAGAAAAGCAACTGTAATGGCATTTCCACTCCGTTTAAAAACATCCGAAATGATGGTACGTAAAGACTTTTTAGTCAACAACTGGTTGATGTATCCTACTTCGCGCGGTACTTTTTCATTAAAAAGCACACGCCCGACGGTAGTTTCAATGATGTGCTTGAAATATTCCCCATTTTCGTCCACATCTTCCACCTTCACCTTAATTACGGTATGAAGTTCCACTGCTTTTTCTGAATAAGCAATAATCACTTCTTCGGGCGAATAGAAAGTCATTCCTTCTCCGCGGGCACCTTCGCGTGGTTTGGTCATGTAGTACAAACCAAGGACCATGTCTTGCGAAGGCACTTGAATGGGTGCGCCATTTGCAGGGTTCAACAAGTTGTGAGACGCCAGCATCAGAAGCTGAGCTTCCAGAATGGCTGCATTTCCTAAGGGGAGATGAACGGCCATTTGGTCACCATCGAAGTCGGCATTAAAACCGGTGCAAACCAGAGGGTGAAGCTGAATGGCTTTCCCTTCGATTAGGACGGGCTGAAACGCCTGAATGGAAAGACGGTGCAAAGTAGGCGCCCGGTTTAACAACACGGGATGGCCTTTCAACACGTTTTCCAAAATCTCCCAGACTACGGGATCTTTTCGATCGACTATTTTTTTAGCTGATTTTACCGTTTTTACAATTCCCCTTTCAATCAATTTCCGGATTACAAAGGGTTTGTACAATTCCGCCGCCATATCTTTGGGGATCCCGCACTCATGAATTTTGAGTTTTGGGCCAACCACAATGACCGAACGAGCGGAATAATCCACACGTTTCCCCAGCAAGTTCTGACGGAAACGTCCTTGTTTCCCTTTCAAACTGTCTGAAAGTGATTTTAGGGCACGGTTGTTATCGGTTTTAACCGCATTTGATTTTCTCGAATTGTCGAACAAAGAATCTACTGCTTCCTGCAACATTCGCTTTTCGTTCCGAAGAATTACCTCCGGTGCTTTAATTTCAATCAAGCGCTTCAAGCGGTTGTTACGAATGATTACCCGACGGTACAAGTCATTCAGGTCGGAAGTAGCAAAGCGTCCGCCATCAAGCGGCACCAAGGGGCGCAAATCGGGCGGAATTACGGGCACAACGCGTACAATCATCCATTCCGGACGGTTGATGTTTTTGCTGGCCCTGAAGGCTTCTACCACCTGAAGCCGCTTCAACGCTTCGTTTTTACGCTGCTGCGATGTTTCGGTGTTTGCTTTGTGCCGAAGTGTGAACGACAAATCGTCAAGATCAACACGGCTAAGGATTTGGAACAAGGCCTCGGCTCCCATTTTGGCGATGAATTTGTTCGGGTCATCGTCGTCCAGCAAATGGTTGTCTTTTGGCAAGGTGTCCAAAATGTCCAAGTATTCCTCCTCGGTGAGGAAATCGAGTTCTTTCACCCCGTCAATAGCTTTCACCCCAGGATTTATTACCACATAACGTTCGTAATAAATAATGGTGTCGAGCTTTTTTGTTGGCAGGCCAATTAAATATCCGATTTTGTTCGGCAACGATTTGAAATACCAGATGTGTGCCACCGGCACCACGAGCGAAATATGCCCCATCCTCTCACGACGGACTTTTTTCTCCGTCACCTCCACTCCACAGCGGTCGCAAACAATCCCTTTGTAGCGGATGCGTTTGTATTTGCCGCAGTGGCACTCGTAATCTTTTACGGGTCCAAAAATGCGTTCGCAAAACAAACCGTCGCGTTCCGGCTTATATGTTCTATAGTTTATCGTTTCCGGTTTTAGCACTTCCCCAAACGACCTTTCGAGAATCTCTTCGGGAGAGGAAAGACTAATGGATACTTTCGAGAAACTAGTTTTCGCTTTATTATCTTTTCTGAATGCCATATTACTAATTAAAAAATCATTAAAACAGAACCTGTTCAATAAGTTACGGATTCTACTCCATCCGTACACTAAGGCCTAATCCTCTGAGTTCGTGCAACAATACGTTCAACGACTCAGGAATCCCGGGTTGCGGCATCGGTTCGCCTTTCACAATCGATTCGTAGGCCTTTGCCCTTCCCATTACATCATCGGATTTAACGGTGAGGATCTCCTGCAGAATATGTGATGCGCCGAAAGCTTCGAGCGCCCAAACTTCCATTTCTCCAAAACGTTGACCTCCAAACTGTGCTTTACCACCCAAAGGTTGTTGGGTAATGAGCGAGTATGGGCCGATGGAACGGGCGTGCATTTTGTCCTCCACCATGTGCCCCAGTTTCATCATATAAATAACCCCAACTGTGGCCGACTGATCAAAAGGTTCGCCGGTTTCTCCGTCGATTAGGTGCGTTTCACCGTAACGTGGAAGTCCGGCTTTGTCTGTGTATTCACAGATTTGGTCCAGATTGGCCCCGTCGAAAATTGGAGTAGAAAAAGTTAACCCCAATTCTTTTCCGGCCCAGCCCAGCACCGTTTCGTAAATCTGGCCCAAGTTCATCCTCGAAGGCACCCCTAATGGGTTCAATACAATATCCACCGGCGTTCCGTCAGCAAGGAAAGGCATGTCTTCCTGACGAACGACGCGCGAAACAATCCCTTTATTTCCGTGGCGACCGGCCATTTTATCACCAATTTGCAATTTGCGTTTTTTGGCAATAAATATTTTGGCTAACTGAATTATACCTGCCGGAAGCTCGTCACCAATGGTAACGTTATACCTTTCGCGGCGCGAAGCGGCATCCGCTTCTTTGTATTTCAGGATATAGTTATTGATCACCCGGAAAACCAGGTCATTTTTATTTTTGTCTGTTGTCCACTTGCCGGGGTTGATGTTTAAATAATCAATCTCCTGCAATTGTTTCAACGTGAATTTCACCCCTTTGGGGATGATTTCCGTACCGTAGTAATCTTTAACGCCCTGCGATGTTTTGCCACTTACCAAAGCGAAGATTTTCTCTTCCAGTTTAGTGCGCAAAACCGCCACTTCGCGTTCCAGAGTTTCGTCTATCTGGTCGAGCAACACTTTGGTTGCTTTGCCTTTTTTGTCTTTGGCAACGCGTGAGAACAGTTTTTTATCGATTACCACACCCGACAAGGATGGTGATGCTTTCAACGAGGCATCCTTCACATCGCCTGCTTTGTCGCCAAAGATAGCGCGCAGAAGTTTTTCTTCGGGCGAAGGATCCGACTCACCCTTAGGTGTAATTTTCCCAATTAGAATATCTCCGGGCTTAACATCGGCACCGATACGAATCAACCCGTTTTCATCTAAGTTACGGGTAGCTTCTTCACTCACATTGGGGATATCGGAAGTAAATTCTTCCACACCTCGCTTCGTGTCGCGCACTTCGAGGCTGTATTCGTCAACATGCACGGATGTGAATATATCTTCGCGCACAGTCCGATCCGAAACCACGATTGCGTCTTCGTAGTTATAACCCTGCCAAGGCATAAAGGCCACCATAAGGTTTCTACCCAAGGCCAGTTCGCCATTTTCGGTAGCATATCCTTCGGTCAGAATATCGTCTTTCTTAACTTTTTGCCCTTTTACCACAGTTGGTTTGAGATCCACTGTGGTGCCCTGGTTCGTTTTGGCATATTTTTGAAGTCTGTAGGTCACAACATCGGGGTCGAAACTCACAAAGCGATCTTCTTCCGATACATCGTAACGCACCACGATTTGGGTCGCGTCAACATATTCAACAACGCCGTCGAACTCCGCTTTAACCAAAATCTGCGAATCTGAGGCTGCCCTGGCTTCAAGTCCCGTACCCACAATGGGGGCTTCGGGCTTCATCAGCGGAACTGCCTGCCGCATCATGTTCGATCCCATCAACGCGCGGTTTGCGTCATCGTGTTCGAGGAACGAAATCAGCGATGCAGCCACTGATGCAATTTGGTTCGGGCCTACGTCCATTAACTGAACCTTTTCTTTTTCCACAACCGGGTAGTCGCCTTCTAACCTTGATTTCACCCGTTCGTTGATGAAATTTCCATCGGGGTCAATGGGAGCGTTTGCCTGGGCGATGATCAGTCCTTCCTCTTCTTCAGCGGTTAAATACACAATGCCTTTATCGGAAAGGTCAACTTTTGCGTTGCTTACTTTTCGGTAAGGGGTAGAAATAAAGCCCAGATCGTTAATTTTTGCAAAAACACACAAGGAAGAAATCAAACCGATGTTCGGTCCTTCGGGTGTTTCAATCGGACAAAGCCTTCCGTAGTGCGTAAAGTGTACGTCGCGTACCTCGAAACCGGCTCTTTCCCTTGAAAGACCGCCTGGCCCCAAAGCCGACATACGTCGTTTATGCGTCATTTCAGCTAATGGATTGGTTTGATCCATAAACTGTGATAAGGCATTTGTACCGAAAAATGAGTTGATAACCGAAACCAAGGTTTTCGAGTTGATCAAGTCGATCGGCGTGAAAACCTCATTGTCGCGTACGTTCATTCGTTCGCGGATGGTGCGGGCCATTCGGGCCAAACCAACCCCAAACTGGTTGAACATCTGCTCCCCCACCGTGCGTACCCTACGGTTGCTTAAGTGGTCGATATCGTCAACATCGGTTTTTGCATTAACCAGTTGAATGAGATGTTTGATAATCTCAATAATATCTTCTTTTGTGAGTACACGGCTATCCACATTTGCACCCATGTTTAACTTCTTATTGATACGATAGCGGCCTACTTCGCCCAAATCATATCTTTTGTCGGAGAAAAAGAGCTTGTCGATAACGTCTCTCGCCGTTGCCTCATCCGGTGGTTCCGCATTACGCAACTGCCTGTAGATATGAAGAACCGCTTCTTTTTCTGAGTTACAGGGGTCTTTTTGCAGCGTATTGTAGATGATGGCAAAATCTTGCTGATTTGCGTCTTCTTTGTGCAAAAGAATTGTTTTAACCCCCGATTCCAATATCTCTTCGATATGGCTTTCTTCAATATCCACTTCGCGGTCGATGATAATTTCGTTACGTTCAATGGAAACCACTTCACCGGTATCCTCATCAACAAAATCCTCGATCCACGATTTCAATACGCGGGCGGCTAATTTTCTGCCAACAACTTTTTTTAGACCTGTTTTCGAAACTTTGACCTCGTCGGCCAGATTAAAGATCTCTAAGATGTCTTTATCGCTTTCAAAACCGATGGCGCGTAGCAAGGTGGTTACAGGCAATTTCTTTTTCCTGTCGATGTAAGCAAACATCACACTATTAATGTCCGTTGCGAATTCGATCCACGATCCCCTGAAAGGGATAACGCGTGCAGAATAAAGCTTAGTACCATTGGCGTGAAGGCTTTGGCCAAAGAAAACGCCAGGTGAGCGATGCAACTGGGATACAATTACGCGCTCAGCACCGTTGATGATAAAGGTCCCCCGCTCAGTCATATAAGGCACTGTACCCAAATATACATCCTGAACAACGGTATCAAAATCCTCATGTTCGGGATCGGTACAGTACAGCTTTAATTTTGCTTTTAAAGGCACACTGAAAGTTAAACCACGCTCAATGCATTCCTCAATGGAATAACGGGGCGGATCCACCTGATAGTCAATAAACTCCAATACAAAATTATTACGGGTATCCGTAATGGGGAAGTTTTCTTGAAAAACCTGGAACAACCCTTCCGCGTTGCGGTGGTCGGGGGTGGTTTTTAACTGAAAGAAATCTTTAAATGATTTAACTTGTACTTCCAAGAAGTCAGGGTAATCAAACCTGGTTTGTGTGGAGGAAAAATTTATCCTCTCTTTTTTTGTTTGTACAGACATGTATTTATACAAGTTAATTATGTAAAATACTAAGACACAAAAAGGTTTAGAACCCCATACCGGAAATAATCCGGATGAGATTCTAAACCTGGAAACCCTTAAAAGGGTCTAGTTGCGTTATTTAATTTCAACTTCAGCTCCGGCTTCTTCCAACTGATTTTTAAGTGCTTCAGCTTCGTCCTTAGATACTTTTTCTTTTACTGCTTTAGGGGCACTGTCAACTACTTCTTTGGACTCTTTCAAGCCAAGGCCTGTCAATTCTTTCACCAGTTTTACAACTGCGAGTTTCGACTGTCCTGCTGCTTTTAAGATAACATCAAATTCAGTTTTTTCAGCGGGTGCTGCGTCATCCGCATCACCAGCGGCCGGGCCAGCATAAGCTACCGCAGCAGCCGGCTCAATACCATATTCGTCTTTCAGAATTCCAGCTAATTCATTAACCTCTTTTACAGTCAGGTTAACTAACTCTTCTGCAAGCTGTTTTAAATCTGCCATTTTTACTTTTATTTAATTATTTCTAAAACTTATTCTTTTTCTTTCAGTGTATCAAGAACACCGTGGATAATAGTACCACCCGATTTCAGTTGCGACAGCAACGTATTCATTGGTGATTGCAACAGGGCGATAACATCTGCGATCAATTCGTTTTTCGACTTCACGGCAATCAATGCTTCCAATTGGTCAGCACCCATATACACCGATTCTTCAACATAAGCAGCTTTTAAAACTGGCTTCTTATGTTTTTTGCTAAAACTTTTGATCAGTTTTGCCGGTGTGTTTGCGTTTTCGCTAAACATTACCGAGGTACTGCCCTTTAGTGCTTCGTAAATTTCCTCAATGTTCTTGTTGGAACTTTCAAGAGCTTTACGTAGTAGAGTATTCTTAACAACAACCAGTTTTACATCTTGGTTAAAACATTCCTTTCTTAAATCACTGGTTTTTTCAGCATTTAAACCGCTAATGTCAGTGAGGTAAAAATGGCTGTAAGAATTAACTTGTCCTTGTAAATTATTAATAATAACTTTCTTTTCTGAACTTTTCATTTTTACACATTTTTAGTCAACTACCGACTTGGTTTCAATTTGAATACCAGGGCTCATGGTACTGGAAAGGTAAATACTTTTAACGTAGGTACCTTTTGCGGCTGTTGGTTTCAGCTTCATAATGGTTTGAATAAATTCCAGTGCATTTTCTTTGATCTTTACGGGGGTGAATGACACTTTCCCGATTGATGTGTGCACGATGCCGTATTTATCGACTTTGAAATCTATTTTACCTTGTTTTACTTCGCTGACTGCTTTTCCCACATCCATGGTCACGGTTCCGCTCTTGGGGTTAGGCATTAAGCCGCGAGGGCCTAAAATTCGTCCTAACTGGCCAACTTTCCCCATAACCGGAGGCATAGTGATAATCACGTCAACATCCGTCCAACCGCCTTTAATTTTCTCGATGTAATCGTCGAGACCGACGAAATCGGCGCCTGCATCTATGGCTTCCTGTTCTTTATCAGGAGTTACCATGGCCAGCACGCGGACTTCTTTTCCAGTTCCATGGGGTAAAGAAACTACGCCTCGAACCATCTGGTTAGCTTTTCTTGGATCCACTCCGAGCCTCACGTCGATATCAACGGATGCGTCGAACTTTGTAAAGGTGATGTCCTTTACCAATTGTGCAGCATCGTCAATGGAGTACGTTTTTCCCTTTTCGAATTTCTCCAGAGAAGCTTTTTTATTTTTCGTAATTCTGCCCATCGTATAAGATTTTTTAGTTATTGAATGGTGAAGTACCTCTTACAGTAATTCCCATACTTCTGGCAGTTCCGGCTACCATTTTCATTGCCGAGTCAACAGTAAAGCAGTTCATGTCAACCATTTTGCCTTCGGCAATTTGTTTAACCTGATCCCAGGTGACAGAACCCACTTTTGCAACGTGTGGTTCGGCCGATCCTTTTTTTACTTTCGCTGTATCGAGCAGTTGAATTGCCACAGGAGGTTGCTTAATAATGAAGTCAAAAGACTTGTCTGCATAAACCGTGATAATAACAGGAAGCACTTTACCAGCCTGGTCTTGTGTCCTGCCATTAAATTGTTTGCAAAACTGCATTATATTCACCCCTTTGGAACCCAAAGCCGGTCCTACCGGTGGTGAAGGGTTAGCCGCACCACCTTTGATCTGTAATTTAATTAATCCAGCAATTTCTTTTGCCATAATAAAATATTAACGCGATTTTATTCCTTTTCCACTTGCATGAAGCTAAGTTCTAAAGGAGTTTTACGTCCGAAAATCTTCACCATTACCTGCAACTTTTTCTTCTCTTCATTGATTTCTTCAATGGTTCCGACAAAAGTGTTAAATGGTCCGTCGATTACTTTAACCGTTTCCCCTATCACGAATGGTATGTTCAATTCCTCAGCAGTTTCTGCGAGTTGATCAACCCTCCCGAGAATTCTATTTATTTCATTCTGTCTCATAGGGACCGGATCTCCACCTTTGGTGTCGCCTAAGAATCCGATCACATTTGGGACACTCCTCAGTGTGTGTGCAACTTCACCCACCAATGCAGCTTCGATTAAAATATATCCCGGGAAAAAGTTTCTCTCCTTACTGATTTTTTTACCGTTTCGGATTTGATATACCTTTTCCGTTGGTATAAGAACCTGGTCAACAAAACCTTTTAAATCTCCAACCGCGATTTCGTTGTCGATATATTCTTTTACCTTCTTCTCCTTGCCTCCAATAGCACGAAGAACATACCATTTTTTACTATTCTCGCTCATATTGATTTAATGATTTTGATTTAATAAAACAATCCATAAACAAAATCCATGATGTTCCTGAAAAATAGGTCCATCACGAAAACTAAGAGTGATATTATTAAGGAAGCAACCATTACAACCAAAGCACTACTTTGTAGTTCTTTCCAAGTTGGCCACGTTACCTTATGTATAAGTTCGTCGTATGCCTCTTGTAAGTAGATTATAAATTTCATTTTTAATGATCGTTATTAGCACGGAAGGCAAGGGTTGAACTTGCTGTTGTGAAAACCACTCCCTCTTTTTGAGTTTCATCCGTAAATTAGCCCCGGACAGAAACCTGCCCGGGACTTTCTTTATCTAATCCCATTGATATTATTCTATAATTTCGGTCACCTGCCCGGCACCAACGGTACGTCCACCTTCACGGATTGCAAAGCGAAGGCCCACGTTTAGAGCTACCGGGTAGATCAATTCCACCATGATTGAAATGTTATCGCCAGGCATAACCATTTCGCGGCCTTCGGGCAAGTGGATTTCTCCGGTTACGTCAAGTGTACGCAAATAAAATTGCGGACGATATTTGTTATGGAATGGAGTATGGCGTCCGCCTTCTTCTTTTTTCAATACGTAAACCTCAGCATTAAATTTGGTATGTGGGGTGATTGAACCCGGTTTTGCCAAAATTTGTCCGCGTTTGATTTCGGTTTTGTCAACACCACGTAGCAACAAACCTACGTTGTCGCCCGCTTGTCCGTCGTCCAGAATTTTGCGGAACATTTCAACTCCTGTACATACGGTTTTGCGGCCTTCGGCACCTAAGCCAATTAATTGCAATTCGTCGCCTGTATGAATTTTACCTGTTTCAATACGCCCGGTTGCAACCGTTCCACGACCTGTAATCGAGAACACGTCTTCAACTGGCATAAGGAATGGTTTATCAACATCGCGGGGAGGAAGCGGGATCCAAGTGTCTACAGCATCCATCAACTCCAGAACTTTTTCTTCCCATTTTTCTTCGCCGTTCAATGCACCCAATGCAGAACCCATGATAACCGGAGTATTATCCCCGTCGAAGTCGTAGAAATCCAATAATTCACGGATTTCCATTTCAACCAGTTCCAAAATTTCCTCGTCATCAACCATATCCACTTTATTCATGAAAACGACCAATTTGGGTACGTTTACCTGACGTGCCAAAAGGATATGTTCACGAGTTTGGGGCATGGGTCCGTCGGTTGCGGCTACTACAATAATGGCACCGTCCATTTGAGCTGCGCCGGTTACCATGTTCTTAACGTAGTCGGCGTGGCCCGGGCAATCTACGTGCGCATAATGGCGGGTTGCTGTTTCATATTCTACGTGAGAAGTGTTAATGGTAATCCCCCTTTGCTTCTCTTCGGGAGCATTGTCGATTGAATCAAACGTTTTGATTTCGCAATAACCTTTTTTGGCCAACACCGTAGTGATGGCGGCCGTTAGGGTTGTTTTTCCATGATCGACATGGCCGATCGTGCCAATATTGACATGTTCTTTATCCCTGTTAAAATGTGCTTTAGCCATAGCTTTAATTTTTAATTTATTTATTTTTCTTAAATCATTTGAGCCGAAGACGAGAATTGAACTCGTGACCTCATCCTTACCAAGGATGCGCTCTACCCCTGAGCTACTCCGGCATTAATACATAAAGAGACAAGAGTTTAAGACGTAATTTCACTTAAACTCGAGTCTCAAAAGAATGAGCGGGAGACGGGATTCAAACCCGCGACCCTTAGCTTGGAAGGCTAATGCTCTATCGACTGAGCTACTCCCGCAAACATTATCTTCGCAAAAATGCCGTGCTAAATTCAAAATTTCTAAAAACAGCCGCCAAAATAGTTGTTCCGGTATTAATAAATGGAATCGGATCTGAATTTTTTATTGAGTGGGTTTAAGCCAAAAAATCCACTAAACATCTGTATTCCCGATCAAACTACTTTATTTTCAATTGTTTTGTGAACGCCCCAAATTTGGGTTTGCAAATGTAAAAATATTATTTTAAAATACGGCAAACAAAATACCCTATTTCACTTTTTATTTACTTTTGAGTTTTTCTTTGAATTTGGCAATCTGTTTCCGGATAGCATCCACAGCCAAATCAGTTGCTTCTTCAAAGCTATCCGCCTGTTTTTTTGCAAATAGATATCCATTGGCAGGGAGAGAAAGCTTAATCTCGGATACTTTGTTGTTTGCAACTTCCGGTTTGAGCACTTTTAGGGCTACATCAGCACTAATAATTCCATCGAAGAAAGTTTCCAGCTTGTTCACTTTCTTGTTCACAAATTCAATTAATTTGTCGTCAGCGGTAAAATGTTCCGAATAAATTTTTACATCCATAATTGTAATTTTTTACCCTCTGGGATGGGCTTGTTTATAAATATCATGAAGTTTCTCAAAAGTAGTGTGTGTATAAACTTGGGTTGCGGATAGGCTCGCATGCCCCAGCAACTCTTTTACCACGTTTAAGTCGGCTCCGTTATTTAATAAATGCGTGGCGTAAGTATGTCTCAATACGTGCGGACTTCTTTTTTCCAGCTTTGTAACTTTGCCAAGCGCATTTGTTGTAACTCTGTAAATTAATTTCTCATAAATCGGTTTGCCTTTTTCTGTTACCAACAATCGATTGGCCTGCCGCAACACACTTTCATTTCGTGCATTAATATAGCTATCCAATAAATTGTTAATTTCCTCAGGATAAGGGATGATCCTTTCCTTTTTCCTTTTGCCCAAAACACGAACCAGATGTTCATTACGGTTGAAATCACTATCCTTCAGTGTCATCAACTCTGCCAGACGCATACCTGTTCCATACAATAAACTCAAGATCAGCTTGTCTCTGGAACCTTTGAAATCATTTGAGAAGTATCCGTCGTCGAGCAAATGGTGAAGGCTATTAGCATCAACAAAATACGGTAGTTTTTTCCGGATTTTTGGCAATATCAAATTTTCGGCAGGATTATTTTCAAGGACTTGTTCCTTCATCAGGTATTTGAAGAAAGACTTTATAGTGCTTATCTTTCGGCCAACCGTTCGTGGTGAGCGATTGTTTTCCATAAGTTCTATTACCCAACTCCGCAACTGATTCCGGCTGACTGCTAACAAATTAAAGTCCCCGTCCAAACCAGTAACAAATTGTACGAATTGATCGAGGTCATTTTTATATGCCGCAACGGTATGAGGAGAAAACCGTTTTTCATACCTCAGATAGTCGATAAACGATTCCTGATGTGTCATTCTTTTTATAAAAACCAGGAACTCTAAAACCTTTAGTCTTCCTGTTGTTGCAAACGTTGTATGTAAATCGCCTTCTTCCTTTGTTCCCTGTTCAAAATAGAAGGTTTTGTGAATTTCTGGCGTTCGCGCAATTCTTTGATTACACCTGTTTTTTCGAATTTTCTTTTGAACCTTTTCAAGGCACGTTCAATGTTTTCGCCCTCTTTTACCGGAATAATTATCATTTTATTCTAATTAACTTTAAATTTTTGAGGCGCAAATGTAGAAATTATTCGATTCAATTCAAATTTAATCGAAATAAATTGCTTATCCAACGGAACGAATTCAATTTATGGATTTTTAACGACATGTGAGATACGGCCTGATTTTCACAAAGGTTGCGGTGTCAATCGTTGCAATCGATTTTAGTTCTTCCGGATTTTGGAATGTTCCGTTGCGCGAACGATGAGACAATATCGCCTCCACCTGTTTTTTGTTTAAATACGGATGTCTCAAAAGTTCAGCATATTCAGCAAAATTAATTCGTATTTTTCTAAGCTGTACGGAATCAACCAAAATATTTTTCTCAATTGCTATGAATGTTTCAGGTGGAAAGTTATATACTTCGAGCAACTGATGTTTTGAATGAAAGCCGCCAAGCAAGTCGCGGTATTTGAGAATCCGCTCGGCGAAAACAGAACCTATTCCGTTTAGACTAATCAATTCATTGGTGCCGGCACTGTTCAATTCAACCAGCAGAGCAGGAACTTCCGCCACTTTTTCATTTCTTTTTCCCGGGTTGATCTGAATGTGTTTGTCTATGGCAGAAAGAAGTGACGAATCGACGCCATATATTTTTAACAAATCGCTTGTTGCATGAAAAACTCCTCCTTTTTCACGATAACTGATCAGGTTTTTGGATTGGAAATGATTAAACCCAAAATCCAAAAGCGTTTCCATATCGGCATCGTTCGGATCGAAATAACCCATCCTAATTTTCGTAGGCTGCGGTTCAATTGCTGTCTTTTTAAATTTAGTCTCGGGGATTACTATAAAATTCTCGATGGCAGCGAATACACTGTCGTTCATACCATAAATCCTTTTGAGTTGCGAAGCATCCGAGAACTTACCACCGGCCCTTCGATAGTTGAGAAGGTTACGTTTTATTTGAAAGGGAATTAAAAGCGAATCGAGCGAAACAGAATCGATTGTATTCGGATTGAATGAGAACAAAGCGCGCCCGCCGATTTCTGTGTTCAATTGTTCCGCCTCCAATTCGTCGAACAATTTGGCATATTCGGCATAATTGTATTTCGATTTTGGTTCGATATGGTCAATTATTATATGTGCGGAAATCACGATCAAAATTAAAGTGATCAGAATCAAAATGGCGTTTCTGTCCTTTTTCGAAAAGTGAAAATATTGACCGATTATTATTTTAAAGGGATTCCGCATTCCATCTCAATTTATCCAAAATTCAGCAACCCGACTTTGTACAGCAAAACAATAGCAATTGCAATAGGGGCAATAAATTTAACCAAAAACATAAACCCCGAAAGCATAATGCCCGAAAGTTTCCCGCCCATAGCGATTTCGGCTTGTACCTTTTTCCGTCCGAAAAACCATCCTATAAAAATGGCAATAAACGACCCTCCCACAGGCAATAATAAGTTGGCAGAAATCCAGTCTATGATATCAAAGAAATTGAGGCCAAACAAAGTATAAGCGGAAAACATGCCCATGGACAACGAACAAAGCACACCAAGCACAGAAATTAAAACCGTTGCTAAAACTGTTGCTGCTTTCCGCTTCATTTTAAGTTCTTCAATAAAATAGGCAACAACCACCTCTAAAATTGAAATGGAAGAAGTTAAGGCAGCAACGGATAACAGAACAAAAAACAATACCGAAAAGATATATCCGCCGGGCATTTGATGAAATACATTGGGCAGGGTGACAAATATTAACCCCGGGCCTTCGGATGGTTCAATTCCAAATGCAAACACCGCGGGAAAAATGGCAACACCGGCCAAGATAGCGATTATAGTGTCGGCAACGGTAACTTCAACAACGGTCCGCACCAGATTATTGTCTTTATCAATGTACGAACCGTAAGTGATTAGTGTACCCATCCCAAGGCTCAATGTAAAGAAGGCATGGCCAAGTGCGCTTAAAATCCCATCGCCGGTGAGTTTAGAAAAATCCGGTTTAAAAAGGAACAATAAACCTGCCTTTGCCCCCGTAAGTGAAACTGATTTTATGCATAACGCAATGAGGATAAACACTAAAATCGGCATCAGGATTTTGCTGTATTTTTCAATCCCTTTTTTTATTCCTACAATAACAATAGCTCCCGTTAAAAGCATAAAGATCAGTTGCAAAACCACAGGGCGAATTGGTGATTCGATGAGTGTTGAAAATAGGGCGCCTATTTCCTCGGGGCTTTTTGTTGAAAACCCGTCTTGCACCGACAACATTATGTACTGCAGGCTCCAGCCGGCAACAACCGCGTAAAACGACAAAATTAAAAATGCCGCGCTAACTCCTAAAATACCAATATACCGCCATGATGTTCCAGGTGCAAGAACTTTAAACGCCCCGAAAGCATTGCGTTTTGAGCTTCTGCCAATAATAAATTCAGACAACATAACCGGTAAACCAATAGCAAGAATAAAGGCCAGGTAAACAAAAAGAAAGGCAGCTCCCCCATAAATCCCGGCGATATATGGAAATTTCCAGATATTGCCTAATCCAACCGCTGAGCCGGCGGCAGCAGCAGTTACCCCAAATTTTGAGCTGAATGTATCACGTGATTGTTTGTTTTCTGGCATACAGGGATAATATTTTAGTTTTAGAAGGGATAGCCGATAGCGAAGGTTAAATTAAAATCGCTCCCATGATAGTTTCTGTTTCCAACAATCCAACCCTTATTGGTGGGTTCCGAAGGATCCCTCAGTTTCATTCCGAGATCTAAGCGGAAGATAAAATAATTCAAGTCGAAGCGCAATCCTGCCCCGGTACCAAGGGCCAGTTGTCTATAAAACCGATCAAACCTGAACACAGCGCCTTCGCGGTTATCTTTTTTATTGATGGCCCAGATATTCCCAGCGTCCAAAAAAAGTGCGCCTTCCACAAATCCAATCAGTTTAAAACGGTATTCAATGTTTGCCTCTATTTTAATGTCCGAGGTTTGATTCGGGTAATCTTCGGGCAATGCCCTGTATGATCCGGGGCCGAGAGAACGCACCGGCCATGCCCTGATTCCGTTAGCACCGCCTGTGAAATATTTTTTCTCGAAGGGCAGCACATCAAAGTTGCCGTAAGGCACTCCAACACCTAAAAATGCCCTGCCCACCAATGAGTTGTATTCATCAATTTTCTGCCCATGGCTTACCTCAATGCCCGACTTTACATACTGGGCGAAACGGGTATTTAACACCTGAAAATACCGGGCATTGACATAGCCAAGAGTATCTGTCTCCTGTTGTTTCCTTTTATTTGTTATTTCAGAAAGCACCCACAAAAGGTTCCCCGACGATTCGATGTTAAACCGAAGATAAGTATAGTTTTTTAACTTGCTTGCCCGCTGGTTATTATAAATCAATGAATAATTCATGGCCAAAATCATGTGGTCGGTAAAACTGCTTCGGATATATAAGTCGCGGATGCCTGCAATAAAAGTTGGATCAAATTCATATACATTCACCTTGTTGTAATCGAACAAATTCCAGATATGGCGTAGGTCTTCGGTAGATTTCCAGTCGTAACCAAACTTTAAATTTGTGATGGTGCGCGTATATTCAGGTCTTTTTTGGTAGTTATAACCAAGGGTGACCACAGTTTTGGGCAAAAACTTGTCAAAGTTCCCGATATAGGTCCCGGGCCCCATCAGTTTAGGGATTATCACACTCGATTCTATCCCGAATTCCCTTGTGTTAAAATAATTGGCCTGTCCTTCTACCAGGTGCTGCAAGCGTTCTACTGCCCCCCTGAATTTGACCTCAAAAACTTCGGCGCCCCGGAAAAGGTTCCGATGCTGATAAGTGATGTTCCCGGCCATACCAAAGTTTCCAGCAGTATTTGTGCCTTCTACGTCGAACGCGGTTGACTGTTTGTTCAAGGGCGCCAGGCGAATGTAGGCGTCTAATAAATTCGTGTCATTTTGCGAGGCAAGTTCCCTGAACTGGATATCCACAAAGCGGAACTGGCGCAAACGGTTAAAAGCAGTAAAAGCACTTTCCACTGCCGAATTATTATACAGCGATCCTTTCTGTAACTGCATGGTACGTTTGAACAAATCGGGCGGGTAACGAACCTGATGGTTTTGATACACCGTGAAATTTTCCCATCTCAGCGTATCCGAAAAAACTTCCACCGAATCTCTGGTAAAGGTCACCGGCGAATTGCCCGGCAACACCGAAAAATAAAAATGATTGAGATAGAAGGGTTGGAATATTTTTGCCGAATCGATTTGACCTTTTCTCGCCGGGCGAATGATCAGATCAAGCAGTATTTGCTTATGATAGGCTGAACTGTCCGCCATAAATTTCACATCGTCTTTCGAGAAGTAATAATACCCGTTGTTTCTAAAAAGCTTCACAATATCCACTTGATGCTTTTCAAGTTTCTCAATGTCAAAGGGATCGCCGCTGCTCATCTGCGACTTTAACGCGTTCTCAAAATACAACTGGTGCAAAGCCGAATCCTGGATGTGGTAATTTATTTTTCTGATGGTGTACTGTTCGCCTGTGTTGATCGTGTATTTCAGCACTACTTTCTGTTTCTTTTCTTTTAACTGAATCGAACTGTTCACCGATGCCCTAAAATATCCTTTGCTGTTTGCATATTGTTTCAACTGATCTTCGGAACGCAACGACAAAGCTTCGTCGTATATTTGTGGCGGTTCCCCAATCCGCTTAAACCAACCGTCCGCCTTCTTTTTTGAAGACAGATTATACAAAAACAGATGAAATTTTATAAAACCAAGTATTTTATAATTTTCTTTTTGCCTTACATAGGATTTCACATTCTCTTTATTGAGTTTGGGATTGTCCACTTCAACTTCAACTTTGCTGATTAGGTACTTATCCTCAGGTACAAACTTTACCTGCGAACAAGATAAAAGAAACAAGGCGCCCAACAAGGTAAGCAGCTTTGCTGTGCGGTAGATTACGATATGAGTTTTGACCTCCAATTCAAATTCTTTTATCCCGCAAAAATAGCGAAGTGTTTTGTTAAGAAGCGTAACTTTGGAGCAATATATCTTTTTGATGATGCTTATTTCAAATGATCAGTAAAAATAAAACAAAACTAATACAATCGCTTCGTTCAAAAAAACACCGGCTGAAAGAGCAACTGTTTCTTGTTGAGGGCAATAAAAATGTGGCCGAAGTTCTATCCTCTCATTACCTGGTTGAAGAACTCTATGCCACATCCGACTTTTTGTTTCAAAACGAATCCACCGCAAAAAATGCGAAACGTGTTGTTGAGGTCGGAAAAGAAGCGATCCGTAAAGCGAGCCTGTTGCAAAACCCTCAAAATAGCCTGGCCCTTTGCCGGCTTCCCCCGGAGAAAGAGATTCCTCAGCACCTGAACGAAAACCTATCGATTTATTTAGACGAAATCCAGGATCCCGGTAATTTAGGAACAATCATCCGCCTTTGCGACTGGTTTGGAGTGGACCAGCTATTCTGTTCCCCTGATTCTGCCGACGCCTTTAACCCGAAAACCATTCAGGCCAGCATGGGCTCATTTTGCAGGGTTCAACCTATTATTATCGGCTTTAACGAATTGGCAGAAATTGCCCGGCTCTCCAATGCCCTGATCTATGGTGCCTACCTCAAAGGAAATAATATTTATTCGGAAACACTTCCCGTTAAAGCTCTGATGGTAATGGGCAACGAAGGAAATGGAATTAATGCCGCGTGGGAAAGCAAAATCGACCGAAAAATTTACATCCCGTCTTTTTCAGCCAACACACAAGGTGCCGAATCGTTGAATGTATCAATGGCAAGCGCTATTATTTGTTCCGAATTTAAACGGGAAGCGGGTAAAGGTTTTACTCGAAATGGAACGACAAAGTGAAAATATTGGAGCGCAAACTTTTAATGGACTGGGCGTAGTATTGTCGTTGCTCTGGTACCGGCATATTCCCGAGCTGGTCTGTGAGCCCGAAACTAAATTTCGCTTCCACCGAAAACCGGAAGAAAGGATAATAGTGGTCCCACCCCGCGCCCACCTCGGCATAAAACCCGTTGCTTTTCAGTTTTATCAGGTCTTTCTGGGCCGTCCGCGATATATCGATTCGATAAGCTGAACCTGCGATGATGTATGGCCGGTCGTTGTTAATCCTCCGGGCTTTGTATTTCAGCAGAAGCGGGAAATCCAGAAACGTGGATTTTATTGAATAGGTATCCAAATCTTCATAGCTATTGGCATCTTGTATGGGAATGTTGTAGGTCAGTTTCCTCTCCCCAAAGGACATACCCGGCAGAAAGCGAAGATTAAAGTCCTGCCCAAGCCGCAAGCTGGAAACTATTCCAACCGTAAAGCCTGGGACCAACGAAGCCACATCGGATCGAATAAAGCTTGAATAATCAACTTGAAACTGATCCCCGGACCAATTTTGTGGCACAAAATCGAGATTTTCCCCAATCGGATTATAATTTACAACCGCAAAATCAAGCGTATTTATCCCTAAGGTGAAGCCAAAATGCACCAGTTTATCGTCGAAGGTGGTTAAATAATTCACCTTTTGGCTTTGTGCTGCCGCCACCGAAATCAGCAAAAACGATAAGAGATATGTTATAATCTTTTTCACCTGGATGTTAGCTTCTATACTTCTTCAAAAACATCGATTCCCGTAATTTATTGTTTGTATTCTCAATTTTCAGGCTTATGGGCTTCATAAATCGAAGCGATCCCAAAAGTGAGTGAAAACCATTTGTTTCGCACAAAACCTGTGTCGGCTAAAATAGTTAAAAATTCCCCGCTGTCCGGAAATTCTTCCACCGATTCGGGCAAATAGGCATAAGCATTGTGGTCGCGCGAAACCAGCCTGCCCACCAACGGTAAAATATATTTAAAATACAAGGTATAAACCTGTTTTACCGGAAACTTCCGGGGTTTTGAAAATTCGAGTACGTAAAATGGACTGCCCGGTTTTAATACCCGGTAAACTTCGGAAAGGCCTTTTCCAAGGTTTTCAAAATTGCGCACCCCGAAACCCACAATTGCAGCATCAAATGAATGCTTTTCAAAAGGTAGGGCTTCTGAGTCGGCTTTACGAAATTCAATCCTCGGGCTTAACTTTTTTTTCTTTACTTTAAGTTGAGCAACTTCCAACATTCCCGCCGAAATATCGATCCCAACTACTTTGGTATTTTGTATTTTGGTTGCAGCAATTGCAAAATCGCCGGTGCCGGTGGCCACATCGAGAATAAGCAAAGGCTTGTGCAGCGCAAGTTTTTGGATGGTTTTTTTTCGCCACAGCTTATCAATATTAGCCGAAAGCAAATGATTCAACAAATCGTATCTCGGGGAGATATTGTTGAACATATCCTCAACCTGCCCTTTTTTCGTTTGTTTTGATTTTTTGTAGGGTAGTGCAGCCATCAAACGCCAACTGTCATTTTATCCACATAACCCAATGACCGATCATCGATGCGGATCTCTCCCTTCGTGATATGACCAAGCGTAAAAAACGGCACTTTCATTTCAGTCAGTATGTCCATAAACTGATCTTCATTATTCATTTCCACCTCAACAATGATGCGCCCCATGGCTTCGCCAAACAGGAAGGAATCCATCCGGTATTCGGCTGCCGTGGTAATGTCGAAGCCCAACTCGTTGGGGATTGCAGCTCGCAGCAAGGCAAAGAATAATCCTCCCTTTCCAACGGGGCTGGCACTTTCAAGTAATTTTTCCTGATTCAGTTTTTTAAGCCCGGTCAGCATTTTAATTTCTTCGTTGATATCAAACCAAGGTAGCGGTGAATCTTTAATTTCATGGTAAAACTCAAGATATTCTGATGACCCCACATCATCATGCGTTTTTCCAATTAGGAAAATATTATTTCCCTTCTTTTTAAACGAATGGGTTGTGATTTCTTTCTTTTCCGCAATTTGACCCATCATGCTGACAATGATAGTAGGGGGTACCGGACCGTGTTTTGAGAAATGGTCGAACCTTATTTTACGGTCGGATATCTTCAGACCAAATTTTGCTGCTGCATTTTCGAGCCCTTTTTTTGCCCCCGACGCTATAAATTGCCCGTTGGGGTCTCCAAAATCAATGTGGTATAAAAATGCGCTGAGGGCCATGGGTTCAGCACCAAAACAAATCATTTTGCGCACCGCCCTCGACACCAGAATTTCAGTGGCTTTTTGCGGATCGTTTTGTAAATGATGATGAAAAGCGTGTGTTGTCATGGCCAGTTTATTGCCGTTGGCATCAATGTCAAACAAGCCGGTTTCGTCGGTTTCGCTACTCCCAATCGAAGCAGTAGAAACGTTTATTTCACCAAAATCATTGAAATAATTAATGCTCGACAAATTGGGGTTAACCATCAAGGTAAATATCACGTCTTCAATGCTTTCCGGTTCGGGAATCGAATCAATGGTAAATTCTTTTTCCGTTTGCATTACTTCACTCATAATATCTTTGTATTTAAATATTTAGCATTAGCAAAGGTAATTAAGTAGGTCAGTATTCCATAAAAATAGATGTTTTTTTTAATTTAGACAGAAATTGATAAAACACAGATTATGATACAAACAGCGTTAATTACCGGGGCAACGTCCGGAATTGGTGAAGCAACTGCTTTACTCTTAGCAAAGAATGGTTTCAGAGTAATTCTGACGGGGAGAAGGGAAAAACGACTACTCACATTGAAAGATAAAATTGAAAACGAGGCGAATTCAAAAGCATTTGTTCTTTCATTCGATATCCGAAATTTTAAAGTTTGCGAAGCAGCCATAAATAGCTTGCCGGTTGATTGGAAAAAAATTGACGTGTTGGTGAACAATGCAGGACTGGCAGCAGGGCTCAACAGCATCGACGATGGCCAGCTTGAAGACTGGGAGCAAATGATCGACACGAACATCAAAGGATTATTGTACATTACCCGCCTTATTTCGCCCATTATGATTGAGCAGGGATCTGGGCACATCATCAACCTTTCATCGATAGCCGGCAAAGAAACCTACCCTTCCGGAAATGTTTACTGCGCTACCAAACATGCGGTTCAATCGCTCACCAAGGCGATGCGGCTTGACTTGCTGAAACACGGTATCAAAGTTAGTTCTGTAGCTCCGGGCGCTGTGGAAACCGAGTTTTCGTTGGTACGCTTCAAAGGCGACCAACAACGTGCCGGACAAGTATATCAGGGGTTTACTCCCTTGGAGGCTCGTGATATTGCCGAAACCATTTGGTTTATTGTATCGCGCCCGCCACATGTAAACATCGACGATGTTTTAATTATGCCTACCGCCCAGGCCTATTCGCGCGATTTTAAGCGGAACGAAATCAGTTGATTTTCGTTAGCTTTGCATTCCAAAACAAAAGATAAATGCCAGAAGCAATTGTAATTACCCCGGTCAAAGATTCGTTGGAAACAACTAAACTCACCTTGAAATCAATTTTAGAAACTCAAGCGGACGTGGAATATTACATTTTTAACGACTTTAGCCGGGAGGAAACGAAAAGCTATTTAGAGGAAGCAAAACAGAGGAACGGGTTTCAACTCGTTCATTTAGAAGACATCACCGATACACCTTCTCCCAATTACAAACTGGTACTGGAAATGGCCCAAAGAATTGCTTTAGAAAAAAAGTGCCCTTTAATCCTTGTGGAGTCGGACGTTATTGTGAAACCCGAAACCATGACTGAATTATTGAAAATTGCCAACAAAAGTCCAAATCCGGGTCTTATTGGCGCCATAACGGTTGATAAATCGGGCAATTACAATTTCCCCTACACTTTTGAGAAAACAAAAAGCAACGAAACGATCAATACGCCTCACAGCCTTAGCTTCTGTTGCACGCTGATTACCCCCCAGTTTTTATCCCAATTTGATTTTAAAGTCCTTTCACAAAAGAAAGACTGGTTTGATGTGTTTATCAGCCGGCAATCACGAAAGATGGGGTTCAACAATTATCTCGCAAAAGGGACGGAAGTGCTCCACTTGCCCCATTCCAGCCGTCCATGGAAAAATTTAAAGTATAAAAATCCTACTTTGTACTATTTAAAAAAGCTATTTTTAAAACGCGATCGGATATAAGGGGATTGCTTAAAAATGTTGTAGAACGACAGGCCTCGGAAAATTAACATATTCAGTAGCGGTTTAGATTTCATTTCAAAATAAGCTTAATAATACTGTCAAAATAACTTCCTCAATTTTATTTAATGAGAAATTATTTTGAAAGTTTTCCTTAATAAGGTTGGGCTTTTCCCTTCGCTAAATTTTTACTAAGGTTCAAGGGTTTTAGATAAGGTTTTTTAAGTAATCCAATCAGTATTTGTGTTTCAACCTCATTTTCTAAAATATTTCGATTTTTAAATTTTTTGCATCGGGTAGGAAGATAGGGATTATTTCCCTATCCGTCCTCCCACACCACCGTGCGTACCGTTCGGTACACGGCGGTTCTTCAATTTACACCGTAAACCAAA
>CAZNEV010000065.1:5553-27288 GCA_964572085.1 uncultured Maribellus sp. | reverse complement strand
CTTCCCGAACCACTTCCACCAAAACAAGGATTGAAACTTACGGTAGTAATTTAGCCTCAATCATCTCGTACATACTTCCCGAACCACTTCCACCAAAACAAGGATTGAAACGCATTTTGAATGAAATCAAGAAAATGTTTTGCTTTTACTTCCCGAACCACTTCCACCAAAACAAGGATTGAAACTACCCATCGTTATGGCTGGTGACGTTCAATTAATCAACTTCCCGAACCACTTCCACCAAAACAAGGATTGAAACTCAAAAAAATCTATGAAGTGATGAAATAACATGAAACTTCCCGAACCACTTCCACCAAAACAAGGATTGAAACTAATAGGAGAATATAGTGAGGATGTAGCATTATCAAACTTCCCGAACCACTTCCACCAAAACAAGGATTGAAACACGCTTCCTTTTTTGCAAAGTCTCCTTTCCGGTATCTTCCCGAACCACTTCCACCAAAACAAGGATTGAAACTGGCGGTTAGTTGAATGCTGCCAGCCGGCAGGACTAAACTTCCCGAACCACTTCCACCAAAACAAGGATTGAAACCTTATTTCCCGATTGCATCCCCATATTCGTCCGGTTCTTCCCGAACCACTTCCACCAAAACAAGGATTGAAACCCACTCCTGTTTTCACTCCAACCGCTATCAACTGGTCTTCCCGAACCACTTCCACCAAAACAAGGATTGAAACTGCAATGGAGCATGCTCCACTGTTACTTGCTCTTCCCTTCCCGAACCACTTCCACCAAAACAAGGATTGAAACTGAAAATTCATAGGTGTTTAAATCATGCTAATTGAACTTCCCGAACCACTTCCACCAAAACAAGGATTGAAACGAAGAAATACGAAGGTCGAGCCGGAGAAGCCGGTGAACTTCCCGAACCACTTCCACCAAAACAAGGATTGAAACCTTACTGAAAACATCAAAGAAGTATGTGCATAAGCACTTCCCGAACCACTTCCACCAAAACAAGGATTGAAACGTAGTTCTATGTCGTCGATTATATTTTGTATTAAAGCTTCCCGAACCACTTCCACCAAAACAAGGATTGAAACTCGCTCTTGCGGGGTTTTCCCGCAAAGACATGAGTAAACTTCCCGAACCACTTCCACCAAAACAAGGATTGAAACTAAGTATAATAATAGCAATACTTATGCTTTCCCTCGACTTCCCGAACCACTTCCACCAAAACAAGGATTGAAACACATCCCTTCCAAACTGGGTGGCTAAACTCGTAGCCCTTCCCGAACCACTTCCACCAAAACAAGGATTGAAACTTATATATGTTAAACACTATGTATATAACAATGATTCTTCCCGAACCACTTCCACCAAAACAAGGATTGAAACGTTTTCACATTCATAAGTATAATAATAGCAATACTTACTTCCCGAACCACTTCCACCAAAACAAGGATTGAAACTTAACATTAAAAACAAGTATTATGAAAAATGTATCCTTCCCGAACCACTTCCACCAAAACAAGGATTGAAACTGGGGCATAAAAAAAGAGGGGCTAAATTAATAGACCCTTCCCGAACCACTTCCACCAAAACAAGGATTGAAACATTTTTGATTGTGTGGCTTCCTCTGCATAACCAGAACTTCCCGAACCACTTCCACCAAAACAAGGATTGAAACGCACTTGCATATTCCTTCCATTCATTATTAAAGTCGACTTCCCGAACCACTTCCACCAAAACAAGGATTGAAACACCAAACTTCTGGTCTTTTTGAGCGGCCAAACGGTTCTTCCCGAACCACTTCCACCAAAACAAGGATTGAAACTAGAATAAAGTGCTGCGAAAGTTCGTGAAATAACATCTTCCCGAACCACTTCCACCAAAACAAGGATTGAATTAGGCGTTTAATCAATATAGATCTCAATGTGGCTAAAGCCCAGTTAAACAGTAGCTTACATGAACCGTCAGCTAAAGCAGACAGCCTGCCCCGAAGCAATCGGGGGCAATAAAATCACAGCATAATTGAATGTGAGTTCTTACATTGCCGGATTACAGGAATACTGATGGTTAAGGGGTTTTAACCCCATTCTAAAATATTTTTTGTGTATTGACAAAGTACCTAATTCAATATATTCATTACCGTGCTTTATCATCCATGGGTCAGCCCCGTCCCACAATGGATTTTGGAAAGTGGTTTTTATCGTGTCTTCGGGCAGTTTTTGACTTTTCCCACACCCTGAAACGTAGATGATTGTGAGTAGTGTTAGTAGTGTCTTTAGCATTTTTGATTTTATTTCATTGTTGCTTTCACTTACGGATGAAAAGTACATATTCTTCGGAAAGAATCCATTCCGTTGCCCGAATAAATATCGCCACCCCATTACGTTCAAAATAAATAAATCTGGATTTAGGTTTCGCTAAACCCGAAAATGACTACTTTTCAAATCCAAATATTTTTGTCGGTGTTTTGATGTTTATGCATCACCTATAATCGCCACACTTGCTTTAGTAAGGTAATAATGAGTTTATGGATATTAAAAAACGCAATAATAATTTTCCTTTTCGTCCTGATAAAGTTCCTTTTTTTTATGGTTGGGTGATTTTGTTTGCGGCAACCGTAGGAGTTTTAATGAGTGCGCCGGGGCAAACCACCGGGGTTTCAACTTTCACCGATTATCTGTTGGAGCAGATTCACATCAACAGGAACCAATTGAGCATTGCCTATATGGTGGGCACTATTGGGAGTTCGCTGGTGCTTACCTATGCCGGAAAAATGTACGACAAATATGGTGCACGCTGGGTGGGCATGGTTGTTTCGATGACCTTGGCCATAGTTTTAGTATTGTTGAGCCAATCGGACCGCATCATCCGTGTCTTTATATCCGATAGCGGTTCGGGGGTTTATGTTGGTTTTGCCATGGCAGTTTTGATGTTGCTTTTTTTTGGTCTGCGGTTTTCCGGGCAAGGGGTACTCACCATGGTGTCGCGTAACATGCTCATGAAATGGTTTATTGCCCATCGGGGTTGGGTAAACGGTATCTCATCAGTTTTTGTCGCGCTCGGGTTTTCTGTGGCGCCACTCACTTTCGACATGTTGATTCAGGGAACATCGTGGCGCGGCGCATGGTTACTGATGGCTGCTGTTATCGGTTTGTTTTTCACGGTTTTTGTTTTTATTTTTTTTCGCGACAACCCCGAAGACTTGGACATGATTCCCGACGGCGAAAAACATGCTAACCGCGAGCGTAATGTCACCATTAAACCTTTCAAACAATTCACCCTTTCCGAAGCACGTTCAACCATGTCCTTTTGGTTGTTTTTAGCACCTTTGGCTTTATATTCTTTATACATTACCGGTTTTTCGTTTCATCTTGTTTCCATATTTGAAAATGCGGGAATGGGGCGCGAAAGAGCCCTACAAATATTTATACCGGTTTCGGTCATCTCCGTGATAGTTTCGCTGACAGGTGGCTATATCAGCGACCGCATTCAATTAAAGAATTTATTGATATTCATCCTGAGCGGACAGGTTATCGCGCTTTTCAGCCTGGCAAAACTGAACGACGGCTTCTACTACTATGCCTACATTTTGGGCAACGGGATGGTTAGTGGTGTTTACAACATTCTGATGGCAGTTACCTGGCCACGGTTTTACGGGCGCAAAAATTTAGGACGGATCACGGGATTTGTGATGTCGATTATCGTTTTCGCCAGTGCGCTGGGGCCTGTGCTATTTAGCTTGTCGAAAACGAAATTAGGAAGTTACAGTTTTGCATTTTTTAGCCTGGCCGCAATAGTCTCCGTAATTCTTTTGTTGAGTTTCAAAGCCGGAAATCCTCAAGATAAATTCACGGAATCAACCGAAAACTAAAATGGGCATAACGATTGAACACAACGCAAACAAACCGGGCTTATTAAATATTTTCATTAGTTTTGGACGATTAAAATTCTAAAACGCATCATCATGAAACAAATCTTATTCTTCTTTTTAGTTGCTTCTGCATTCTTTTTATTTTCTTGTAAACTACAGCATAAAACAGGGGAGTGGCAGACCATTTTCGACGGCGAATCGTTGGACGGATGGAAAAAGGCTGGCGAAAACGCTGAAAGTATTACGGTAGAAGGCGGAATGATAAAATGTTCCGGCGAACGCAGCCATCTTTTCTATAAAGGCAATTTCAGAAATTTTGAGTTTGAAACCGACGTGAAAGCTGCCGAACACTCTAATTCAGGCATTTTTATTCACACCAAATACCAAAAAGAAGGTTGGCCATCGCAAGGGTACGAAATACAAGTAAATAATACTTACCGTGGTTCGGAGCAAAATCCTGAACGTAAAAAAACAGGTAGTATTTACAGCATCCGTAACTTATATTACCCCTTAGCCGGCGACAATGAATGGTTCAAGATGCGCATAAAAGTAGTGGAGAATTTTATTGAAATATTTGTGAACGATGTGAAAGTGAATGAATACACCGAACCCGATGAGCCCTGGCGCTGGGAAGGTGGCGAAACGCTAAAACTTGGCAACGGAACTTTTGCATTACAAGCGCATGATCCGAACAGTACAGTGTATTTCAAAAATATTAGAGTGAAAGCCTTGCCCGATGGCGAGCGAAAAACAGTGGAAGACAAAGCCTGGGACACCGCCGTTACCAAATTGATGCGGCCCGGATTTCCGCTGGTCGATTTTCACGTTCATTTAAAAGGCGGATTGACTATTGAGCAAGTGACGGCCAATTCACAGAAATTAGGCATTAATTACGGTGTGGCGCCTAACTGCGGATTACATTTTCCGGTTACCGACGACACATCGTTATATGCGTATATTGATGAGGTGGCCGCAAGCCCTACTTTTAAAGGAATGCAAGCCGAAGGACGTGAATGGGTAACCCTTTTTTCGCCCGAAGCCATCGCCAAATTCGACTATGTTTTTACGGATGCCATGACTTTCACCGATTCTAAAGGCCGCCGAAACCGAATTTGGATTCCCGAAGAAGTTTGGGTGGACGACAAGCAACAATTTATGGAGCAGATGGTGGGGAAAATAGAAGCTATTTTTTCTCAGGAACCTGTAGATATTTATGTAAATCCAACAGTTTTGCCTGCTGAAATAATGGCTGAATACGACCAACTCTGGACGAAAGAACGTATGCAGCGTGTTATAAAAGTACTTGCCGACAACAATATTGCGCTGGAAATTAATGCACGTTATAAAGTTCCAAGCGCTGAAATGATTAAAATGGCAAAAGAAGCAGGGCTGAAGTTTTCGTTCGGCACCAACAACACGGGCAGTGATTTAGGGCATTTGCAATATTGCCTTGAAATGATCGAAGAATGCAAGTTAACTCCCAACGATATGTTCGAGATAAAACCGGATAATTTGAAACCAGTAAAAGTGAAAGGCTTGCCGGATAAAATTACCGGATAAGGAGATTTCTGTTAGAAAAACTCAGTTTTGGATTTATAGTTTTGTAGTATTTTCTTTTTATTCACCGCATACTCAATGATATCCACAATCTCTTCGTTGCTAAACATGGCAGTGTTGACCGTGAGATCGAATAAATCTTCATTTACATTATCAGGGCTTATGGCATTTCTGAATGCTTCCCGTTCTTTTTCCATTTTTTCAATGAACTCAATAGCATCGGCATGATTAAACTGTTTGCTGTGCATAATACTTCTTACCCGGTAATCCATCGGGGCAATTAAACGCAAATGCAAGGAATTTTTTATGTCTTTGGCAATAATGTGGCTTGCACGTCCGACGATGATGCAAAATCCATCAATCGCAAAAGTCCGGATAACATCCGATACGGTTTTTATTATTTTACGTTCACTTTTATAGCCTTTGTCGCTGAATGCTTTCAAAATTTCCTGAAAGGTATATTTGTCTGATTCTGTGATTGTACGGCGTATTTGTTCAGGGTTCATATCTAATTCCCGTGCACTTTCCGAGAATATTTCCTTGCTTAGGACACGCCAATCGGATGATAGTTTGTGTGTGTTTAGCCTTGTTGAAATAAGTTGTGCAAGTTTTAATCCGTTACAACCTACTTGGCGCGAAATAGTTATAACCGGCCCTGCCAACGAAAAATCTTTCTTTGAAGCCTTGTCCTCGCTCAAGCGTTTGTTAAAATAGCTCAACAATGAATTATTCATAATCGTTATTTGTTTGGTAATACGTCATTCCTTTCGATTAGGTTCTTTTGATTTAGCAGCAAGATTGTAATATCTTAGCGAATTCACAATAATATCGCCAAAAAAGACAATTATGTTTGAGAGAAGCGTTTACACCAACAGAAGAAAAGCTCTAAGGAATAAAGGATTAAAAGGAATCGGGATTGTTCTCGGCAACAACGATTCGCCCATGAACTACGCCGACAATACTTTTCATTTCAGGCAGGACAGCACTTTTCTTTACTTTTTTGGACTCGATTTTCAGGGATTGGCCGGCGCAGTAGATTTTGACACCGGCCAGGATTATATTTTTGGAAACGACGTGGATATTGCCGATATAATATGGATGGGGCCGCAGGTTCCGCTAAAGGAAAATGCTGAGAAAGTGGGTGTTAAAAACACTGCCCCGTTTTCAAAACTGTTCGATTTTGTGAATGCGGCAATCACAGCGGGGAGGAAGGTGCATTATTTGCCTCCTTACCGCGGCGAAAATAAAATCCTGCTTGAAAAGCTATTGGGTATTTCGTCGTTGCGGGTGAATGATTATGCTTCGCTGGAGTTTATAAAAGCTGTTGTGGCGTTGCGTTCCATCAAAGAGCAGGTTGAAATTGAAGAAATAAGAGCAGCTTGTGCTACGGGCTATCAAATGCACGTAACCGCCATGAAAATGGCCCGGCCGGGAGTTTGGGAACAAAAAATTGCAGGCACAATCGAAGGGATTGCTTTAGCCGGAGGAGGAATGGCATCATTTCCGATTATCCTGACTCAGAATGGGGAAACTTTGCACAATCACGATCATTCCAAAATTTTGAAAGAAGGCAATTTGATGCTTACCGATGCGGGAGCCGAATCGTTGCTGCATTATGCTTCGGATTTTACGCGTACGGTTCCGGTTGGCGGTAAATTCTCGCAAAAACAGCGGGAGGTTTATGAAATTGTTTTGGCAGCAAACAACAAAGCAACACAGTTGGCAAAACCGGGCGTTACCTATTTGTCGGTGCATTTAGCCGCTGCCGAAGTAATTGCTTCGGGACTAAAAGAATTGGGTTTGATGAAAGGGGATGTGCGCGAGGCAGTGAAAAATGGTGCACACGCTATGTTTTTGCCGCATGGTTTAGGACACATGATGGGCCTGGATGTGCATGATATGGAAGACCTCGGCCAGATTTACGTGGGGTACGACGATGAAACACGCCCCGTTGACCAGTTCGGAACGGCTTATTTGCGGCTTGGAAGAAAGTTAGAACCTGGGTTTGTGATCACAAACGAACCGGGTATCTATTTTATTCCAGCCTTGATCGACAAATGGCAAAAGGAAAAAATAAATACAGACTTCATCAATTTTGAAAAAGTAAACCAATACCGGGATTTTGGTGGGATTCGCTTAGAAGATGATTTGTTGATTACCAATTCGGGATGTGAAATACTTGGTGAACGAATTCCTATAACTCCCGACGAAATCGAAGAAATCATGCAGGCGTAATTATGTGACGGTAGAAATAGTCGAGTTCGGTAAAAAATCCGTCCCGGGTTTCGGTGCATTTCTGTTTATTTTCAGGTTGTAAATGAACACCTTAAAGGAGTTGTTCCATTATAGTCTTGTTATTTCAATGAAGTAGGAACGAAACGCTTATAAGACTGAAAGAATATTTCCCGATGTATGCAAGGCCGTTATTTCCCGATAATTATTCTTAAAAACTTTGAGTATTAGCGCGTAATATCTATTTTCGTGGTCTATAATTTATGCACACCATTCGTTAATGGTATAAAACTGATGTTGAAATGGAACCTAAAGATCTAAAAGACTCGGAAGAGTTAAAAAACACTTCAAAGGCCGGCGTTGAGAATGAGAATGAACTAAGCAAGCTTGTGGAGGAGAAGCCCGACGCAGAAATCAGCCCCCCGGAGAAAGAAGCAGAAAACCTTGAACCGGAGAATTCAAACGAACCACCTTTGGAGGGTGTTGCGCCTGCCTCGTCGGCAGACAGGGATTCCGAACCGCAATTGATGAAATCTGAAGAAGGCGAAGGCAAAGAGGAAGGCAAAGAGGAAGGCGAAGAAGTAGATAAAGAGGAAGACAAAAAGAGCGAAATAACGAAGGCTGAGGAATCGGTTGAACCGGTTGCAGTTATAGCAGAAGAAAAGGAAGAAAAAGACCAGAAAGAAGAAAGTGCTACACCGAAAGTTGAGGAGACGGCTGAACCTGTTGCAGCGGCAGAAGAGACCCCGGACAGAGGTAAAGAAGAAGGCACTGACCAGCATATAAAAGAAGGCGAAGAAGAAAAAGAACCGGAAGTTGTAGCGGTGCCGGCAGCTTCACCGAAAGCCGTAACACGGGACGAGAAGCCTGCCAAAAAAGTACAAAAGATCGAAGTCATTAAAAAAGAAACCGTTGATTACTCGAAATATTCAGCGGTGGAATTGGTAAACGCCCTACGCGATATTTTAGAGAATCCCGGCGATATCGATTTAAAAAACGAGATAGAAATTATAAAATCGGCTTTCTATAAACAACTGAACGAAAGCATTGAAGAAGCAAAAAAGGCATTCGTGGATGCAGGGGGAAGCGAGGAGGATTTTGAGCCGGAGGAAGACCCATACGAAAACGACATCAAAAACTTATTAAAGGATTATCGGCAAATTCGCATCGATTACAACCGAAAACTCGATTCGGAGAAAGAAGAAAACCTGAAAAAGAAATACGAGGTTATCGAGAAAATCAAAGGTTTGATCAACAACGAAGAATCCATCAACCGCACATTTAATGAATTCAGGGATTTGCAGCGCGAATGGAGGGAGATAGGATTAGTTCCGCAGTCGAAGATGAAAAACCTTTGGGACACTTACCATTTTCATGTCGAGAATTTTTACGATTATATAAAAATTAACCGCGAACTTCGCGACCTGGATCTGAGGAAGAACCTTGAAGCAAAAATTGAGCTGTGCGAACAAGCCGAAGAATTGTTGGTTGAACCTTCGATTATAAAAGCGTTTAACCAACTCCAAAAATATCATGAAGAATGGCGTGAAGCCGGACCTGTGCCACGCGAAAATAAAGACGATATTTGGGAGCGGTTTAAATCGGTTACTTCCAAAATCAATAAAAAGCACCAGGAATATTTTGAATCGAAGAAAGCGGATCAAAAGAAAAACCTGGAAGCCAAAATCGCTTTGTGCGAAAAAGCTGAAGAAATTTGTGCCGTCGAAATAGTGAACTACAGGGATTGGGATACAAAATCGAAAGAACTGATCAAGCTCCAAAAGGTTTGGCGCACCATTGGTTTCGCACCCAAAAAAGATAACAACAAAATTTACGATCGGTTTCGCACCGCCTGTGATACTTTTTTTAACAAAAAGCGGGAGTTCTACGCAAAAAACAAAGAAATACAGCAAAATAACCTTCAGCGAAAAATCGATTTATGTGTGCAGGCAGAGTCGCTGAAAGAGAGCGACGATTGGAAAAAGACAACGCAAGATCTCATTAATATTCAAAAAGAATGGAAGGAAATTGGGCCGATTCCCCGTAAACATTCAGATGCACTTTGGAATCGCTTCCGGTCGGCTTGCGACTTTTTCTTCGACAAGAAATCGGAACATTTTTCGGAAATGGACAGCGACCAGGTGGATAACCTCAAAATGAAAGAAGATTTAATTGCCGAGGTAGTTAATTTTAAATCGACTGGCGATGTGGACGAGAACCTGAAAGTTTTGAAAAGCTTCCAGCGGCGGTGGACGGAAATCGGTCATGTGCCTTTTAAAAAGAAAGACGATACCCAAAACCGTTTCCGTGAGGCCATAAACGTGTTGTACGACGAATTGAACATTAACGAAGAGAAGCGCAATTTGCTGAAATTCAAAAGCAAGATGTCGTCGTATTCCGAATCGAACCGTGGGCAGAACAAGATGCGCATGGAACGTGAAAAGTATATGAACAAGCTCAAACAGTTGGAATCGGATCTTATTCTATTAGATAATAACATCGGGTTTTTTGCCAACACTAAAAATGCCGAATCGCTGATTGAAGACGTGAAGCGGAAAATAGAAGATTCAAGACAACAAATAGAGATGCTCAAAGAGAAAATCAAGGTGATTGACGCCATGGAAAATTGATGGTGTAAACCTGAGATAATCGAATACAAACATTTACGAACAAGGGGTTGCAGCCTCTTGTCTTGTTTGTTTAATTTTTATCTTCCCCCATCATTATCCCCGCCGCTTCAAATTTTTCAACCAACATATCGGGTGAAACCGGACGATTATTACGGGTTAAAACGGTAGTGATTTTAGCATTTACCAACAATTGTCCGTCTGCTTTGCGAAGGATTTGCTGATTGAAAACTATGCGCAACCGGCCATTTCGCGACATTTTGAGTTGAATGATAAAATCGTCTCCGGGGCGCAACGGAAATTTATAATCCAGCTCGGCACGGATGACTACTGCATCGATTCCCTGTTGGTGCAATTCGTTGAAATCCAAACCCACTGAATTCAAAAATTTATGGCGGCAATGTTCCAGATAGTTCTGGTAAACCGCGTTGTTCACGATTCCCTGAATGTCGCATTCGTAATCGCGCACCTGAAGTTCGAGTTGGAAATGAGCATCCGTCATAAAAAATGTTTTAAAACCTTACTTCACCATGAAATCCAGCAGCTTTTGGCCTTCGAGGAAACCTTCCAAATGGTCGCCAATTTTTACGGCGCCCACACCGGCAGGAGTTCCCGTGTAAATTAAATCGCCTATTTTCAGGGTTACGTATTTTGAAACGTGGGTGATTATCGATTCAAAGTCAAAAATCATCAACTCTGAATTTCCGTTTTGCACCAAGGTTCCGTTAATGTTCAGGCTGAAATGAATGGATCCCGGAACAGAAAAATTGCTTTTATCGATAAAGGTGCTGCTAAGCACTGCCGATTGGTCGAAAGCTTTTGCTTTTTCCCACGGCAGCCCCTTACTTTTTAATTCGGCTTGCACATCGCGGGCGGTGAAATCGATGCCCAGCCCAATCTCATTGAAATAACGATGGGCAAATTGCTTCTCGATGCTTTTCCCTAAGCGGCTGATTTTTATAACCAGTTCTATTTCGTGGTGTACTTCGTTAGTCCAATCCGGAATGTAGAACGGTTCATTGTTGCGGAGAAGTGCCGAGTCGGGCTTCATGAAAAATACGGGCTCATCGGGAATCTCGTTGTTCAATTCCCGGGCGTGAGCCACATAATTTCTTCCGATACAAATAATTTTCATCCTATTTTTTTACTCGTAAAAATAGATTTATCCCAAGCGGTTCCTGAATAACGTCAATTTTCGATTCGTCGATTCCGGCTTGCATAGCAAACTGTTTTAATTCGTCGGGCGAACGATGATACAGGAACCAATCGCCCAAAATTTCCATGCTCCGGCGTGAGGGGTTTTCGACATTAAAATTACCGATTATCATTTCGCCGCCGTCATTTAAGTACTCGTAATATTTTTTAACGAGATAAACAAAGTGCTTGCCTTTGAAATAATCGAACAAGCCTGCGCTCCAAATCAAATCAAATTTTTTGTCGGGAGTGAACCGAATCACATTCGCATTGTGAAAAGTCATTCGATCCAAATACTTCCTGTTCTTATTTTTAGCATAGGAAATGGCACGTTTATCCATGTCGAGCATCTCGAAAACCAGTGAATTGGCCGGATGTTTTTCGCAAAATTCAAAAGTTTCCGTAACAGGGCCGCTTCCCAAAATCATCACATCCTGCCGCAAACCTGCCGCCTTTTCATTCAGCTCTTCAAATATTTTGATGGCCAGGGTTTTTCGGTTCACCACGGCAATTACGGCTCCTGCCGAGTGTAAAAACTTATCCCATTTACGGTATTGTTCGTCGGGGTTTACATAGTGCTGGTATATTTTTTCGATAATGAAAAAGTCACCGCTGTAGCCAAAAGGTTTGGTATAGGAGAAACCGAAAAGTGAATTAACATTTAGAATGGGAGATATTTTTCTCCGAAATTCCTCTACATTTTCAGGTTTCAGCCGGTCAACCATGCCGAAAAACTCCAGGTAATCTTCCGGGTCGGGGCCATTTTTCGAGAATATATATTCAATATATTCATCCACATTCATCGGGTCAACCTCAACCTCAGTCTCAGTTGCTAACCATTTGTTTGTGTCCAGGCTATTATTCATTATCCACTATTTCTCCAAGTTCGCTGGTAATGGTCTTAATTATCTCCCGGTATTGCTCATCCACCGAAATAACACTCATCTTATCCGCAATAATTACTTCGGGGTATTTCACTGCAAACACCTTCAAATTATTGATGACAAAGAAGCGGCTAACCTTAGTAAACTGTTTTTTGGGAAAAAGCGCAACGAGTTCTTCGAAGGGTTTATCAGTAGTAACCTCATCCTCGAACAGGTGAATAATGGAATTTTTTCCATCATTTTCGATAAAATACACGTCATCAATATTAATTTTCTCCAAGCCATGACCGGCATGAACGATAATTTGATTTTTTGCGTGGTCTTTTAAATCAAAGAAGGTGTTGAACTGTTCGCTTTCCATTTTAAGTTTTAAATCGTTTCCAAACTTGAAAATGGCAATTTCGATGTTCGTCTGTAATTCCTTATCGGTGAAAGGTTTGATAATATAGCCGTAGGGTAGGGCAACTTTTGCTTTGTTTACCGTGTCCAAATCGGCATTCGCAGTTAAGTAAATAATCGGCACATCATGTTTTTGCGTGATGATTTTCGCTGCTTCAATCCCGGTCATTTCACCTTTTAGGATGATGTCCATCAAAACAAGATCGGGCAATCTTTTTTCGACGGCTTCAATCGCTTTCAGCCCGGTGTCAACAGCTCCTTGAACCGTGTAGCCCAAGGCCTCTAAGCTTTCCTCAATGTCGGTGGCGACTAAAATTTCGTCTTCAACGATTAAGATTTTGTAATTCGAATTCATTTTGTAATTGTATTAAAGATGATGGTAAATTTGGTTCCGTTTGAGAAGTCGGTTTTAAGTTCGCCGTCGATTTGCTGTACCAGCTTTCGAATGATTTTCATACCCAATGATTTGGTTTTATTGATATTCACCTCGGGAGGAATACCGCTACCGTCGTCCGCCACGGTCAAAACATAGCCTGTGTCCTGGCTGTTTTTGAAATGAATGCTGATTACGCCTTTGGGTTGATTGGCAAAAGCGTATTTAAAAGAATTTGAAATCATTTCGTTAATAACTAAACCGCAGGGGATGGCGATGTCCATGGGCAGGTAGGCATTGTCCATTTGGTAATCGAATTGAACATGCGCCTGTTGATTGGCATAGGTCCGTGCAATGTTGCCGCACAAACTCTTCACGTAGGTTGAAAACATGATGTTTGCGAGGCTTTTATGGTTGTATAAATTTTCGTGGATGAGCGCCATGGAACGGATCCGGTTTTGGCTTTCCTGAAGTACTTCTTTCAACTTCGGGTCTTCGATGCTGCGGCTTTGCATGCTCAAAATACTGGAAATAATTTGCATGTTGTTTTTTACGCGGTGGTGTACTTCCCGGAGCAGAACATCTTTTTCGGCTAACGATTTCCGTAGGTACTCTTCAGCTTCCTGGCGTTTTTTCTCTTTCCGTTCCAGTTCCCACTTCATCAGGGTGATGCCGGCAAATTCATCAATCAACGACAAAAGTTTTTTTGCTTCTACCGGTTTCATTAAATAGCCATCGACCCCAAGGTGGATGGATTCGATAAAACTATCTTTTTCGCTGTAGGCCGACATGACCACAAACTTTGCCTCCGGTGCTATTTTCTTGATTTCCTTTACCATTTTGAGGCCGTTCATCACGGGCATTACCATATCGGTAATCACCAAATCAGGCTTGTGTTTCCGGTACAATTCCAAACCGTGCGATCCGTCTTCGGCGATATAGAGATGGTTGACATGCTTTTCCAGAATCCGCCGGTAAAGTTTGCGGATGGTTTCGTTGTCGTCAACAAAAAGAACTGAGATGTTGTAGCGTTGACCCGGATTTTGTTCTCGAATCATTTTTTTGAATATTTTTCTAAGGTTTTGGTGATAATGCTCATTAAAGTAGGTCCGTCGATGGGTTTAAAAATGGTATCGTCGCATCCGGAAAGTACGATTTCTTCGAAAGCATCGCCCATTACGCTGGCCGTTTGAATGATAACCGGGATATGCGGGGCTATGCTTTTTATAATTTTGGTTGCTTCAACCCCGTCGAGAACAGGCATTCGGATATCCATCAATATTAAATCGATATCCGGCGATTTTTTTACGAAATCAATGGCCTCTTGTCCGTTTTCGAGCCAAATCAGATTTGCTTTGGTGTTGCGCAAATGCACGCGCAAAAGAACAAAGTTAATTTTAGTGTCGTCAACTATAAGAATAGTTTTATCTTCCCAATTTAATTGCATGTATTAAGCTTCTGAGGTTTCTAAAATAAAAATGTCGGGCAAGATAAAAGCAAATTCGGAGCCAACCCCCAATTTGCTTTTCACCGAAATGTCACCGCCCATCAGGTTTAAATAGGTTTTGGTAATTGCCAATCCCAGGCCGGTGCTGTCTCTCCCCGAAGTCCTGTTGGTTGACACTTGCATAAACCGATCGAATATGTCAGTTTGTAATTCTTCCCTGATCCCGATTCCGGTATCTTTCACAACAAACAGCAAGTTGCCGTTTTCAACCGTGTAGGAGAATTTAACTTGCCCGGCATCGGTATATTTGCAAGCGTTGCTGACCAAATTTATAATGATTTGTTTCAACCTCATGCGGTCCGTATATATCATACAATCATCGTCCGGCAGGCCATCCTCATGGGTAAAATCAATTTGTTTTGAAACAATGTTTGTATCAATGCTAAACATTTCATAAATTTCTTTGGTGAGCCGGTTCAGCTCGAACTTGCTTTTTTCTATTTTCAATATTCCGGCTTCGATCTTCGACAAATCAATGATATCGTTTATGAGGTTTAGTAAATGTTCACCGCTTTGAATAATGGTGTCAATGAATTCGTTCAATTCATCCTCGTCTTCTGCCTCCTTCAAAATATTTGCAAAACCTAAGATCCCGTTCATGGGCGTTCGGATTTCGTGGCTCATGTTGGCCAGAAATGCCGATTTTAGTTTGTCCGATTCTTCTGCTTTTTCTTTTGCGGCAACAAGCTCTTTCTGAATTAAGGTGCGGCGGTCCACTTCCTCTTTTAATTCCTTGTTCCTGGAGTTTAATAGTTGGGTTCGTTCCGCTACTTTAAATTCCAAATTCTTGTTTGCCAGTTCAATTTGCTCGTTCTTTCTTGCTATTTGCAAATAAAGGTTGAAGGTTTGTCTGCTTCCAACTTCGGTACGATAGGCCGCAAACATGCCTATTAAATTTGCACCGCCAAAAAAGAAGGTGTTGGATAGCAGGATTTCATGATCGACGTCCCAAACAAGTGCTGCAATTACATATACAATAATCACTAATGTACTGGCTATCGACACGGCAAAAAAACGAAGTTTGATCAATACTGAACCTGCGAGAAAGACGAGGATTAATCCACTGCTGTAAACCACCACTTCCGGCATTTTGATGAGCATGATCAAAATGCCAAGAGCACCCGTAAAATAGGTGATGAAAATGATCGATTGCCAATATTTCCTGAAATGCTGTGAAAAGGAGAAAAGGAAAACCAACAGCAACATTGTACTAACCGCAATGCGTATTACAAGGAATTGCATGAAAAACTGTTGTGCAACAACGCTGTCGAGATAGGCAAAAAAGGCATAAATGGCGGCTAAGATCAGATAGGCAATCCGGGTTGTTTTATAGGACTGAGAAAAGTAATAATCCCGGTATTTGGCTTCCCTCCCATCCGGAAAGTCCAGGGTTATTCGATTCAATTTATCTGCGTATTCAGTCCTGAAAATCATTCAGTTATTCTATCTTTTAAGCGTCCACCTTCTAATTTTGAAGGTACAAAGATAGAAAAAAATGACGATGGAAAACGATCAAATATTTTACAGAGAAGAATGGTTTGATCCGGACATTCTATTTGCTCATCATCCTCAATTTTATTTGAGTCAATACCTTTTTTGTGTAAAGGGGAAATTCGCTGTTCATCATCCAACTGAAATAACCGGGCTGTTCTGTAAGTACCTTTTCAACGGGGATGCCTTTGTTTTTACCAAAATTGAAGATCTCAACCCCATTTTCGTCTAGCACGATTCTTCCCACGTAATCTACATTGTTGTCGTAAGATGAAAACTCGCTTAACTTTTGGATGTCGTTCACTATCGGAACGGACTTCGCTCCTCTGTTGTCTTCATATTCAGTTCCTTCATACATTTTAAGCTGGGCTTTTAGCACTTCGTACGTGGCCTTGGTGTCGGCCATGGCACTGTGTGCATCCACCAGCTCCTGATTGCAATAAAATTTATAAGCTGCTGCCAGGGTGCGTTTTTCCATTTTATGAAATATGGCCTGAACATCTACTGATTTGTGCTTTTTCAGGTCGATGTCAATATTGGCACGTTCAAATTCTTCGGCCAACAAAGGAATATCAAACCGGCTCGAATTAAATCCGCCCAGATCACAGCCTTCTAAGAATTTTGCCAGCGTTTTTGCCACTTCCCTAAAAGTTGGGGCATCTTTCACATCTTCGTCATAAATTCCGTGAACCATCGAGCTCTCTAACGGTATCGGCCTCTCGGGATTTATCCGCAACTGTTTTTCCTCTTCGGATCCATCTGGTTTGATTTTTAAAAAAGCAATTTCAACAATCCGATCCGTAACAACGTTTGTACCGGTAGTTTCCAAATCGAGAAAAACAATGGGGTTTTTTAATTGAAGTAACATAGGTTGATATTAAAAGGAAAAGGTATCCCAAAAACGTTTCGTTCGTATGGATACCCTTTCAGATTATTAAATGAAAAAAATCAGGCATTTATCATCATCGGCATCAGCAGCATCAGCATGTCTTCCTCTGCATCCTCAGCTTCGGCCGGGAGCAACAAACCGGCACGTGAAGGGTCGCTCATTTCCATGCGTACGTCGCCGGTGGAAATGTTAACCAGAATTTCCTGCAGGAAAGTTGATTTGAAGCCGATTTCTATTTCGTCGCCTTCGTATTCGCAGTTCAGGCGTTCCACTGCCGAAATGGAGAAATCGATGTCCTGAGCCGAAACAATCAGCAGGTTGTCGTTGATGTTCAGCTTAATTAAATTGCTTGCCTGATTTGAAAACACCGAAACCCTTTTCACGGTATTATAGAAATTCAAACGGTCGATAACCATCTTATTCGGATTTGTGGTAGGGATTACCGAGTTATAGCTGGGATAATTACCTTCCACTAAGCGGCAAATCAAGGTATAGTTGCTCAGGGTGAAAAAAGCATTTTTATTGTCGAATTCAATTTTAACATCGAACTCTTCCCGCGGCAACAGGTTTTTCAACAAGCCCGCAGGTTTTTTTGGAAGGATGAACGATGCTTCCAACTCCGATTTAACATCGGCGCGACGGTAACGGACCAGTTTATGGGCATCGGAAGCTACGAAACTCATATAATCCGAAGTAAGTTCAATGAAAATACCGTTCATAACCGGGCGCAATTCGTCGTCGGCAGTTGCAAACAGTGTTTTGTCAATTCCTTTTTTCAGGGCCACGTGATTTACCGTGATGGACGCTGCGGCTTCTTCGTCGAGCTCGGGCAGCACCGGGAAATCTTCGGCACTTTGGCCCATGATGCTGTATTTCCCGTTATCAGAAAATATTTCGATATTGAAAGTGCTCCCGTCAATTTGAAAGGTTAGCGGCTGCTCCGGAAATTCTTTTAGGGTGTCGATAAACAATTTTGCGGGAACGGCTATTGTGCCTTCGCCATCAATGTTATCGAGTTCTAAACTGGTGATTAAAGTCGATTCCAGATCGGAAGCGGTAATGGTGAGTTTCGATTCTGCAATTTGAAACAGAAAATTATCCAGTATCGGCATGGTGCTTTTACTGCTGATTACTCTGCTTAATGCGGCCAAATGGCTTAATAATTCGGTACTTGAGACAACAAATTTCATAGCTATCAATTTTATTTTTACGCGGTTCAAACTAAATCACAATCAATGGTTCGATTTTTATTTAAGCAGACGAATATACGAACTTTAGCAATAGATCCCTATTTCCGAAAGTTGCTTTTTTAAAGTATTTATGAACGGGAATAGCGGAGTTTACGAAGAAAATTATAAACGATGGCAAAAAACGTGACTAAAACCAGTGGTACTAAAACATTTAGCCATTGCCAAAATACTTTTTCTTCGCGCAAACGAACCTGGTCGAGCAAACGTAATTTCAAGGTTCGCCCGCGCAATTGCATAATTCCCGAGTCGTCGTTTAAATAATACATGGTGTTGAGCAAAAATTCTTTATTTCCAAACGTTTGTTTTGAAACACGGTCGTACCCCAGCTCCGAAATTTGAGGCGGTTGGGTAGCATAGTTCACTTTATTGGCAATCAGCCCGGCATCGGCAATTACAATCATTTTAGTGGGAATACTTTCCGAAAGTACGGAACTGGAAGGAAACCCGAGGTTTTCTGTTAAGCGGTTTTGAAATACGGAAGGGAATATTCCTTCTAATAAAACGCCCACGGGAATGAATGGAACATTAAAAAGCTCACGTGCAGGCGGATTGTTAATGTTTTCCAAGCTCACCGATGAAGGCGATTTTACGCGACGGGCATAAGGAGAAGTGGTGAGCAAGATGGATTTTTGAAGATTTTTATTTCCCGAAACCGTATCCACCGAAGAGACAAATTCAGCCATCACACGATTTAAATTGCGGCTTAACGGATGATTGTCGGACGGGGTGAGCAGCGGCGAATAGTACCAGGGGTGCAGCGTCCATTTTGGCGGTGCACCGGGAGGAGCGGTGTTTACGGGTATCTGCACACAGTCCACATCTTGCAGCAATTCGTAGTTCAAACGGACGCCGTATTTGAAAAGTTGGTCGCCTAAATTTAAATCGCGTGGGAAAGCGTAGGTTTGGTATCCGTTCGATAAACTGTCGAGGCTCACTTGAACAGGATCGATAAGCCAAACTGTTTTTCCGCCGTTCATCACAAACTGGTCGATGATGAGTTTATCCTTTTCTGAAAAGGGCTCTTTTGGTCCGGCAATAAGGAGGATGTCAATTTCTTTTGAATTGTTTCCCACAAATTGGAGCGATGCTCGTTCCACCAGAAAATCCTCAGACAACGAACGGGCAAAATCAGCCGTTTCATACCGATCGAATTCCCGGTGTCCTTCAAGAAACACTACCTTCGATTTTTTACTTCTTTCTAACTTTTGAATGGCATTCACTAATTCAAATTCAACATTTTCGGCGGAATGATTGAAATTAACTTCGTGTGTAAAATCGCTGTTGTACTTGAGAAAGTTCACAGCGGTTTCTTTGCCTGATGAGCGAATCAGCGCCCCAGGAAATATGAGTTTTGAACTTATCCCGGCATCTGTTTTTTGGCGAAAATTGGTGGGGACGATTCCCTTTTGATAGAGTTCCTCAATAAATTGATTCCGTCTTTCCTCATTCCGTATTTGATAGGGATCGGTCACTTTTAAACGTAGTGGTTTTTCAGTAAAAACATTCAGCACCGCAATCTTTTCGAATACTTCTTGCTGGAGTTTTCTAAGCCCCGGCTCTAATTCACCTTCTAAAAAAAACTCTATTTCAATGGGAGATTCGATTCCCGAAGCAATGTGCTTGCTCACGGAAGACAATGAATAGCGTTTGTCGGCGGTTAAATCGAAACGGTACAAAAAGTTGCCCGACACGAAAAAAACGATTATCAGTCCAAGAATAAAAGTAGAAGTGCGGATTCTTGTCTTTTTCATTTTCCATTTCCCGCTGCGCAGAATGGTGGCGGTAAGAACCAGAAAAAGGAGCGCCATCCCGATAAAATATACCATGTCGCGCAGGTCAACCACTCCGCGTGAAATCGACTGGTAATGATTGTTAATGCTCAACCAGACAAAAAGCTGTTCTAAAAAATAAGGTACGCCGGAGCTGCCGATAAATTCGAAACCCATATAGAACACAAAAGACAGCGCCATGGCGAGAATAAAAGAAACGATTTGATTTTCGGTGAATGCCGAGGCGAGGATTCCGATAGAAATATAAATTGCTGCCAGCAGAAACAACCCGATGAAGGACCCCCATGTTGCTCCTGCATCGATGCTTCCAACAGGATTCCCCAACCAATAGACGGACAAAAAATAGAGCAGGGTAGGGAGCAGGGAGAAAAAGACCAGAATCAGCCCCGCCAAAAACTTTGCAGCCACAATTTTGAAATCGGAGACGGGGCGCGTCAATAACGTTTCAATAGTACCGGAGCGCTTTTCGTCGGCAAAAAAGCGCATGGTGATGGCAGGGATCAGAAATAAGTACATCCATGGAGCAAGGGAAAATAAGCCGTTGAGCGTGGCATAACCGTTTTCGGGAATGTTGTAGGCACCCGGGAATACCCATAAAAACAATCCGGTGGTGAGCAGAAACACCAGAATAACAAGGTACCCTATCAACGAACCTAAAAATGTTTTTATTTCTTTTTTGAGTATGCTGTACATTTGAGTTTAAAGTTTTTTGTTCAATGTTTAAAACAGTTTCGAGTTCAAACAGTTTCGAGTTTCAAGCTTGACCCTACTGTGAAAAGTAGGTTTTAAGAAACGGATTAAAAGTATTGTAAAAAATAACGATAACAAAAATAGAAAGCTGCCGCGTCAATTTTAGCTGGTGAGTTCCCTGGATAAACTACATGGAAAATGGTTGCTTCCACATTGTTCCGTTTCTGCAGTTCTTCTTTGGGGCGTTGTTTCATTTCCCGCAAAGATCCTGTAATTTCAGTTGATTGCAAAAAAAGGATTAAAATTAGCAACTATTGTTGCACCCATTCTACTGCAGAAAAAATAGATTTGTTAATCATAATCAATCGGTAAACTAAATTCGCTGAATAATTACAATTTGAAAGCAAACCATCATTTTGGGTTAAGGATTGCAATTTTTAAATTTATTTTTGACGAAACCTGACTTTTATGGCCTGTTTTATCCGTTTAGCGTATTAGCTTTAGCGAAAAATTACAAAAAATCATGGCGAAAGTTATAGGAGCAGTTGTAGTTGACATAGAAGGGTGCAAAGGTTGTGGCATTTGCGTAGAAGTTTGCCCGCATGAAGTATTGAGTTTGAACAACGACGTAAACAGCCGAGGCTACCATTATTCATATATGGAAATTCCGGGAACCTGCATCGGCTGCTCCAATTGTGGCGTGGTTTGTCCGGATACCTGTTTGACCATTTATCGGATGAGGGTTTGAAATTTTATTAGTTCTTATTTGTTATTTGGTGTTTTGCATTTAAAGAAAGAGCCTACGCCGAAAAGTCAATTACCCCTAAATCCCTCAGGGGGACTTTAAGAACGCTTTGATTATTAGAACGTTCCCCTTTAGGGGTCAGGAGTAAAACAGAAGAATATGTATTCCAACAGACTTTTTAGAGTGGGGTCAAGAAAGAAATAAAATAAGGAACAAGGAACAAGGAACAAGGAACAAGGAACAAGGAACAAGGAACAAGGAA
>CAZNEV010000065.1:0-5453 GCA_964572085.1 uncultured Maribellus sp. | reverse complement strand
AAGGAACAAGGAACAAGGAACAAGGAACAAGGAACAAGGAACAAGGAACAAGGAATAAGGAACAAGGAACAAGGAACAAGTTAAGAATCGGTAATCAAATATATTGAAATGGCTGAAATCAAATTAATGAAAGGGAATGAGGTGCTGGCCGAGGCCGCAATACGCTGCGGCTGCGACGGATATTTTGGCTACCCCATAACCCCTCAAAGCGAAGTGATGGAAACGCTGATGATGCGCCGTCCGTGGGAAGAAACCGGAATGGTGGTGTTACAGGCCGAAAGCGAAGTTGCTTCAATAAACATGGTTTATGGTGCTGCGGGAGCCGGCAAAAAAGCAATGACTTCCTCTTCCAGTCCGGGGATCAGTTTAATGGCCGAAGGGATTTCCTACATCGCCGGCGCCGAACTGCCTTGCCTGATTGTGAACGTACAGCGTGGTGGTCCGGGCCTGGGAACCATTCAACCCTCGCAAGCCGATTATTTTCAAGCCGTTAAAGGAGGAGGGCACGGTGATTATAAATTGATTGTTTTGGCTCCTTCTTCGGTGCAGGAAATGAACGATTTTGTGGATTTGGCCTTCGAACTTGCCTTCAAATACCGAAATCCAGCCATGATTTTGACCGACGGTGCCTTGGGACAAATGATGGAGAAAGTTGAACTGGCCGAATTCAAACCCCGCTGGACCAACGAAGAAATCCACGAAAAGTGGGGTGGGTGGGCAACCACCGGAAAACCGGCTACAAGAAAGAAGAACATTGTTACTTCGTTGGAATTGGACTCGGACAAAATGGAAGCCAACAACCGGCGATTTCAGGAAAAATACAGGCAAATGGAAGCCGAAGAAGTGCGCTACGAAGCCATTCAGTGCGACGATGCAGAATTTGTTATTGTAGCATTTGGCACTACGTCCCGGGTATGTCAAAAATCGGTGGAACTGGCCCGGGCAAAAGGCTTGAAAGTTGGGCTGCTGCGGCCCATTACTTTATTTCCCTTCCCCAATGCCATTATTAAAGAGTTGGCGCGCAAAACGAAAGGCTTTTTGTCGGTAGAGATGAGCGCAGGGCAAATGGTGGAAGACATTAAACTGGCCGTTTACGAAGCCGGCAGCAACGCGCGAGTGAACTTTTTTGGCCGTTCAGGCGGAATTATACCAACCCCCGAAGAGGTTGTGGAAGCATTGGAAGATAAATTTTCATGGGAGTTAAGTTATGGAGTTAAAAGATCTTATTAAACCGGAAAACCTGGTTTACGACAAGTCGAAATTGCAGGAAGACGTGATTATGCACTACTGTCCGGGCTGTTCGCACGGCGTGGTTCATAAAATCCTTGCCGAGTTGATTGAAGAGTTGGGCATTCAGGAAAAAACAGTGGGAGTAGCGCCGGTGGGTTGCGCAGTTTTTGCCTATAATTATATTGATGTTGACTGGCAGGAAGCTGCACACGGCAGGGCACCGGCTGTTGCAACCGGAATTTCGAGGTTGTACCCCGAGAATTTTGTTTTTACCTATCAGGGCGATGGCGATTTGGCTTCGATTGGAGTCGCCGAAATAATACATGCTTGCAACCGCGGCGAAAATATCCTGGTGGTATTCATCAACAACGGAATTTACGGGATGACAGGCGGACAAATGGCCCCGACAACCCTGGAAGGCATGGTAACCGCCACTACACCCATGGGGCGAAACGTTGAATTGAACGGCTATCCGCTGAAAATCACCAACCTGATTGCCCAATTGCCGGGGACTTCGTATGTTACCCGGCAGGCAGTTCACACGGCAGCAGCGGTTCGCAGATGTAAACGTTCGCTAAAAAAAGCTATCGGAAATGTGTTGGCGAAAAAAGGGACTTCGTTTGTGGAAGTGGTTTCCACCTGCAGTTCGGGTTGGAAAATGTCTCCGGTGGCAGCCAATAAATGGATGGAAGAAAACATGATCCCTTATTACCCTTTAGGCGATTTGAAAGACAGCGTAAAAGGCGAAAACGTTTCAGAAAATTAAAAAAGGAAATTATGACTGAAGAAATGATAATCGCCGGTTTTGGCGGACAAGGTGTTCTTTCGATGGGGAAAATCCTTGCTTATTCCGGCATTATGGAAGACAAGGAAGTAACTTGGTTTCCGTCGTACGGCCCTGAAATGCGCGGCGGGACAGCAAACGTAACCGTTATTGTGAGCGATACCCGCATTAGTTCACCCATTTTGCATCAATTCGATTCGGCCATTATTTTGAACCAACAGAGCATGGAGAAATTCGAGAAATCGGTGAAACCCGGCGGCACCCTTTTGTACGATCCAAATGGCGTAATCCATCCTCCAAAACGCGACGACATCAACATTTACAAGGTGGAGGCCACCGTTGCCGCCGTTGAAATGGGGAACCCCAAAGTGTTCAATATGATCGTGTTTGGCAGCTATCTGAAAGTACGGCCAATTTTGTCGCTCGACAATGTGGAACGCGGACTCGAGAAATCGTTGCCGGAACGCTATCATAATCTTATTCCCATAAACTTAGAAGCGATAAAAAAAGGACAGGAGATTGTTGAAACCGTGCAATTGGTTTAAAATACTTTTTCGGTTTCGCCATCGGTTATCTCCGTCGTTTTTCCTCTTTCCTCATTTCTTTTGGCGATGCGGTTTGCACGGTTTTCTTCTTTGGCCTGCAATTCGTCCAAATCGTTTTGAATGTAGTCGATAAAAATTTCGAAATCATTTTGAGTAATCATCCTGTCTTCTTGATCGGGGAAAATATTTTTTACGGGAAACTTGAAATTCAACTTGATTTCCAATTTGTAAAAATCCGATAGATATTCTGCCGGCTTTACAAGTACATACGGCATCTCAAGGCTTTCTAACTCAGGCACCAACCAGGGAGTTAGTTCCGAACCGGAATCAAGAAAACGCTTCAACAGGATTTTTTTGTTGGGTAAACGCTTTTGGCTCGTGTACCATTGCTGATCGACCATCACCATGGCATCGTAAGTTTCTTGTTCTGTGGTAACAGCCTCCAATTCTTCCAACATTTTGGCCAGCTCCACGGTCATGGCTTCGTTGTAATCCAAATCGCTGCGAATGGCTTTCATGCCCACGTGCACTCCCATTAAATTGCTGTACAAATCTTCGGGAGAAAAGCTCGAAAAACGTTCCGGCACCAAAGGCACATAGGATGCTCCGAACCAGGTTGAAATTTCGTGCCAAACCGACAAATCGTAAGCGATTTTACCAGCCAATTGAATGGTTTCTTCTTTGGTAATATTATCCGGAATATTGAGCAGTAAGGTTTTTGAACCGCCTTCGTTTCCTAAATTAATAAAAGTCAGTCCCTTATTTTCCTTACTCGTTGTAATGAGTTGATAGAGATAGGCTGTCCAATCGGCACAATCGCGCAAATGGCCAAAGTCTAAGAATCCACCTCTCCGGGTGTAAATGTTTCCGTTTTTTTCCGATCTGCCGCCCAAATAAACGTGAGGTCCGATTCCGGCGGGTGAGGTAATGTCTGTTTTTTTTGCAAACGGGATACCAACAAAACCCATATTTGCGCCAAACGAACAACAGGTGCGGATAATACGCGGAGGCGGACTGGCTAATTGTTTATCGTTTAAAACCGGAGCTTTTGCCTGCAGTTGACCGAACAAAAAAAGAAGAACAAAACTGTGAATTATCCGTGTTGTATGTCTGAATTTCAAAATCATTACTAAAAAATAGATGATACAAAAATAAGCAGAATACTAATCTCTTTACTGATCTTCCCTAAACTTTCTTTCGTCCTTTTCTTTTAAATTGAAAGTAGAATTATACTTTTGCGTGACAAATTTTTAACATGAATTGTAGGTTATCACACGAATCATAAAAGCTTAACATGAATTTATATCTTCCAAAAAACTATAAATCGGTTCTGAATGTCACTCAAACCGAGCAAGCGATTAAACAGATAAAAGATGTCTTTCAACTGAATCTCTCGTCTGAACTAAGGCTGAGACGTGTTACTGCTCCGCTTTTTGTGAAAAAGGGCACAGGAATTAATGACGACCTGAATGGTATCGAACGCCCCGTTTCGTTTCCGATGAAAGATTTGAACGACGACCTCGCAGAGATTGTCCAATCGCTGGCAAAATGGAAGCGTTTGGCTTTGGCTGATTTGAACTTGCGCGAAGGGTTTGGAATTTATACGGACATGAACGCTATCCGTCCCGACGAAGAATTATCCAACATTCATTCTTTATATGTGGACCAATGGGATTGGGAACGTGTGATTGGAAACCAAGATCGTAACCTTGATTTTTTGAAATACATCGTGCGTAAAATCTATGCATCAATGGTGCGGACTGAATATTTAGTTTCGGAGAATTATTTTGAAATTGAACCCGAATTGCCCGAGGAAATCACTTTTTTACATGCAGAAGATCTGGCGAGGAAGTATCCTGACCTTACATCTTTTGAACGTGAGAACATAGAAGCGAAAAAACACGGTGCCATCTTTATTATAGGGATTGGAGGAGAAATGCCAAACGGTGAAGTACACGATGGGCGTGCACCCGATTACGACGATTGGAGCACGGCTACCAAGCCCGGTTATAAAGGCTTAAATGGTGACATTGTTGTTTGGAACAGGATTTTGGAACGCTCCTTTGAGCTTTCTTCCATGGGAATCCGTGTTGATGAAAAAGCATTACTGCATCAGTTAAACCTACGGGATGCCCAGTCGCGCATGGAATTGCTTTGGCATAAAAGGCTGTTAAATGGTGAACTTCCGTTAACGGTAGGCGGAGGAATCGGTCAGTCGCGTTTGTGCATGCTTTTCTTGCGAAAAGCGCACATTGGCGAAATACAGTCGAGCATTTGGCCCGACGAGATGATAACAAAATGCAATGCAAACGGAATTCATTTGTTGTAAGAAGCTCGAAGCGGGAAGCCGGAAGCTCGAAGTCGGAAGTTGGAAGCCGGAAGCTCGAAGTCGGAAGCTCGAAGTCGGAGGTCGGAAGTTGGAAGTTGGAAGTTTACTGCAAGCCGGTTATAGCTTTTCGGAGGAAGGAAGGGGGCAAAAGTAAAAAACAGTTTGGGATTTGGCTTTTGATTTATACTTTTGCAACCGCACAAAAAAAGGTACGCCTCGGTAGCTCAGTTGGATAGAGCAACTGCCTTCTAAGCAGTAGGTCATGGGTTCGAATCCCGTCCGGGGTACATAAACTGAAATCAATAACAATCTAAGCTACCCACTTTCATTACAGCTTCGGGAGCATTTTCAAAACTTTCTGGAATATCCTCCACTTCACCTGATTTTTTTGTAAAATTGTACTTTCTAAGAAAATAAACAACTTGTGGAGCTAACTAAAAACAATGATTGCATGGAAGCCTGGAACCAATTTATCGACAATGGCGATAAAGACGCCCTGGCAACCCTATATTTTCATTACTACGACCGGTTGTTTACTTTTGGGCTAAAGCACACCCCGGACAAA
>CAZNEV010000064.1:0-27930 GCA_964572085.1 uncultured Maribellus sp. | reverse complement strand
AGGAGATAACAAAATTACTTGCCCATTTTTTATGTGGTTTGTGAATTATTCAGGTTAACATCTCTTTTGTCACTTTTCTTTCTTCTCTCAATTGTATATGTTCTTTAAAATCTTCTTCCGAAATGGATTGAATGTTTTCTTTTCCATTTTGATTAATACATCCAAATAATACATTGAGGCATATCCCAAAAAAAAACTATTCTTCTTATGATTAATATTTAGCTTTAGCTATTAGATTAAAGCCAAGTTAAAGGTCATTTATTAATAAATTTCAATTTTTATTTTATAATCGACCTTTACCTGACTTAATTAGTTATTGCTTAATTGATTAACATTCGGTTTTAACTTTTTCCCTTTCATTGCAATTACAATCATATCCATCAGACATATAACCATATTGGTCCCATTCTTTAAAACCAAAAGAGCTACAATCCCCTTCACCTGATTCAGCCTGAGCCTGGTTGATATGTAATAAGTTTTGCAAATTTATATTCAAAATTGATCTTTCATTCGATTGTTTTACACTTAATACTGATAATGAAAGCAATAACACCCCTACTGATATTTTTGTTAACTTTTTCATACGTAAATATTTATCTTTTCGTATTATTATCTATGTGAAATAGTCCTATCTGAAATAGGTTCATTCACGTACAATCATTTTTAACTTGCTCATGTTCACGACATATACAATCAACGCCATCTCCTAGCCACCAACCGGCATTCCAGTTTTTATACCCCCAAGAGGAACAGCCGTCACCTGATTCTGCTTGTGCCTGACTGATATTTAATAGACTTTCTAAGTCAGTGTCAAGACTGGATTTCGTGCTGGATTGTAAAAAACTCAATGAAGTTAATGCTATGCAAACCAGACCTAATAGTATTCCTTTAATTTTTCTCATTTTAATAAATTATTTAAGTGTAGGATTTAATCAAAAGCATTTGTTGAAATACTGATTAAATTTCATTTTAAATATCCATGCTTTTTCAAAGTCATCAAGTATTACATTCTATACAAACCTTTTCTCTATCACTGCACCAACAATCTACGCCGTCTCCATTAAAACACCCACTATTCCATAGTCTATATCCCCAAGAAGAACAGTCGTCACCTGATTCTGCTTGTGCCTGACTGATATTTAATAGACTTTCTAAGTCAAGGTCAAGACTGGCTTTCGCATTAGATTGTAAAAAACTCAATGAAGTTAATGCTATGCAAACTATAACTAATAATATTCTTTTTATTTTTCTCATTTTAATAAATATTTTAATTACATTCTTTATTTACAGTCATTCTCAACTCGCTCTCTTTCTACACAAAGACAATCTAAGCCATCTGCACCTCCGTTTTGAGAATTCCAATTTTTATAGCCATTGTCCATACAATCTCCTTCACCTGATTCAGCCTGAGCATGGTTAATGTGTAGTAAGTTTTGAATGTCTAAATTCAAATCATATCTTTCATTTGCTTGTTTTACACTTAATACTGATAGTGAAATCAATAACACTCCCATTGATATTTTTGCCAACTGTTTCATATTATAGTATTTATCCTTTCATATTTCACGTGCAATCGTTACTAACTTGCTCTCTTTCACCGCAATTGCAATCAACGCCGTCTCCATATATACTTCCACAATTCCATTTCCTATATCCCCAAGACATACAGTCACCACTTGATTCTGCTTGTGCCTGACTGATATTTAATAGACTTTCTAAGCCAAGATCAAGACTGGATTTCGTATCAGATTGCAAAAAACTCAATGAAGTTAGTGCTATGCAAACTATACCTAATAATATTCTTTTTATTTTTCTCATTTTAATAAATATTTAAATTACGTACTCTTTTTACAGTTATTCTCAACTCGCTCTCTTTTTATTATTCGCTTACCTTTGTCACCTCACCTCCTTTCTTTTTTAATGGTAATCAGGCAGGAAGCAGGGAAAAACAAAATTGTTGGCTTCCTGTCCTTTTTCTCCCTTTGGGCTAATAATTTAAACAGTTTCATATCTGGCCGCTGTAATGTTTTAAAAACAGTTAAATGACTGTTTAAAATTATAATCAAAAGAAATAATTTGCAAGAAAACAGTGCCTTAAGTAATATTCCGTGTTGTTTTTGTAATAACCTACCCAACTTTTGTAATAACTGGAATTTGATGTGACCGTTCGGTTATATTTTTGTTTCCTTTTACAATAGTTGTTTTATTTGCCAAAACTAGTGATATGATTTATCGTCTCTTTTTTTCTGCCCCTGGCAATTTTACAGGTTGAGCCGTTGTTCATATTAATTATCATGTCATCAATACTCAATATTTTGTTAATATTAATGATTGGCTATTTCGGTTCGAATGGTGCCACTGATTTCGGAGTGGTTTGTGCCACTGATTTCGGTTCAAACTGTGCCAGCGGATAGCTGAAAATCGGATATTTTCCGGTTCGTTTTGTGCCACTTTGGGAGATCGAGCAAACAAACCATATCGCAGTTTTTTATAGCGGTATGGCAAATAAACTTGATCCGATGGATTTAAAACAAATTTTATCGTTGCACAACGACGGCGTTAGCAACCGGCAGATTGGCGGGCTTTTAAGTATCTCGCGCAATACTGTCAACAATTACATGAAGCTGGTAAATGCCAGCGGCTATAGTACCAAAGAACTACTGGCGGTGGACAACCACAAACTGGGCGAACTTTTTACAGCGCACACCACCCTTATTACCAACCGTTACAATGAGTTGATGACATGGTTCGACAAAGTCAACCAACAGCGCAACCACCCCGGTTTTACGTTCACTTACCATTATCACGAGTACAAAGGGCAGGTGCAAAACCCGTACAGCTACACCCAGTTTATGGAGCACTACCATCGTAAGTACGACAGGTTAAAAGGCTCGATGAAACTGGAACACGAAGCCGGGAAAGAAGTCTATATTGATTTTGCGGGAAAGAGGCTGTATATTATAGACAAAGAAACCGGGGAACTGATACCGGTGGAAGTTTTCATTGCCCTGCTGCCCAGCAGCCAGTACACCTATGTTGAAGCCTGTCTTAGCCAAAAACGCGAAGATTTGGTCGGCTGCATGGCCCGCGCCCTCTCGTTCTTTGGGGGCGTCCCCAAGGCTATTGTATCGGACAACTTAAAATCGGCAGTTACACGTGCAAGCAAATACGAACCCGAGATAAACCGCACGTTCAAAGACTTTGCCCGGCATTATGGTTGCGTTATCAACCCAACCCGCAGTTACTCGCCACAAGACAAGGCGCTGGTTGAAAATGCAGTCAACCTGGCTTATCAACGTATTTATTACCCAATGCGGGACATGGACTTTTTTTCGCTCGGTGACCTGAACCGTGAGATTAAAAAACTTTTGAAAGGCTACAACAACCTGTTGTTTCAACGCAAACAAGCCAGCCGCCGCGAACTGTTCCAGTCGGTAGGGCACAGTTGCCTCAAGCCCCTTCCCGGGCCAACTTATGAACTGAAAGATTACCGCAGGGCAAAGGTGCAGAAAATAGGTTATGTTTATTTTTCCCCCGACAAAAGCTACTACAGTGTGCCTTACCGCTACATTGGGAAAGAAACACTTGTCCATTACACTGCATCTACGGTCGAGGTATATTATAACAACCAGCGCATTCCCCTGCACAAACGCAACTGCACAATGGGGAGTTACAACACAATTAAAGACCATTTGAGCAGTGCGCACAAAGCATACTCCGAGTGGAGCCCCGGTTTTTTCAAGCAAAAAGCGGCAAAACATGGACAAAACGTTTTGGAGGTAATCACACAATTAATAACAGGGGCCGATTATCCCGAAACGGCTTATAAAAGGGCAAATGGCGTTATACAGTTCCACCGTGCCTATGGTTCGGTCCGGCTCGACAATGCCTGCAAACTTGCACTGCTTGCCGGTGCATGTTCCTACAAACGCATTGGCAATATCCTGAAAAACAACCAAGACAAACTTCCTTTTCCGGAAGAAGAAAACGATGTCCCGCATATTCCCCTACACAGCAATTTACGCGGGCCATCAGCATATAAATAACATTTTAAAAGTATTATTATGAACAACAATCAAACAGTTGAAAAACTACGGCAAATGCGCATTGGCGCAATGGCAGAGCTGCACTTGCAGCATGTAAAAAACAATGGCATTGAAGGCTTTACGCCCGACGAGTACCTGGCCCTGCTTACCGACCATGAATGGGAAAACAGGCAAAACCAAAAAATAGAAAGGCTTTTAAAACAAGCAACTTTCAAGCAAAAAGCAAGTGTCCAGGAAGTGCGTTTTGAGCCTGCACGGAACCTCGACCGCAATATGTTCAACCGCCTTGCAACGCTCGATTTTATGAAACGAAAAGAGAACCTGATAATCACCGGGGCATCGGGTGTTGGCAAAAGTTATCTTGCACAAGCTCTTGGGCACCAGGCTTGTTTCTCTGGTTTGAGAACCCTGTATTCGAACACCGCACGTTTGTTTGCACGCCTGAAACTGGCCAAAACAGATGGCACATACTTGAAAGAATTGAATAAACTGCAAAAAACAAACCTGCTGATTTTAGACGACTTTGGGCTTTTGGCACTGGACAACCATAGCCGTGAAGCATTGATGGACATTATCGACGACAGGTACAACAAAACCTCGACCATTGTAGTATCGCAAATACCCGTTTCGGTCTGGTACGATATTATTGGCGAAGGCACGATTGCCGACGCAATCCTCGACCGGATTGTGAATTCTTCGCACCGGATAGATTTAAAAGGGGAATCGTTAAGAAAAGGGATTTTGAAGAATGAAGAGTAAATTTTTTGTATAATTGCAACTTCTCTCAGAGTGGCACCATTTCAACCGAAAAGGGTGGCACCGTCAGACCGAAATAGCCAATGATGTGCGAATAATGAATTCTGAAAAAGTAAGCCGGTAAATCCTTTTCCAGCAAGCCCAAATTCCTGCATGTGATATATTCTTCCTCTCCCTGACATCGTTCTGGTTTGCGGGGGTGGAACAGGAAAACATCAAAAACAATAAGCTTAATTTTGCAAAAATTTTCATCTGCTTATAATTGTCAATTTTTAATGATAACACATAGAATTTCCAATAACACAAAGTATTATCATTATCAGGAAGATTATTTTATGAATTTAGTCCATTTGAAGAATTAGTTGATTTCTATTCAATTCTATCCAAAGCCGCATTGTAAAAATAATCTGAAAATCCTTTTAAATTATTATCTAAAATGAAGGATATGCTAATATTCATATCCTTATTACACAGAAAAAGATATGGAATTTTTTGTCTATCAAAAGAAAACCCTAAATCAACATCGTCAGTTTTATATATTCCGATTTCTATCTTTTTTCTTATTAAATAATCACGTATTTGATTGTTTAAATGATCTGGGAGCAAGATAACTTTTTCTTTTCCGAACTTTTCAGAAAATTCATGTAGTATTTCTAATTGGTTTGTAATACAAGAGCTGCAATTTGAAGAAAAGAACCTAAAAACTATTATTGGACGATCAATTATTTCTACTAAATGTTCAACACCATCTCTTCCGATACTTGTCTTATCAGATTCAGATAACATTAATTCAATTTTATTTGTTTTGATGTTTTTTACTTCCAATCCGTCAATATATAAATAAGAAAAAGATGAACTTAGATTCTCTTTTTTTTGTCTTTCTGCATAGGCAACCTCGAGGGCCATATATTCAATCTCTTCTTTAGCTACACTTACTTCATTTTTTAAAAATCTTAATTTAGCATTGAAAGAAACAAGTGTTAAAAAAAACATTATTATACATAAAATAATAATCAATAAAATATTCCCTTTTTTCATTGCAACCTCATCAGAAAAATACAATTTCATAAACAAAAAAATTATGCAATTCTAAGCTATGGCGTTATTAGATTTTTATCTATTATTTTGCAACTTATTAATACCGGATTATCATTATACTCCAGAAGATGTTTAATTTCTTTAGCTTTCGGAGTGGATTTCAATTTATTATATAATTCCCCAACTTCAAAAAAGCGGTACATTCTATCATCTTCATCAATGTAAGCAGGCCAAAAGTTAATATCTAAACTATGTCTATTTACTAATGCATCAGCACCTAAATCCAAAAGCAATCGGTTATTATCCTTTTTGTATAAAAAATATTTTTCCTTATTATCAAAATAGGTGTTAATAAAAATATATTTCTTTGATTCATATAAGTTGCCAAGTTGATAATATTTATGAGCACCCATTTGATAATATTTTGTTTTTGTATAGAATTTATCCGGCATCTTATATTTACCAAGGTTAAACAATATATGCGGTTCCGATTTGAATTTTTTTTTAATTCTGAACACTGTATCGACCAAAACTTCTTTATAATGTATATGATTATTATGATTATACCATTGGGCATCCAACAGATATGGAATATTCTTTATAAATTCCCCTCCCGGATCTTTAATTGAGTTAATCGTATTAAAATTACTATCGGTTATAAATACATTAAAACTTTCTTCAGAGAAACGCGCAGATTGGTAAATACAATAATTTCCATTGAAATGATTTGAGATATGAGCCGCATGTGTATAGGGAATGGAATATGCATTTATAAATGATCCATAAATATTATATTTAAGCACTTTACCATTACCTGGATCTAAAATAAAAATGTACTGCTCATTTGAGTTAATGGTAAAATCCTCTATATTAATATATTCCGAAGGACCTTTCCCCCTATTGTGAATAACAGATACTAAATTACCATCCCTTTTAAATATAAATAACTTTTGTTGTTGATCTACAAGAAGAATGTAATTTCTTGTAATTCTATAATTTAGAATTCTTCCTACCAGATTTTGTTTGTCGTATTGCAGGAATGTAAATTCCAACGAATCTGCAATCTCATTAAGATTCACTCTTTTTGTGACAGCACGGTCAAAATCTACTGTGAAATAGTTATTGTTGTCTAAATTGTAGTTCGTGTTACAATTTGACAAAATCAAAATTAGTAATATCAATAAATAGTATTTCATAAAAACAATTTGAGAATTCTTAAGGAATACCAGCAGTAATATGCTGTATTTTATTTTTTTCCAGCAAAATTGAAATAGGATAAATATTTTCTTTAAAGGATTTGGCATAGTAATTATTTAAAGAATCTAAAATAACATTGTCACAATCCATAATATCTTTTCCAAGTTTTAACATTAGTGACTTTTTTGAGGTATAATTTGTGATAATAAAAAAATATTTAGTACTGTTCTTATTGTGTAGTAATAAATCTTCTGCAGTTGTTATACACCCGGGGCATCCTGCATGAGGTATAATTATATAATATTCAAAATTCCCGTCATTTGGAAAATCAGAAATCAAACCATTTGAATAAAATGAATACAAATTGTTTTTATTACAACTAATACAACAAAAAGTAATTATTATAACTAATAACTTCTTCATGGTTTTAAATGACTACATTAATAATTTTAAACTTCATAATATCATCGTTTGAAAATGTTTGAATATGAATACCGTTTTCTGCAACAAAAATATTTGTAGGCAAAACACCACTTAAAGATAATTCCCCCATATGTTCAAAATTGTTGTTCAAGATAATCAAATTATATTTTCTTTTTTTCCAGATATCTTGAATATTGTTATTAGTGAATTGTATTGGTAATGCTGCAAGTCGATAGTATATATTTTTATATTTGTCGTAATAAACTGATGTATAAGAAGCATTTTCCAAATAATACTTTAATCGGGTATTTGAATCGGCAAAATCCCTTTTGTCTTTTGAAAATGGTTCAATAGATTTTATATACGTACTGCCAGCATTTACATATTTGCCATTTCCGGTTGCTAAATTATACACAAACAAATCATGACATAAAGGAAAATTTAAAATTAAAGAATGAACAACAGGATTATATGAAGATGAAGTAATATAATAATAAGTAGTTCCCCAATTGTAATCATTATACAAATCCGGAAAATCAATAATGTACTTCAATTTTTTATTTTGCATAGAATATTTATAAACTGTTTTTCTTTGCAAATTCAATCCTTCAAATTCGCCAACATGGTAACCTGTCAGGTACAAACTTCCATTATGACATATTAATGGAAGACTTGTATCTAAATAAGGGTAAGGCAAAATAGCAGAATCAGTTATCATTTCATTTGCTTCCAAAACAAATCTATTTTTGAAATTGCCATCTATATTATATAGAGACAATATTTTATTTTTTGTACTAAAAAGGAAAATACTATCTTTATTAACAATGTAGTAAGAGTCAAAAGTATTATCAGATTTTTCAGCATTCCAAATAAAGTCCTGTTTTTTAGTTGAATAATCAAAGAAATATATTGAATGATTTGTAGAATTAAAATACGTAAAATATTGATTGATTGAATCTTCAATATATTGAATTGTACTAGCATACTGAAGTGATAAATCGTCAATTTTGAATATTATAGAATCGAATCCTATAAATTCTATCCTATTATTATTTATGCCATAATTCTCATTTATATTTACTTGCTTTTTACAGGAAATAACTAACAGAACACAAGCAAATAAAACACAAATAAATACTATATTTAATAAATGGCTGTAACTTTTCAACATAAGCTTTCAAATATAAAGTTATAATCAAAGTATTGCACTGACTATAGCGATCGAAAATTGTACTTAAATATATAGTCAGTGCAATAATCTTATAATCCAATATCATAGCAGTCTTTATTGGATTGAGATGTTTTTTTACAGCAAATTTGATGAATTTGCTCTACACATATACCATCATTAATTGATGGATTATTTTTACAAAAACCATCAGGATGACTGATACAATCACTTTCTGTATCTGCACTAGCGATAGTGCATACTTGGCTTAATATTAAGCCATTAAATTTATTAACATTTGCTATCCCTATATTTAAAAGAGTTACAAATAAAAATAAACAGCCCAAAAGGAATCTTAATCGCTTCATTTTTTTAGTATAATTTTATTAATGTCCTACATCATAACAATCTAAATTTTGAGCATAGGATTCAACACATTGTATACCAACCAATATATTTTTGCAGTAACCGCAATTTAAGCTTGGTTTGTTTTTACAATAAGCATTTGGATCAGTATCGGAGCCCCCACATTCAGAATCAGCATATGCCAATATTTGTAAACATTTTAAAGAAACAGAACCAGTAGGATTATTTATGCTTACCGTCAAATTAAAAAATAGTATGGCTGCTATTGATAAAAATCCTATAACAAATAAAAATTTCTTTTTCATTTTCAATAATTTTTAATTAATAATTCGTTATACTTCACCCGTTTTATTCTCCGCGATAATACGGAATCGTAGTCCCTTTACAGTTATTTCCTTACTTTTGCTCCCGAAAGGGGAGCTACCAAAACTGAAATTCATTGTCAATTGGATACGGTTGTATGTGGTTATCTCCTTTCATCTTATTAAAATAGTTTACTTTATTTAAATGTATAAGATAGAACTCGCATGATTTTAATATTTGTCTTTTGTGTCAAAATTTTTGTCATGCTCGTTTCATTTCATTTTCCATAGTTCTTTGTTATCGCTGCTTTCCTGTACTTGAAATACGTTTATGCCCTAATATATTTACAACACATTTTTACCTCATAAAGTTACTGACTATATTTATAACTTCCAAATATTAAAACCAATTATTTTAACTTCATAAACAGCGGCATGTAAATAATTAGGGCAATAAAAGAGAAGATGAGCCCGCCCATTGCGCCAACGGCAAAAGCAAACCAGAAAGGCTCGTTTTGGCCCAGCCAAACAAATGGGATTAAACCCAGGATGGTGGAAATTATGGTTAAAAAAACCGGGATAATTTTATGGTTGAAGGCTTTAAGGTACAACTGCAGGTTGTTGCGCGAGGTTTGTTGCTTCCGAAATTGGTTGTAGTCGTTAATGATGTACAACCCTGCATTTACGACCAAGCCACTTAATAAGATGAACGAGGCAAACCCACCCTGGTCAAAATTAAAATCGAAAAGGTAAAAAGTTAAAAATACACCGATATAAGAAACAGGTATCATCAGTATAATAACCAGGGGCTGTAGCAGCGATTCAAACAGGATACTGCACAGGAAAAAAATGATGGCAATAATAATCAGCAGGAGATAATACTGTTTTTTATCGTTCCTGTTCCACCACCCACTTGAAGTATCGTTTGCCTGATAGCCCAGGGGGAGTATTTCGTTTATTTGGTCAATGTGCCGCTCTTTTACCATTTGGGACAATGACCCCGGGCCGATAAAATCGTATGCCACGTTTAGCCGGTATTGTTGGTTATATTTATGGATGTCGTTCCCGGTTTGCCGTTTCTCAATCTTTCCCAAATCCGAGAGCTTGTACATTTTATCATTTAACCGGACAGGAAGGTTTTCGAGGTCCCAAACATTAAAAATACCTGCCTGGCTGGATATCAAAGTTACAGGCTGGTTTTCGTTATTATAAAAAACCGGGGTTAAGGGCCTTCTATATACCCTGTTATTTAAAAAAGTATAAAAATTGTGGAGCGGTATTTCGCTCAAGCCGAACTGCTCCTGGTTAAAATCTATGTAATATTCGTTCAAAGGTTGGTTCCGCCAGGAATTGTCCCCGCCTTCAATACCCACTTCCTGGATACGTTCATTTTCCAATAAGTTTTCTTTTAATTGTTCCGCATACGTGTACAACTGGTTGTAATTATACCCTTCTAAAACAATGCGGCTGTTTTTGTAACCCGAATACAACGCATTGCTAAAGCCCCTGCCAACGCCATAAACGGTCCAGTCGAGGCCACCGAGGCTTATTGCTTTGGATGTAAGTTCTTCTTTCAGGAAAAACGGGAATGAACCGTTTTCGAATTCCGGTTTAAAATGTATGGTAATATTGGAATTCTGGTAGTTACTGATACTTGTTTGGAACATCTCTATTTCCGCGAACCTGCTGATGTAATTTTCCATTTTCTGCATGGCCTCGTTCAATTGTTGCACCGTGCACCCTTCGGGCATTGTGCCCCTTACGTATAACTTTGTTTGCTGGGGATCGGAATAAAAAGAACTTTCAAAAACATGCTCGGTAAACAACCTTAAAGCCCCGCCAACTATTTTTTCCGTTATTGCTTTTGCTTTTTCCTGATACCATTGGCTGCCAACAGTCTTGTTATATGTTTCAGCCCAAAAGTTTTCTTTCTCAATTTTGTCCGGAAGCCACTGTACAGGAATACCAAAACCCAGGATGAACAAGGTTATAAATGCCCATTTCCATTTTTTAGCAAACAGGATACTTTGAGCATAGAAGCGGGTAATCCTTGAGACCCGTCTTTTGCGTCGGTAAAAAGAACGCTTTTTATTCACCTTGATTTTTATTTTTTTCATTAATGACGGAATAAAAAACAGGGCAATGACCATGGAGACCGAGAGGTTGACCATAATTACCTGTGCAAAATCGATAAGGTTGATTTGTTGTTCCTCTTTCAAAAAGAAAATAACGGACAACGAACCAATTGTGGTAAGGGTTGCCGCCAATATAGCCAAAAACACCTTTTTATTGTCGTGGTGCCTGATGTGGTCGATCATTATTATACTGTTGTCGATAAGTATCCCGAACGACACGGTTATTCCGGCGAGAGAGTACAAATGGATTTCGATTTTAAGGAAGTAATAAAAAATTATTGCTATGATTAAGTTCGCAAACAGGCTGATTGTGAGCAACCACAAGTACCGGAGATTACGGGTAATAATAAAAACAAACAGCAATAAGATTACCAATGAGAACAGGGTACGGAACCCTATTTTCCGGAGTTCTTTTTCAATAAATTGGGTGCTGTCGCGTACCAATAAAATGGAGTATCCAGAGGGGAGGTTGTCCCTGATTATTTCTACCTTGCTTTTTATGTTTTCAGCCAGTTTGATGCTGTTGACCCCGCTTTCGGGATAAACTACCATGTTAATTGTATTTAGCCCGTTGATCCTGAAATATGAATTCGGCGCATGTTCTTTATAGGTGATATTAGCAATGTCGGTGAGCCAAATTATCCTATCGCCTATCTTCTTAACGGGGACCTTGTCCCAGGCCAGCCCTTCAGGAATATCGTTTTGAAGTGCAAGCCGGATACTTTTATTGTACCCCTTGCCTTCAGCTTTCATACTGCCCGTGCCAATTATTTCCTTACGAAAATAATTGTTCACGGCCACGGCAATTTCTTCCATTTCCATGTTCAGGTTGCCTATGGCATTGACGTCTAACCTAATTTCCCACTCAAAAGGCGATGCCCCATATACTTTTACTTCGTTTACATCTCTGATAGCCGATAATTTCGGGGCAATATTATCTTCGGCATATTTTTGAATAAAAAAAGGGCTGGTACTTGCATTTAACGTGTAAGTTAATATGGGTTGTGTTTTTTGTCCTCCCGTGCCCAATGATAAAACCGGGTAGGAAACCTGTCTTGGCAAATCGGGGTAAGCACGGCGGATTAGGGTGGCTACTTCAAAACGGATGGCATCCATATTGCCCCCTTTTTTAAATTCCAGGTTAATCCGGCCACTTCCTTTGCCCGAAACAGAGGTAATGTTTTTTATACCTTTTACGGAATTGAACAGCCCCTCCAATTTTGAAGTAATTTCCTGCTCAATTACTTTTGCCGAAGCATCTGGCCAATAGTAGGAAATGCCTAACGTGGGCAGCGAGCGCGAAGGCTCCAACTGTAAATTAACATATGGGACAAGGCTCACGCCTATTAGCATGAGCGCCACAAATGCAATGATTACGCTGAATGGGGAAAGCCTGTTTTTTTCGTTCATGGCAAAAACTCCCTGATTTTTAGCTGGATTTTTATAATTTCTGTAACCCAAATTTAATGTGTACAGATTAAATTCATTGTTTATCAATTTGCTTTTTTATTTCCTTTAATTTCAATTGATTTTATTTCCCCGTCATTGAAGGCGGGTAGTTTACACTTCCCTTTACGACAAGCGATATCGGGGAGTTTTCCCCGTTATAGTAAACAACAATTGTTTTGCTGAACATCCCGGGGGTTGAAGTATCGTAGTTTATTTTTATTTCTCCCTTTTCCCCAAGTCTTAGTGGTTTTTGGGGCCACTGCGGGACTGTGCAACCACAAGATGTTTTCACATTGTTAATTATCAGTGGCGTTTCCCCGGGGTTGGTAAATTCAAAGGAATAATTTCCGTTTCCTTTAAAATTCAGTTGTCCAAAATCGTGTTCGGTAACTTCAAATCTAATTTTAGCACTGTTTTTTTCTGCATGTGAGTTACACCCCATCAGATAACCAATTATACAGAACGCCAATGATATTTTTGTAAATGGTTTCATGGTTTATTTTTTTAATTTATTCAAACGGTAGTACAACAACGGGATAAAGTAAAGGCTGACCACGGTACCTATCGACATGCCACCAATAACAGCCAGAGCCAACGGGCGTTGCAAATCTGCACCCATACCCGATATAAAGAGGAAGGGCAGCAATGCCAAAATAGTTGTTAAACTGGTCATCAAAATAGGTTTTAACCTTCGTTGGCCAGCTACTGCCATTGCGTGGAGAAGCGAATAACCTTGTTTTCGCATTTGGTTAATCGTATCAATTTTCAAGATGGAGTCATTGATAACAATCCCGCTCATAACAATAATCCCTATAATTGACATAAGGTTGAGACTTTCGCCAAAAACCCAAAGGGTAAACAGTGCCCCGGAAATGTCAATGGGCACCTCAAGCAGAACAATTAATGGCAACCACAATGACTCGAATTGGGACGCTAAAATAAAATAAAGCAGCAACAACGAAATAAGCATTATAATTGCCAGTTCTTTTAACAGTTTTTGGTTTGAAAAGATGGAACCTGCAAAACCGGCTTCGAAATTACTGTTGGAAATTGCTACTTCTTTAATGGTTTCAATGACTTTCATTACCTCTTTTTCATTTACATTCAGGTACACGGGGTAGTATTCACCTTCTTGTCCGGCAATTATCGTTTTTAGGGCATAATCGTTGCTTTGTTTTATCAGCGACTGCAGCCTGACGTGTTCGCCTTTGTTGTTTTGAACGGTTAATTCATTTAGTATTTCACTGATAAGGCGGATTTCGCCCCCCAATATTACGGGCATGAACTGTTGGCTTTCGGTAATGGTCAATACCTCGTTTTCGCTGAAAGCACTTTTTAAAGCAAGATAAACATCGTCGAATGAGATATTAAAAGCGGTTAATTTCTCTGGCGATATTTTTACCACGATATGTTCTTCCCAAGGTATTGGTTCAATCGGGTAATCCGGGAGTTTGTTTTTGATTTCGTTCATGAATTGCTGCAATTCCATATTTTTTTGTTCACCCAAATCTTTTGTTGCCCTAAGTTTTGCTATTAGTGGTGGTATATCCTCAGAAAATACCAGATCGAAAATATTTCCCGCCTCAGAAAAATCGTGTATTGCCAAAGGATAATTACTTTTAATATAATTTCCAATGATCTGCTTTATCGTGTCCAGTTTTTCAAAAGAAGCGGCTTTCAAATAAACTACAGCTTCAGACGCAGTTAAATCAGAATTATGAGCCAACATAAACTGCTGGTTTCCAACCAAACAGGAATATTGCTCCACTAAACTGTCAAATTGTGTCACCATTATCTCGATCCGGTTACGGTTTTCATCGATGTGTATCCGGTCGTTCCAGTCGATGTATAGCAATGCATCATCCTTAGCTATCTCAGGGAGCCGCCTCTTTTCAAGTTGGGTGAATAAAGGAAAGGCAGCTACTATCATAAGGGTAACCAAAAGCCAGCCCCATCCCTGGTTCCTCATGGTAATGCCGAACCCCTTTTCGTACAACTTGTTATAATTCAATGTATTTATTCGTGTCAAAAAATTCTTTTTCGCGGGTCTGTATTTTGCTCTTGAATAAAACAAGCGGTAATAAACGGGAAGCAGTGTAATCGATACTGCCAGGGACACAACCAGCCCAATTGTGATGGCCATTGCCTGGTCAAAAAAAAGGGCGCCTGAAATGCCGCTTATAAAGATAAGTGGGATAAATACCACGCACGTGGTGAGAACCGAGCTTAAAAGTGGGCGGAAAACTTCGTTGACCCCTTCGGCACATGCATGGACAAGGTCTTTCCCCCGTTCGCGGTGTTGCGTAATATTGTCAATAACAATTATCGAATTGTCAATCATCATACCAACTCCAAGGATTAATCCCGAAAGGGAAATAATATTTATTGATATGCCAACGATGTAAAAAAACAATAGGGCAATTATTAATGAAGCGGGGATTGCAATGCCAATCAGGAAAGGGGACCTGAAATCTTTCAGGAAGAAGAACATAAGTAAAAATGCTAATAGTCCGCCTATTAACAGACTTTGCCCTAAATTTGAGATGGAATAATCGAGCAGTATAGTTTGATTACGTGTAACTTCAAAATTGATGTGTGGATAATCGTTTTTGAAATGCTCAATTAAACTATTCAGTTTTAGCTTCAACTCCCGCATTTGTGCATCGGACTGTTTTATTACGGCCATCGTAACCGCATCCTTACCATTCGAGGTTACCAACCCCTGGCGTTTGACCGGGTGTTCAATAATTTGGGCGATATCCTTTAATTGTAAAAGCCTGTCATCTTTTTTTAAATAAATATTTTCAATGTCGGATTTATTTTTTAATGACGAATCAAAACGTATGCTGTATTGGTATTGTCCATCGCGGATTAACAGGTTGCCAAGGTCAATATCGTTGGCACGAATGAACCGTTCAATATCAGCGAGGCCTATTTGCAGGGCCTCCATTTTTGGCAAATCGGGTAAAATCAGCAATTCAGGAAATACTTGTCCGCTAATATCAACCATTGCCACTTCCTGCATCTGTTCGATGCGTTTACGGATTACCTGGCCGGCAAAGTTGCTCAGTTCGGTAAACTTGATGGAAACAGGAAAAATGTCATCGGTTGAATTTTGATTTTTATTTTTTCCGGGCGATTTAAGGGTGAGATTTAGGTAAAATACGGGGATGTCGGTAGCATTCGCTTTTATTACTTTAGGACGTTGTACTTCGCGTGGCAGATTATTTATTGCACGATCGATTTTTTCATTTACTTCAATAAAAACAAAATCGATATCTGCCTCATATTCAAAATCAAGTTGGATCGTGCAGTTTCCGTCACGTGACTCGCTACGGATATCTGTCAGATGTGAAACCTGTACTAATTGCTGTCTCAATGGTTTTGCAACCGTATTTTCAAGTTCAATAGCCGAATGGTTTGGATAGTTGGCCTGTACCGTAATTTTAGGGATATCGATATCGGGCATGAGCGAAACAGGCAGGCGGGTTGTTGAAACAATCCCCAGCACAAGGATGGCAATAAACGTCATTGTTACCGCAATTGGCCGTTTAAGTAAAAAGATTACCATTGTGTTTTTTCTATCCTAAAATTTTACAACTAAATTATTGTTCAATTTCAACTTCTGATTCATGGGCCAGGTTCAGGTTCCCTGAAACAATTACGGTGTCACCGGCCTCCAGAACCCCTCCCTTATCAGGATGGGCAATTACCGCATACGAGGTACTGTTTTCATAATTAGTTTGTACATAAGTCCACCATGCAATTCCATTGGTATATTTGAACAGTACCTGCTGGTTATCGCGTTGTAGAACCGCACCTTTGGGAACTACTAATTGGTTTTTTATATTGTTTTCAATTAATATTTTCACATTCATTCCTTCCATTAATCCGTCTGTATTATTAACTATGGCTTTAATATCAATTAACCCGCTTTCATTTACAACAGGATTGATTTCATTTACAAAACCCTGGTACATTCTTTCTGAGGAAAATGGGGTGACTTTAATAGTTTTGTTGAGTGAAATATTGGCAATTTCTGTTTCCAGTACCGGAAAACGGACTTCAAAATTGGTGTCGTCGATTAAAAGACAAAAAGCATCACCGGGGGTATTTTCATATTTCTTAGTTTGCAAGTTTGCAATTTTTCCGGAGAAAGGTGTAATTAACGTTGTAGCTTCTAATTCAAACCATGCGGATTTCATATCGCTTTGTGCGGATGAATAACCTGACTTGCTTTTTGCGATTTGCATAAAATTATTGGGGATATTTATGGAGTCGCTTAGGTTATACCCCATGCTGATTAAAGCATCCTGCAAATCGATATTTGCTTTCTCTAATCTTAATTTTGACTGCTCGACCCTTTGCTTTTGTTCAAAGTTATCCAAAGTGGCAATTGTATCACCCTTGGATACAGTTTGCCCATTTTTAACGAATAGGTTTTCAACAATGCCGTTTGTCCTGAACTTTAAATTACTTTTACGCGGCGCAATTAATTTTCCCGAGCTGACCATTTCTTTTTTAAATGTCGTATTTTTCAGTATTATTATTTCTACAGGATTTCTCTCCTCAGTGTACTGACGTTTCTCGATGGTCGATTTGTTATTGGTGTTGGAAGAAGTACAGTCCCAAAACAAAAATAAAAAAAGCAATAAATATCCTTTATTCATTTTTATTCAATTTTTTATATGCTCTAAATAAATATTTGTCATTTCACTCTTTTGGTAGCTCGATTATCTTTTTCATTTCATCTTTTATTTCTTCAATTGCCGTAGATTGTATTTTAACTTCTTTTTTAAGTAATTCTTCCGCAATATTTGTTGCTTTATCATTTTGTCCTGTATCGTAGTAGAGCTTTGCCAGGAGGTATTTTGGGTAAAAACGGCTCGGAATCATGTACCAAGCTTGCAAATAGGATGTTTCAGCCTTGCCAGTTTTACTCAGGGCTTTATAACTGTCGCCCAAAGCTGTATATAATATGGTATTTGGATAATAGTTTTTGGCTTGTTCGAGTATATTAATGGCTTTTTTATGCTCGTCTGCCATGGATAAGGCTTTGCCATAACTGAGTAAAAAATCGCCATTAAACCTGAGTGATGGGTAAGCTTCGACATAATCTTTTAAACTTGCCTTGTATGCGCCCATTTGGTAGGTTGTAAATGCTATTTTCCATTTCAAGTTGGCATGGTACAATTTATAGCCGTTTACAGAAACATAATATAATACTGATAGGAACAAAAAAATAATAATAATTTGCGCAAAACTCGTTTTCCCATTTTCAGGCTTTTTCAATTTATATAGACCTACATTATTAATTCGCGCATTTTTTAATTTAATATTCCGTAGAGGTACAATATAATTGGTGCTCAATGAAAGAAACAAAATAAAATTTAATTTGATAGGCAGTATTTTTGCGGGATATGAAAACAAAGCAAAAACAATAATGGCTACTATTGCTGCCCGCAAAGAAATAAGTAATAACTTTTCTTTTTGAGATAATTGGATGGATTTTCCAAATAAAACAAAATATAAAATAGCTAAACAAATCGTTAATCCAATAACCCCTGTTTCTGATGTAATCCTTAAAAATTCATTAAAGGCATATTTGGTGTTATCGGCAACAAAGCTTTCATTTGAAGTTGGTTTTTTCTTAAAATAGTCTGCCTGATAATCCATATAATGGGCATCAAATTTATTCAGCCCATGCCCAAACAATGGTTTTTGTTTTATCATTTGGGCCGTAACTTTCCAAATAAATACTCTTCCATTGGCAGAATCTTTTTTCATATTGTATAAAGCAAACAGGCCACCTGAAAATATTGCTAAAACAATAACTACAGCAGTAATTTTTACAAAGGTCGATTTATACTTCCTGCCAAATTCTCTCCTCCAATTCAAAAACGTTGGGTTAATCTTTCCTATACTTCCAAAATACCACCCATTACCTAAAATAAACAAAAAGGACGCTATTGCTGCTATCCATGCTGAACGTGATTTAGAGGCCGGCAATACCAATAAGATCGCAATAATGGTAATGGATGTCAAGTATTGAAACAAAAATGGGTTTAACGTGATCCATTTTTTATTAAAAAAATTTTGATTGATTTTAGATGATAATTTGGTGAGTTTACGAAAAGAATCTTGCCAATTTAAAGATACTGAACGGTTAGGTGTATTTTTTCCTATAGTTTTAATATATTTTTCGGAATTAATTAAAATATTTTGATATTTAAAAAGGGACAATACAATTGCAACTGGAAGGATTGATACTAAATATCCAGCATAAGGCCCGGGATTAAAAAAACTTCCGGTCATTTTAAAGAGGTTGTGGTGTGATGGGTAAAAACCGTAAAGTTGTAAATTACCGTATATGGCCTGGGCTAATCCAGCTAATAATACAAATACTAATAAAATAACAGGGTTAATTTTTATCGTACGAATAATCAAATAAACAATTGTATAACCAATTAATTCTAAAATAAAAGACAATGAAAATTTCATGGAGTTTAATATGCCGGAAATTAAGGCAAATGAAATATAAAAGAATAACAATAAATCAATAATTGAAATTTTGGGCAAACAAATTACCTGCCTGAGGTTTATCAGGCTACAGAAAATAATTAGGATAATTATGAAAAAAATGAAAGTAAATAAATAGCCGTTCCCGGGCTGCCCGTATTTATGAGAAAAGCCCCAGGGGAGTAACAGGAGTAATACTCCAATGGTTAAAGAGAAAATCAATTCTTTATGGAATATCTTTAATTTCATATAAACCTCATTTTCTATGACATTCTTTATCTTTTGGAATTTTCAAAGTTCATGTAAGATGCAAAAACTACATAATATGAAGAAGATACACGAATTGGCATTGTAAAGTTTTGCCGCTTTCTACTTTTAGCTTAACTAAAAAATGTTAACGATTTTTAAACTCATTCCGAAAAGTCTCCGTACAAGAGAATTAACCTTCCGAAAATACTCTTATCCTTTAACAATGGCCATCGCAAGTATAAGACCAGACCCATCCGCACGCGGAAGTTTCCGTACAATCACTAACAGTACAAAAGCCTCCTATGTCGGAACAATAATCAGATTCGGTACTACAAGTGCAATTACCCGCCATATAATTAAGCGTGATTTCTTTGAGCTCTGAAATTGTTTGAGCATATTGGTCTGGTGTGATACATAAAGAATTCACAATAAAATGAATCTCTGGTTCGTCCCAGTTAAGTGTATTTAACGCATAAAATTTCCAATCATTTTCAAACTTAATCCGTGCAGCAAGTTTTAATGAATCATTTTCTACAACTTCAAAATAATCGACAGTAATATGAGTGATCAGTTTTTCGATATGCTTTTTCTCATAATCGCTGTATTCTCCATTTAAAAGGAGTGTGTTTAATTTTTCAAGCCAGAATTCCCTTTTTTTTTCATTTGAGAAACTTCTGAATATTGCTTTTTGAAGTTCAATGTCATATTCAAGGAATTCAGTTAAAACCAATTTAGAAAATTCAATTTTAGCAGATTTAACAATTGCATTGATCTCAGCATTGCATGAGTACTTTAAATCTTCCTTCCCACAGGAGTAAATTATAACACTCACTGCCAATAAATATAAAAATTTTTTCATGGTCAAATAATTGATGGTTAGAACTGCAATTTAAATAAATTATTTAATAACCTATATGTCTTTGATGTAATTTTTCTTTCGGTATTTCTTATATATAATAAAAAAGCCTAATCCGATGATAAATGAAAAGATATATTCAAAGTATTTCTCTGTTGTAAAGAAAACATCTGTTAAAAGTTTATCATTATCTAATGATTTTCTAACCAAGGGCACAAGAGACCTGTCCAATACAATAAATATCGCACTGAAAATTAATAGGTGAATCAACCAATTGGGGTTTTGTGACATTTTATTAAGTAACCAAACCATTGGCTTGTGGAGATAATACAAAGCAACTATCGCCAAAATGGTGACCAGATAAATAATATTAAAGTATATTTTTGATATTTCAACATTTGCTATTGCATCGCCATTGGTATAGTTAAGCCACAAGAACAGCAGTTTGTTTACAGAGGTTATAAGATTGTAAGATAAGATAAACATGAAAATACCACTAAACAACAAAACAACCTTTTTTAACTGAAAGTTGTCTTCGTTCATGCTTCTCATTTCATCGCTCCAATCTTTAGCCCCTCCAAATCTTATTTTAGTAACCGCAAAGGCTTCTTCATCGGTTAGGTTTTTTTCTTTTAATTCATTTACAGTGTTTAGAAAGTGGTCTCGCATTTCCTGAACATCTGCTTGTGTAAGGTCTTCTCCCGAACAATTATACTTTACCCATTTGTCGAGAGCCGTGTTTAAATCGAATTCATTGAGGGTGTCCATAATTTACTAAAGATTTTTTGCATTAATGCCCAATCTTCTTTTTCCTGGTTCAATGCCTCCTTTCCTTCTGTCAAAATCCTATAGTATTTTCTCGGGCGATCGAAATCTTTAACATTCCAGTATGATTTTATCATACCTGATTTTTCCATTTTCTTCAATACTGGATATAGACTTCCTTCTTTCCACACAATTCTTCCATTTGACAACTCCTTTATTTTTCTCATTATTTCATATCCATAATTATCACTTTCCCCAAGAATTGACAAAATAAACGGTATTGATGAAGCCCCCATTAACTCTTTTGAAATTTTTCTCATATAACCAAATTTAATCTAATAAGACTAATATACATTAAGAAGTACAAGGTAAGAATAATTTGGTATTTGAGGAAAGATAATTTAAAAATTCTTCAATTCCATAAAATTCGTTAACTTTAATCCGAATTTTATTTGCATAATAATTAATGATTATTGGGGTACAATACTGAGACCACGAATATTAAAATCCTACAAAAACCTGATTTTAAGCACGTTGCAAAATATAAAATGTTCTTGTTCTGGGCACAACTAAGAAAACAACACAGATTTATGCAAGGGTTGTAGACCAAAAAAATTCGGATGATATGGAACAATTACAATTACAATTACAATTACAATCCAAAAACAACATTGAACCTTTGAGAAAATAAAGGAATGCTTCTCATAATCCGTGCTCTCAATTCAAATTTTTAACGACCAATCGAGTAGGTAGGGGGATTACTCCCCCGCCCTCTCACACCACCGTGCGTACTCTCGTACACGGCAGTTTCAATTAACCCTGAAACCTAAGATAATTTCTTGACATATTGTATAGTTCTGCTTTATCGAACCACCCCAAATCCATAGCTTGATGCGGATTGGGGACAAGCTGCTTTACGCCACCAACCAACTCCTGACAATGACAAAATCCAACTTTGCCACGTCGCAACACCTTGACTTTTCAAGAAACGTTGCACGGCAATTGTCTTTTTACATTGTTTCAAGCGGTAGCAGCGTAGTTTGCGACGTATCCACGCATCCAAAATAACGTATTAATATTTTCTGGGCCGTTCGTTCTTGTTAACTTTCCAGTACGATTTAACCATCCCACTGTTCTCTAATTTTTTAATACAGGGTAAATACTGGCTTCCTTCCAGCCTACTTTACCCCCAGTTTGTTCTTTTACCATTTGCACAATTTCATAACCGTAACTATCACCGCTTTTTAGAATAGACAGGATCAATGGTGTAGCTGATGCTCCTATTAATTCTTTTGAAATACTTTTCATTAAATTAATTATTAATTATACGTAACTAACAAATATAATGAATTACTGATTATTTGCTATGTTACATCAACATAAGCTTGTTTTTGGCACAGGAACTTTATCGGGTAATTCTTTTTCAATACCTTTGTCCCCGAAAGGGGGAGCCATCAAAACTGGTGTTTAATGAGCATTGAACTGTTATTTTTGTGGTCTTTCCCTTTCACTTTTTCGGTTATTGTTTGGTTGTATTTTTATTTTCTGCTAATATTTCCTGCATCTCTTCTTTTATCTCCTCAATAGCTTTTGAGGGTACTTTTTCTTTTTGCAGATTGTTTATAATAAAATAAAATAAATCCTCCAGCTTTATGGCACAAATAATTAAATATAGACAACCAACAAGTAGAATTAAAAAGAACATACTGTTCCCCTGAACTCATTTAACGACCGGGTACGAATCAAATTAAACTAGCTGGATTCAACATCAATTTCCCGCTGGCACAGTTCCATTCGCAATCCAGGCCCGATTCAATGGCCTTTTCCAGATCCACCTCAACCGGGTTGACTGCTACATTGGCCAGGATAGAAAAATCCTGATACAAATCCATTCCCAGGTACAATTTTAGCTGGTCTTTTGCATTTTCAAAACTTACTTCTGCATTTTGCAGCAATGATTTTGCCGTTACCAGGTTCAGTTCAGCCTGATAAAATTCCTCCCTTGCTTTGCCAGCCAAATTCATTGGTAAGCGAAAGGATTCCACCGGTAGGCAATATCGGCTGAACATTGCAGGTCGGGGCTTCCTGTTTCTGCAAACTGCAATGCCTTGCCGAGGGTAAGGATTTCCTGCGCGCAAATTGGTGTTGCTGTCAGCAGAGCTACTGAAAGCAGCATGATAGATTTTCGCATTTGGTTTAACGGTTTATAAAAGTTCATTTATCTGATTATCTCTTTTCGTATTGGAAAACATCAGGAAAACAACCAGGATGATCGTCTTAGGAAACTGGGCGGCATTCATTAATGCATGCTTTGTATTCATTATTTTTTACAGTGACTGATTTATAAAAACCTGCTCTCCGTCTTCGTAAAAGAAGGGTTGTTCCTGTTCACCATGGTTCAGGTTGTGAAGCCAGTATAGCGTATTAGCAGGCACATCATTATACTCCAGAAAATTATATTTTGCCTGCTGCGTTCCGGCTGAAACCCATTCATTGTCCCAGTAGAAGAGCTGGTAGTTATCGCCCGCGACTATGCCATTGTGGGCGGTGCGGGCAGCCATGCGAATGCGGTTAACCGGTTGTGGCTTTCCCAAATCAAGCCCTATCCATTTCCGGTTGCAATAGGTCAGCATATCCTGATCGTACAGGGTTGAATCGATTACACCATGCATTATTGCATAGGGTATTTTGTATAATGTTTTCCCGGAAGGCTGGTTCTTGTCAAAAACAGGAAGTGGTGAGGCTCCAGCAAGTCCGGGTGAATTTTCCTGGATTAAAAAATCCAGTTCTGCAATGTTCAGGTGCCAGTTTGAACTGGGTGCCTCCAGCCGGTAATACCGGTAGCTGCCCGGATTGGAAAGCTTCACGTCATGCAAATGGGGCTGAGGGACAGAGCTGAAAACATGAACCGTTACCGTATCGGAAAAATCAGGCCGGTTTGCCCCCTGTATTTTGGTGCCAACCATATCATTACGCATCCCCTGCAGCCATTCACTTATCGGGAATTTGCGCTTCAGGATAAGGGTTGTTTTTTCTTCTCCCGGTTGGATGTACTCTAACCCATCGCCGGTAACTGTAATCAATCTGCTGCACGGAACGGCGCTGTAACCGTCGTAGGAACAGGCAATGCCTGTCAGCCCCACAGAAACATCCTTAAACACTGCCTTGTCTTTTGTCCAATTTAGCTTTCCCCATGCCACCGGCATCCAGGCGCCGATTTTAAACACCGAAAACCAGCTCAGGTTATTGTCAGTAAGTTTTTCCGATAACTTTACTTCAACATCCTTTACCGGGAGAAACTGCCCGGTGATGTCTTCCAGGCAGGGGGTATCGTACAGGGCAGGTATTTTTTCTTCACGTGCTTTCAGAAAGTAAGCACTCCCGGGCTGAGGGGCAAAAGTCCGCCTGTATATTTTTGTAGCCCTCAAAGGGTACAGGGGGGTAGGAGCTTCGGGGGCCTGGTAGATGGCGGTAAACAGGGTCAGCGAACTGTCGGGGCAGAGCAGCGTGCACCAGCTATGGCCTCCGTTGGCATCGCGCCATTTGGGGGTAAAGGCTTCACCTACCGGGAGACCTGTGCTCCGCATCAGTCCACAATAGGTAGAAACCTGCTCCGAACAGTTTACCTGGTTCCAGAAGCTCAGGTTGTAAAAACCCATATCCTGCCGGTTTATATTATCGCTCCACTGCCAGTAAAAAGCGTAGACATACCTGTTCAGCATTTCAATGGTACTGTATGAATCGTGGGTTACGGAGTCCAGGAATCCCGTTTTGTCAAAATGACCGGCAAGCATTTTCCGGACAGGGTAAACCGGTTCCTGGTGAATGCGGTAGGGAAGCACGTATTCACAGAAATCTTTAAATGGAAGGGTTTTACACAATGCGCTTTCTCTAACTTCAAAAGCTGCATCAATGTTTTGGATTAAAAAATCAGCATCCAGGGTTAGCAGGTCGGGTTGATACCGGCTGCCATGAACCGATTGTTCCACCGCGCCGTTTACCAGCTCCTTTTTCAGCCCCATTTTGTAATCGTAATGGGCTGTCCGGCTATCCGGGTCACCGGGGTTGCGGATCATGGAGGTTACCAGTGAATCCTCATGCAGGAACAGCTCCCGGAAGGTTGCTGCCGGTTTTACCTGCCGCCCCTGGTGCCACGGCATGTTTTCTATCAGGTAACAGGCTGCTTTGTACTTTAACTCACCAGCAGGATCTTTCTGATAATGATCCAGCACTTTCACCAGTTCTTCTTTGTTGGCTCCTGCCAGTTCCAGGGCTGATTCTAATTGCCTGTTATTATTGCAGGAAATTGCAAAGAATAATGAAAAAATGATGAGGGGAAATTTTTGAAGGTTTGATTTGTTCATAATTTATTGGTTTTGTCATTTATATTTCACTAATTTTTAGTTATTTGTTATTGATTGTTAGTCAAATATCCCATAAACGTTCGCAATGATCTGTTATATCTTTAAATTTTTAAACTATTTAATTAACTTCAGGAACCTGTTTTTATTAAACTTTCCAACCCTGAAATTAAACAACACAATAGCTGCTTTACCTACAATATTTTTTTCGGGTACAAAGCCCCAGTAACGCGAGTCGCTGGAGTTGTGGCGGTTATCTCCCATCATGAAATAATAGTTGTGTTTAAAGGTATAGGTATGGGCCAAAACTCCGTTTACAAAATAACCTTCTTCCTTTGCTTCTAGTTCAGCGTGTTCCAGACGCTGTATGGTACGCCGGTAAAGCAGGAAATTTTTCCGGTTCAGCGGGATGGTCGTTCCGCGGCAGGGGACAATTAGCAAACCGTAATTATCGATAGTCCAGGGCACAGCCGTGTGGTAAGGATACAGCCGGTAGACAGAATCATTGGGAACGGTATTTATTTTTACCGAATCCACACAATCGAGTTGGGAGAGTTGCTCCCTCTGAAGATCCGACAACAACGCTTCTACAGGTCTTTCCACGGAAGGACGGATGACCCGCCCGGCGATTGAAAATCCCAGCCTATCTCTTGCCGCATAAAACTGTAGGGGTTGGTTCACCCAAATCCGGCAGTTCATTTTTATGTTGGCCGGTTCAGGCGTAAACTGCCCGTTGATTTTGACCCTGCCGTTTTTAATTTCTAACGTATCGCCAGGAACGGCAACACAGCGCTTAATAAAAAAATTGCTCCGGCCGCCCCATAACGGGTGGGAAAATACCATTACTTCACCTCTACCAATAGCGGAAAATCCTTTTAGTCGCCGGTATTTCCAGTACACCGAATCGGGATTGGCTGCTGAAGCCCGAGCCTGCAAGTACCACACGAGGTTTACCCACGGAATTTCATAAGGTGAAGCCGGCAGCTTTGGCCCATAGGCCAGTTTATTAACCAGTACTTTATCTCCCGGCTGAAGGGTTTCTTCCATGGAACCGCTCGGTATGGAATAGATCTCGATAAAAAATACGCGAATTGAAACAGCAACGAAAAGTATCAATACAAAAGTTAAAATTGATTTTAAACCTCCTGCTTTTTTATTCTGCTTAAAAAAATCGGCAGAAAGTAAAAGGTAAATTACAGCCATTGCAGAAATACCGGCAATCAGCCACCACAATTGCGTGATAGCTATCAAAGCAATTGTAGTAAAAATCAATATCGGCTTTGTTCTTTTCATTCTGTTGGTTCTTTCAAATTTTCAGGATATTCAACCTGTCCTTTAATATATATCATCACAGGCGATCCCGTGTTGTGTTCTGTTTCTTTATTGACGGAAAGTGCGCCGAAATTATACTCAGTATTTCCAAATTCAATTGATGCATCATTTTTGATTTTTACAGAAGGACAGGAAAATATAATCAGCAGACCAATAAGGAATATGTTTTTCATAAAGTTGTTTATAGAAATTTTATTTCTCCCAGCTAAACGGTCCGGGTTTCAGTTATATAACTTCAAATTATTCTTTGCTAATGCCAACATCCAACAGGGTTGTGCCGTAACAAGCTTTGCCGTTACTGCTAATTGCTTCGGCAATAACACGGAATTTACCTGCCATATCAGATGTGAAAAATTCAAGAGTTGCCTCACCGTTTTCCAGCATTACATTCGGATTCCAGTATAATGTCGGCCGCTGATCCGGTTTGTCAATGGAATCTTGTTCTGTCAAAGGATAGGCTGGCGAATAAAATTCACGGGCCTGGCTGAATCCTCTGACACGGGGGGTTATTCGTCCGTTGATATTACGGACAAACTTATGAGGAAATACACCGTATCTGTTTTTGGTTAAAATGGATATTGCACCACCATCTTTTGGTAATCCCAATTTTACGTCACTTACTAATCCAATTATAATTCTTGGATTAAAAACTTCAATCTTTACGATTTCCTCTATCGGCAAATATTTCACATATTCAAATGGGGTTTCTACATCATCCACATAAAATACAGGAGCTACTTCTGAGGTGCTTATTGTGATTAAATCCTCTCCAAATACAAATATGCCCGGTACTTCAAATTCCAGGTACTTTACAATAGTAGAATATTCCTTGTCTTCTTCGGAAAGGATAAATTCCCGATCACGAAATCCATATACTCCAGTAATCACTGAGCCTGATCTGTACTCAGCAACTACATCCACTTCTCCAAGAAGAATGCTGCCTTTCTCCAGTTCGAACTCCCGTTCGG
>CAZNEV010000063.1:0-28110 GCA_964572085.1 uncultured Maribellus sp. | reverse complement strand
TACGAACAAGTAGGGGTAACTGCCTGATTTTAAGATATGGGGTCAGGAGTTCTGATGCCGATAGTGAAGGCTCATCAATGGATGGAGAAGCAAAAGACCTTTTGCGTGCAACTTATCTTAAACCTTTAAGAGATGCCGAGGCGGAATTAACACCGGGCTACAAATCCCGCCTTGCCCAAATTCTTAAAAATCATCCAGCTTTTAATAAGGGTTTACAAGAATATGAGAATCACACTGTTGATAATAACGGAACAAAAATACATAAACTTGAAAAATACATCATAGATGCAAATAAGCTGATTGAAGAATACTTCAAGCCTGATGATAATGATAATGGAAACAAAACAAATGCAGGCAATATTAAAAAAGACATAAAAAAATACCTGAAGGCATTTTTTCCGAAAGGAGAGTTTGCTGATGATTCAATCAGGGATACAAAAATTCAAATTTCACAAAGCGACCTTAATAATATTTTGCAAAAGCTTAGCCTTACCTTATCAGAAGATAAAAGTGGAAATATTTTTAAAGGTGTAGAGAAACTTATCAATTAACCGCATCGTATTGGGCTTGTACAGAAAATAATCTCTACATTTGAAAATCAGAATCAAATTGAGCCGAAGAGCATGAGCAGAATATTCTAACGAGAAATCGCATATTCCACAAAAAGAGATATTAATCAAATATTTATTAGATACAACTAAGGTCGAAATACCTGCATTTGGCGGGTGTATAGACGTTAGGTCCAAATATAAAAACAAAAAATTGACACTATGATTTCTTACATTATTGCATTGTACATTGTTATTTGCGCATTAGTTGCGACAATTGGAATAGGAAGGCAAATAGGCTTCTTCCTTTCCTTCGTTATATCATTATTAACTACTCCGGTTATTGGATTAATAGTAACAGCATTATCCAGTAAAAACAAAGTTGAAGTTAATGTTGAGACATCATCGAATAAAGGAAATATTTCTGATGAACTTCTAAAATTAAGTGAGTTAAAGGACAAAGGAATACTTACCGAAGAAGAATATGTGAAACAAAAAAGCAAGTTGCTGAATTGATTAATATTAGTTCATTATAAAATGGAGAATGAAAATATAACTATTGTTGCGTTAGTCTTTAGTGGAATAGTTGCAATCAGCACAATTGTATACTCATACCTTACGAATCGTCTAGTAAAAGAGACTAAATTATCACGAGAATTTCACCTTGAAGCTCACATGATTGCTTATTTGATTAATTCAGAAACTGCTCCTGACCTAGTAAGTTTAATTTTAAAAAATATTGGAAATGGAATTGCAAGAAATTTGCGGTTCAAAGTTATTCGTGACATCAATTACCCTTATTGCAATAAGCTTTCTGACATAGGAATTTTCAATAAAGAACTAGATTTTTTCCCTCCAAATTATGAAAATAAATATTTTCTATTGAGCCTATCAGAAAATTATGAAGAAAAGTCGAAAGATTTTATTAAGATTGAAGTTACATATGACGATGCACTTAAGAAAAACAAGCAATACTCTTTTAAACTGGAATTTAAAGATATAATGGGAATAGGGAAATTAACACCTCCTGAAACTTATGTCGGAATGATTTCATACAGACTTGAAAAAATTGAAAGAATTTTAGAAAAGAAAATGAAATAACTGTACATAATAAATAGGACTCTGAGCGGCCTGCAATGCCTTCCGAATCAAGTTCGGAACAAGCCGTCCCGAATTTCGGGAATCCAGCTTCAACTTTGGTGTAAATTGAAAGGGAAGTATCCAGAATTACTATGAGAAAGACTATTAAAATGCCGAGAATATTAAAAATAAACTGGATTAAAGATTTATCAATTTCAGTTGTTTTTAATAATGGAGAATCAAGAATTATTGATTTTAGAAAAGTTCTAAACAAAATTAGTTTAGTTGAAAATTCTCCTGCAAGAATTCTTTATGATTCAAAAGAATTTGAAAAAGTAGAATTGGAGAATAACACCTTATCCTGGAATAATGTAGAGCAATACATTACAATGAGAAATAAAGAAAAAATGAAAGTTCCATATCAAATTGGAGCAGATGTATTGTTAAAACATAGTCGCCCAGAAATATCAGAATTGGCTTTAAAAAGTTGGACGATTAATCAAAGAATCAAGAATGTCATTAGGGTTAACTCAACAGGAGTTAATGAGTGGAACTTCAAGAACATATATTTCCCGAATTGAAAATGACAGGTTTGATGTTGAATTGGGGACACTCAGAAAAATTATTGAAACTAGATTAGGGAAGAACTTAGAAATAAGTATCAAATAACTATTCACTGTCGTTTAGCCATCGTTAGGGTAGAAGCTGAGCCTGTATTCACGGACTTGGAAAGTCCGTGTCCCCATCAAACCAAGCCCGAAAAGCCCATAAAAGCCATGGCCAAAATACCGGCGGCAATTAAGGCGATTGGTGAGCCTTTAAGGCCTTTTGGTACTTCCTGTAAATCCAGGTGTTCGCGGATTCCGGCAAACAAGACCAAAGCCAGGCCAAAGCCAACCGCGTTCGCAATGGCATAAACCACGCCTTCAACCAAATTGAAGTCTTTCTGGATGGTAAGGATAGCCACACCCAAAATGGCGCAGTTGGTGGTGATTAACGGAAGAAAAATACCGAGTGCCTGATACAGTGCCGGGCTTACTTTTTTCAATATAATCTCAACTAATTGCACCAAAGAAGCAATAACCAAAATAAATGCAATGGTTTGCAGGTAGGCCAAACCTAAACGGTTTAGTACAAAGTTTTGAATGAGATAGGTGACGATGGTTGCCAAAACCATAACAAAGGCTACGGCACCGGCCATTCCTGCGGCAGTTGAAATGCGCCTGGAAACACCCAGAAATGGGCATATCCCAAGGAATTGCATCAACACAATGTTGTTGACCAGAACTGCCGATATAATAATAATGATGTAGCTCATGATTTATCCTCCTATTTTTTTATCCGGTTGATTAGGGCAATTAAATAGCCCAAAACAATAAATGCCCCGGGTGCCAGTACAAAAAGTAAGGTCACGTAATTTTCCGGGTAAATGGTGAAGTTGAAAAGTTTTCCGCTGCCCAAAATTTCGCGGATGCTGCCCAACAAAACTAAGGCAAAGCTAAACCCGAGCCCAATTCCGGCACCGTCGATGGCCGCTGTGAGAAGGTTGTTTTTCGATGCAAAAGCTTCGGCGCGGCCCAGCACGATGCAGTTGACCACAATCAGCGGGATAAAAATCCCCAGGCTTTTAAACAAGGCAGGCGTGTAGGCTTGCATCACCAGTTGCACCACCGTTACGAATGCCGCAATGATGACGATAAAACTGGGAATCCGGACTTTATCCGGCACAAAGTCCTTCACCAACGAAACGACCACGTTCGACATAATCAGCACAAAAGTGGTAGCCAGGCCCATGCCTAGTCCGTTGATGGCCGAAGAGGTAACACCGAGAGTGGGGCACATTCCGAGCAACAACACGAAAACCGGGTTTTCTTTGATAAAGCCTTTTGAGAAATTTTTCCACTGGTCCATAACGTTTTATTTTTTGCCGGAAGTTAGTTCCGGATGTTGTTCATACGAATTGTAGGCGCGCACCAGGGATTCTAAAAATGCCCGCGATGAAATGGTGGAGGCGGTTATCGCGTCAATTTGCCCGCCGTCTTTGGTGACTTCAAATTTGGTCGATTTAGGGTTTTTGCCGATAACGTACTGGTTCGGTTTTTCGGGGTTGCTGAACCACACGCCCATTTTTGAGCCTAAGCCCGGCGTTTCGGCATGTTCTAAAATTTCGTAACCCGAGAAATTGCCGTTTTTGTCGATTCCTGCCATAACGGAAATAAACCCGCTAAAGCCGTTTTTCGTAAAGGTTTTCACTGCCACACCTGCCAGCTCTTCGCCATTATAGGCCGGGAAAAACTCCAGGCTGTCGGCGGCAGGCTCTGATGCCGTTTTAAATGATTCCCCAAGCGTTTCATACTGCGGCAATACCTTTGCAATGGCCTCGGTTTGAGCTTTAAGTTTTGCTTCGGCAATGGCATCTTTGGTGAGGTCGTACACAAAACCCAGCGCCAGGGCCGAAATGCCGGTAACGGCCAACAAGGTGACCACCATATTGATAAATGTCGATTCGCGTTTTGCCATGGTTATTTTCCTCCAAATCGTTTAGGTTTCACATAAATGTTGATGAGGGGCGTCACCGCATTCATAATCAGAATGGCAAACGAAATACCCTCGGGATATGCGCCGTACATACGGATGCTGATAGTGATTACGCCAATGCCCACACCGTAAAAGATTTGCCCTTTTGGCGTCATCGGCGACGAAACCATATCGGTAGCCATAAAAATTGCGCCCAGCATCAAACCTCCCGTCAACACGTGGTAAACCGGGTTGATGTACATTTCGGGGTTCACTGCCCAGAAAATAGCAGCAAGCACTGCCACGGTTGCGATAATTGAAACCGGAATCTGCCAGGTAATCACTTTCTTCCAGAGCATGTACAAACCACCCAGAATTAGGAGCAAAGCTGAAATTTCACCGAGAGAACCGCCGATATTCCCGAAAAGCATGTCAACCGTGGAAGGCAGGTTTCCGCTTATTTCTGTTATTGGAGTTCCATTGGTGAGGCCTTCTTTAATGATACTCAACGGTGTGGCTGCCGTAACTCCGTCGATTCCGCTTTGAAGGGTTACCGGCCACGAGGTCATTTGTACCGGAAAAGAAATCAACAGGAAAACCCTTCCCACCAATGCCGGGTTGAAAATGTTGTTCCCCAAACCGCCAAACGATAATTTTCCTATTCCAATGGCAGCCATGGAACCAATGACGATAATCCACCACGGGATGTTAGAGGGTACGTTGAAAGCCATTAAAATTCCCGTAATCAGTGCCGAACCGTCGGTAATCGTTGGGGTTATTTTTAGCAGGTATTTTTGAATGACGAATTCGAATGCCAGGCAAGCCGCTACGGCAATTAAAGTAACCCGCAACGCATCAAGCCCAAAAACGAAGACCGACCAGGCCAAAGCCGGAATCATGGCATAGACCACCCGGTACATGATTTTCTGGACTGAATCGTTGGAGTGAATGTGCGGCGAAGGTGAAATGGTAAGTAAATTATCCATGTTTGGTTTTTATTTTTTGCGTGAACGGATTATTGCACCCACTTTTCCTTTTCCGAAGCGAATATAGTCGAGCAACGGACGGTTTGAAGGGCAAATGTAGCTGCATGAACCACACTCGATACAATCCATTATCCGGTTTTCTTCGGCGCGGTCGAAAATTTGTTTTTCTCCTAAAGTCATCAGCAAGTAGGGCTCCAATCCCATGGGGCACACTGAAACGCAGCGCGAGCAACGGATACATTCAATGTAAGGTTTTCGTTTTGTTTCGCTTTGTGGCATCAATAAAATTCCGGAAGTGCCTTTTGTTACCGGAACATCCAACGAAGCTACTGCACGGCCCATCATCGGGCCGCCACTAATTATCTTTCCCGTATTTTTCGGTAGTCCGCCCGCTGCTTCAATCAACTCGGAAGTGGCAGTTCCAATCCGCACTTTAAAGTTCGATGGTTTGGCAAGGCCTTTTCCGGTAACGGTGACCACACGCTCCAAAAGCGGTTTGTTTTTTTGAACGGCTTCATAAACTGCAAAAGCAGAGCCTACGTTGCTCACTACTGCACCCACGGCAATAGGTAGCCCGCCGGAAGGAACTTCTTTCCCGGTTACCGCTTTTATCAGTTGTTTTTCACCACCCTGCGGATATTTCACTTTCAGCGCGGTAACACTGATGCCTTTATAATTTTTTGATTTTTCTGTCAGAAGCGCAATGGCGTCGAGCTTGTTGTTTTCAATCCCGACAACGGCTTTCTGCACGTTCATGGCTTTCATGAGAAGCTGAGTTCCAACCAAAATTTCATCCGCTTTTTCAAGCATTAAACGATGGTCGGCAGTCAAATAGGGCTCACATTCCACGCCATTGATAAGCAGCACTTCGGCTTTCATCCCTTTCGGCGGAACCAGTTTAACATGGGTCGGGAAGGTGGCTCCGCCCAATCCTACAACTCCTGCTTCCTGGATTTTTTGAATAATTGCCGGCCCGTCCAGGTCAAATTCTTTTACAAGCGTTTCCGATTGGTCAATTTCTGGCAGCCATTCGTCACCGATCACATCGATAAAAAAGCCCTGCTTTGGGTAACCCGAACTATCGGTCGAGAAATCCACCTTTTTTATTTTACCCGAAACGGATGAGTGGATGTTGGTGGAAACAAAACCGCTGCTTTTTGCGATGATTTGCCCCACCTTCACCTCGCCTCCCCGCGCAACTGTTGGAACGGCGGGAGCACCAATGTGCTGTGCAACGGGAATAAACACGGTTTTGGGCAGGGGCAATAATTCGATTTTGTTACCGGCGGAAAGTTTGTTTTCAGGGGGATGCACACCGCCAAGTTTGAACGTTTTTAACATTCTATATTAATTTGCTGTACTTATTTCTTCTTTTGTTTCCGTCTTAACCCTTCGCGGCGGAAAGTTAAATTCCAAAATAGAATTGGTGGGACACACCGGAACGCATTTGCGGCATAAGGTGCATTTGTCGGAATCGATATAGGCCAGGTTATTTTCAATGGTGATGGCATCGAACTTACATTCTTTTTCGCATTTGGTGCACGCGATACAAGCTACGTCGCACGCTTTCCGGGCCACAGCGCCTTTGTCCATGTTGCGGCAGGCAACCACCACTTTACGGTCTCTCGGGTATTTCTTCCGCATTTCAATCAAATCTTTCGGGCAGGCATCAACGCAGACACCACAGGCTACGCACTTATCGTCCAAAATTAGCGGAACTCCCATGCCTGCGCGCAGATCAATGGCATCAAACTCACAGGCATCGTAGCAATCGCCGTAACCTAAGCAACCGTATTGGCAATCCGATTCTCCGCTATACACGGAGGATGCGATGGCGCAGGTTGTTGCCCCGTCAAAATAGCTGGTTTTTGGCCGATGGTCGCAAGTTCCATTGCAGCGGATATAGGCCACGCGAGGCACTTTTTTTACCGGTTCCAATCCCAAAAGTGCCGCAACATCAGCCATGGTCACGTTACCGCCAACCGGGCAATTTAAATCATCAAGATTGTCGGCTTTCACGCAGGCTTCGGCAAAAGCGCGGCAACCCGCATACCCGCAACCGCCGCAATTGGCGCTTGGCAGTGCTTTCTCCACTTCGTCGATGCGCGGATCTTCGTAAACTTTGAATTTCTGTGCCACAAAATATAGAATCACCGCTGCGGATGTCCCTATAATGGTGAGGGTGGCGAGTGTATATATAATTGTAATATTCATAGCTCAAATGTTCTCTTCCACTTCGAATTTGAAGACCTTTTTAAATAAATGACGAAAAAAATAAATTGTCATATAGTAGGGAATTAAAATTGCCAAAGCCAAAAGTCCGCTGGTCAGTTCGTCATGTGTGATTTCGCTTGCCACAATCAATACCAGAAGTATCAGGATAAAAGGGAAAACGTAACCAAAGAACAACGCGGTAAACCCTTGCGATTCTTTAAACAGTACCGTTACTTCCTGCCCGGGTGAATATTGTTTCGTGAAATTTTCGATTTCGATTTCTTTATCCTGAAAATCGGCAACGGTGCACGCACCTTTTGCATGGCACGATGAGCAAGCCGATTCGTTGACAATATTCACCAATAGAGCGTTCTCGTTCACGCTTTTGATAAAGCCTTTATGTTTGATCTGTGTTCCCGTAGTTCAATGTTTTGCTATTTACAGGTTGCAAATTTACGCATTTATGTGAATCTGGAAGTGCCAAAATTCAGTTTTGATTTGAAAAACAGCAATTTAGAAATGATCTAATTTAATGGTTCGGGTGCGGAAGTTTCCAACTTCCGTTATATAAAATGCCGATCGGAGTCGACATCACCCGAAACCCTGTCTGCCGACAAGGCAGGTGCATCACCCTGCATCGCCCGCTTCTTCTGCCCGAATCGATTCCACATCCCAGGCACAATCAGCTTCGTGGATCGAGTAATCTTTTTCGGCCTGCAAAACCTCCGATAGTTGCTCGGAAAACCGCTTTGATTCCTGGATAATCCGGTTAGGGTCTTCCCTCCAGTGGTCATATAAATCGGTAAGAACTTGTTTTTCATGGTGTTTAAAGGTGCGGGCTGCCCGGTAGGCTTCGTAGTTGGAAAACCCGAGGTGAGTCAATGCTTCCCGCCCGAGATTATTCGCCGAATCGAACATTTCCAGTTGAACGGTTTTTACGTGCCGCTTAAAAAACTCGAAGGCATGGTAAATATCTTTGGCACGCGCCAATATTTTCACCGAAGGATAGTTCTTTTTGAGGTAATCGGCTACTTTCAGGGCATCGTCATATTCAGCCATACTTAAAATAACCAATCGGGCATTTTTAATCCCGGCCTGTTCCAAAACCTGTGGGCGGGTAACGTCGCCATAAAAAAGTTTGAACCCGAATTTACGAAGGATTTCAACGTTTGAAGGGTTGCTGTCGATGATGGTGACTTTAAAATTATTGGCCAGCAGCAATCTGCCGATTACCAATCCAAACCGCCCAAAACCTGCCAGTATTACCGGTTTGTCGGAGGCTTCCACCTTGTCGTATTCAATTTTATTTTGGAATTTTGACAGGAGCGGGCTGATTGCCTTTTCGTTGAAAATCAGCAGTAAAGGGGAAACAGCCATGGAAAGCGTTGCTACCAGAAGCAGCAGGCCTGCCGTACGCTCGTCAAACAAGCGGCTTTGTTCGGAGAATGAAATCAATACGAAAGCAAATTCGCTCGATTGCGCCAATAAAAATGCAAACAGAAACTCGTAGCCTTTTCGCAAGCGGAACATTCGGCCCAAACCCAACAGCACGACGAACTTAATGAGGATCAACAAAACAACGAAGCCAATAATTATAATTGGTTCTTCGATAAAAAGGGCAAAGTTGATGCTTGCCCCCACCGAAATAAAGAACAAGCCGAGCAGCAAGCCTTTGAACGGATCTATGGTGGTTTCCAGTTGGTGGCGGTATTCGTTGTCGGCCAAAAGCACCCCGGCGATGAAGGTGCCCAAGGCAGGGGAAAGGCCAATTTGAGCCATGGCAATCGCAATGCCGATAACCATTAAAAGGGTTAATGCCGTAAAAACCTCCTGCAGCTTCGTTTCTGCAACTAAACGGAAAATATGGCGGGCAACAATCCGGCCCACAAAAATAATAAAGGTGATTGTGCCAACAATGATCAGCAATTGCACCCAGCCGGGAAAAGTTGCAAAAGGAGTGATGTTATTCAGTGCCGAATCTTCCACATGGATGACCCCACCCACAGAAGCCAGCAAAGGGATCAACGCTAAAATGGGTACAACTGCAATATCCTGAAAAAGGAGTACTGAAAATGCCGACTTTCCTGCAATGTTTTTCAGCAAGCCTTTTTCGGTGAGGGTTTGAAGCACGATGGCGGTGGAAGATAATGCCATAATCAGGCCGATGCCAATGGCACGGTTAAGTTGAAAATTGAATAAAAGGGCTACGGCCGTTATCACCAAAGCGGTTATTAATACTTGTAGTCCGCCCAATCCAAAAATGTTTTTTCGCATGGACCAAAGCAGCGAAGGTTTTAGTTCGAGACCAATTACAAAAAGCATCAGCACCACGCCAAACTCGGCAAAGTGCATTACTTTATCGGCTTCTTTTCCCACTAATCCGATTGCGAAAGGACCAATGATAATTCCTGCCAGCAAATAGCCCAGCACCGAACCCAATCCGATTTTTTTAGCAATCGGCACCGATATTACTGCCGCGGCGAGATAAATTAAAGCTTGAAAGAAAAAATCCTGATTGTACATGCTATTCGTATAAATCGTTTAAATACTCCACCGTGCCAAGGCTCGAAGTTTCCAGCTTTTCATCGCGTAAATCCGTAAGCAGTTGAACATATTGCTTCACATGCTGATTGATTTCCGCTTCGGTGATGGTGTGCGAACCATGAATGATGTACGGCGGCAAATATTCCATCCGGCACAAATTAGCCGACTGTTTAAACGGCACTAAAAACTGGTTGATGGAATAATGGTTGTGCCCTTCGCGGGTATAAACCTCACTTCTGCCGCCCGTTGAAACTACCGAAAGCACTTTCTTTCCTTCAAGTGCCCTGCCTTTTTCGCCGTAAGCAAAGCCATGTTGCAGAACCAGGTCAAACCATTCTTTCAAAAGTGCCGGCGAACTGTACCAATAAAAAGGATGTTGCCACACAATTATGTCGTGCATCATCAACATTTGCTGCTCTTTCACAACATCAATATAAAAGTCGGGATAGCTTTCGTAGAGGTTGTTGAAGGTGACGTCGCTCAATTTTTTGACTGCTGCCGTCAGTTTTGTGTTGATCCTGGATTTCTCCAATGCCGGATGTGCAAAAAGTATCAGTATTCTTTTCATGTGTGATGTTTGCCGTTTTTTTGAACGATAAATATAAACTTTTCAATACGAACAACGAACACTATTTTCGATTCGGCAATAACTTTTGAAGGTTCTATCCCTGAGTCCGATCCGAAAAGTATAGTACACCTACCCGCCTGGCCGCCTGCCTGCCTGCCTGCCGAAATACTTAGTTCTGGTTCCGATTTCATTGAAGTGCAATTGGAGAAAGAGACGTATTGCTTCAAATAAACTTTCTAAATTAGGCATTTTGAAAATGTGATTTTTGACTAACCCTGTGCTAAATGTTTATAAATCAAATAAATTAATGCGTATTCTCGGGGATTAATTTAGGAATGAAACAAAATGGGAAACGAAAAATTCGACAAGATACTTTGCTTTGGCGAGGTGCTTTGGGACATGCTTCCCACCGGGGCATTGCCGGGCGGTGCACTGCTAAACGTGGCCATTCATCTTAGAAAGCAAGGAAAGGTGCCCGTTTTAGTCAGCGCAATAGGAGACGATGAGGAAGGCAAAAAACTCATGGATTATTTACAGGGAGCAGAAGTTTATACCCGTTTAATTCAAACCGACAAAACACTTCCTACCAGCAAAGTTTTAGTTCATCTGGACGAAAATAAAAATGCAAGCTACGAAATTTGTGAACCGGTAGCTTGGGATAACATTCTGATGAACAAGGAAATGGAACAAGCGGCCGACAGTGCCAATTTGATGATTTTCGGTTCGCTGGCTTCACGAAATTTAAGCACCCGAAATACTCTTTTTCAACTCATTCAAAAAACCAAGGCTACGCTTTTGCTCGATGTGAATCTACGACCCCCTTTCATCCAAAAAACGGTGGAAGACTTACTTCACAAAGCCGATTTCGTGAAACTGAATGACGATGAGTTGAGGGAAGTTTCTACCTGGAATTCAGTTACAGGAACTGAAAAGGAATTGGTGAGCCACCTTTCACGAATTTACAATTGCTCCACCGTTTGCGTAACGCGCGGGGAATATGGGGCCATGTTGTTTATCAATGGGCTTTTTTATGAACACCCCGGTTTTAAAGTGAAGGTGGCCGATACAGTTGGTGCAGGCGATTCGTTTTTGGCAGGCTTAATTGTTTCGCTTTCAAAAAAATGGAGCCCTGAAAAAGTGCTGGCATATGCTTGTGCAATTGGTGCTTACGTTGCTTCGCAAAAAGGGGCGGTACCGGATTATTCGAGGAAAGACATCGAAGCGTTGATAAATGGGGCGGCAGAATAAGTCTAAATGCTTATTAAGTTCTATTTTTGCACACAATAAAAATGAAATTTTGTCGATAACTTGGTAGGTTGAATTTATTATCCATAAACATGAAACGATTGTTAATTTTTGGAGTATTCGTGCTATTTACTCAAGTTGCTATAGGCCAGGGATATAGTCAGGCTGCTGGTATCAGGGCAGGTTGGTCGTCGGGTTTGGAATACCGGTTTTATACGGATGACAGCAATTCGTACAAATTTCTGTTGAGCGGACGTAACCGTGGTCTTCAGGCTCATGTCTTGAAAGAATTTCACCAATACGACCGGTTTAGTTTTTCCAACCAGTTGGTTTTTGTATATGGCTTTGGGATTCATGCGGGTTACGAACGATGGAACGAATGGTATGTAGCACCGGGCAGAAGTTGGTATGGCACACGTTCTTCGTTTATTGTCGGAGGCGACGGTTTAGCCGGACTTGAATATATTTTTGACGAACTGCCCATTTCCACAGGTATAGAGGTAAAACCGTATTTCGATCTTTTGGGAAAAAATCCTTTTCGTGTCAATCTTTTCGACTTTGCATTCACCGTGAAATATTTGTTTTAGCGGGAAGATTTTAAAAACAAAAATGCCCGGCATAAAATACCGGACATTTTTGTTTTTAAAACTTGTTGCCGATTATTCCGACAGGTTCACATAATCAGCATCCAGTAAAAACTCCAGGCTTTTTTTTGCACTTTCAATTGGAGGAAAGTTGTATTCTTCCACCTCTACTACACCATATTTCACACCGGCTTTTTGGAGATCGGCAAAAATGGCTTCAAAATCCATGTTGCCGCTGGCACCCAGTTCTGCTTGGTCTTTGATATGCCAAAGTTCAAAACGTCCGGGATATTTTTCGAAATATTCCGCAGGCTGTTTTCCCCCTTCGGTAATCCAATACAAATCCATTTCGAACATCACTTTTGCCGGATCGGTCAGTTCCAGCATCCAGTCGTAAACCGGTTTTCCTTCCAGTTCGGTTTTAAACTCACCGTCGTGATTGTGATAGCCAAAACGGATGCCTGCTTCGTTGCATTTCTGTCCCACTGCATTGAAATACTCACAATAGCGTTTTAGGCCTTCCAGACTTTCATAGCCCGTTTTGCCCATGAAAGGCTGAACAATCCATTTCGCACCTCCTGCTTTATGAGCGGCGATGCACTCATCCCACCACGCCATGGTTTCGTCTATTTTTTCCGGTACGGGAATATCTTGTCCGGCATGTGCGCCCAGAAATTGCAGTCCATTGGCTTCACACAAATTTTTAAATTCCACAGGATCCATTCCGTACATTTTCCCGTTACTGTAACCTGCTGTTTCAACAAACTTATAACCCATTTCGCCAACGGCAGCAAGGGTTCCCGCAACATCTTTCATGTCTTCTCTTACTGAATAAAGTTGAAGCCCAATGAATTTATCGGCAACTGCCGTTTCTTTTACATCCTCCTGCACTTTTTTAGGTGCTGAGGTGCACGATACCAAGCCCTGCATAGCGATAAATGCAACACTTGCTAAAAGTAGAAATTTGATACTGATTTTTTTGATTGACATTTTGAATAATTTTAGATAAACACCATTTAGGCCAAAAATATTGATTTCTGGCCTAATTTCTTGTAAAAACACCAAAGATAGCAATTTTTTCATTGTCTTTTTCATGCAGCGCACCGTCATTGGGCAAGGTGTTTGGCGTGGGTGTGCGCAATTTTGAAAGGTACGCCAAACGTTTGCGTGATCATGGTGCCGGGTCTTTTTTTTAACCTGGTGGATAGCCGGGGAAAATGCCACAAAATGACCCCGGACAAGATTAAAAGGGGCCCAGGGATATTTGGATGTGGGATATTCACAAATGCGGACGGCAAAGCAGATCAACGTAAACGAAGCCTCCATCCGTTACCACATTAAAAAAGGCACTATGCCAAGCGGGGGCGTCGAATTTGGCGGAATACTGTTCCTTCTTCCCCCGCTTTTGGCCACCGGCCTGTTAAGTTACCAAAAGTATTACGATGGCCTGCCAAGGTTCACACTTGTTTTCGATCGCGAAGTGTCCAACCCCGCATTTTTCACCGGATCAACGGTAAAAAGCAGGCAGGCTTTAATTGCATCTCTATCAATTACAAATTACTGTACAACAGGCTTTCGAAATCGACCAGTATTTTATTGGCTGATGAATCATTGATTCGCCCGTGCTCACAAACCAACGTACGGGCCGGTTTTTTAGCAATTGCGGCATAATCGTGGGTCACCATTAATACCGTCTTTCCTTCTTCGTTCAACCGTATAAATAAATCGAGAATTTCTTCCGAAGTTTCAGGGTCAAGGTTTCCGGTGGGTTCGTCGGCCAAAATAATTTCGGGGTTGTTGAGAATGGCACGTGCAATCACCACCCTTTGTTGCTCGCCGCCGCTGAGTTGATGCGGCATTTTAGTGATTTTATCCAAAACACCGGTACTTTCCAGCACCTGAACGATACGACTTTCTATTTCGGCTTTGTCCTTCCAGCCGGTTGCCCTCAGCACAAAAGCCAGGTTTTGATACACATTGCGGTCGGTGAGCAAGCGAAAATCCTGAAAAACTACACCTAATTTGCGGCGTAGTTGCGCTATTTCTTTTGGTTTCATGTTGAAAAGTTCAAAGCCAACAACATTTCCACTGCCTGAAATTAGCGGTAATTCAGCATTTAGCGTTTTTATTAAACTCGATTTACCTGTGCCCACTTTACCGATAACATATACAAATTCGCCCGCCTTAACTTCAACGTTAACATTCGTCAAAATCAGGTTTTCCCGCTGATAGATAGCGGCATCTGCAATCTCAATTACCTTGTTTTGTTCCATGATCCTGTAAATATTGCCGAAATTAACCCTTATTTTTTTAACCTCGCCACATAATAAACGAAAGAAATAAACAGTTCGTTGTTAAGAAATTAAAACGTTTTATGTGCGTTGTATAGTGGGAAAGGTCTATTTTAGAACGTTTATTTTTTGAATTTTGCTGCATAACAAAAGAATACCATAAAACAGAAATATAAAAAGCATGAGAACATTTCGGATTGTTTATTTTTTATTCCTTTTTTTGCTGATGCAACTCCACGCAATAAGCCAGGAAACGGCTTATTACGGCGATGTTCAGCAAAAAATTGACGTGGCAAAAGAACTTTTTGAGCGGGGGAAATACATCTCCACGTTTCGCGAATTTGAAGCGGTCCAGAAGCAACTGGACCCGAAATCGGAACTGTACTCCGAGGCGGAATATTACAAATCGGTTTCGGCTTTGAAAGCGGGCTATTCCGCCGGAGGAAAAATGGTGGAAACTTTCACCCGGGATTATGCGGAAAGCCCTTACATCAATCAGGCATGGTTTAATCTTGGCCGTTATCAGTTTGAAAAGAAACAATATCCGGTGGTTATCCGCACATTTCAGAAAGTTGACCGTAACGATTTGAGCGAAACACAACGTATTCAGCTTCAATACCAAAACGGGTATGCCAATTTGCTGACAGAAAACTTAGATGTGGCGGAACGTGAGTTTTACGAAATAAAAGATGCTAATAATTTGTACAGCAAGCCTGCCACCTACTATTGGGCGCACATTATGTATCTTCAGCAAAATTACCAGTCGGCGCTTGAAGGCTTCACCAAACTGAACAACGACCCGGCTTATTCAAGGGTTATTCCGCTTTACGTCAGCCAGATTTACTACAAACAGGAAAAATACGAGGAGGCAGTGAATTATACCGTACCTATCATCGACCAAGTGGAAGCGGAACATAAAACAGAATTATCGAAAATTATCGGGGATTCGTATTTTCATTTGGGCGACTATAAAAGTGCTATCCCGTTTCTGGAAACCTATTTTGATGCCACCAAACTGAAAACGCGCGAAGACAATTATGTGCTCGGTTATTGTTACTATCATGTGGGGCAATTTGCGGAAGCCATACCTTTGCTCGAAGGCGCATCGAAAGGTGACGACGAAATGGCGCAAAATGCCTACTATCATTTGGCGGATTCGTACATCAAAACCAACCAAAAAGAAAAAGCTAAAATGGCTTATGATGCCGCTTCAAAGTTAGACTTCAATGCAAGGATTAAAGAAGATGCACTTTTTAGTTATGCCAAACTAACCTACGAATTGTCGTTTTCGCCCTTCAACGAAACCATAAAAGCATTTGATAATTACATCAATTTGTACCCTAATTCGGAACGAAACGCAGAAGCTTACCGTATTCTCACCGAAGTATATATGGTCACAAAAAACTACAAGGATGCCATTGCATCCATCGAAAAAATTCAAACGAAAACTCCTTCCATCCTGCGGGCTTATCAGCGTGTCACTTTTTATCACGGACTCGAGTTGTTCAACAATTTAGCGTATAACGAAGCGATAAAATATTTCGACCTTTCGCTGCAAAACGGCAGCCACGACCGCACTTTAAACGCCCGCACCTTATTCTGGAAAGGCGAAGCGCTCTACCGTGTGGGCGATTACAACAACGCGGTGGATGCCTACACAAAGTTCTTGACTACGGCAGGAGCTTCCACCCTGGATGAATTTAAGGATGCCGAATATAATTTGGCTTATTCCTATTTTAAACTGGAAAGTTACGAAGCCGCAGCTTCCCATTTTCGAAAATACATTTCGGCAAATCCGGGAAGTCGAACCGAAAAAATTGCCGACGCCCTGAACCGCACCGGAGATTATTATTTTCTGAACACCGACTATGCGCGTGCCGTGCAGAACTATCAGGAATCGTATGGAATGAAGCTGTATGACTCAGACTATGCCCTTTTTCAGATTGCGTTTTGTCAGGGGCTGCAACGAAATCAACAGGGAAAAATCAATAATCTGAAAAAATTACTGGATGAATTTCCGCAGTCGGGATTTCAAGACGATGCACTCTACGAACTGGGCCGCGGATATGAACGTTTGGGCGAAAATCAAAATGCAACGCAACAATATCAGAAAATTGTTCAGAATTTCAAACAAAGCAATTACTACCGGAAAGCTTTATTGCAGTTGGGTTTGATTAGTTACAACACCGGAGATTTCAATGGTTCATTAAAACATTATAAAACAGTAACGGAAAATTTTCCCGGCACGCCCGAAGCCCAAGCCGCCATGTTGGGCATAAAAAACAGCTACATTGAACTCAACAACGTAGATGAATATTTTGCCTACTCAAAACGGATGGGCTCTTCCACAAGTGTTTCCGTTTCGGAGCAGGATTCGCTTACTTTTTTAACTGCCGAGAGGTTGTACATGGCAGGCGGTGCCAATGCCGCGGCACAAATGCAACGCTACCTGCAACAATTTCCCAACGGAAGTTTTGCATTGAACGCCCATTTCTATCTCGCTGAATCACTTTATAAAGATGGGCGCTATTCAGAGGCCAATCAGCACTATTCGCAGGTGGCCAATTCACCCACAAATATTTTTAGCGAACCGGCTCTTTCGCGTGCTTCTGAACTCACTTTTAATGCTGAAAAGTATAGCGAGGCACTGGAACTGTTCAACCGGTTGGAGCAAGTTGCCAACGGAAAATGGAACATTCTGAAAGCCAATACAGGTCAAATGCGTTGTTACCTGATTTTGGGCAACTATCCGCAAGCCATGGCTGCTGCCACGAAAATAAAGAAAGCTGACATTGCCAACGAAGCCTTATTGCGCGAAGCCAATTTCACGATTGGCAAAGTGAATTATCAGCAAAACAATTTCGATAAAGCGCTGGAGAGTTTAAAACCGGTTGCCGCCGATGTGAAATTTGAACAAGGCTCCGAAGCAAAATACCTCGTGGCCGATATTTATTACCGTCAAAACAACAAGCAAAAGGCCGAAGAAGAAATAATGGACTTCATCGAAAAAAACTCACCTTACCAGTTTTGGTTAGGGAAGGCATTTTTGTTGCTCGCTGATATTTATTTGGACAAAGGAGACGAATTTCAGGCCAAACATACGCTAAAGAGTTTGTATGAAAATTATGGCAACGATACCGACGGGATTAAAGCCGAAGCCGCCAAGAAAATTGCAGTGATTGAGACCGTGGAAAAAATGGAACAACAAAAAGCTATCGACAGTTCGTTTCAAATCAAAATCAAGGAAAACTAAAATAGAAGAATCATGTTCAAGAAAATCAAATATATCGTCCTTATTCTAACTTTTACTGTTGCGGCAATTTCAGTTTCGGCGCAGCGCGACACAAGCTTGACACAAGAAGTGGAAGTATTTAAATCGTTCCGGCCCACCATTTCGGATGCCAACAAAATCAACGAAATGCCAAAAATAGAGGAGACAAAACCGGAAAAACCTGTCTTCAATTACAGCATCTACAGCCAGCCGATTTTGAATACCTTCTCTGTGAACACGCTGAAAGCAGCGAGCATTGCAGGCGAACCTAAACAGGACAACGGATATGGATTAATTCGTGCGGGACTTGGTAACTATAACACACCCTACGGCGAATTCTTTTTTAATAATTTGAATTCAAAAAAATCCGTTCTCGGGATACACGCCAGGCACCTTTCGTCATTTGGTAAACTGAAACTTGAAGGTGGTGATGTGGTGGATGCGCCAATCTCCGACAGCGAGGCAGAGATATACCTCAACTATTTTTTCGGAAAGTCGGTTTTGGCATTAACTGCCGATGTGGAGCACAATGGCTTCAATTATTACGGCTATCCGAACGATCCGATACCCACGTTCCTTATGGATCCGAATCAGTTTATTAATTATCAGGATAAAAAGCAGGCATTCACAAAAGGTGGGTTTCAGCTTAGTTTAACCAAACCGGAGGCAGAAATAGACGATCCGCTATTTGGGTTCGACTTGGATTATCATTATTTCAAAACAAAAACCGGGCAAGACGAACATTCAGGAGAGCTGTCCACAACGATTCAGAAACCGATGGATACCGGAACCGCATTATTGGAAGCAGGGGTATCATTTAGCGTAGCCGATGGTATTTTTAACCGTGCTACCGAGTTTGTGGGCCAACGACAACAAACCTGGATCTTCGCAAAACCAGCCTATTACCTTGGCGGCAAAATAGCCGACATAAAATTGGGTTTTAATTTGTGGCTTGTTGCCGACAACGATTTCAAAACAAAAATAAGAGCAACGCCTAATGTACTGGCCCATTTCAGGCCTGTAAAGAATGTTTTTGAATTGTACGCAGGCATCGACGGAAACTATATCAACAATCACTATTCTAAAATTGCATACGAGAACCCTTTTGTGAATCCAATGCACGACGTGGCAAATAGTTTTGAAAAATTGCGCATTTATGGCGGCTTGGACGGTAAGTTTGCAAAAAAAACCAATTTTAAATTCGCGGTTGACTATTCGGTAATCGACCACAAGCCCTTGTACTTTTTACATGGATATACCCATCCCGATGCATTTGTTATTGACAATGATTTCAAAGTGCTGTACGATGATATGAGCATACTCAAATTCAATATGGAAGTTTTTCATGCCTCAACCGAAAAGCTTAATCTTTTACTCTCGGGAAATTATTATGTGTATGACTTAAAAGAGCAAACCTCGGCCTGGCATATGCCCGATTGGGACGCCAATTTGTCGGTGAACTATAAAATAACTGAGCAATTCAACGTTTCAGCCGATGTATATTTAATTGGCGAACGAAATGCATTAGTGATTGAAACCACTTATGTGTACAACGATCCTCTTTCGGAAGAAGAAAATTCGCGTTATTTCAACAATTATACCCTCAAGCCTGTTTTTGATTTTAATGTCCGCGGAAATTACAAGATAACTCAACAGTTTTCGGTGTTTGCGCAACTCAACAATTTCGGGTTTCAGCACTATGAGCGCTGGTTAGGCTATCCTGTTCAAAGTTTTAACTTTTTGGCGGGTGCGAGTTATTCGTTTTAAAGGATAAAGGCTGGACATCAGAATGACTTGATTAAACATTGCCGGGAACAAATATGCTTAGCAGATGAAGTCGGAGTCATTAAGCGAAGTACATGCAACGATAGGTACAAATAAAAAAGGGTGGAGGAAAATCCTGGCTTTTTTAGGGCCCGCTTATTTAGTGAGTGTCGGATATATGGATCCCGGCAATTGGGCTACCGATATTGCCGGAGGTTCTCAATTCGGCTACAAGCTAATTTGGGTGCTGCTCATGTCGAATCTGATTGCGGTACTGCTGCAATCGCTAAGTGCGCGCTTAGGCATTGTCCGGGGGATGGACCTGGCCCAGGCATCAAAAAATGCTTACCCAAAATGGGCCAATATTCCGCTGTATATTTTAGCAGAAATAGCCATTGCAGCGTGCGACCTGGCTGAAATTATCGGAATGGCAATAGGGCTTAACCTCCTTTTCGGACTTCCTTTGATTTGGGGGATAAGCCTTACTGCTTTAGACACGCTGTTGTTGCTTTTTATGATGAATAAAGGAATGCGGACAATGGAAGTTTTCATCGTTTCTTTGGTATTCATCATCGGCATTTCTTTTTTAGTCGAAATGTTCATTGTATCACCAGTTTATAGCGATGTTCTGCAAGGTTTCGTCCCTTCAAAATTGAACGGGGATGCACTGTATATTGCCATTGGAATTATTGGGGCAACGGTAATGCCGCACAACCTATACCTGCATTCCTCCCTTGTGCAAACCCGGAAGTTTGATAAATCAACAGCCGGAAAGAAGACTGCCATCCGCATGAATTTTTTCGATACTGCAATTGCGCTGAATCTGGCATTCTTTGTTAATGCCGCCATTTTAGTGCTTTCAGCAGCAGCCTTTTATGTGAATGGGTATTTCAATGTTGCCGAAATACAGGATGCCTCTAAGTTGCTTCAAAATTTGTTTGGAAATACTGCACCAACATTCTTTGCGATTGCGCTGATTGCTGCCGGGCAAAGTTCGACGATAACCGGCACACTCGCCGGGCAAATTGTAATGGAAGGGCACCTTAACCTGAGGATTCAACCCTGGCTAAGAAGATTGATAACAAGGCTGCTCGCGATAATTCCTGCCATTTTTACTATTATTTATTTTGGCGATAAAGTATTGGGGAGTTTGTTGATTTTGAGCCAGGTAGTTTTAAGCTTGCAATTGGGATTTGCTGTTATTCCACTCATTCATTTCAATTCTGACAAAAAATTAATGAAGGAATTTGCCATCAAAACGTGGGTAAAAATCCTGGCTTGGGTAAGTGCCTCAATTATTGTTTACCTGAATATTCATTTGGTGGTGGACGAAATAAGCGGATGGATAAACCGTACCGGGGAAAATAATATTCTGATTTATACGATCGTTATTCCTATCGCGCTGGCTTGCCTTGCGCTGCTGGCCTATGTGTTGATTCATCCTTTCCTTCATTCAACGGCTAAAAAACGAATACAGTTGCCTCACGGGCAGGCTTTGGATTTCGGCAAGTTTGAAACATTACCTTATAAACATATTGCCGTTGCCATCGATTTTTCAACCCACGATGAGCACATCATAAAAAATGCTCTGAACCAGGGAGGTAAAACAGCCACCTACACCTTTATCCACATTGTGGAAAGTGCAGCAGCCCAGTATTTAGGGAAAAACACGATGGATTATGAAACCCAATTGGACCATGAAAGCTTACTCAAATATCAGGAAACTTTGCGTGAGTTAGGATACACAGTAGATATCCGGATTGGTTTTGGAAGGGCGGCAACCGAGATTTCAAAAATAGTTTCTACGCTAAACATCGATCTGCTCGTTTTGGGAATGCATGGCCATAAAGGGTTTAAAGACCTGGTGTTTGGAACAACAGTTGATGCAGTCCGGCATAAAATAAAAATCCCTTTATTAATTGTCAGTTAGCTGCTGTTGTTTCTTACGGCTTATGGCTGCTCATGGCTCATTTTCAATGATACAAAATCATTGAAATATTGGCTTAACATAGGCCTCGAGAATCATCATTTTCCGGTTATTTTTGTTATCTTTGCTACATCGTTTTAAAGAACATCTAATACGTGCTTATATTCCTGATAATCAATTAGTTTCCTTTAAAAGGCTCAAGCTGCTTTTTAGACTCGGAAACTATTTTGTTTTAAGGAAAAAAACAGAAATTTAAAATAAAGAAATACAGGATGAGTGAAATAGAAAAAAATGGAATGGAGAATAACGGAAATGGCAATTATTCAGCCGATAGTATTCAGGTTCTCGAAGGTTTGGAGGCAGTTCGCAAACGCCCGTCGATGTACATTGGCGACACCAACGAAAGAGGGTTACACCATTTAGTTTATGAGGTAGTGGATAATTCGATTGACGAAGCAATGGCCGGTTATTGCGACAGCATCGATGTTATTATCCACAAAGACAATTCAATTACCGTAAAGGATAACGGACGCGGGATTCCCACCGAAAGGCACACTAAAGAAAATAAATCGGCATTAGAGGTAGTAATGACCATTCTGCACGCCGGAGGAAAATTCGATAAAGATTCGTATAAAGTTTCGGGCGGTTTGCATGGTGTTGGCGTTTCCTGCGTGAACGCGCTTTCATCGCACCTGAAAGCGGAAATCCACCGCGAAGGTAAAATGTGGATCCAGGAATATTCAACCGGGAAACCTTTGTATGAGGCAAAAATTATAGGCGACACGGATGATACCGGCACAATTGTCACCTTCACCCCCGATGCAAGCATCTTTTTGGACTACAAATACAAATATGAAACTCTTGCCACCCGTTTGCGCGAACTGGCTTTCCTGAACGCCGGAGTACGTTTGTCATTGATTGACGAACGCGAAACCGACGAAGAAGGGAATTTTAAATCGGAAGAGTTTTATTCTGAAAATGGACTAAAAGAATTTGTTGAATATTTAGATGAAACCCGTCAGAGATTAATCGACAATGTAATTCATATCAGTTCGGACAATGGCGGCTCGCCCGTTGAAATTGCACTGCAGTACAACACTTCGTTCACGGAGAATATCCATTCGTACGTCAACAATATCAACACAATTGAAGGAGGGACGCATTTAACCGGTTTCCGCAGGGGTTTAACGCGCACCCTGAAAAACTATGCGGATGCTTCCGGAATGCTCAGCAAGTTAAAATTCGATATCAGCGGCGACGATTTCCGCGAAGGCTTAACTGCTGTCGTTTCGGTGAAAGTGGCCGAACCGCAATTTGAGGGGCAAACCAAAACGAAGCTGGGAAACTCCGATGTCAGCCTTTCAGTTGATCAGGCGGTGAGCGAAATGCTTAAAAATTATTTGGAAGAAAATCCGAAAGATGCGCGTACTATCGTCAACAAAGTGATTCTTGCCGCACAGGCCCGCCATGCAGCACGTAAAGCACGCGAAATGGTGCAACGTAAAAGTGCATTAACCGGCGGGGGACTTCCGGGAAAACTAACCGACTGCTCGGAAAAAGATCCTGCCCTGTGCGAAATATTTATCGTTGAGGGAGATTCAGCAGGTGGAACAGCCAAACAAGGCCGTGACCGACGCACACAGGCAATTCTTCCCTTGCGCGGAAAAATCCTGAATGTGGAAAAAGCAATGGTCCACAAAATCTTTGAAAACGAAGAGATCAAAAATATTTTCATGGCACTTGGGGTAACTATCGGAACCGAAGAAGACTCCAAAGCGCTGAACATGGAAAAAATCAGGTACCACAAAGTGGTGATTATGACGGATGCCGACGTGGACGGAAGCCACATCGACACCTTGATTATGACCTTCTTTTTTCGCTACATGAAAGACTTGATCAAGCGCGGATACCTTTACATTGCCACACCTCCGCTTTACCTTATTAAAAAAGGAAAAAGGGAAGCTTATGCCTGGAATGAACAACAACGCATGCAGCTAATTAACGAATGGGCCGATGGAAACGAAAGTGCCGTGCACACCCAGCGCTACAAAGGTTTGGGAGAAATGAACGCCGAGCAGTTGTGGAGCACCACCATGAATCCGGAAGAACGCACCTTGCAGCAAATTACAATTGAAAACGCTGCTGAGGCCGACCATATTTTTTCGATGTTAATGGGCGACGAGGTTCCGCCACGCCGGAAGTTCATAGAGGACAATGCAACGTATGCTAAAATTGACGTTTAGGGAAATATGAACATCTGTGTTTTCTCATCTTCCAGCAATGCCATAAACGAGGTGTATTTCCAGCAGGCCCAAAAGCTTGGTGAATTGATTGCCAAAAGCAAACACACGCTTGTAAACGGCGGTGCAAATGTAGGTTTAATGGAAGCCATTACCGTTGCTGCAAGTAATGCAGGAGCCCACAGCATTGGTGTCATCCCCGAAAAATTAGTAGCTCGATCGCTGGCCTCCGATAACCATCACGAAGTGATTATTGCGGTGGATATGATGCACCGAAAGGATAAGATGCGCGAAATCTCCGATGCATTCATCGCTTTGCCCGGTGGTTTCGGAACGCTGGAAGAAATACTGGAAGTGATTACCTTACGGCAGTTGTCTTACCATTCCAAACCAATCGTTTTCATCAACACCAATGGTTTTTTCGATTATCTTATCAAGCAATTTGAAGTATCGTACCAGGAAATGTTCGCCAAGGAAATTTACCGTGAACTTTACTATGTGGCGGTGGACGCAGAAGATGCATTGAAACACATAACGGAATATGTTCCGGTAGAATTAGACACCAAATGGTTTGAAGTTCCCAGTACAAAATCAAGCTAAATATTAAGTTCCTCCTTGTTTATTTTTCAAATCCGCAGAGTTACTTTGAATGACATGCCGGAGAAACAACTATTTTAATCCTGACAATATTGTCACCTTTGTTACAACTAATTAACAATACACTTGTTTTCTGTTAAAATACGTCAAATGTGGAGGTTACTTCAACCATTGAATAACAGTGGCAGCATATTTGCGTTTTAATGCCGTGTTAAAAAAAGTAGTAACGAATTAAATATTTTATATCATGAAAAGAATTGGAAACATAACAATGACCTTTTTATTGGTCCTCGCAGGAGCTTTTATTGCAGTATGGGCATACAGCAAAATTAACCACCCATCAGAAGTGGTTACCATCACCGAAAAAGCCCCTGTACAATTTGCTACCTACGCGGCCAATAGCGATGCAGTATTACCTGACTTAACCTTTGCTGCCGAAAAATCCATACATGCTGTGGTGCATATTGCTACCCAATCGGTGCGCGGAGGCGGCTGGTCGAGCGGAAATCCGTTTTTTGATGAGTTTTTTGGTTTACGAAAACAAGAACCACAATTGGCACAAGGATTCGGTTCAGGGGTTATCTTGTCCGAAGACGGGTATATTGTAACAAACAACCACGTAATCGACAAAGCACAAAACATTAAAGTTATTTTAAACGACAAGCGGGAGTTTGATGCTAAATTAATTGGCACCGACCCTTCAACAGACATTGCTTTGTTGAAAGTAGAAACCAAGGATTTACCCTTTTTAACCTACGGGGATTCAAACACCTTAAAGCTGGGCGAATGGGTTTTGGCCGTGGGTAACCCTTTTAACCTCACATCAACGGTTACGGCAGGAATTGTGAGCGCTGTTGGACGAAATCTGCGCATCAATGAAGATCAACATTCTATTGAGTCGTTCATACAAACCGATGCCGTGGTTAACAGAGGAAACAGCGGAGGTGCATTGGTAAATCAACATGGAAACCTCGTTGGAATAAATTCGGCTATTTATTCTCAAACCGGTTCCTACTCCGGATATTCATTTGCCGTGCCGGTAAGCATTGTACAAAAAGTGGTGAAAGACTTAAAGGAGTTTGGCACCGTTCAACGTGCATTGTTAGGCGTGCGCATTAGTGACGTGAATGCTGAAACCGCTGGCAAGATGAAACTGGAACGTGTTGAAGGTGTATATGTTGCCGAGGCTACCAACAATGGAGCAGCAAAAGAAGCAGGGATAAAGGAAGGAGACATTATTGTGAATGTAGATGGGAAATCCGTTCGGACCTCTGCTGAATTGCAAGAAACTGTAAGTCAATACCGCCCCGGCGACAAAGTAACTGTTGTTGTAATTCGTGATAAAGAAAAGAAACAATTTAAAGTAACCTTGCGTAATACACAAGGCGACACCGAAATTGTTCGCGATAATTACATGACGGTTTTGGGTGCGCAGCTGGAAACCGTTCCAGATAAAGATAAAGAAAAATTAGAAATAAATTATGGATTGAAAATCACATCGCTGGCTTCAGGGAAATTGAAAAATGCCGGAATGAAAGAAGGTTTTATCATCACCACGGTAAACAAAAACCCCATTTATGAGGTCAATGATTTTAAAAGAGAGATAAACAACGCGAGAGGAGGAATTCTTGTAGAAGGAATTTATCCGAATGGAGAGCAGGCCTACTATGTTTTTGGAATCGAATAGAGGATTCCCAGGCACATACCTAATCATTCATTATTAATTTTATTTTAAACAAGTTTTCACTTTGACCGTTAAGGTTTATTATTCTATATTTGCACGTTTTTAAAAAAATTTTATGAGACAGCTAAAGATCACAAAGTCAATCACTAACCGTGAAAGTGCCTCTTTAGACAAGTATTTACAGGAAATAGGGAAGGAAGAACTGATTACTGTCGAGGAAGAAGTCGAATTAGCACAGCGGATTAAAAAAGGCGATCAAGCTGCTTTAGAAAAATTAACACGGGCCAACTTACGTTTTGTTGTGTCGGTAGCCAAGCAATACCAAAATCAAGGTTTGAGCTTGCCCGATTTAATAAACGAAGGTAACCTGGGGTTGATAAAAGCAGCCGAAAAATTCGATGAAACCCGGGGTTTTAAATTCATTTCCTATGCCGTTTGGTGGATTCGCCAATCCATTTTGCAAGCGCTTGCTGAACAGTCTCGAATCGTTCGATTGCCGTTGAACCAGGTAGGTTCGTTGAATAAAATCAACAAAGCACTTTCGAAGTTCGAGCAAGAACACGAACGCAAGCCTTCAACCGAGGAACTGGCCGAATCACTTGAACTCCCTGCTGATAAGGTAGCCGACACATTGCGGGTTTCCGGACGTCACGTTTCGGTGGACGCGCCCTTTGTGGATGGTGAAGACAACAGCCTGTTAGATGTTTTGGTGAACAGCGATTCGCCAAATGCAGACCGGGCACTTATCATGGAATCACTTGCTAAAGAAATACACCGCGCTCTGGCTACATTGACGGAAAGAGAAAGTGACATTATCAGATTGTTTTTTGGCATTGGATGCCAGGAAATGACCTTAGAAGAAATCGGAGAACGCTTTGGTCTCACCCGCGAAAGGGTAAGGCAAATCAAAGAAAAAGCGATTCGACGGTTGCGACACACATCTCGAAGCAAATTATTGAAAACATATTTAGGATAGTACTAAAGGCGGCCAAAAGGTCGCCTTCTTTTTTGGGTGATGCGGGGTTCCGATCCGCATTTTTTACGGGTGCTGCGATTTTTAACCTCATCGTTTCATTTCTACAGGTCGGAGTTTAAAACCTCCGCACCCCCCTTTTACAAAATTCAATGCAAAAAGTCAGTATAATTTTCTGGTGTTATTACTATAAAATGATTTGACGGATAGGCATCATTAAAGTTTTTGGGTATCCGAGTCTTTTTTGCATGCTTCCACTTAAATTCATAAGCATACAAAATGCCGTCTCTTTCTTCAAGATAATCAATTTCCTGTTGGGCATGAGTTCGCCAAAAATAGGTGTTTGTCCAAATATTATTGTATCCAAGGTGCTTTTTACGTTCGTAAATCAGGTAATTCTCCCAAAGTGCCCCGGTATCCTGTCGAAGTGCCAAAGGACTAAAATTGGCAATCAATGCATTTCGAATTCCATTATCGTAAAAATATATTTTTCTCGATTTTTTGAGTTCGTTCCTAAGGTTTCTGCTAAACGATGGTAACCTGAAAACTACATAAGCTTTTTCGAGTAAATCTACATACCGTTCAACGGTTTGATTATCAACTCCCAGTAACTGAGCCACCTCGTTATACGAAACCTCGTTTCCCAATTGCAAAGCAAGCGCCTGCAATAGCTTTACTATTACCGACGATTTTTTTAATTTCTCATACGAAAGCAAGTCTTTGTAGAAGTATGATTTACAAAAAGGTTCATAGTATCTGCATCATCACCATTTAACCAGAATACTTTCAACCCCGATTCTTTTCCAATCTTTTGAATGAGCATTGTTTTCCCAACCTGACGAGGACCGGGAATGTGGACAATCTTTTTTTTATCGAGGCTGAGGAGAATTTCCTTTTCACAAATTCTTGGTATCATTATTTTTGCGTTTACAATCGCAAATATGACGTTATTTTCTAATTTTAATAATTAAGTCCTTCTCACGATAAACTATAAACCGACGTAATAGGAATATTAAATCGTTTTTAAGACTATATTTATAGGCTTTCAAAAACAAAAAATATTCTTTTTAAACTCAT
>CAZNEV010000062.1:0-28231 GCA_964572085.1 uncultured Maribellus sp. | reverse complement strand
CTTTTTTTTATCCTCGTTCATAACAAAATCCTATTGTTAAGATATTGTTTAATCGGCTGCAAATACAGGGCTATTGGGGAACCGCGCACGAGCAAAACGGAAAAAAAAGTTATTTTTGTACTCCGACTTAAAATAAAAAGAATTAGTCATATAATGTTAATTATTAGGTAATTATGAGAAATCTGGATTTAACCAAGTACGGCATCACGAACGTACAAGAAATTGTTTACAACCCATCTTACGAACAACTTTTCGAGGAAGAAATGAAACCTGAATTACAAGGTTTCGAAAAAGGGCAACTTACTGAATTGGACGCAGTAAATGTTATGACCGGTGAATTTACGGGCCGTTCCCCAAAAGACAAGTTTATCGTAAAAAACGCAGCATCGGAAGACAGCATTTGGTGGACTTCTCCCGCTTCGCCAAACGACAACAAACCTGTATCGGAAGAAGCCTGGAAATATTTGAAAAAAATTACTGCAAAACAACTTTCAGGGAAAAGGTTGTTTGTAATGGATACTTTCCTCGGCGCCAACGAAAACTCGCGTTTAAAAATCCGTTTCATTATGGAAGTGGCATGGCAGGCACATTTTGTTAAAAACATGTTCATCCGGCCCACCGAAGAAGAATTGGAAAACTACGGCGAGCCCGATTTTGTTGCCATGAACGCATCGAAAACAACCAACGACCGTTGGAAAGAATTCGGCATGAACTCCGAAGTTTATACCGTTTTCAACCTCGAAGAAAAAATGCAGGTGATTGGTGGCAGCTGGTACGGTGGCGAGATGAAAAAAGGGATGTTCGCTATGATGAACTACTACTTGCCCTTGAACGGAATGGCATCGATGCACTGCTCTGCAAACGTGGGCAAAGACGGTGACGTAGCCATTTTCTTTGGCCTTTCGGGCACCGGAAAAACTACTCTTTCAACCGATCCAAACCGCCAGTTGATTGGTGATGACGAGCACGGTTGGGACGACGAAGGCGTATTTAACTTTGAGGGTGGTTGCTATGCAAAAACCATTAACCTGGACAAAGAAGCCGAACCGGAAATTTACGGTGCCATTAAACGCGATGCTTTGTTGGAAAACGTTACTGTGGATGAAAACGGTAAAATCGATTTCGACGACGGTTCGGTAACGGCAAACACTCGCGTCTCTTATCCGATTTACCATATCGAAAATATTGTTAAGCCAGTTTCTAAAGCAGGCCATGCAAACAAGGTGATTTTCTTAACCGCCGATGCTTTTGGTGTATTGCCTCCGGTAGCCAAATTAACACCTGAGCAAACAAAATACCACTTCTTGTCAGGCTTTACAGCTAAACTTGCCGGTACAGAGCGCGGTGTAACGAGCCCGCAACCTACGTTCTCGGCTTGCTTTGGTAAAGCATTCCTCTCCCTTCATCCCACAAAATACGGTGAAGAATTGGTGAAGAAAATGGAAGCTCACGGTGCCGAAGCCTATTTGGTGAATACCGGTTGGAACGGATCAGGGAAACGTATTTCAATTAAAGATACACGTGGCATTATCACCGCAATTCTTAACGGTTCAATCGAAGGCGCACCAACGGAAAACCTTCCCATTTTCAACCTCGAAATTCCTACCGAGTTGAAAGGTGTTGAGACAAAAATCTTGGATCCGCGCGATACTTATGCCGATGCAGCAGAATGGGACACCAAAGCAAAAGATTTGGCCAGTCGCTTTATCAAGAACTTTGAACTTTATACCGACAACGAAGAAGGAAAATCTTTGGTAGCTGCCGGTCCTCAGTTAGACTAATATTTTTTTAGTTTAGATATTAAAAACCTCTGCCGAATGGCGGAGGTTTTTTTACGTCTTTTTTTTCGCAACGCAACCCAATATTTCAGCATCGGACGCGGCGATTGTCCGTCAGGTTGCATCTACCGAAAATACTGGATTTTTGAAGTAGCAAATGGAGTTGCCCGTTTTGTCGGGAGTTGAGCAAAGTCAGAAATAAATTAGGTTAAATCGAGTTTTATTTCGTAAATTGAGGGCTAATATGAATTCTAAAACTAAAAAACAGCAACATGAAAAAATTTACTTTGATTCTCGCGTTAGTAACATTTGCGGTGCCGGGCTTTGCTCAGATGAACTCCGCTTGGCAAAACAAAATCCTGAAACAAAAAGCAAAAAATGAGTTGGCCTTAAAGCAAATTGCGATGCTATCCAACTTGCCGGGCATTTCAACAAACTCAACCGCCGATCCTTTTGCACAACTAAAGAGTGCTGCCAAACAAAAACTTGACAGCGTGGTGTCCTGGGAGTACGATGAATCTTCAAAAAAATGGAAGTACGATGATAAACAAATTTACGAGTACGACAACCAAATGAGAACCTTGCGCTGGCTCGGAAATGAATGGAAGGACGACACCAAAACATGGAAAACAGAAGACAAGACTGAATTTACCTATGGAGCCGGTGGAGAACTCAGCAGCATGATCTCGCACGAGCTCGATGATGTTTCCGGACTACTGGTTCCTGACACTAAAACGGAACTGTTTTATAAGCCCGACGGTAAAGTGGATTCTCTCCTGAGTTATTCTGATGAACCCAAAGGTACGTGGAGCTTAGAGATGAAGCAATATTATCATTACGATGCTTCGGGCAGGATGATACGATGGGAATTGTGGATGATACAAGACGATGAAGATGAACCCAATTTCGGAGCTTGGATAAAAGGGGGTATTTTCAAATTTGAATACGATAGTTCCGGTAGGATTGCAAAGCAAGAGAGTTTTTATGAAATTGAGGGTGACGAAATACTTTTCGCGCGGACGGTGCACGTGTACAATACGTCCGGTCAATTGGAAAGCTCCGAAGCTTGGTCTTTGAATTTTTTAACTTTCTTACTTGAGAGAAATGAGCGCACAACCTATCAATACAATGCCGAGGGTGACGTATCGGTTGAAATAGATTCGAAATGGGATGCCACGGAGCAGAAATGGGTGGACGAAGATAAATATGAAAACACGTACGGCTCCCTTAGCTCATCCGATGTAATTTATCCAACTTTTGATGTATTGTTTCTAACCATTGGGGATCCCTCGATGTCGATGCCAAATAAAGCCATAGCAAGCGATAAAACCTTTGAAATGACTGATGAAGGCTGGGTGCAAACCGATAAATCCACCTATTATTATTCTGCTGCAAGTTCAACACTGATTGATGAACTCGAAAGTCCCTCTTTATCATTTTATCCCAACCCGGCTTCGGAGAACATCACATTGAAATGGAAGGCCAGGTACACTCAATTAAACCTTCAGGTATTCCAAATCAACGGGGCAAAAGTGCTGGAGCAAAAAGTTCTTTCAGGCGAAAAAGTCTCTGTTTCCCATTTGGTAAAGGGTATGTATTTACTTAAGCTGTTGGATGGACAGGAAAATGTATATACCGGAAAATTGATGAAGAACTGAGAAAGAATAAAATTTTAAAAGGAACACCACATACTGCAACAGCGGCACGTGGTGTTTCTTTTTACTGTCAGGTTTAAATCGGGATTATTTCTGCCAAGGCACTTTCGAGGGTTGGATACTGAAACATGAATCCGGCGTTTAAAAGATTTTTTGGTTCAACGCTTGCTCCTTCGGTCAATAAGCTTGAAGCTTCGCCCAAAACCATTTTCAAAACAAACCTGGGAACAAAAAAGAATGCCGGGCGGTGCATTTTTTTTGCCAGTGTTTTAGTGAAATCTTTATTACTGATATTTTCTGGGGCAACCAAATTAAAAATTTGATTGACACTAAAATCTTCCACGGCCCATGCAAACGCCCGCGCAACATCTGTTTCATGCACAAAAGGAAATGCTTGATTGCCGCTACCGAGTGTGGCGCCCAGCCCCAGTTTAAACGGAAATTTCAGGCTGCTAATCGTTTTTGCATCTTTGCCGAGCACCATTGCCAAACGAAACACCACCCGTTGAATATCGGGGTTAAGATCGCTGCTGGCTGCTTCCCATTTTTTCACTACATCGCCCAGAAAACCTTCGTCGAAATTCCGGCTACTTTCATCATGCATAGAGCCGGTTTCATAGATGCCAACTGCTGAAACCGTGATGAATTTTTTAGGACGTTCCTGCTTTGGCAATTTGTTAATCGCCGCAACAAGGTTAGTCGTTGTTTCTATCCGGCTGCTTAAAATTATTTCTTTGTTTTTCTTGGTCCAGCGTTGCAAAATGGGTGCACCCGCCAGGTTGATGATGGCATCGCAATTCCGTATTTCGTTCTGCAAATCCAGTATTGAGCCATATAATAAACTACGTTCGATTCCGGAAACCGCATGGTTCTTTCTTGCCAATTCTTTTGAAATGATTTTTCCGATATACCCCGATGCGCCTGTAATTTTTATCTTCATGGTATTGTTGTGATTTAAATCAATCAGGTCTCAAAAATTCTGTTGTATTATGTTCTCATTCCTGTACGATACATGGAACGGGTTTCATAGCAAATTGTTATCTTTGGGATCTTGAAATAAAAAACCACAAAGTAAATCAGGCGCACTGATTATAGCTTCAATGATAAATCAAAGCCAAATAATTGACCGTTTTCATCGATGGCGTTCACGCAACATGAGCGATCGCGCATTTATAACGGTTTTAAGTATAGTGGTGGGCATATTGGCCGGGGTAGCCGCCACAGTGATAAAAAACAGCGTTCGCCTAACCAGGCAGTTGGTAGAATCGATCCTTCTACTGGATATTCACCATTATCTATACTTAGCGTTGCCGCTCATCGGTATTGTGTTAACGGTGTTAATCGTTAAATATGTAATCCGCAGGCAAGTGCGGCACGGAATTCCCAACGTTTTACACAGCATCTCGAAACGAAGGGGACGGATAAGCAATCATAATTTATTTTCCTCGGTTGTTGCCAGTTCGCTTACCGTAGGCTTTGGAGGTTCTGTAGGGTTGGAGGGGCCTACCGTTGCCACCGGAACTGCGTGGGGATCGTGGCTGGCAAACCTGTTCAGGCTGGATTATAAGAGTACCATTTTGATGCTGGCTTGTGCCTGTGCGGGTGCCATGGCCGCTATTTTTAAAGCACCCATTGCCGCCATTGTTTTTGCCGTTGAAGTGATAATGATTGATCTCACGGTATTTTCCTTAGTTCCTCTTTTACTGGCTTCTGCAACTGCGGTGGTTGTTTCCTATTTTTTTATGGGGCAGGATGTTTTATATCCCTTCGAAGTGCACCAAACGTTTGAAATGTCCAATTTACCCTACTACATTCTACTGGGTATTGTAGCCGGGTTTGTGTCGGTATATTTTACAAAAATGTACCTGCTCATTGGCGGCTTGTTTGATAAACTAAAAGATTGGCGGATCCGCTTGCTCCTTGGTGGTGTAGGTCTCGGAATATTAATCTTTCTCTTCCCTTCACTATATGGCGAAGGTTATGAAGCTATCAACGAATGTTTAACCGGAAATACGGATTACCTGTTCCATAATAGTTTGTTTGAGGGATTACAAGGTGAAATATGGGTAATAATGGCTCTCATTGCAGGGGTAATCTTATTTAAGATTGTAGCTACCTCCTTAACCTTTGGTGCCGGCGGTGTAGGAGGAATATTTGCCCCGACACTGTTTATGGGAGTGAATACAGGGATGCTTTTTGCACTGATAATAAATAGGACCGGAATGCATCAATTGAGTACAAATAATTTTGCTTTAATCGGGATGGCTGGATTAATTGCCGGGGTGCTGCATGCACCGTTGACCGGGATCTTTCTAATCGCCGATATATCCGGCGGGTACGAATTGTTTGTGCCCCTGATGATTACTGCAACTTTTGCTTATATCATTGTACGTACTTTCACGCCCAATTCCGTGTATCATATTCAGTTGGCACAACGCAGGGAATTGCTCACGCACGATAAAGACGCTAACGTGATGCAATTGTTAGAAGTGCGTAAATTGGTTGAAACCGATTTTGAGGTACTTCCGCCCGATGCCACATTGCGCGACTTAACCGTTGCTATCTCACGAAACCAACGTAACCTCTTTCCGGTTGTTGATTCGGAGGGCAATCTGGTAGGTATGCTGAAAATGGATGATGTGCGCGACATGATTTTTAAATCTGAACTATACGACACAGTAAAAATCCGTGATTTAATGTATATGCCCACTTACTACATCGATCCGGATGACGATATGGAAGTGGTTGCCGATAAATTTGAATCTTCCGGACGGTATAATTTGGCCGTTGTTGAAAATGGGAAGTACATCGGTTTCCTTTCTCGCGCAAAAGTTTTTACTTCGTATCGTAAAAAAATAATCGATGTTTCGCACATATAAAATCTGGTGGTTACGAAATTACAAAAGGCGGTTGAACAAATTGGTCGCCTGGAGAATTGCAAACATTTCCGAACGTAATTTCCTGTACCTGTTGAGCATAGTGATTGGGGTGGTTAGTGGCCTGGCTGCATTGATCCTGAAACATCTCATCCATTTTGTAGCCGAAATCCTCACCAACTGGTTTGCGGTGGATGGAATCAGTTACTGGTTTCTAATTTATCCCTTAATCGGAATTTTCCTTACCGTTCTATTTGTCCGCTATTTTATCAAAGATGATATAGGGCACGGGGTTTCAAAAATCCTGTATGCCATTTCGCAGCAGGGCAGCAAGTTGAAACCACACAATACCTATTCTTCCATGGTGGCAAGCTCCCTTACCATAGGTTTTGGCGGTTCGGTTGGGGCTGAAGCACCGATTGTATTAACCGGAGCCTCCATTGGTTCCAACTTAGCCCGGATTTTTAAACTGAACTATAAATATGTAACCTTAATGCTGGGCTGTGGTGTTGCCGGCGCAATTGCAGGTATTTTTAACGCACCCATGGCCGGAATCGTTTTCACGCTCGAAGTGTTAATGATCGACTTAACGATGGCCTATCTTGTGCCCCTGTTGCTTTCTGCCATTTCCGCCACCATTTTAACCTATTTTTTTATGGGAAAAGGGGTTTTATTGCACCTCAACCATGTGCATCCTTTTCAAATCGAAAACATCGGTTTTTATATCTTATTAGGCGTTTTTACAGGCTTGTTGGGGTGGTACTTCACCCGAACCACCATGTTCTTGGAAAAAAAGTTTTCTATTATAAAAAATTGGGGGGTCAAACTGTCGATAGGCGGAATTGCCTTGGGTTTGCTCATCTTTGTTTTTCCGCCGCTTTGGGGCGAAGGTTACACCAGCATTGCGACCATTTTTGACGGAAACGGCTCGGATTTATTGAACAACTCGTTGTTTTTTAATTGGAAAGACAACGCTTATGTAGTGATTGTTATGCTGGCCGGAATCCTGGTATTTAAAGTCTTTGCCATGACCGTCACCACTGCTTCGGGCGGGATAGGCGGTGTTTTTGCACCAACCTTGTTTATGGGCGCCATTGCCGGATATTTTTTGGTGAAAACGATCAATACATTGTATGGGTTAGGATTGCCCGAAGACAATTTTGCTTTGGCAGGCATGGCCGGGATGATGGCTGCTGTGATGCACGCGCCCTTGACGGGCATCTTCCTCACCGCTGAAATGACGGGCGGATACGGATTGTTCGTCCCATTATTAATCACCTCTACGGTAGCTTATGTCACCATTATGCGTTTTGAACCACATTCCGTTTATACTAAGCGCCTGGCGCAACGTGGTCAATTAATTACCCATCACAAGGACAAAGCCGTGCTGCATTTGATGGAACTGAAACAATTGATTGAAACCGACTTTGCCGTCCTTTCGCCTGAAGCTACACTTCGCGATTTGGTAAAAGCCATCTCCGACTCGAACCGGAATTTATACCCGGTGGTCGATCAATACGGCAACCTGAAAGGAATGGTGAAATTCACCGAAGTGAAAAACCTGATTTTTGAACCTGAATTGTACGATACGGTGAAAGTGAAAGACTTGATGTATATGCCCGAGCATTTTATTTCGCCGGAAAACACGATGGAGGAAGTGGCTGAGAAGTTTGAATCGTCTGGCCGTTACAATCTGGCGGTAATCGATGGCGGAAAGTACCTTGGTTTTCTTTCCCGCGCCGTGGTTTTTTCGAAATACCGGCAAACTTTGCAGCATCATTCCAACGAATAAAATTAGTTAACCATGATATCACGACGTTCTTTTATCACAAAAAGCTCGGTAGCTATCGCCGGAATTGGTCTTGCAAAAAAAGGACTATCGGCAGAAATGACTCAATACAAAGCATTACCCCTAGTAATTTCCACTTGGAACCACGGTTTGCCGGCCAATGAAGCCGCCTGGGAAATACTTTCAAAAGGAGGCTATTCCTTGGATGCCGTTGAAACCGGAGTTCGAGTTCCGGAAGCCGATCCTGATGTGATTACCGTTGGCTATGGCGGTATTCCGGACGATAGTGGGAAAGTAACTTTGGATGCCTGCATTATGGACGAAAAAGGCAGGGCGGGTTCGGTATGCTATCTGCAACACATCAAACATCCGATTTCCGTAGCGCGTTTTGTGATGGAAAAAACGCCACACGTAATGTTGAGCGGAAAGGGCGCTTTGTGCTTTGCCTTGGAAAATGGCTTCAAAAAGGAAAACCTGTTGACCCCGCAAATGAAAAAAGCCTGGAAACAATGGAAAAAGGAAAAAAAGGAATTCAGTACAAAAATCAATATTGAGAACCAATTGCTTGATAACCACGATACCATTGGAATGTTGGCCATTGACAAAGAAGGCCGGATTTCCGGTGCATGTACAACCAGCGGAATGGCATACAAAATGCCGGGCAGGGTAGGGGATTCACCGATAATTGGCGCCGGTTTGTTTGTTGACGGAGAAGTGGGCGGAGCAGCCGCAACCGGTTCGGGCGAATTAGTCATGAAAACGCTGGGGTCGTTCCTGGTGGTTGAATTCATGCGAAACGGAAAGTCGCCAAGCGAAGCCTGCGAGGAAGCCGTGAAGCGCATCGCTCAAAAAATACCCGATTACCAGCAACATCAGGTTGGTTTTATCGCATTAAACAAATCGGGGGAATACGGCTCCTATTGTATCCAGCCCGGGTTCAATTTTGCACTGAAAACCGGTAGCAAAACTGAATTGGTAGAGGCAGAGTCGTGGATGAAGACCTTGTAAGGGCATAAAAAAAACCATCCGTTTTATTCCGAATGGCTTCAGTGGAATAAAACCAAGTAGTAAATTAAAATTTCACCGAATATTTAACAGTTGGTAAAAATGGAAAGCCACTTTGTTGGTACAAAACAATCGGTTTACTTAGATCGTCATTTACGTTATCAAAATAATAGAAAACCGCATTTTGCCGGTTATAGGCATTGTAAACCCCGATGGCCCAGGTGCGTTCCTGCTTATTCCCTTTTTTACTTTTCTTTTCTTTCCTGAGGTTCAGTCCCAAATCCAAACGGTGGTAATCGCGCATGCGTAACCAGTTTTTTCCGGGATAGAGGTATGCATCCGAATACCCGATGGTGAAAAATTCACTGCCAGGGGAATCGATGCTGCCATGCTCCGGTTGAATGGCGGAGTAAACCCCGTTATGAAGCGTTGTGGGATACCCACTGCCATAAACCCACGTAGCCGAAAAGTCAACTTTTTCAGAGAGTTTCCGATTAAAAACAATGGAGAAATCGTGCCGGCGATCGTATTTAAAGGGATATGGCCTGCCGTTGTCGATGTTTTCAAATTGCCTTTCGGCTTTCGATAAGGTGTAGCTCAGCCAGCCTGTGGTTTTTTCGTGGTTTTTTTGAATGAGGAACTCGATCCCTTTTGAGCTTCCAACTCCGTTTTTTTCGACGTTTTGCTCCCACGAGCGTGTGTTTATCAAAGGTATGCCGCCTTTTATTTCAACCAACTGTTCCATTTCCTTTTTATAAAGTTCGATGCTCAGTTCGTATTCGCCGTTTTTTAACGATTTGGAATAACCTGCTGAATATTGTACGGAAACACTAGGTGGTATTGCAGGCGTTGATGGCAGCCAGATATCGGTGGGGAAAGTGCTGCCCGAATAGGTGAGCATGTGCACGGGCTGCATCATTTGGGTGTAGCCCAGTTTAAATGCCCCCAAGTTTTTTATATGTATGTTCGACAGGAAACGCGGTTCGGCAGAAAAATAGTTTTTCCCGTCCACCCTGAAATTTACAATCCGAATACCTGCATTTACAGCCCACCAACGGAAGATTGAAATTTCATTTTCAACATACAAAAATGTATTTAATGCCCGTGTACGGTTTTGGCTGCCTACCACGGTATCTGTTTTTTGTTGGCTGTCAGTATCTTTGTAACTAATTTGCCCCGGTACAAACCGGTTATTTGAAATGCCCCCGCCAAACCTCAGTATATAACTTTTGTGAGCGTACCAGTTATAATCGGCTTTTAGCCCGAAATCATGTACGGCGGTGGTGTAGAGTTGGTTGCCCCTGGCCTCTTCGGTTTTGTAAAAAAGATTGTTTTTATACCGGTAGCGCGTGTAAAACAGGGTCATGTCGCTGTTTAGTTTTGGGTTGTAAATCCGGTTCCATCGCAGCGTGGAAAGCACGTTCCCCCAAATATATTTTGTGTTGCTGCGGATTTTGTCTTCGCGGATGTTAAAGAAGAACCCCAGCCGGTCGTCGCCGCCATAAAGGCTATAATACAGGCGATTTCGCGAATCCATTTCATGGCTGATTTTCCCATAAAAATCGTAGAAGTTGTATCCCATTGAAGCTCCTTGAAATGATATTTTAGTAATGGGCCGCAGTAAAAAATCGAGCCACACACGTCGTGCAGAAACTATAAATGAGGTTTTATCGGTTTTTATGGGGCCTTCCAAAGTTATGTCGCCCGAAATGAGGCCAAGCCCGTAACTGCCATGAAATTCTTTTTTGTTCCCTTCTTTCATCCTTAAATCGATTACCGATGAAAGCCTACCGCCAAAACGTGCCGGGAAACCACCTTTGTACAGTTTTATGTTTTTTAAAATATCGGGTGGAAAAACCGAGACAAAACCTCCGAGATGATTTACATAATAAAGCGGTGTGCCGTCAAGCATAAAAAGGTTTTGGTCGGGGCTGCCGCCGCGCACGTACAGCCCGCTACGGCCATCGCTGCCGCCCTGCACGCCGGGCAATAGCTGCATGGCTTTCAGCACATCGGGTTCGCCAAACATGGGTAGGGTTTTTACCTGCGCCACCGGCAACTCTATCATACCAAGTTCCACACGCTTTTCAATAGGTTTTTGAGCGGATACGGTAACTTCATCTATCTCAACCCCCGGTTCAAGGAATATATCGTACCGCAGGTTGCCTGTTGCTTGCACATTTTTCTGAAAAGGTTGGTAGCCCACGTAACTTGCTTTTAAAAGAAGATTTGCTCCATCGTTTATTTCGAGGCTGTAAAAACCATACGCGTCAGAACTGGTGCCCGCGTTGTTTGAACCTGCAATAATGTTGGCGCCAATTAGCGGCTCGCCAGTGGCCCGGTCTTTTACCAAACCGCTGATTGTTGTTTTTTGCTGCGCAGTTAAGCAAAACGAAAAAAAAATTAAAAGAAGTATCAAATGAAGCTTCTTCATTTTTCAAAAGTTACAGTTGAATCGGGCCAAACCTCAAACAGTTGTGAGGAGTAGCCGGCAAAAACCCCATAACCGTTTTCGATGTTTGAATAGAGGGGCAGCGGCTCGTAAACCTCCCAAAAATCGTATTCTTTGGTGTAGTCGTGGATGATCCAGGATTTGGTGTAGTTATAGGCTTGTTCCGACAAACAATAAAGTTTTACATAATTTGCTCCTTCCATGTAAGTGCGAATTTTTAAAGTAGTACTCTTATTTTGAAATAATTCATCGGTGAAAACAAGCATATCAGGGTATATTTCGAATGCAATTTCGTTCATTATTTCCGGGGAGAAGCTTGTTATCATTAAAGAATAAACGCTATTTCCACTTTCTTTTTGGATAGAAATTCCGTAATAATCATGTCCCTTATGTATATCAGTGAGATTAATCCAAATTTCAGAATATTCATCTCCTTCTCCATCTTTCATGAAATTCTCAAAAAACTTAGTTTCATTGACCTTTAGCGAAAATGGTGGAATAGAATCAACACTATAGAGAGGAGGGTAACCTTCAATTTCAACATGCAATTTATAAGGTACATTAGACACAGGCGAAAATTCCGGATTATAATAGAACCCTTTCTTTTTATGCGGAAGGATGTATATTTGGTTTTCCGCTTCGATAAAAACTTTAGCTGATTCAATCACCAGCGTACTCTCAGTTGTAACCTCCCTGGTTAAACTTAAATTAAAATTGTAAGAGCCGTTATCATTAAGCCAGCAATTGACTACCGGCATGGGATTAAGGGGCGGCAGTTCAACCTCGATTAATTGATGACATGAAACGGTAATAAATAATCCAAAAATGATGAATAGTTTTTTCATTTAAAACCTGTATTTTACTCCAATAGCAAATGTTGTACGCATACTTTGCCCGAAAACCATTTCAAAGTTAGCTCCTAAATTGGGTTTAAAATAAAAATCTATCCCTGGTGCATATCTAACGTAGTGAAAGGTCTGTAAATCGGAAAAAGGCGAAGAAGAATCGAAGGGACTAAAGAGAATTGTATATCTCAAACTATTATAAACTTTAAGACGATTGGTTAGGTTCTCATTTTTAACAAACCATGGAAAAACATTGAGTTTGTAGCCCAGGCTTAATGGATAGCTAATTATCCTTTTACCAGTTGGTTTGTGGTTGATGTACTCCACCAATGTTTCGAATGAAGATGTTTTTGAAAATGAATATTCAAATAACAAACGGGGATAATAATAGGTATATCCATCTAAATGGCGGCTTACCAAATTTGCACCAATAACTGAATTCCTGTTTTCAGGGTTGGTTTGTGCGTTTACTGTATAAAAACAAAATAAAACTGACGTAAAAAAAAGTATCTTCATAGTAAAATAATAAATCGTGCAAATACTTTCTCATCTTTTGGATTAAGTGTAAAAAGATAATGTTCCACAATAATTTGCATATCCGGGTTTAATAATGTAGAAAACAATTCATCATCGATTGGACAATTCGCCTCCTTTTCCTCGTATGAACTTTTAAGTGACTCAAATCCAATTTCCTTTTCAAATGCCGAGAAATTCTCATCGCCCAGTTGAGCAAGGAAATCAATAGATTTTTGGAATTCCTCTTCGCTTTCAAATACAAGCCGGTTGTCTTCCACCGAGAAGGCAATACCGTTCAACCCAACAAACATCGGATTTGTAACCACTGCCTGTGGTTGTGCTTCGTTCGCCGGTTGGCTAACTCCAAGTTCATCTTTTTGGCAACCGCCAACTATTGCAATAATTGCTGCAATCATTACAATAAAACCAATTTTTTTATTCATTTTTGTAAAGTTTTGTGGAGCGGGAAGTAAGCGCTTCCCGCTCCGGGTTAATAAAACAATTTCTGCAACCCGGTCCGAAGACCAATTGGTTAAAAGGGCTGGGTTGCTTTGCCCTTGATTTTATATAATAATGCTTTAAGCAATGTCGTGTTTCAACGCACACAGTCCCGTTTTTAAACCCTTGTAATCTTTTATCGTCCTGAAAATGGTGTTACCGGCAGGGGTTTGTTCCTGAGAATAACAAACCAAAATTAAGGCATCTGATTTTGAAAAGCAAGATTATCCTGTTGATTTTCAGCAGGGGGGAGGGCAATTTGGAATGGGTCTAAATAACTTTTGTGCGGGAAGGTATACCTCAAACAGTTGTGAGGAGTAGCCGGAAAATAAATTTTCAGCCATAAAAAAAGCCATCCGTTTTATTCCGAATGGCTCTTTTAAAATCTTTTAGCGTGGGTTACCAACGATTACCACCGCGGTTGTCGTCCCTTCTTCCGCCGCCGCTACCGCCTCTGCGGTCGCCGCCACGGTCGTCACGACGTTGAAAGCCGCCGCCGCCTCTGCTTTGGTAGCCACCACCGCCGCCGCCACGGTTACCGTCTCTGCGTGGGCGCTCTTCGCGGTCGTTGGCTTCTTTCACCACAATCTGTTTACCGTCCAGCTCGGTTTCGTTCAATCCGGCAATGGCCGCTTTTGCCTCTTCGTCGTTTGACATTTCAACAAAACCAAAACCTTTTGAGCTTCCGGTTTCCCTGTCAATGATCACTTTGGCTGATGTCACTTCCCCATAAGCGGAGAAAACTTCTTGTAATTCGTCACCTGTAGTCGATGAGCTTAATTTTGCAACAAATAAATTCATAAAAAATAGAACAATAATAAGTTAAAATAAAAAATGTAATTTGCTTGAAGGTGTTTAACAATTGCGAATCATTTCCTGCAAGGTAAGTTTTCAATACGACATCAAAAAAATAGGAGCAAGTTAAATCCCTAACAGTATAACTTTTAAACTTCAATATGCAAATAAAAGCACTATTTGTCAGATTAGCTATACTTTACCGTGTTTTTTTTGTGTTCATTTTGATTTTTTACAAATACTCAATCTACTAACTCAAACCTCCCGCTTTCTTCGCTGTATTCCAACCGGTGGATATCCCACTTTCCATACGAGGCAGGGCTTTCTAATTTTTGGGCGATTATCATGGTCTGGCCGTCGGTGCGCAGGTTAATCATTCCGTATTTTGTGAGGTAGGAATTAATCTTTTTATTGTTGAGTGTTATTTTCGATTTGCACGATTTCAGTTCAGGATCGGAAAGCAGCACACCTGCCTTTGTTAACTCCTTCTTTAAGGTTTCCAAAGATTCATTGTCCGTAAACAATTTAGAGATCATTGCGATGTTTTTACGGGTAATTTCCTTGTTGGAACGCGCAATTTCAGTGCTGAAAATCAATGGTTTGTCGCCGTAGCCACATTTTCCGAGCGCACCAAGCGCGTCGGGGCGCGGATGGCAATAGCTTTCGTCGTCGCCACTGGAAATTACCGTTGCCGCCGAATTAATGGCCTGAAGAAAACCATAATGGAAATGGTTGCTGCCGTGGTGGCAGGCTTTCGCCGCGTCAACCTGAAGCTCGGAAACCGAATCCGTAGCTTCTAAATGTTCGATAATCAATTTTCCGAATTCTTCATTAATATCGCCGCCAAGCAAAATTCTGCAACGACCATAAACCAGCTTCAACAAAACAGAATGACCGTTTTTATCTTTTCCTCCTTTGTCGATGGAGCGCAATCCCGATTTGCCATCTTTCTCTTCGATAATAGGCCCCAGCACTTTAAGGTTGAAATCCTTATCGTTAATGAAATACTGGCTGTCGAACCCGTTTAGGTAAGCATCTTTTTCGGAAACCATTTTGAACTGAACGTTGGGGTTGTGTTTTAAAACGCTATACAGTATTTTTGGATAGGTGGAAAATTTGCCTTTTCGTTTTGAAGGGTCGGTAATAATTTCCAGCATTTCTTCCGTGTCCGTCACTAACGAAGTAATTAATCCGTTTTCAATTTTTCCGAACGATTCCCTTTCTCCCGGGCGTTCAACGATGCCGTTGTGGTAGATCTCGGAAATACGGATTTTATCATTTTCAAAAATTGGCCCGAAGCCGCCGTAATGGTCCTTGTCCGAATGGCTGATAACCACTTTGAAAGGGAAGGCGAGCGGACGTTTTTTCTGATAGAGGTTAAACCGCCAGGCCAGGTAACGGTTCATGTTGTCGTATTCTCCGGCATCGATTAAAATGTGGCGGTCGTCGGGTGTTACAATGTGGCAACCGTCGCCCTGGCCGATGTCTATGAAGTTGACCTCCAATACCCTTTCGGTTTGAATTTCGGAAACTTTCACCCACCCGTTTGAATTCCGGCTGCGCGCATAAACCCGTTTGTTGTTTATTTCGGGGTTGAGGATTTTAATGTAGTCGCCGAATAAAAGATGTTCCGACCACGAACTGCCGGTCTGTTTCTTGTAAATTTTCACCGATGGGTAACCCGCAAAGCAGTACATTGTTGAACCTGATTTTAGGTAGTTGCTTTCGTCTAAAAGTGCCATTTTGTTTCATTTTTTGGTTAATGCTTTGTCAATTTACGAATCGAAAACCATTTCATGTCTATCTTTGCTTAAAAAAACGATGGATAGTAAGCAAAAACAAATTGATAGGGCATTTTATTCCGATGGTTACAAGTTAGGGAGTTCTGCTGTTGTCCCCGAACTGACACAACAGTCCTTGTTTGCAGCGATGCGGAAAATGTATGCGGAAATTGATGGCTTGATTGATTCGCTTACCGAATTTGCACACAATCAAAACCAAGGTGTTGATTGCAAAAAGGGATGCGACTGGTGTTGTTATCAGCCTGTTTTTGCACTGTCCTATGAGATGGAGTACCTTAACGATTTTTTGAAAAGGGAATTTAATGAACGAAGCCGGAAAGAAATCCGGAGCCGTGCGGAAAGAAAAAACAATAAACTGAAGCAATTAAGTGAAAAGGATTTGTTGCAGTCGAAATTTCCCTGTGCTTTGCTTGAGGACGGGGTATGTATAGCCTACGAAGCGCGGCCAATGGCGTGCAGGATTTATCTGTCGTCGAATGTAAGCTCCTGCCTTTCGTTTTTTAATCATCCGGCCGATGAGAAAAATTTTCCGGCGTTGTTAGATTTTCCGATGCGCGCGGGACGAATGATGAACGAAGGATTTAAAGCGGCATTGAAATCTGGCAGTCTGTCCGCACAAGAATTCCGGATTGAAGAAATCCTGCTGGTGCCACCGGTGAAAATAAGTGGAGTAAAACAATAAATAATGACAAAGTTAGACGAAAAAAACTCAATAGACCGCTCAAGAGAGCGCTTAGCAAACGAAAGAACCTTCCTTGCCTGGATTCGCACAAGCATCGCACTCATGGGGTTCGGCTTCGTAATCATGAAATTCAACCTGTTTCTTCAGCAGCTTTCCTTTCTGCTTGATGCAGCCGTTTTACCGGAAAAAGCGCCTTCAGCTAATTTGGGGGTAGTTATGGTAGCCATTGGGGTGATCATTGCCTTGCTTGCTTTTCTTCAATACTTTAAAAAAGACAAACAACTTCGAAACAATTACTTCACGTCTTCTACAACCTTGTCGCTGTTAGTCATGCTAATTATGGTAATTGGAGGTATTTTTCTAATCATTTTTCTGAAATCGAATTTCTAAATCCCGGTTGTTAATTTAAATAAAAGTCATGTAATTTAGAATCATTTTAAAATGATATTACGTATGACTTATCGCATCGTTTGAAATTTTCTTGTTGTTATCTTTGTCGCTTTTAATTTCAAAACAACAAAGCTGTTAATAGCAAAAGGAGATTTAAGTGATGGAGAAGAATCAAAATTCCAGGAGAAGGTTCCTTAAATTAAGTGCGTTGGGCTTGGGTGCGGTTATTGTGACCGAACGCTCGTTCGATTATTTTAGCGAAAGCAAGGCACAGGGGAAAATTGTAATAGTGGGCGGAGGCGCCGCCGGAATTACCATGGCAGCCTATCTTACCGATAAATTGCGAAACCCGGACATAACCATTGTAGAGCCCAATGAAATTCACCACTACCAGCCGGGTTACACCATGATTGCCGGAGGAGTGTTTACCGCCGATGAAATTCTGAAACCGAATAAAGATTTAATCCCGCATGGTGTAACCTGGGTGAAAGACCATGTAGTTGAACTAAACCCCGACAGCAATTGTCTTGAAACCCGGAGATCGGGAAAGATTTGTTATGATTATTTAGTGCTTGTTCCCGGTTGCCAGATGAATTTTAGCCTTGTTGAAGGTATTGACGTAAACCGTTTGGGTGAAGGAAACGTGCACAGTATATATACGCACGAAGGATCTAAAAAGTGTTATGAGGCACTTAAAAAGATGCCCGATTTGGTGAACGGGAATTTGGTTTTTACCGATACCTATACCAAATTTAAGTGCGGTGGTGCACCTAAGAAAATTTGTTTGATGTCCGAAGACTATTTACGCGACCATGATGCACGAGAAGGGAAAACTTTTAATTATTATTTGAACGGCACCAATATGATGACGCCAAAAATTTATGGCGACCGCTTGGCTGAAATCTATGACGAACGGAATATTAAAAAGCATTTTAAACACCGTTTGGTAGCTGTTGATACAGCACGACAAAGAGCTACTTTTGAATTGTTGCCGGAGACCACCCTGGCACCAACGCCCGCTGATGCCAATTATGAAAAGGTGGAAGTTGACTTTGATTTTCTTCATATTGTGCCTCCCATGAGCGCACCGGATTTTGTGAAAAATTCGCCGTTGGCCATAACCGAAGGAGAACTACGATATGGCGGTTGGGTGGATACCAACCAGTTTACACTTTTTCACAACAAATATCCCAACATAATTTCTTTTGGCGATGTGGCCGGACTGCCTACCAGCAAAACGGGAGCAGCCATCCGGATGCAGGCACCGATTGCCGCGGCCAATTTGGTGTCGGTGATGGAAGGGAAACAACCCGAAAAATCCTACAACGGCTATTCAGGATGCCCCATTATTACGGAATATGGCAAGGTTTTGATGGCCGAATTTGGCTACGAAAAAGAGGTTTTGCCGAATGTTTATGAAAAAGAGCTGATGCCGATTATTCCTTTCATCGATACAGGAGTGGAGCGCGGGATGTGGTGGATTCTGAAAAAGCACGGTTTAAAGCCGATGTACTACCACGGAATGCTAAAAGGTTTAATGTAAAGCGTAACTTTGTACACTGTCCCCGGAGTATTTTTACGAGTGGCAGACTCTAAATGCACTTCATCCCCGTGTAGGCGGGAATCCCTGCCTCTCATACTGAGGTTCCCACTTGCGCCTGCCTGACGATAGGTAGGTGGGAATGGTGGCTTCAGACAGTTTGTCATCACCTCATTATGCCCAATCACAAAAATTGGGTTAAGACTCAAAATCGCGGATTGGAATTTTTTGGCCAATGCGTTAGGCGGGTGTGTCACACAATTCATTTTTGCATCGAGGAAGTTTTCAAAAGAAACAACGAATGGTTATAGTTCACCACAAATAACGCAGATTTTCACAGATTATTAAAAATTCACTCCAATTCTGTGTTTATTTGCGTAATCTGCGGTAATTATTCGGCAACCGAACAATCTAAGAATCCCCGTGTTATTTAAAACCGTTAAACAAATTCGATTAAATTTTTACGGTTAAATAATAAACGCAATGTCAACAGTTAAGCTATTTCCCCTATTTATTTTCATTCTGTTTTCAGTTAATTTGTTCGCACAAAAAGGCAGTGTTTCGGGGCGTGTTACGGATTCGGAAACTAACCAGCCTTTGGAATATGCAAGCATTGCGGTGTATAACGCTTCCGATTCGTCGTTGATCAACGGAACGATATCCAAAAGTTCCGGCATTTTTAAAATTGAAAAAATACCGGATGGGACACATTTTGCACGCGTTCAGTTTTTAGGTCGGGTTGCCAAACGTTTTGGGACCGATATCATGTTCAACCAGAAAAAAGACAAATGGGATCTTTCGCTTGGGGCAAATTATAGCCGGAACGATTTGGCAGGTTTTCGTGAAGGGCATTTGGAAATCGATGATCCTGCAAATAATCGGCGCAGCATTTCCCCTTCCACAGGCGAAAGAAGTTACAACCGCTATTATTACGCCGGCGGGCGGCTATCTCTTACAAAGCTGACGAGAACAACATTTTCTCCTTCGGTTTGTTTGCCGGGGAACGCTACCAGGAGCGCGATGCGAACTCAACATTCAATTTTTCATCGTCGCTCAGTTTAAACGCCAATGCGTTACCACCTGGGGCGAAAATTTTTACACTTCAACCAACTACATTTATGAAACCGATATTTTGATGCTGAATTTCAGTTACAACCTGAACTGGAAAAATGGAAAGTCAAAACTTCCGTCGGGTGAATTTGGGGAAAAAGAGTTTTAGGGTGGAAGAGGTCGGAAGTCGGAGTTAACAAAATGAATAACCACTAAGAGACCTCTTAGTCTTTTGATAGGGATATTTTTTTATATTTGCGGTGAATTTTTTAAAATAGATAATAATGGAACAAAGTCAACTAAAAGAATTAACGGTTGGTGAGATTGTAGCCAACGATCTTCGTACCTCAACAGTATTTAAAAATGCGGGCATCGATTTTTGTTGCGGCGGGAAACAAACGCTTGTTGATGCCTGCAAGGAAAACAAAATCGACATCGTGCAGCTTGAAAAGGAAATAATCGAAGCCACGCAGGATACCGCCAATGAATTTATGAATTTCAAAAGCTGGGATCCCGGGTTTTTGAGCGATTACATCGTGAATACACACCATAAGTTTGTATTGAAAAATTTGCCTGAGCTGCTTTTCTACACCCAAAAAATTGCCGATGTACACGGTGAAAACCATCCCGAATTAGTTGAAATTGCCGGTTTGTTCAAACAGATCAATGATGAATTGCTGCAACATTTAAAGAATGAAGAAGAAGTGCTGTTTCCTGCCATAAAAGAGACAGTTAAAAACAATTCGGAATCGGCAAAAGCGACTATAAAATCTGAAATTGAACGCATGTTTGGCGAACATGAATTTGCCGGTGGCGCAATGGATCAAATAAACGTCCTATCAAAAGGTTACCAGGTGCCGGCCGACGGCTGCAATACTTATCAGGTAGCTTTTGATCGGTTGGAAAAATTTGAAGATGATTTGCACGTACACGTCCATCTTGAAAATAATATCCTTTATCCGAAAGCCCTGGGATTGTAAAAAGCCTCCCCTGACCTCCCGATACTCGGGGCAGGCTCTCCGAGGGAGGGCGATAAGAAGAGAAAATACACTAACATATATTTTATGAATATTCGCAACTCCACCTAAAACTATTTTAAGGGTTAAAACCCTTTCCGACGGGACCTTCTTTTTACCCCAGGCTTAAGCCTGGGGCTAAACATTCACCCTTTAGGCCGGCTTTTTCCAAGGGGATTCTCCAAAGGAGTTCTATGAACCTTCGAAAGCCTTAATTTAATTATCCTTAAGTAAATAAACGGATATTCATATTATATTTTTTCAATAATAAATAACAAATAATCGTTTGCAAATATGAAAACTGCAACACAAAATTTAGAGAACGACCATGTTCACATTCTGCGGCTAACCGACGTAATGCTGGCTATGGTTGAAAAACAAAGCATTGATACCGACCACATGGAGTTGGTGCTTCAACTGATTGGTAATTTTGCCGATGGTTTACATCACGCAAAAGAGGAAGAATGGCTCTTTCCGCTGCTGGGCGAGAAAGGTTTCTCCCCCGAGTTTGGTCCGGTTGCAGTGATGTTGCACGAACACGAGGAGGGTAGGGGATTTGTTAAAGCCGCCAACGAAGCCATCCGGCAGTTTAAAAATGGCAATGCCGATGCGCTCCAATCGATTTATGAAAACATGAGCGGCTACGCATATCTTTTGCAAGGCCATATTGATAAAGAGAATAATATTTTATTCCGAATAGCCGATCAGGCCTTCAGCAACGATGAGCAACAGAATCTGTTGGATCAGTTTGCCAACATCGATGCCGGTACAAACCCCGAATTCAGTGCTGAAAACTCCAAACATAAAATAGATCATCTGGCAGCAATTTATCTGCAATAGCTGAAGAATATAGAATAGATATTATTAGTAAAAACAATCGAAATTAGTTTAAAATCTTATTAAAATCTTACCTATGAACTCAAAAAAATTATGGCTTATTTTTATTGGAGTGATGGTTTTCTCTTTCGCGGTTTTGTTATACTACGGAAGAGAAATCTATCGCGAGGCTCCTCCTGTCCCGGAGAAAGTAGTAACTGAAGACGGCACCGTATTATTCACCGGACAGAATATTAAGGACGGACAAAACGTATGGCAGTCGGTGGGCGGGCAACAAATCGGATCGATATGGGGTCACGGAGCCTATCAGGCGCCCGACTGGAGTGCCGACTGGCTGCACAAAGAAGCTGTATTCATGTTGAACGAATTGGCCATGCAAGCAGAAGGAAAACCGTACAACGAAGTGAGCGAAGAACTTCAAGCCTCATTGAGGGTTACGCTTCAAAAAGACATACGTAAAAACACGTATAACAAAAAAACTAAAACGCTCACCGTTTCTAATCTTCGTGCAAAAGCAATAGAAAGCAACAGCAAATTTTATGGCGGCCTTTTTACCGATGATCCGGATCTTGCTCATCTGCGCGATGCCTACAGTATTCCTTTAAATTCCTTAAAAACACAAGAGCGCGTTGACCTGATGAATACCTTTTTCTTTTGGACATCATGGGCTTGTATCACCGAACGTCCCGGCAAGGATATTACATACACGAACAACTGGCCCGCGGATGAGTTGGTAGGCAATAAACCTGCCGGGGAACTGCATTTGTGGACAGGTTTCAGTGTAATCATCCTTTTGGCCGGTATCGGTTTAATGGTATTGTATTATGCACGTCGCCGCAATGAAGAAGACGTTGCCCCATTAGTTTTTCCGTTGCACGACGAAATTATTACTCCATCACAAAAAGCAACTGTAAAATATTTCTGGGTAGTTTCTGCCCTGCTTCTGGTACAAGTGCTGATGGGGGTAGTTACGGCGCACTATGGGGTAGAAGGACAGGCATTGTATGGTTTCCCCCTTTCCAATTGGTTGCCCTATTCGATTTCACGCACCTGGCACGTGCAAATTGCAATTTTCTGGATCGCAACATCCTGGCTTGCCACGGGCTTGTATTATGCACCCGCGATTTCGGGCTATGAACCCAAGTTTCAGAAGCTGGGTGTAAATTTCTTGTTCCTCGCATTGCTTGTAATTGTGGTAGGTTCGTTGGCGGGCCAGTGGATGGGCGTAATGCAGAAATTGGGTCTGGTCAGCAACTTTTGGTTCGGACATCAGGGGTACGAATATGTTGACTTAGGCCGCTTCTGGCAGATATTTCTTCTTATCGGATTATTTTTGTGGCTGCTTTTAATGGGACGTGCTATTTATCCTGCTATAAAAAAACGGGCAGAAAACCGTAATCTGTTAATCCTTTTTATGGTTTCTACTGCTGCAATTGCTGCGTTCTACGGGGCAGGCCTCATGTGGGGCCGTCAAACGAATCTGGCCATTGCCGAGTATTGGCGCTGGTGGGTGGTTCATCTTTGGGTCGAAGGTTTCTTTGAAGTTTTTGCTGCCGTAGTTGTGGCCTTCCTTTTCGTTCGTTTAGAAATTATTAAAGTCAGCACCGCAACGTTGGCTGTGTTGTTTACTACAATCATATTTTTATCGGGCGGAATACTTGGTACTTTCCACCATTTATATTTCACCGGAACACCAACGGGTGTGATGGCACTCGGGGCAACATTTAGTGCCCTTGAAGTTGTACCGCTGGTTTTGATGGGTTTTGAGGCATTCGACCACTTAGATACCAGTCGCAGAACGGAATGGATAAGCGCCTACAAATGGCCCATTTACAGCTTTATTGCCGTTGCATTTTGGAACCTCGTTGGAGCCGGGATATTCGGTTTCTTAATTAACCCGCCCACAGCACTTTACTACATGCAGGGCTTGAACACCACCGCCGTTCACGGGCACACTGCACTCTTTGGTGTGTATGGAATGTTAGGCATCGGTTTAATGTTGTTTGTTCTGCGCGATATGGACAAAGACGCGGTGTGGAAAGAAAAATGGATAAAATTTGCATTTTGGGGAATCAACATTGGTTTGGCTACCATGGTCGGAATCAGTGTGTTGCCCATTGGTCTGGCGCAAACTGTGGCCAGCGTTCAGGAAGGATTATGGTGGGCGCGTTCAGCCGAGTTCATGCAGCAACCTTATTTAATTGTTTTTAAATGGCTGCGGGTTATTGGCGACACCATTTTTGCCGTGGGCGTGGTGGCTCTTGTTTGGTTTATTTTTGGCCTGCGCTTTGGCTGGAGTCACGAAGCAAAAAAATAATCAGGTTGCACCTACGAAGTTTTTATATTTTAATTAGCGAATGCACCGTATTGAGAAATCAAGCGGTGCATCGTTTTTTTAAACAGAATTCAATATTTACTGCCTGAACGAATAGAATTTACGATTTGCACACACTATTGTTTATTTGATAATTATTTTATTGACAATACATGCATTTTTATTGCTCATTGTTGTAAGTTTGTTTGGGTTGTAGCTGAAGCAATAGCTTAACTTTAATTCAAAAACAATAATTAAAGAACTGATTATGAAAAAATTTCACCTTCTTTTTTTAGCTGCTTTTTACCTCGTGATTTTTAATGTAAATAGTGCAGCACAAAACCATTTTGTACCTGTCTGGGGTGCAAATTCAAATGCCTATGATTATATGTCCTTTCTTCTTGTTCAGGTAAAAGTGAACGGCGAAGATTTGGTGGCAGGCGACGAAGTTGGTTTTTTTGATGGCGAGAATTGTGTGGGCGTGGCGGTTTTAGACGAGGGTTTGCGCGAAGTTTGGGACTTCTATAATTACCAGGCTGCTGCGGGTGTCGATGAAATCGACCGCTTAAACGATCCCCAAAACCTGGAAATCACCGGATTTATTCCCGGGCACCCCATGTCGTTTAAACTGTGGGATGCGGCGGAACAGGAGGAAATAACCGCGATAACCGCCGAGTTTTGGAACTCCCATACACAACTGGAATTGCCTCCACAGACTTATTCGGTAGATAATTCATTTGTTGTAGCACTCAATGCAGTTCATAACTACACTCCAAAAGCGCGTGCCGGAGACGATATTATTATCAATGAAACGGTATTGGGCGAGCTGGATGGGTCTGCTTCTTCCGATAAGGAAAATTCACCACTGACATATACCTGGTTGGACCTTGATAACCTGGGCATTTCGGCCAGCGATGTGGCCAAACCAACCTTTACCGCTCCAAAAGTAACTGTTGACACCGACTATCGTGTGGTATTAACTGTAAACGACGGTGAAAAAACATCAAAACCAGACACGGTCATCGTTACCGTGAAACAGGTGGACTGGCCGCCAATTGCCAATGCCGGTGCCGATTTTGAAGTGGCCGAGGGCGAACCGGGGCAACTCGACGGAAGCCTGTCTTCCGACCCGGACGATTTGGCCTTGACCTATTCCTGGACCATCGTGCCGGACGAAATCACCCTTGACGATGCTACTGCCGCACAAACTGGTTTCACGGCGCCAATGGTTGAAAACGATAAAGAATATCTGGCAATTTTAACCGTTACCAATTCTATTTCGCTTTCCGACAAGGATACCGTGGTCATAAAAGTTATCAACCACAACCTTATCCCCTTGGCTAATGCCGGTTCCGATCAGGAAGTGAATGAAGGCGAAACGATTATCTTAGACGGCTCTGCTTCAAACGATCCGGACAATGCGCCAAACACTACCTTGAGTTATCAATGGACTTCGCTGCAAGGCCTGGCAATCACCGGGGTAAATACCGTTTCCCCAACGGCAGTTGCTCCCTTCTTTTTGAAAGATTCGGTTCTCCACTTTGTTTTGGTAGTGAACGATGGTGCTGCCAACTCAATACCCGATACGGTGGCGGTAACGGTTAAACATAAAAACCTTCCGCCAATTGCGAATGCCGGAAGCGATTTCACCGTTAACGAAGGTGAAAATGTGGAATTGGACGGAACGGCTTCCGAAGATTTGGACGGGACTTTGACTTTTGACTGGATAGGCCCCGTTGGAATTGAAATTTTCAACTCCAGTTCGGCCACTCCTAACTTTACTGCTCCCGAAGTTCAGGCCGATAGCGTTATTTCCTTTGTTTTGGTGGTGACCGATAATGATTTGGAAACCGATAAGGACACGGTTGACGTGACAATAAAGCACGTAAACAAAAAGCCGGTAGCCAATGCCGGGCCCGACCAGTTTGTTGATGAAGGTATTCTAATTACGCTGGACGGCTCCATGTCAAACGACCCGGATATTTATGACGAAATAACCTTCAAGTGGATTGCGCCTGCAGGTATTACGCTGAGCGATGTCACCTCGGCTAACCCAACATTTACCTCCCCAATCATTGTGGAAGAATACTTGGATTATGTTTTCAAATTAATAGTGAACGACGGAACCCTTGATTCCGATACCGATAATGTGGTGGTAAGGGTCATCCACTTGAATCTACCCCCAATTGCCCAGGCAGGGTCTGATTTCGATATCGACGAAAATATGCAGGGCAGCCTCGATGGTTCCGGTTCCTCCGATTTTGAAGGCAAACCACTAAGCTATCTGTGGACAGCTCCTGCCGGATTTATACTTGACACACCAACGGCTGCAATTACAACCTTTACCGCGCCCGAAGTACAGCAAGACACGACATTCACCATCACTTTGCAAGTGAACGACGGCGTGTGGCCTTCGAAACCAGACACTGTTTTGGTGACGGTGAACCACATCAATAAACCACCGGTAGCCAATGCGGGACCCGATCAATCGGTTGCTGAAGAAGTTTTGGTAACCTTAGATGGAAGTGCTTCCATGGATGAAGATCGTTACGATGTGCTTACCTTTAAATGGGTTTCGTTAGATGGTGCAAGCTTGGATAACGACGCCATTGAAAGTCCTTCATTCACCACTCCGATGTTGATGAAAGACAGTGTCTTTCGGTTTGTTTTAACGGTGAATGACGCTTGGGTTGACTCGGAACCTGACACAGTGGCCATTTTGGTTCAACATGCCAATTTGATGCCCACCGCTGTTTTTACTACAGCGTTAATTATGAACGAAGGAGAAGTTGGAACTTTAAACGGTGATGCATCATCCGACCCGGAAGGAAAATCGCTAACGTATAGCTGGGCAGCTACGGGCGGCTTGCTTATCGACAATCCCACGGCGGTGGCAACGACCTTTACCGCTCCCGAAGTAGAAGCAGATACTGATTTTGAAATTACATTGACCGTTGACGACGGTGAAGCAGAAAATAATACGGATAGTCATACGGTTACGATTACCGTTTTACAAGTGAATAAACCGCCGGTGGCAGTTTTGGGCTCCGATTTTTCGATTCGCGAACAAAAGGAGTTTACCATTGATGGTTCGGCATCGTACGACCCGGATGCTTTGGACAACATTACTTTCAGTTGGACAGGGACGGCCACAACAGCCTCCTCCTTCTCTTTGGTTTCACCGGCAACAGCCGTAGATATGGAAATGGAGTTTATCCTCACCGTAACCGACGATGTTTTGGCAACAGGAAAAGATACCATAATCGTAACCGTGACACCCAATGCTGCACCAGTTGCCAATGCCGGTGACAAGCAAACGGTGAATGCCGAACAAACCGTTACGCTTCATGCGGAAGGTTCTACCGACCCCGATGATGACGATTTGACCTATTTATGGACGGCTCCCACCGGAATTACTTTGATAGGGGAAACGACCGCAAACCCAACCTTTATTGCTCCAACAAGCGATGATACCGAAATTTTTGTTTTTACGCTGGAAGTTAGCGACGATTTGGGTGCAAGCAGCACAGCTACCGTTAGCGTTGAAGTGATCAGCAATCTTCCACCGGTTATCGTTACTGTGGCAGAAGTTTATGTTTGGGAAGGCGACAGCGTTACCTTGGATGCTTCTGAATCCTGGGACCCCAACGGCGATAGGCTGAACTTTACATGGACACAGTACAATTCTGCATTCCGCGGCAAAGTGATATTGATTAACCCGAATGATCCCCAGGTTTCGTTTATAGCACCTGAAGTGGATGAGCTGACCGGGATGCCCATAAGGCTGAAAGTTAGTGACGGTACAGAAAATTCCGTATTGATAATATGGGTTTATGTAAAACCAAAACCGAACAGCATACCGCTGGCCAATGCCGGAGAAGACTTTGAGGTAAACGAGCGTGAACCGGGGATGTTAGACGGAACAGCATCAACGGATGCCGATGATGATCCGCTCACTTATCGCTGGACTTCCAATTACCTTACTTTAGATGATGTTACTTCGCCAACACCTGCTTTTGTTGCCCCCGAAGTTGATGCCGACACTACCGTGTGGATAACCTTGGTGGTGAACGATGGCAAAGCAGATTCGAAACCCGACAGTGTTCAGGTCACCATAAAACAAGTGAACAGAAGGCCGGTTGCAGATGCAGGCGCTAACATTACCGTGAATGAAGGGGAGCAAATTACCTTCGATGGCTCCGCATCCTACGACCCGGACGGTGACCCACTTACTTATACCTGGAGCGCAGAGGGTTTTACGATTACCGACCCTGACCTGGTTGCTGCAAGCCTTACTGCCCCCGAAGTGGAAGAAGACACTACCGTTCCGGTGGTATTGGTGGTAAACGATGGGGAAATGGATTCTGATCCCGATACAATTTGGGTAACCA
>CAZNEV010000061.1:0-28254 GCA_964572085.1 uncultured Maribellus sp. | reverse complement strand
TGCTGTGATTTTATTGCCCCCGATTGCTTCGGGGCAGGCTGTCTGCTTTAGCTGAAGGATAAACAGGGAAAAACACTTTGCCTTAGATTGGTTTACTATCGGGATGAGCACGGACGGAAATATAAATTCATCACGAATAACTGGGACATAACGGCGGAAGAAGCCGCCTTGGTTTATAAATACCGATAGACTATTGAAACAACGTTCAAAAAATTGAAACAGAATTTTCAATTGCACTTTTTTTATCCGGATACGGAAAATGGCATCAAGGCCCAGGTCTGGTGTACGCTCATAGCCCACTTGCTGCTCAATGCAATCAGGGCATTGTCGAAAAGCAAGAAAGCTTTTTCAACCGTGGCGGCACTGATTCGTATGCACTTGATAAGCCATTTGGATTTGACATGGATAGTAACCGAGGGCAGGCGGGCTTACACTAAGCGTAGGACAAGCCGCAACAAAAGCCCTGCAACCGTACAAATGTCCCTGTTTTGATGGGGTAGGTTTAAAAAAAATCAGAATTATAACTCACTGAACACAAACGGCTTAGCAGAGTGAGCCCGATAATTATTGAGTTTTGTCGGTTAATAGTGATTATGAATGATTTAAAGTTCTAATTAGGATTGCGTTTTACAGCTTATTCATGTATCTTGTAACATCAAATATAATTGAAAACAATTAAATCATATTTAAATTTTACTACTATGAGTTCTGCCTTCATAGAAAGAATAAAATAAAACAAGGCAAGGCAATACTGTTCAAGAAGGTTTCAGATCATTAATAGATAATAAATTAAAACTTACCGCCTATGGACTAACTTATTATCCTCCCTCCACAAAAACAAAAAGAGGCAGAAATTGAAATTCCGCCCTTTAAAAAATTTCAGATTAAAAATTATTACGAGTCATTAACTAAAATGTATCACTATGAAAAAAAATTGGGTGCATCACGGTTTGAGCCCGGCGGTGCATAAAGTGCTAACAAAAATTGAATTGACAATTTTCCTGATCTGCATCACAGTGCTTGGTAGTTTCGCCAACGAGGATTATGCGCAAACGGCCAGGCAGACCCTCGGCAATCTTATCGAAGGCACGGGGATAAAACACGAAGTGAATGGACGGCAAATCGCTTTGATGAAACAAAGCGAAACCTTCACATTTGCCCCGGAAGAAACCCTTGCACAGCAAAAATCCGTTTCGGGCACGGTGACCGACGGAACCGGCCAGCCGCTGCCCGGCGTTACGGTGGTAATAAAAGGAACTACCCAAGGCACGGTTACCAACGTTGATGGGGAATATACCATCCCTAACATCCCGGAAAATGCCACCTTGCAGTTTTCGTTTGTGGGCATGAGGACGCAGGAGGTGGTTGTTGGAAGCCAGACGAGAATTAATGTTGGGATGGTGGTTGATGCGATTGGGATTGACGAGGTTGTGGCGATAGGGTATGGGACTGTCAAAAAAAGTGTGATTACAGGCGCCATTAGTTCCGTCCAGATGGAAACCGTTCAACCTGTTGCAACTCAGCGTGTCGATCAAATGTTGCAAGGTAGAGCATCTGGTGTTTTAGTTTTAAATACTGACGGTTCTCCAGGTGGCAATACTACTATCCGAATTAGAGGCATGAATTCCATTCAGGGAGGAAATAATGCACTAATTGTGGTTGATGGATTTCAAGGTGGTGATCTGTCCGCAATTAACCCCAGGGATATTGCCTCAATTGAAATTCTTAAGGATGCCTCAGCTACTGCAATTTATGGTGCCCAGGGAGCAAATGGTGTAGTTCTAATAGAAACAAAAAAAGGAAAAACGGATAAACCTACTATTAACTATTCATCAGAACTTGGTATTTCAAATATTTTAATGGGAGGAATAGAGCTCATGGGTGCTGCTGAATACGCAAGAGAACAAAATCGATATGAATTAGCCGATAATTTCGAAAGGACACCTATTCCAATATTTACAGAAGCTGAAATTGCAGAATTTGAGAAAACAGGTGGGACAAATTGGATTGATGAAGTTTATCGTACCGGGACAACGCAAACGCATCAACTTTCATTGAGCGGAAGAACAAATTTACTTAATTACTTTGCATCAGGATCAATTTATGATCAGAAAGGTATCATGTTAAATTCTGGTTATAAGCGCTATTCTTTGAGAACCAATTTAATTGCCAATATAAATAGTTGGTTAAAATTCAATTTAAACTGGGACGCATCTCAGCAGGATAAGTCCGGGCCACAATTTGGAGGACAGCTTGACTGGCCAGGCAACCCTGTTCTTGGGGCACTTCAATTCGCTCCTACCTTACCTGTTTATGATGAAAACGGTAATTACTCAAGCCCAAATCCAAAATATGGGGAACCAATACTATGGAATCCTGTTGCAAGTGCCATTGAAACACTAAACGAAAACGAAAAAACCACAAATAATGTTAACCTATATATGGATTTTAACCTTATGGAGGGGCTTTCTCTTCGTGTCGGTGGGGCAGCAAGATATACAGACTATAATGTGAGAAGGTTTTTAAATAAAAAAACATTTGCTGGGAATCAGGATAATGGACAAGGTTATGCCTATTATTCTAAAAGTAAAAATTTTCAATCTTCAAATGTGTTAAATTACGACAATGATTTTGGCAAACATCATATCAATGCAATCCTGGTTGGCGAAATCAAATATGATAACTCTTTCTCGTTTGAAGCAAACAATAAAGATTTTACTGTTCATGAAACGAGTGTATATAATCTTGGAGGTGCAAATATCCAAAGGACTTCTTCGGGATTTAGTGAAAGAAAAATTAATTCTGCTGTAACAAGAGTTAATTATGGATACGCTGAAAAATACATATTTGCAGCCAGTTACAGGGCTGATGGTTCCTCTGTTTTCGGAACCAATAATAAATGGGCTTATTTCCCTTCTATTTCTTTAGGTTGGAGGCTTTCTGAAGAAGCATTCATAAGCGATCTCGGATTATTTGATAATTTTATGATTCGGGTTAGTTGGGGCAAAACAGGTAACCAGGCAATCAGTACCTATCAAACATTATCCAGAATTGGTGGTAATGGTGTGTACCCTTGGGATGGCGGAAGCAGTGCTAACTTAGGTTTTCAGATATCTTCTGCTTCAAATCCCAATTTGAAATGGGAAACTACCACACAATCCAATATAGGGCTTGATCTCGCAATGTTCCGTAGCAGGCTGAGGTTTTCTGCTGAATACTACGATAAAGTTACGGATGATTTGCTTATGGCTCGTGAGTTGCCCAGAACTACAGGTTTATCAAGTATTATTGATAATGTCGGTTCTATGGGGAACAAAGGCTGGGAATTTTCAATTGATGGTGATATCAATATTCGTAAGTTAAAATGGACAACCGGCATAAGTTTTACAGCATCTACTACAACTGTTTTAGACCTAGGAGATGATGAATTTCTTTCCTATGCGGCAGGAGGTTCAGGACACAGTACGAATATACCATTCATGTTTCTTACACCCGGTGAACCATTTGGACAAATAATGGGATTTGGTTATGAAGGGACCTGGAACCTGGGAGAAGAAGATGAAGCTGCAAAATTTGGTCAAATGCCGGGAGATCCAAAATATACCGATGTAAACAAAGACGGAAAAATTGACTATGATCATGATTTTAAGGTAATTGGGAATGCATTACCGGATTTTATCTTCGGAATAAATAACCAATTTAAATTAAAAAACTGGGAACTTACTTTTTTGTGGCAAGGAACTTATGGCAATGATCTTTTTAATGTTGCCAGAACAAGGAGAGAAGATGGCAGAAATGGATATAGCGTGGAAAAATTAAACCGTTGGACACCGGAGAACCAAAATACTGATGTTCCTGCCCTTCATACTTCACAATACAGGCATGATTATCAAGAAACATGGAATGAAACACACCCGAATAATCCTCTTATTAGTACAATTACTTTCCCTGCTTCGGGATCTAACGTACATTCACGATGGATTGAGGATGCTTCTTACATCAGGTTAAAAAATTTAACGTTAGCATATAATGTACCGGTAGCCAGAGTTGTAAGTAATTTAAGAATATTTGCCAGTGGAACAAACTTACTAACATTCACAAAATATTCAGGTTTTGACCCTGAAGTAAGTTCTTTCACTGGCAGTGATGGACAACTTGGCACAGACTATAACAACTATCCGCCTTCGAGGTTTTTTAATTTTGGAGTAGATGTCACCTTTTAAAAATGAAAAACATGAAAAAGACTTATATTTTTAACAAACTAAAAATTTATTTAATTGCTGGATTAGCAATTTTTACGGCATGCGATGCTTTTGATTTGGAAGAAAATCCAAAAAGCTTTATTGCTCCTGACAATTTTTTTAATACTCCTGCTCAAATTGAATCTGTTCTTGCAGGTACGATGGGAAGATCTTTTTCAAATTGGGGCGGGTATAGCTACAACCCTGCCTTCCATAGGTTTTCCGATCAAAATGCGGGTGGCAATTTAGTTATTACACAAAACTATGGCTCGGGCATCTGGTCTCTTCACTGGAATAACCTGAAAGACATTAACCATGCTATTGCTGCATTGGTTAAGGGTAAATTAGGAGGAACGCCAACCAATATTCAAGATCAATTAATGGGTCAATTAAAATTTCTCAGAGCATGGAATTATTTTCAGTTAGTAAGACACTGGGGAGGAGTTCCACTTCTTACAGAAGAAACTGCAGATTATTTTTCTGCCTTACCCAGTCGTGCAAGCGTTGTAGAAGTTTATGGATTAATTGAGAGAGACTTAACTGAAGCAATTCAAAAACTACCTGAAAACTGGGGAGCATTGGTTGGAAGACCAACGAGAGATGCAGCAAAAGGACTTCTATCCAAAGTTTATGTTACTATGGCAACTGCACCTGTAAACGATGCAAGTTATTATCAAAAAGCTGCTTCTATGGCAAAAGAGGTAATAGATGCAGGGAATTATAGATTGGTTGAAGACATCAGTGATGTTTTTAGTTTTGCGACAGAAGATGGCCCTGAAATGATGTGGAGTTTTCAGGCCAATTCTGAGCACAGATCTACTGACCCAAGAGTATGGTCTGCTATTCATGGTTGGGGTGATTATTCCTGTGATAGGTTTTGGGTAGATTCGATTTATCCGGAGCAGCCACGTAAATATGAATATCTTGAGATTTATAGTAGGGATGGAATCCATCATGACTCATTAGGCCGAGGTATAGGAATTAAAAAATACCTGTATGATACATGGGAGAATTTTGCTCGAGGCGTTACAACCGTTAATATGCCAATAATTCGATATGCTGACGTTTTACTGATTTTTGCAGAAGCTGATAACATGGCTAAAGGAGGTCCTACCCAAGCTGCAGTTGATGCAATAAATCAGGTGATAGATCGTGCAAATGGTCATGAACCTAATCCTGAATACCCTCTGCTTACAATCGATATGTCTAAGGATGAGTTTGACAGGGCAGTAATTAACGAAAGAAGCTATGAATTATGCTTCGAATATGACAGGTGGACGGATATGTTGCGAAAACGTATTATACCAGAAGTTGTTAGAGAATTTTATTTGGTTAATTTCACCGAGGATGATTATTTATATCCAATTCCTGAAAGTGATACGCGATTAAATCCCAATATGGAACAGAATCCTGGATATTCAGGTAATTAAATTCAATTTTTTATGACCGTCTAACAAAAAAGTTAAAAGAATGGATGCATATATTTCTGATTTCAGACAATAAATAAGGAATGGTGCATCCATTTTCTCTAATAATTCAATATTGCATCAACACGATTTTAATCTATCCAATCTTAATTATAAAAAATGACTGGCTTCAAAACACTTTCAAAAAAAATACTCGCTTTTTTGTTAATTGTTTTTGTATTAGGAGGTTGTAGGAAATTAACTAATAGGGATAATTTAAGTGATTGGGATTTAAGCATTGTCCCCTCCTCGGTGAGGGTTGACCCGGTAGCAGCAGAAATTATTGATAATAGGTTTGATGCAGTACCGCAAAAAATATCAGGAGCGAATCTGATAAAGAAAAATTGGATTTTTGATGGTCAACAAGCCACTTTACACGCTGCTCGTGGAGAATATATTTCTTTTCAACTGGTGCTGACAAATAATTCCACAAAGGTGTTGGAAAATATCATTGTTGAAATGGAACCTTTCAAATATAAAAACGAGTACCTTAAAATAGCACCCGAATTATTCCTTGAATGGTCGGTAAAAGTTCAAACACCAAGTGGCGGTTATCCAAAATCATCACTGGGTAAAGGCTGGTATCCTGATGCATTAATTCCTTTTAAAAATTTACAGCTTACCGAACCTTCCCGGAGATGGATATATCCCCTGCAACTTCCGGATTTCAACAACCGGATTGAAAATCAAAAATCATTGATAATATGGGTAGATCAATATGTCCCTTTTGATAAAGATGATGCCAAACCAGGCACCTATTCTTCGATAATTACCGTAAAAATTCAGGATCAGCAAAAACACATTCCGGTCAACCTAACTTTGTGGGATTTTGCAATACCTAATGAAAATAAATTCAGGGCAAGCTTGCAACACGAGGGGTTTTTAGCCCTCGCAGATGAGAACATAGAATTGCAATTATACCAATTATTAAAAAAGCACAGGCTTTCAGTTATGGAGCCAATATATAAACCGGAGCTAAATATTTCTGAAAATGGAGAGGTTAACGTACAGTGGGATGAATTTGACAGCCGCTTGGAGAAATACTTTACCGGAAAAGCCTTTACCAAAGATTATCATTATGATTATGGACCGGGTTATGGGGAGCCCGTTGAAAACTTCTTGCTACCTTTCGATGTATATGGCAAACATGGAACTTCAGGATGGCCCGATGTGGGTAATCCTGATGTTGAACGAAATCCTGAAAATATGGCAATTTATATAAGTACTATCAATCAATTTCGGAAACATTTGCTAGAATATATTGACCCTGAGAAAACCATGCTTACGGTGTATCTGAATGGTTTGGATGAGTCTTATTTTCCGGATGCATGGCATCGTATGGTTTATTATGGCGATTTATTTAAAAAATATTTTCCTGAGTCCTATTTTCGCATTGATGGTGCATATGAAGAAGAGGCTATGGAAACAGTTCGCAACTCTATTAGTTCATGGGGATCACACACAATTAATTATAATAGTAGTGAAGTCAAAAAATACAGAGAATCAGGAATAAAGGACTGGATTTATGGTTCAATGATTTATGAATCAGGAGTTAATAGCTGGGTAGGAAGTTCAACATATATTGATTTGCCTCTTGTAAACGAACGGGCAATAAGCTGGGCGACATTTAAATATGATGCATATTCGTGGCTAAGCTGGGGGATTGGTGCTGGCTGGAAGGCTGCATGGTATGATCCGGAAACATGGAAGGATTACAGGGATGATAGAGATGAACGACAAGAGCAAAAAATATTAAACGGTAACGGTTGTCTGCTCTATGCCCCAAATATAATACCCAATGTAAATGTTGCTTGTCCCTCAATAAGACTTAAAAATATGAGGAACGGTATTCAGGAATATGAATATTTAACTCTACTGAGGAGCCTTACCCCTGACAGCGATGAAGTAATGGATATAGTAAATGGCATTATTAATGAACCATTTGGCCGCAATTCCATAGGAATTATAGATGTTTGGAGCTTTAATGCCGAAGAATGGGACCAAGTGCGCATTCAGATTGGAAACCAGATTAATTCCCTAATATCCAATGTTAATAATATATAGTGTTTAAAATAATTAGTAAAAACAATTTGTTTAATAAAATTAACTATGAAAAATCAAGTTTTGACTTTCGCGCAATCTTTATTAAGGGTAGGTTTATATAGTTGTAAATCAATAGTTCTTAAAACCACAATCTTTTTGTTTGGCTTTATCGCCATATCGATTGGAAGTTTTGGACAAGTACAGACTGGGGCACTTGATGATGGTGCGGTAAGCAAGTCTGAAGATGTAGCAATTAGTGTTTGGGCCGCTCCGGCTGAGCAAAAAGTCCGTCCTGAGGATAGGGTAGAGACTAGTAACCTTGTATGGACGAAAGAAGAAAAAAAGATAACTGTTGCAGGGGCAGGGAACGAGCACGTTCCGTTTCAAGTTGTTATTACAACTTCAGTTAGTGGTTCGCCAAGACAGGTGAAGGCGCCAAATGGTTTTTTTATCGAAGTATCAGACCTAATATCCGATCAGGGCAATAAAATTTCCAAGGAGAATGTGAATTTTTACCTCCAACACTATATCATGCTGTACGCAACCTCAAGCCCGGTTGGTGCTACCGGATATTGGCCTGATGCTCTTGCCCCAATTAAAATCCCATTCGGTATGAATGCTCATTATCATGTTGTCCAAAATCGACCAATCTGGGTAGATCTTTTAATACCTCCTGGAACAACTAAAGGAAAATATGCAGGCACAATTACTGTAACTCAGGATGGAAAGCCATTCGAAACTATGATTGTGGAAGTGAATGTCTATAATTTTTCCTTACCAGATGAAACTCCATTAATAACTTATATGAATGTTTCTCGAGGACAGTTGGCAGGTTTTTATAATAAATCCAGCGACTCCGACGAAATAGAGAAACTTACACAGACCTATTACGATAAGCTATATTCCAACAGGATGGAGCCCTGGTTCAATGATATGCTTACACCGGGTGTAGAGGTAAAAGGCGGTAAAGTTGAATTGAGTTTTGACCATGACAGGTACCTCTATTATATGAATAAATTAAATACCAAGCGAGTTCTGTTACATGCTTTGCCCGGTAACCTTAGAAGACAAATTACTGCTGAACCTTTTTCCAATGAATACAATCAAATTGTAAAATCTTATTTATCTCAGGTGGAAGCCTATTTTAAAAAACATGGTTGGCAGGATAGGCTTGTATTTAATAGCCCTGTTGATGAGCCGCGCTCACTTGAAGAATATGAAGAAACACGTAAATGGGGTACTTTAGTAAAAGAATCAACATCAGGGGTGCCTTTTTTAATAACGAGGACCCCTGTCCCACCTAAAAACAATCCGGAATGGGGCACATTTCAGGGTTATGTTGATAATTATTCCATTCATGGAAACCATTTAAATGGGCCGGAAGTCAAACGTGTAATTGAAAAGGAGAAAGCCAGAGGAGGTGAACTTACCTGGTATATCTCCTGCGATCAGCGCTATCCGCAACCTAATTACTTCATTGATGCCCCTGCAATGGACTTGGTGATGGTTCCCTGGATAACAGCCAGGTATGATATGGACGGTATTTTATACTGGGCTATGAATTTTTGGTCTCAGACATCGAATCCTTGGCTAGATGCCAATACATTTCATTCAGGTTTTCTTTGTAGTGGGGGTTGGGTGCTTAATGGCGAGGGATCCTTGTGGTACCCGGGAGATTTTACTGAGAGTTACACTGGCCAACCAAATGTTGATGGGCCGGTTTCATCAATTAGATTTGAACTATTGCGGGAAGGCATTGAAGATTATGTCTATCTGTCAATGCTTAAGGAGCTTGGAGATAAGGATTTTGCGTGGGAACAGGTCAGAAACCTTGTAGTTGATGTAAGAGCATTTTCCCGAAATGTGGAGGAATTATATAATGTTCGAAAGGTTATGGCAGAGCGCCTGGAAGAACTTATAGATAGAAAAAAGTAAAAAGTTTTAGATGAATTTACCTGGGGTAAGCATTTCTTCAATCTATTGATATGAAGCTACTCTTCACAAAAAAGGTTTTGGTTTTATTTGCTGTGTTGATTACTCTGTTATTTACAAGATGTAAAAACAGGGAGATTGAGCTATACGGTGAGGGTAATTTTGTAAAAAGTATATGGGTTGCGCCAGCTGAGCAAAAAATCAGGCCTGACGCACAAATTGAAAAAAATAACTTAATATGGTCTGATGAAACAAATACCATTAGTGTTTCTGGGGCAAGCAATGAAAATGTACCTTTTCAGATAATCGTTTCAACAAAAAGTGAAATAGATTCCCGAAAGGGAAAAAAATCAGATGGCTTTAGAATTGGAATTTCCGATCTTACTTCCCAAAACAATAACAAAATATTAGAAGAGAATTTCAGTTTATATCTGGAGCATTATGTTTGGGTTAGCGCTGAGTCAAGCCCTGCCGGAGCTGTAGGGTATTGGCCGGATGCTTTAGTTCCTATAAAAGCACCATTTAGTATCGGTTCAGGATACAGTGCTATTCAGAATAATCCTGTTTGGGTAAATCTTTTAATTCCCCCTTTCACGCCCGGGGGCATTTATAAGGGCATTATTACTGTAACTCAACATGAATTGCCCATTGCAACTTTTATAGTGGAAGTCGAAGTATATAACTTCTCATTACCTGAAGAAACCTCCTTGATAACCTATGTTAATGTTTCCAAAGGGCAGTTGGCAAAATTTTATGGCAAACCTGAATATTCTGAGGAAATGAATAATTTGGCACAAAAATATTATGAATATCTTTATGTGAGCCGTATGGAACCATGGTTTAACGATATGCTTGCCCCTGCAGTAAATGTAAAAGGAGACAAGGTTGAACTGAGCTTTGATCATGGCAGATACATGTATTATATGAATGTGCTTAATACCAAAAGGGTACTTTTGCATACTTTTCCGGGAAACCTAAGAAAGCAGATTTCTGCAGCTGAATTTACGCCTGAGTTTAACCAAATTTTAAAATCATATCTGATACAGGTTGAGTCTTACTTTAAACAGAACGGCTGGGAAGGGAAATTGATTTTTAATAGTCCAATAGATGAGCCCAATTCTTTTGAAGAGTATGAAGATACACGTAAATGGGGTACATTGGTTAATGAGATAACTCCGAATGTCCCATTTTTAGTTACAAAGACACCGGTTCCACCCAAGAATCATACTGAATGGGGAATACTTCAAGGATGTGTCGATAATTATTCAATACACGGGAATCATTTGAATGAACCCAAAATTATGCAGGCTATCCAGGAAGAAAAAGATAGAGGAGGCGAGCTGACATGGTATATCTCTTGTGATCAACGGTATCCTCAACCCAACTATTTTATTGATGCACCGGCAATGGATCCTGTTATGGTGCCATGGATAACAGCCAGTTATGGGTTGGATGGGATTTTATATTGGGCAATAAATTGGTGGAATGAAACAACTAATCCATGGAATGATCCCAATACCTTTCATTCCGGGTTTAATTGCAGTGGAGGCTGGACACTTAATGGCGAAGGGTCTTTATGGTATCCTGGAGATGATGCACAAAAATATTCTGGCCAACCAAATGTTGACGGGCCGGTTTCATCAATTAGATTTGAACTATTACGTGAAGGAATTGAGGATTATGTATATCTTTCAATGCTTAAGGAGCTTGGAGATAAAGATTTTGCAAGGGAACAGGTCGAAAGCCTTGTAGTTGATGTAAGAGCATTTTCCCGAAATGTGGGGGAATTATATAATGTTCGAAAGAATATGGCAAAACGCATAGAGAAATTATCAAAATAGAACGCCTGTTAAAAGAAAGTGGAGATAGATAGTGCTAAAATATCTGACCTATGAATTTGATAAATAAATATATAGTAATGAAAAAAAATCAATTCGTTTTAGAAAAAAGTAGTAGGGTTATTTTGTTAATTCTACTGGTGTTAATTTTAATCTGGCCGGAATCAGCTTTTTGCCAGATCAAAACGGTTTGGGCTTTAGGTGATGGAGAGAAAGTTTTCAGAGATGAACTGGAGCATCCATCAAAAAATGGAAATTTTACGTGGGATGGCAATACCATTCGCATGCAGGGTTTTTACAATGAGGTTCTTGCTTTTCAGGTAATAGTTGAAGCTGGAAATGATAGGGCCGAAAAAGTCGAGATTGCGGTTGATAGGCCAATCAACAAGTTGTCCGGGAAAGCCATTGGTGGAAACACCCTAAAATATGGCCCTTCTGGCACTATCGAAATTTTCACACAACACTACCTGAATGTGAAAGAAGATCGCTACACACGGCCTGCCTGGTTTTATGGATCAGAAGCTTCTGCTCCTAAACAAATGACAGGTTGGATACCTGATGCATTAATTCCGGTTGATGCCAAATCAGGACTTGGTGGGTTCCCTGTTGAAATTGGTCCGTATAGAAATCAAGGGTTTTGGATAGATTTACATTTACCACGTGACAGAGATAATTTTCCAAGTGGCTTATATCAAGGCTCTGTTCAGGTACTTGAAAAAGGAAAGGTGATTAGGCAAATTCCATTGGAAGTTGCTTTACTTCCGGAATACTTGCCAGACGAAAACAAAACAAATATCTGGCTCTATACATCCTCTATTTATTCTTATTTCCCGGAATTGCCTTCCGAAAAGGTAGATGAGATGCTGAAATTTGAAGGCCACCGTCATAGAATAGATGTAACGGGTGGTTTCCCGGCAAATCTTTCAAAATTTAATCTGAAGATCATGGATGATTATAAGTTCTGGCTTGACGGTAAAGCTTATACTCCTTCCAATGGCTATTGGGGACCAGGTCAGGGATCCGGCGAAAAACATTTTATAATTGGCATGTATGGGGCAAATGTGCTTGGGAATACTAAAACTGAAATGCAGCAACAATCCAATTTATGGGTAACATGGTTCGGTCAAAATGCCCCTGATGTTACTTATTTTTGGTACATGACTGATGAACCCCCTCTAAGCAGATACCCTTGGATAAAAGAAAGGGCTGAATGGTTGAAAAGCAATCCTGGGCCAGGAAAAGATTTACCAACTTTCACAACTACCGGGTACAAAGACGAATTAGCAGATGCCATTGATATATGGTCAAGCGGTACAGGAGTAAAACTTGAGGATTTATCTGTCGCACGTGGAAAAGGTGGAGATTATACATTTTATAATGGATTTCGTCCCAGATATGGATCTGTTATTCTGGAAGGGGCAGCGGTAGATTTCAGGGTTAATAGTTGGATCCTGTATAAATACGGTATTAATTGTCACTTTATCTGGCATGGCACCCACTGGCAACATAATTCTCAGGGGCCAAAAGCAAATTTACATCAGAATGTATTTCAAAATCCATTATCATTTGCAAATTTCGGGGAATATAGTTATGGAAATGGTGATGGGATATTATTCTATCCTGGTAGAATGCCTTATTATCCGGAAGAAGACAGAGGACTCAATTCCTTAATTCCTTCAATAAGGTTAAAGAATATTAGAAGAGGCCAACAGGATGCGTTAATATTATGGATTGCTGAGCAGAAAATTGGAAAAAACAAGGTGCTGGATATTATTAAAGAATTAGTACCGCGTGGCTTAAGTGAGGTGGAACGAAACGAACCAGTACCGTGGTCAGAACATGGAGATGATTACGATAGAATCAGGGATAAACTGATAGAAATAGTTTTACAATAACTTCCAATACTCTTTTACCCTGAATTAATCTGTTTATATTGATATTTTAGCATCAACAGTAAAAAAATAAAAAATTATGAATATCAGGTATTTAGCTATTATGTTCGCAATCATTTTCAGTGCATGTTCGCATGAGACTGCAACGGTTGAAGAAACGAAGAAAAGTTTTTGCACTTATCCGTTTTCGGATCCAGATCGTGTGCCGCGGCCTGATCGCAATTATTATCCCTACTTTAGGTCTGATGGATACAGCCAGGATTCAACATCTGCAGAATGGAAAGTTGTCGAATTGGGGAACGCTTATGTAAAAGTTCATATAATGCCCGAGATTGGGGGTAAAATATGGGGAGCGATAGAGAAATCGACCGGCAACGAATTTATTTATTACAATTCAGTTGTTAAATTTCGCGATATCGCAATGAGGGGCCCCTGGACCTCGGGGGGCATCGAATTTAACTTTGGCGTAATAGGGCATTCCCCACATGTGTCAGCCCCCGTGGATTATAAAACAAGAAATAATGACGACGGAAGTGCCAGTTGCTTTATCGGAGGGATAGAGTTGTTTACGAGAACCCGTTGGGAGGTAGAAATTAATCTCCAACCGGATAAGGCATATTTTACCACAAAAACCAAATGGAACAATCCAACACCTTTTTTACAGCCCTATTATAATTGGAGCAATGCTGCCTATCAGGCTGAAGGAAATCTTGAATTTATATTCCCTGGCAACACCAGGGTTAGCCATGGGGGCTCCGCAGACACATGGCCAATTGATCAAGAAGGGCACAACTTGTCATTTTATGACAACAATGATTTTGGGGGATCAAAATCCAACCATATTGTTGGGGACATAAGTGGTTTTTTTGGGGCCTATTGGCATGGTTTGAATTTTGGCTCAGGGCATTATTCAATGTATGGCGATAAACTTGGAGAAAAAATATTCCTTTGGTCGCTATCCCGGCAAGGCGGCATTTGGGAAGATTTATTGACCGATACAGATGGCCAATACGTAGAACTCCAGGCAGGCAGGCTGTTCAATCAACCTGGTTCAAACAGCACACAGACCCCTTATAAACATTTTGGGTTTTTACCACATGCTTATGATGAATTTAAAGAGTACTGGTATCCTGTCATGGATATTGGCGGTATGGTGCAATCCAACAACCTTGGTGCATTGAATATCATTGAAAACAATACAGATCAAGAAATATATTTCTCTCCGCTACAGCCAATTAAAGATGAAATTAAAATATATTTTGGGGATGAACTGAAATATACTTTTAATGTAAATCTCAAACCTTTGGAAACCTGGAAAACAAGCATAACCAAAAACCAAAGCAATGAACCTATAAAAATCATTGTTGGAGCTGGTAAAGAACTAATATACACAGAAGAGGGCTTAAACTCATCGCGACCAACTAAAATTCCGGATAGTTTTGACTGGAATTCAGTTTATGGGCTATATACGTCGGGCGTTAATTGGATATATCAGGGGCGCTATGAGAGGGCTTATGAGAAACTGACAGCCTGTCTGGAATTAGATCCATTATATGCTCCGGCACTTAACCATCTGGCAGAGTTGCAGTTGAGGAAAACTGATGTTGAAAGCGCCATGAAAAACGTCAAAAAATCATTGTCAATGAATACCTATGATCCAAAGGCTAATTTCGTTTTTGGGCTCATTTCCAAACAAATGAATAATTTGGTTGACGCGCAAGATGGTTTTGCTGTTGCTTCTATCTCACCTGAATACCGAAAAGCGGCAAATCTGGAGTTAGCTAAGCTTTTTATTCTAAAAGACGAATTGCACATTGCACAGCAGTATGTGGAAAAAGTTCTTGCAAAGGAGGCGGACAATCAAGATGCCATTTTACTTATGTCCATAATTTCAAGGAGAAATGGAGGGCTGGAGGAAGCAGCCAAATATGCTGATCAATTAGAAAACATTTCTCCGCTTAATCACTTCGCAAGGAGCGAGAGGCTATTTTTAAAGCCAAATAAACAAACAACGGAAAGTTTCATTTCGTTAATCAGGAATGAGCTGCCTTATCAAACTTTTATGGAAATGGCCTTGTGGTATGACAATTTGGGAGGAAAACAAGAAGCGATAAAAATTCTTGAATTGGCTCCTGAAAAGGCTTTAATTAATCTTCAGTTGGCCTATTTATATCAAATTATTAATGATGCGGAAAAATCTGGTTCTTATTTGGGCAAGTTTATTCAAAGCACTTCAGATTTTGTTCTCCCTTTTAGAAAAGAGATGATCCCGGCGTTGGAATGGGCTATTGGTAAAACAGATGATTGGAAACCAAGATATTATTTGGGATTGTTGCACTGGAGCTTAGGGAATAAGAGTTACGCCAAAGGATTTTTTGATATTTGCGGAGATTCGCCGGAATCACCTTACTTTTATTTAGCAAAAACAAATCTCTTCGCGGGCAGCCCTGGTTACAATCCTGAACAGGATTTATTAAAAGCAAGAAAACTGGGCATCGACGATTGGCGAACTTCACTGGCAATTATTGATTATTACTTGAGCAAGAATTTGGTTGCAAAAGCATTGGACGTTTCTAAAAAAGCATTAGAGGCGTTTCCTTCCAATGATGCGCTTAAATATAACCATGCAAAGTGTTTGTTGGCAAATGGGTTCTATTCGGAAAGCCTGGATGAACTTGAGACTACAACCATCCTACCTTTTGAAGGTGCTCATTACGGAAGAGTAACATACCGGCAAGCTGCTTTAATGGAAAGCATGCAACTTTTTGAAGAACACAAGTTTGAAGAAGCAGTAAAAACAATTGAAAAAGCAAGGCTTTGGCCAGAAAACCTTGGGGTAGGCCGGCCTTATGTTGTGGATGAAAGGATTGAGGATTTTCTAAAAGCAGAAAACTTGTTACGCCTAAACGAAAAAGGGAAAGCAGAAGAACTTTATAAAGGAATAATAACATACTCCCAGGAAAATACCGGGGGATATAGTTCGACAGACTTTTTGTATTTGATTGCCTTAAAACGGTTAAATATGGACAAACAGGCACAAAATTTTCTAACATTATGGCAGAAAAATTCTTCAGGCGATCCTCTCTTAAAATGGACTAAGGCCATGATGAATAATAACAGGCATGCCGCACAATTAATAGAGGAGGAAATTAATACAGAAGCAGGCGGGACACCATGGGATCCAAGGTACGCAGATACAGATTTTGAATTGGTAAAAGAGATATTTAAAAACACAAGCTTAAATTTCAACTAATTTTATTCAAAATCATAATACTTTTGGAGCCTTACTTGGAAACGATGCAATGGGCAAAAAGTTTATGCACTCGCGAGAAAAATGACCTTCCCATAATAATACATATCCCGGGCATGTGCACAACTGGTGGTTGCCACACTATATTTTTATTACGCAATTAGGCTTGCCACAACAGGTGCCGGATAAAATTACGCATGGTACCTTCTAATATCTAATAAAATAATTTCAACAATGAAAAAACTACAAATTGTCCTTTTGCTGAGCATTTTTGCTTTCTGCATTAATGCACAAGTTCGGATTTACCCGGAAGCAAAACCGGGCTACCAGCAGCGTATTCGCGACCATATCGAAAACCAGCGAGTTGTGGATACTCATGAGCATTTGTTTAACCCGGCGAGGATAGCTGAAAGCGGTATGTGCGATTTTACATTGTTGCTTCATCACTATGCCTCTGACGACATCAGGTCGTCAGGTATGCCAAGAGCAGCTTTCGCACGTTTACTCACAGACTCCCTTTCTGTAATGGAAAAATGGAAGGCGGTGGAACCATTCTGGGAAAATTCAAAAAACACAGCTTACAGCAGGGTTGTTTTGCTGGCCATAAACCAACTTTTCGGGATTGACAAATTAGATGAAACTACTGTTGAACCGCTTTCAGCAAAAATAAAAGAAGTTTACCAAACCGACTGGCACAAAACCATTTTCGAAGAAAAATGCAAAATGGATTTCATCATTATTGATGGAAGTCGGAAGACGGACGACAGAAGTTTTGGCAACCCTGAAATATTTCGTTATGTACAGCAATTTAATTATTTGCGGTTTTTTTCAAAATCAGATATGGAAAATGTTGCTTTTCAAAACAACATGAATTTTCAAACTGTGGACGATCTCGTTGTCTCGCTGGAAAAGGATTTTCAAAATGCGCTTGAAAAAGGATTTGAAGCAGTAAAAGTTCCTGATGCTTACCACCGAAGCCTCTATTTTGAAGACACAAAAAAGGAAAATGCCGGGGAAGCGTTGAAAATGATCCTTGAAAGCAAAGAACGGCTCCCCTTGGAAACTATAAAACCGCTTTCGGATTATATGATGCACCGCCTGATTGAACTGGCTCGCAAATACAACAAACCAATCCAGATTCACACCGGCCTGCATGCTGGCGGCGGCAATTACATCGAAAACTCAAACCCGGCCCATCTCGCCAATCTTTTCCTCAAATACCCGGATGTGAAATTTATTCTTTTTCACGGCGGGTATCCATTTGGCGGCGAACTTGCCAGTTTGGCAAAAAATTTCCAAAACGTATATATCGACCTTTGCTGGCTCTATATTATTTCGCCGTCCTACAGTTACAGGTACTTACACGAGTGGCTTGAAACCATACCTGCCAACAAAATAATGGGGTTTGGCGGCGACTACCACAATGCCGAAAATATTTACGGACATTTACTTTTTGCCAAAGAAATTATAGGAAATGTATTAATAGAAAAAGTGCGGGATGGCTATTTTTCAGAAGAAGAAGCAATGAAAATTGCGACAATGATTTTACATGATAATGCGGTGAATTTGTTTAACCTGAAAAAATAATTTTCGGATTAAGCGCCATATTTTAAAAAAGGACATGTTGTTGAAAATAAAAAAAAGCATACCAAATTGGGTAAGTCAATACCCAAAAGGTATGCTTCCATTGAAATCAGCAAAGCGGAAAAAACCACACTTAGCTCCCGGCAATTTTTCTATTTTATTTCTTTACCAGAGGGGAATTATATTATGAATGATTTAAAGTTCTAATCAGGATTGCGTTTTACAGCTTATTCTTGTAACTTGTAACATCAAAATAATTGAAAACTATTAAATCATATTTAAATTTTACTACTATGAGTTCCGCCTTCATAGAAAGAATAAAAATAAAACAGGCAATACTGTTCAAGAAGGTTTCAGATTAAAAATTATTACGAGTCATTAACTAAAATGTATCACTATGAAAAAAAATTGGGTGCATCACGGTTTGAGCCCGGCGGTGCATAAAGTGCTAACAAAAATTGAATTGACAATTTTCCTGATCTGCATCACAGTGCTTGGTAGTTTCGCCAACGAGGATTATGCGCAAACGGCCAGGCAGACCCTCGGCAATCTTATCGAAGGCACGGGGATAAAACACGAAGTGAATGGACGGCAAATCGCTTTGATGAAACAAAGCGAAACCTTCACATTTGCCCCGGAAGAAACCCTTGCACAGCAAAAATCCGTTTCGGGCACCGTGACCGACGACACCGGCCAGCCGCTCCCCGGCGTTACCGTAGTAATAAAAGGGACAACCCAAGGAACAGTCACCAATGTTGACGGGGAATATACCATCCCCAACATCCCAGACAACGCCACTTTACAGTTTTCGTTCGTGGGGATGCGGACGCAAGAAGTTGTTGTTGGAAATCAAACAACGATTAATGTGCAGATGGTGGTGGATGCGATAGGTGTTGATGAAGTGGTGGTAGTGGGTTATGGTACCCAAAGGAAGATTAATCTTACCGGCGCTGTTGAACAGGTTAGTTCTGATGTTCTCGAAAATCGCCCCATAAATAATGTAACACAAGCTTTACAAGGTGTGGTTCCAAATCTTAATATAAATTTGGCCGACGGTAAACCTATACGTTCTGCAAGTTATAATGTACGGGGTGCATCCTCGATTGGACAAGGAGGTTCCGCTCTCGTCTTGATTGACGGTGTTGAAGGAGATCCCAGTCTTCTCAACCCCAATGACATTGAGAGTATTTCTGTTTTGAAAGATGCGGCTTCGGCTGCCATTTATGGGGCAAGAGGAACTTTTGGAGTTATTTTAATCACGACTAAATCACCTCAAGCAGGTAGAATAACAGTTAATTATACCATGAACTATGGCCTTAAATCACCGACCGCTGTTCCGGATTTTGTAACTGATGGTTACGTATTTGCTAAAAACTTCAGTGAAGCATACAATGCATGGAACGATTACAGCCGTATTCCTTCGTCTATTAATAAAACCCAGCGATTTTCATTGGCTTACCTCGAGGAATTAAAAAGACGTTCCGAGAATCCTGATCTTCCAGATTATGAAATAGATAGCAATGGGAATTATATCTATTATGGAAATACCGATTGGTATGGTTTATTGTACAAAGATAATTTGACTTCTATCGACCAAAACCTTTCCGTTTCCGGGAGTAATGATCGAATAAGTTATTATATATCTGGTCGATACAATGATCAGGAAGGCTTGTTTCGATACAATTCAGATGATTACTCCGTTTATAATTTTAGGGCGAAAGGCGAAGTCAAAATTACTGATTGGTTCACTTTGGATAATAATACGGAATATTCACAACAAAAATATCATCAACCGTTAAACGTTGGCGAAGGCGGCGGCATATGGAGGAATATTGCAGATGAAGGGCATCCAACCTCCCCTATGTTTAACCCTGACGGAACTTTAACCCATTCAGCATCCTATACTGTTGGTGATATGTGGTACGGGAAAAATGGAGAAGACACTAACAGAACGCTAATAAAAAATACCACCGGTTTGACTGCAAAACTATTTGACAACAAGTTGAGGATTCGAGGGGATTTTACCTTCTCGACAAATAATCAGTCAAAATTCCGTAGGAGGGTACAAGTACCATTTAGCAGGCAAGAGGGGGTTGTGAATTACGTTGGAACTACAACTAATGACATTAGAAGAATTAATGCCGAAACTAAATATCTGGCCACAAATATTTATGGGGAATATGAAAATACGTTTAACGAGGATCACTATCTTAAGATCATGACAGGTTTTAATTACGAAGAAAGTACTTATGAATCATTTCAGGCTTCCCGCAATGGAATATTGTTTGAAGATGCCGAAAATATTTCATTGACCATTGGAGAAAACATAGCAACTGATGGCAGTTATAATAAATGGCGTGTTGCCGGACAATTTTATAGAATTAATTATAGCTTCAAAGAACGATATCTTATTGAACTAAACGGACGGCTTGATGCCTCCTCTAAATTTCCATCCGATCAACAAACTGCATTTTTCCCGTCTATTTCAGTTGGTTATCGTTTGTCAAACGAATCATTCTGGAATGTAAGTGAGGACGTAATTTCAAATCTTAAGTTCCGGGCATCTTATGGTTCATTGGGGAATGGGAATGTTTCTCCATATTCTTACATAGAATTATTTAATATCTCTCAGTTAGGACGCGTAATTAACGGAACTCGTCCTGCTGTTACTTCTCAACCCAATGTAATTCCAGAGGGATTAACTTGGGAAACTGCTACAACTAAAAACATTGGAATAGATTTAGCCTTTGTTGCAAACAAGCTAAACATTACTGGTGATGTTTATCAGCGTTTAACAAAAGATATGTACACTACCGGTCTCCCTGTACCAGCTATTTTCGGAGCTAGTGTGCCAAAAGGGAACTACGCTGATATGGAAACAAATGGTTGGGAACTTTCAATCAGTTGGAGGGATCGGTTCAATTTATCCAGTAAGCCTTTCAGTTATGATATTCGCTTTATTTTGGCGGATAACAAATCTGTTATTACCAAATTCAATAATCCTGAAAAATTGCTGTCAAACTATTATGAAGGAATGGAATTAGGAGAAATTTGGGGATTTGTAACAGAAGGCTTGTTTCAAAGTGAAGCTGAGGTTCAATCACACGCAAATCAATCTTACCTCCAAGTTTCTTCTAATAATATTTGGTTGCCGGGAGATATCAAATTTGCTGATTTGGATGACGATGGTAAAATTGATAGAGGATTAGATAGAGTTAGTGATCCCGGGGATCAAGCAGTGGTTGGCAATTCTAGCCCACGCTATACCTATGGTTTTAATTTTGGCGCGAATTGGAACAATTTCTTTTTCTCTGCATTTTTACAAGGCGTTGGAAAACAAGATTGGTTCCCCGACAGAGAAGCCAGTTTCTTTTGGGGACAATACAATAGGCCCTACAATAAATTGCCAAAGTGGCATTTGGATAATGTATGGTCCGAAGACAATCCAAATGCATTTCTACCGAGATACAGAGGATACACGGTTCTAGGATCTTCACGAGAATTAGGTGTTGTGCAATCACGTTATATAATGGATGTTGCATACATCAGGCTGAAAAATATTCAATTGGGGTATAATATACCTCAAAGTCTTATGCAAAATGTTTCATTTCTCTCAAGCGTCAAGTTGTACGTTTCTGGTGAAAATCTTTTGTCATGGTCGCCCTTATATAAAACAACAACAGATTTTGATGTTGAAAATATTGGTGGTTCAGACCCTGAACTTACTTCAGGAAGTGGACGAAGAAGTGGAAACGTTCTTAATTATCCCATGCTGAAAACAGTTTCATTTGGGATATCAGCAACATTTTAATAATCAATGAATAAATTATATTATTATGAAATACTTCAAAATATATTTAGTGCTATTCACATTGATTTTTGCATCATGTGAAATGCAAGAGCTTCCGAAATCTGAGGTATCGAAAGAATCTGTCTTCAATACCGAAGCAGGACTACAATTGTATTCAAATTCTTTCTACAATATTCTGCCTTCTGCTCAAGACATATATTTGGGTGACGATATGTCCGATTATATTGCAGGCAATTCAGTTGCTCAATTCCTAACAAATGGTTATGGACCCAATCAAAGTTCAGGATGGAGCTGGTCGGGCCTTCGAAACATCAATTTCTTTCTTGAGAATAATAATTCAGACGAGGTTGATCCCGCGATTCGAAACCACTATACTGGATTGGCTAAATTTTTTAGGGCATTTTTTTACTTTGAAAAGGTAAAACGATTTGGAGAAGTGCCGTGGGTTGGTAAAGTGCCTAAAATTGATGATGAGGAACTCTTGTATGGAGGACGAGATACAAGAACCTTGGTTATGGATTCAATTTTAGCAGATATCAATTACGCTTGTCAGAATATTTCAAAAGGAAGTGATCCAACAAGCAGTACTGTGACCAAATGGATTGCATATGCTTTCAAATCCAGAATTTGTTTATTTGAAGGAACTTTTCGGAAGTACCATACCGATCTCGGATTACAATCGACTTCTGATTTCTGGCTCACTGAAGCTGCATCAGCCGCAAAACAAGTAATGGATAATTCTGGTTATACTTTAAGTAACGCCGGAGGGCCTGATATGGCATATCGAAATCTGTTTATTAGCAAGGATCCGGTGAATACAGAGGTAATGCTTGCTGTTGTTATGAATCAGGAATTAGGGATTTTGCACGCCGCAAATTGGAAATATACCAGTCCAACCTATGGCATTAAGTCTAGTTTAACAAGGCAATTTATAAATACTTATCTTGAGTTAGACGGAACACCATTCACTTCCACTCCAGGATGTGAAACTATGACTTTCCCGCAAGAAGTTAAAAGTAGGGACTTGCGCCTGCAGCAAACTATCCGGCTTGGTGATTATAAAAGAGTTAGTGGTGGCCAGACAATTCCGGCCCCTCCAAACTTTGGTTATGTCCTCACAGGTTATCAACCAATCAAATGGGTTTTAGACGAAACTTACTATGATTTGAGAGATTATAATGATAATTCTGTTTCCATATTTCGGTATGCAGAGGTGCTGCTGAATTATGCGGAAGCAAAAGCAGAATTGGGTATCCTAACAGATGCCGAATGGGTAATGACAATTGGAGCATTAAGAAATAGGGCAGGCATCACAAGTGGCCTGGATAAACTGCCAACCCAAGTTGATGAATATTTGCAATCCACGTATTTTCCGGAAATAAATGATCCGATTTTATTGGAGATAAGAAGGGAAAGAGGGATTGAACTTGTAATGGAGGGTTTTAGATTTGATGATTTAAGGCGATGGAAAAAAGGCAATTTGATGAAAATGAATTGGAGAGGGTTTTATGTTCCAGCAGTGGATGTTCCTATGGATTTAAACGAGGATGGAGTTGAAGATGTCATCTTTGTTTTTGAGGTACCGAAACCTTTACCAAATGTAAGCTATGAGTTTGTTGCAGTCGGTCCTACAATAAACAATGAACCCAATCCACAACGGCTAACGAATGGTACAAGTGGAGAACTAACCTGGTTGGATAATGTTCCTAGGGTTTGGGATGAAAAAAGGTATTTCTATCCCATCCCGGAGGAAGATGTTATTATGAATCCAAATTTAGAGCAAAATCCTGGCTGGAAATAATCAATGTTTTCAATTGCTAAACCTCGAGTGATTATTTGTAAAATAACTTAAAAAAAGGACGAATAGCAGTTACTGGTATTCGTCCTCCATAACTTAAAAAAATGAAATCAAAATTATTTTTGTTTTTAGCGTTTGTAGTGTTAACAACATCTGCAACTGTTGGCTTCAACAAACCAGAAGAAAGAAATCGACAAGGTGAAATCGTAATCGCTACATACAACCTTCGATTTAATAATCCGAACGATGGAGAGAATGCATGGCCAAACCGTAAAGAAAAAGTTAAAGCTTTGATCCGTTTTCATGAATTTGATATTATGGGAACGCAGGAGGGTTTGATCGGTCAATTAAACGATTTAAGTGAAATGACCGAGTATGCGTTTATTGGCGTTGGTAGAGACGATGGTAAAACGCAAGGTGAGCATTCCGCGATTTTCTATAAGAAGGATAGGTTTGAACTATTAGATAAAGGCGATTTTTGGTTGAGTGAAACCCCGGAAAAACCATCATTTGGATGGGAAGCAAAACATCGAAGAATTTGTACTTGGGGTAAATTTAAGGATAACATTAGCAGCAAGGTGTTTTTTGTTTTTTCAGTCCATTTCGATCATCAGGCTGTTGAAGCTCGCCGCCAATCGGGATTGTTAATGGTCAATAAAATGAAAGAAATAGCTGGAAGTAATACTGTTTTTTGCTTGGGCGATTTTAATTCAACTCCGGAAACTGAGCAGATTAAGACCATCACTTCCTTGCTCGAAGATTCTTATGTTGTGAGTAAAATGCCGCCTTACGGGCCAGTAGGGACGTTTAATAGTTTTAATTTTAATGCATCCATGGACAAAAGAATTGACTACATATTTGTAAGTGATAATATTGAGGTGTTAAAATACGGGGTATTAACTGATAGTTATGACCAAAAATATCCATCTGATCACCAACCAGTGGTTGTAAAAGCTGTAATAAAATGAAACACGGTTCTTCTGTAATAAATGGAGAAGAAGATACTCCATAAAGGAGATCGACCTCTCCTTTAAAGGTATAACGATGCAATTACTTCGCGGTTATCACAGCTTTTTCCCTTGGTTAATTTTCATAATTTTGCTGCTAAAGAGGTATTAATTGCTGAAAACTTGCTCACTATGAAAAACAATCTAACGGTTAAAACAATTATAAAACTGCTTGTCGCGCTGATTTTTCTTACTCAGGTATCCTTTGCACAAAAACAAATGAAGCGCGAGGACTACTGGCAACAACTTTTAAAGGTGCTTCCCGCCGATCGGACTATACCTGCTACGGATCAACTCCCGGGCACTCTCCCTGCCCGTGTTTCACCTCAAGATTTTACCTGGCGCGAATGGCAACAAAGGACAAGGGAACTCCCGCCGGATTTTGATGAATTGCCTTCCCTCCCGTTTCTTCCTGATCCTCTTATCCTCGATGAAGGGGGGAAGAATATCCCTGTTCGCACAATGGAACAATGGAAAGAAAAACGCGAAGAGATAAAAAAACTTGCTCAATATTGGATTACAGGGACGGTCCCGCCGCCGCCTGAAAACATTATTTCGGAAATTATAGAGGAAAAAAAAATTGGCCAACTGACAGAACGAACTGTTTTACTGAAATTTGGGCCGAATCATAAAGCGCAACTGCACATAAACTTATTGATCCCGCCGGGTGAGGGTCCTTTTCCTGTATTTTTTTGCCCATGGAAAAAAGACAGGTACGATTGGGTACAGGCAGCGGTTCGCAGAGGATATATCGGCTGCCGTTTTACCGCTACCGACCCAAAATATGGCTACCCCGACGATAGCGAGGAATATGAAAACTTGTGGTGGCCTGAATATGATTTCAGCACAATCATGCGCTGGGGATGGGCTGCTTCAAGAGCCATCGACTATTTATATACACTTGATTATGTCGAAAAAGAACAGATTGCATTAGCAGGGCTTTCAAGGAATGGAAAAATGGCATTGTGGGCTGCGGCCTATGATGAACGTATTAAGGCAGTTATTCCGATTAGTGGAGGAACCGGAGGTGAAGACCCATTTCGTTATACCGCCGATAAATACAGCAATGAAACGATTGAAGTGCTAAGCCGGATTCGCCCGCATTGGTTGCATCCGCGGCTTCGTTTCTTTGTGGGGCGGGAAAGCAAAATGCCCGTTGACCAAAATTCTTTAATGGCCTTAGTAGCCCCCCGCGGCCTTATGCTAACTTCATCAATATTCGAGTCGGCAGGAAACCCCTGGGGAATCGAACAAGCGTACTTGTCGGCAAAGAAGGCATATGAGTTTCTTGGCGCCGAAGACAATATAGCTATTGACCTAAGGCATGGATTGCATTCTCCTGCGGCAAGGGACATTGAGGCTTACCTTGATTTTTTTGACTATGTTTTTGGTCGTGGTAACATCAAGCCGATAAACAAACTATATTACAACTATAGTTTTTCCAAATGGCTCGGACTAAGCGGAGAAATGGTGGATCCTTTGGCTTTTCCGATAAAAGGGGTTGATGATTTGCTCAAGAAGCCAAGCGGTCAGAGTATTGATAATACTTCGGCATGGAAAGAAAAAGCAGACGGCATACGAAAGAATATTAAGTGGGGCTTGGGGAACGAACCCTATTCCCTGGGGCCGGGAATTCAACCTGATTATATGAGAGACGTTGTTGGTTCACCAAGAGTAAATCAAAAGATAGAAAGTATGCCATTAATGTTTGGTCAACTTTATTTCCCTTCTACTAAAAACGACAGAAAAATGCCGGTAGTTATTTATCTGCATGAATACGATTATCCTATGGGCTATGCCGGGTCCGGTGATATTATCAATAAAATGGTTGACGCGGGATTTGCCGTTTATGCCTTCGACCAAATTGGGTTCGGTACAAGAATCGAAGAAGGACGGCTGTTTTACGAGCGCTTTCCCAATTGGTCAAAAATGGGTAGAATGGTGGCCGATGTTCGTTATGCTGTGGATGCATTATCTGAAGTGGAATTTATCGATCCTCAAAAAACATACACCGTCGGATATGCACTCGGAGCAACAGTAGGATTATATAGTGCAGCGTTGGATGAGCGAATTGCCGGAACCATTTCCGTATGTGGTTTTTCTCCTATGCGCCGTAATACACCGGGCAAAACCGCGGAGGGCATTTACGGGTATTCTCACCTTCATGGATTAATTCCAAAGTTGGGCTTTTTTATCGGCCAGGAACCTAGGATACCTTGGGATTTTGATGAAATCCTGGCTTGCATCGCCCCTCGTCCAGTATTTGTCATTGCTCCATCCTGGGATCAATATGCTAACCTCGAGGATGTCAGGCAATGTGTGGGCCAAGTAGAAAGTGTTTATGGTTTGTACGGCTCAAAGCAGAATCTTGAAGTTTACGTTCCCGAAGATTACAACCGTTTTTCACCTGCAATGCTGCAAGAGGTTTTACAGTGGTTACAAAAGTTGTAATACAAAATAAAATGAAACAAAACAATACTGTTCAAACAGGTTTTAAATTTCTGGTAATTGCTCTTGTTACCCTGTCCTTACAAGTGGTTTCCAATTCATGCACCACTTCAAATTTTTCCAAGGAAGCAGGGTCGGAAAATTTAATTTTAGTGTGCGGCGACAGTAAAGTGTTACTGGTTGATTACGTGGATAGTTTATATTCTGCTCACGGTGTTGTTTGGGATGCAAAAAGAAAATCACTGTTTGCACTCGGGTACGATGTTTTGCGGGAATACAAAATGGAAAATAAAGTGAAACTCGGCTTGATTGAGGAATGGGAAATTCCGGGAATTAGCGGACACGACCTGCAAATGGCTCCGGATGGGAACAAGCTTTTCATCACCGAGCACACCGGCGCATGGGTTTTTGATTTGAAGAACAAAGAATTTAGTAAAATTGATAAATTCCCGGATGCGGAAAACATAAAAAGTATCAATCAAAATAAATCAGGCCAATTTGCATATACCGTGCCGGAGGAAAGTTGGTGGACCTACCACGTAAGGCTTCATAACCCTTCCGGAGTTTTAAGCTTCCCGGATATGCGTGTTTATAAAGCCCGATGGTTTGAAGGGAATTAAAAATCAAAAAAATTATATGGCCTATGCCTTACACAAATAGTAATGCTTTCAGAACATGGAATGGAGCAACAATTGCTGTTAATTACGAAATGGCGGAATAATCCTGCCATGCCTGCCGGGCATGCCTATCCGTATGGAAGAAGTTCTTCATATACTCCAGTTGACCTTATTGGACTACATCATCCCATCTATCAAGAACCTTATCGAGAATAAAAATTCTGGAATTTTCAAACAAAGCGCCGAAATTATGAAAGATTTATAGTTAGATAAGGATTGCGTTTTACAGCTTATTCTTGTAACTTGTAACATCAAAATAATTGAAAA
>CAZNEV010000060.1:0-29333 GCA_964572085.1 uncultured Maribellus sp. | reverse complement strand
GGTTTCTTTCAATTTGAGTTCTTTTGCTCAGCAAATAAAGCCCGAAGAAGTAAAAAAAGAAATGAAACGTGTGGCAGACTGGCAAATCGAACATTTTAGCGACACATATAGTAATCGTGAAGAACCACATCACCCATTGGCTTGGACGAATGGAGCCTTGTATGTTGGAATGGTTGAATGGGCAAAAATGGCAGATGATGAGAGGTACTATAAATGGTTAATTCGTATTGGAGAAGAACACAAATGGCAACTGCACAAAAGAAAATACCATGCCGATGATCATACCGTTGGACAGTTATATTGCGAATTATACAGAAAGTATGGCGATAAAGAAATGATTGCTCCAACCATTGAGCAATTTGATTTCATTATGTATCACCCCTCGAAGAGTGTGTTGAATTGGCAAACTCCATTCCATCAAGATCGCTGGAATTGGTGTGATGCACTTTTTATGTCCCCTCCGGTTTGGGCTAAACTTTATAGTATAACAGGGGAACAAAAATATCTCGATTTTATGGTAGCAGAATTTAAGGCTACTACCGATTTTCTTTTTGATAAAAAGGAGAACTTGTATTATCGCGACGAAAGGTACATCGGTGAACTTGACAATGGAACTAAAATATTCTGGGGAAGAGGAAACGGATGGGTATTTGCCGGATTGGCAAATGTTTTATCTGAATTGGATCCCAAAAGTAAGGAGTACAAGTACTTCTTAAAGATTTATAAAAAGATGGCAAAACGCCTGTTAGAACTTCAAACACCTCAAGGTCATTGGGCAATGAGTTTATTGGGGCAAGAATTTTATCCGACACCTGAAACCAGTGGATCTTCGTTTTTTATTTTTGGATTGGCGTGGGGAATTAACAATGGCATATTAGATAAAGCCAGTTATGAAAATCCGGTGCTTAAAGGTTGGAAAGCTATGGCAAGTTATGTAACCGAAGATGGGATGTTAGGCTATGTTCAACCCATTGGTGCTGCTCCAGGTAAAGCCTGGCCCGATAAAACAGAAGTGTACGGAGCAGGAGCATTTTTAAGTGCCGGTTCGGAAATTTATAAAATGCTTGGCGGAAAATAGTTTGTAATGAGATAATGTATTTGTCGGCTCAAAATGTAGAGAAGCCCTTGTGCAGTCGTTATTTCTAACAATCTTGACGATTTGCACAACTATAGTTTTTATAACTATTTTTAATTCAACAAGGAACTGCCCAGTCAATTCATTTTTTTTGCGGGAACTGAAATCCTTCTTTCAAGAATTGATTTATTTGTAGAAGGATTGAAGAAAGTAAGACAATTTCAAAATAACCCCAAAAAAGCAGCCGACGAATTACTAAGTATGAATTGGCAAAACTAAATGGAATTGACGATGCCTTTCCGGATTCCTACCTTGCCCGAATTGAAAAAATGTGTGAAGTGCCGATGAAACTATGTCTGCCCAATGGCACCAACGTGCAGTTTGGCGATGCCTGGGAAGGATCACCGGGTCAACATAGCGATAGGTTTAAAAATTGGGCTGAATTTTTCGGAAGGGACGATTTTTTATACCTGTCCACGAGCGGGGAAGAGGGCAAACAGCCCGATTCAACGGCGTATGCTCTTCCGGTAAGTGGACTTTATTCCATGCGAAGTGCTTGGAATGAAGATGCCGTGTGCCTGGTTTTAAAATGCGGACCTGACGGTGGTGGCCATTGCCAGCCCGATAATGGCACCTTTGATTTGTATGCCGGCGGCAGAAACCTGATGCCCGATGCCGGAAGCTACATATACAGCGGCGACCCCGAAAACCGCGCCTGGTTTCGGCAAACCAAAGTGCACCAAACGTTAACCTTAAATGGGAAAAACTCCGACTATGCTGCAAAACTTTTAAAATGGCAGCCCGGAGAAGATCTTGATATTTTGGTGGTTGAAAACAAAAGCTACGAAAAACTTTTTACACCGCGGCTTTAGCCGATAAATAATTAAAATGAATTTACATTCTAATACCACTTAAAAACCACTAAAAATGAAAACAAAAATTAGTTTATTGATTGCGTTGTTTTATTTAGTACTTCAACTCGTTGCCTGTGCGCAGGACAAAGAAATCCCCAAACTCCAAAACCCGATGACTACGGAGTACCTCAAGAAAAACCTTCGCAAATCGGAACCCCGTTTGGTGCTTAATTCCGATTTGGAAAAGCTTGTGAAATCGAAATTGAAAACCGACCCGGTGGTGCAGAACATGTACAAAGCCATTCAGTTGAATGCAGAGAAAATCCAGCAAAAGCCTCTACTCGAACGCAAACTCGAAGGCCGCCGTTTGCTTGGTGTTTCGCGCGAAATGCTATATCGCGTGAACATGCTCGGTATGGTTTATCGCATCGAAAAAGACCGCAAAATTTTGGACCGAATCAACGATGAACTGCTTGCCGTTCTCAATTTCTCCGACTGGAACCCTTCGCATTATCTCGATGTGGCCGAAATGAGCATGGCCGTTGCCATGGCACTCGACTGGACAGCGGGAAGTCTCCCAAAATCGACCGTCGAAAAGGCAAAAACAGCATTGATCGAGAAAGGGATCAATCCAAGCTACAACAAAAAGGGCAACACCGGATGGGTAAACGGGCACAACAACTGGAACCAGGTGTGCAATGGCGGAATGATTGCAGCTTCCATCGCCATTGCCGATAAAGACCCTGAACTTGCCGCAAAAACCATCAGCCGCGCCTTGGACGGTATGCCGCACGCTTTGGTGCAATACAGCCCCGATGGCGTTTATCCAGAAGGCTCCACTTATTGGGGCTACGGCACTGGTTTTTCGGTGGTTACATCGGCCATGTTGGAAAGTGCATTCGGAACCGATTTCGGCTTGGCTGATTATCCGGCATTTAAAGAAAGTGCGGTATTCCAGGTGATGATGAATGCTCCCTCGGGGTGGTACTATAATTTTGCGGATTGTGGCGACAAACGTGGCGAAAGCGGTGATGTGCTGTTGGCATGGTTTGCCACAAAAACCGGAAACCCTGCGTTTTTTGAACGCGAACGCCTGCTGATGCCCGCCGAAGAAATGGGCACGCTTTCACGGCTGGGGGGTGCCGCTTTGGTTTGGCTTGCACAGTACGAAGACAAATCGGGCGAAAAAATGCCTGCAGCCTGGAAAGGCGATGGTTCAAACCCAATCGTGGTCTTTAAAAATGAAGGAAACGACCCGCACAATTATTATTTCGGCGGAAAGGGCGGACATGCAACTACCAGCCATGGGAACATGGATGCCGGCTCGTTTATATTTGAATTGAACGGCGTGCGCTGGGTAATCGATCCCGGAAACCAGAATTACAATAAGCTCGAACAGGTGGGTTTCAACCTTTGGGGTAATTGCCAGGATTGCCAACGCTGGACCTTGCTCACCAAAAATAATTTCGGGCATAGCACAGTTACAGTGAACGACCAGTTGTTTATAAACGACGGGCATGCGCCGTTGCTCGATTTCAAAGCCGGGGAAAATCCTGAAGCAAGTTTCGATTTAACTCCCCTTTACGGCGAAAACATTAAAAACGCTACCCGTAAGTTTTTTAAGGACAGCCCGGTTTCTATTCAAATTGAAGACAATTTTGAAACAAATGATAAAACTCAATTGATTACCTGGCAACTGTTAACCACGGCAGAGGTTGAAGTTGTAAAAGGTGGGGCAATTTTAAGGCAAGATGGCAAAACACTGAAACTCGAAAATCTTACACATCCACAATATGCACTTTCAGTAATTTCACTATATCCGGCGCCTCTAAAGCTCGACCGGCAAATCGAAGGCTTGAAGCGCATCGAAATCCGGATACCGGCCTGGACGTTGGAAAACGGAAAGACAACGCTGAAGGTGAGGTTGTCAGGACAATAAGACACGAGCTTCAAAGAGAAAAATCAGTAACCCTGTGCCTTTAGGCCAGGGGTAAAAAAAAGAAAGTTAAACCGGGCTTTAGCCCAGTAATTTGCACAACAATGTCATATGTGAAAATCTGGATACACTGTGTTTGGGGAACAAAAAAGCGTTTGTCCTTTCTGAATTCTGGAAATGAATGGGAGATTTTTAATCACATTAAATCCAATGCCAAAGAAAAAGGAATTTACCTCGACCATATTAACGGAGATAAGGAACATTTACATTGCCTAATTTCCATGACAGCAAAGCAGAATATTTCAGAGATCATGCAGTTGATAAAAGGTGAATCCTCGTATTGGATAAACAAAAATAAATTGTCAGTAGGAAAATTTGAGTGGGCTGATGAATACTATGCGGTTAGTGTTGGAGAATCACAGATCGATAACGTCCGAAAATACATAAAGAATCAGAAGGAACATCATAAAAGAAAAACTTGGGACGAAGAGTGTAACGAGTTTTTTGAAAAGTATGGATTTGAGAAATTTAAGGGCTAAAGCCCGAAGGGGAGGTACATATCATTCAAGTCCCCAGCCTGAAGGCCGGGGTTAGTGAAAGCCTTATACGTAACCGGACATTAATGATAAAATAATTTAAAAAATGAAGCTAAAAATCTGTTCAATTTTCTTGTTGTTTTCTATGCTCGTCGCAAATCTTTGCGCCGCTCAGTCCGACATCAAAACAATAAAACAAAAAGTTGTTGCGGCCATATTGCATTCTTCGGTCGATGATGCCAAAGTGGAGTCATTGATCAACACAATTAAACCTGACGGGACTTGGCCGGGCATCAACTACGAAGATGTTTCGCGCGAAGGGTTTGAACACCGGAATCATTTATCGAACATGTTGTACATGGCACGGACCTATAAAACCAAATCATCGAAATTCCACAAAAGTAAAAAGGCGAAAAACACCATTGAGCTTGCCTTGAAAAATTGGACGGTCCACGATTATTTCTGCGACAACTGGTGGCACAACCAAATTGGCACACCTTGGATAGGTTTGGACTACGGCTATTCTTATAGTGCCATGGAAAGTGGCTTGGGTTCAACCGGGTACGGCGGACGTGGAATTCAATATGACAACAGTTTCCATCACCGTTCCGATGGGGTGAACAACACGCTTTCCTACGGAACAAGTTACGCCGATGCCTTTATCGAATGGGCGGATTATGTGGTGGGAACCCAATATGCTTTTTCCGACGAAAAAATCAACCAGTTGATCGATTACTACCTCGATGGGATTTGCAAGCACATGATCTTCGGAAAATATCCCGATCCGGGTGCAAAAAACCGGAGCATTTCGCGGCCGGGTTACTGCCGCCCCGATGGCCCTTCGGCTCCTTTATCCCTGCTTAAAATCACCGATTATCGCAAAAAAGAATTGCAGGAAGTAGCTGATGTTCGGCAAAACCAAGGAAAAACCACTCTGTCACACGCCACATTTTATTGGAATACCGAGCATTTTACGGTGCAACGGCCCGATTGGTTCACCTCAGTGCGGATGTATTCCACCCGGAATTACAACATGGAAGTTCCCTACAACAGCGAGGGTTTGCTCAACCACCATCGGGGCGACGGCACCAACCACATTTCGCGCACGGGCGATGAATATTACGACATTTCGCCGGTGTTGGATTATCAAAAGATACCGGGCATAACGGTGATGCAAAAGCCTGCATTGCCTGCACCAAACGAAATCCAAAAACTGGGGTTGACGGATTTTGTGGGTGCTGTCACCGATGGCAAATTTGGTGCGGCAGCCTTCGATTTTAAAAGTCCGCACGACCCGCTCGTTGCCCGAAAAGCCTGGTTCTTTTTTGAGGATGAATACGTTTGTTTGGGCGCCGGGATTTCGTGTCGCGCAAATCATCCCGTGGCAACAACCCTAAATCAATGTTTGCTTCGGGGCGATGTTTCCATTGCTTCTGAAAATAAAAAATCTATCTTGGCAAAAGGTGAGAAGGAATACAAAAATGTCGATTGGGTTTATCACGACGGCATTGGATATGTATTCCCCAGGGCCACAAGCGCAAATGTAAAGAACGATGCGGCAAGCGGTTCGTGGTGGGACATCAACAAACAAAGCGATTCACCGAAGGGGGAGGTAAATTTGGACGTGTTTAAATTGTGGATCGACCATGGCACGCGGCTCAGCAACGAGTCGTATGAATACATGGTTGTTCCCGCCGCCACAATCGAAAAACTGGAAAGCAATGCCTCAAAAAACAATGTGGAAGTTTTGTCGAACACGCCAGAAATCCAAGCGGTTAAAAATTCAGCTTTGAATATCGTGCAGGTAGTATTTTACCAGGCAGGTAAAATCCAGCTTTCGAAAAACCTGAAATTGGTTTCGTACAACCCGGGAATTGTGATGATAAAAATGAACGATGAGAATGTTTCTGAAATTTCAGTTGCCGATCCCAACCGCGAATTGGGCCGTATGCACGTTTCTGTTTCAACCAAAATTGAAAAAGGCAGCGAAAATTTTAGAGCCGTTTGGAATGAAAAGACAGGCATGACCGATATCGCCATCGATCTCCCACGCGGCGATTATGCCGGGAAAAGTGTTACGGTGAAATGGTAAATAAAAATAGAATATGAAAAAAAATAGAATGCTGACTTTTGCTTTATGTATTGTTCTTTTTGCCGCTTGTGGCACGAATTCCAAATCCATTGAAACCCCTACGCTTGGCGGTTGGGACTTTGACTGGATGTTGATCGTAAAGGACAAAATATCCAAAAATGATCCCGGGTTTCAACCGGCTCTCCAAAAGTTGATTGCCGATGCCGATAAAGCATTACAGGGCGGGGTTTATTCGGTAACCTACAAATCTCTGACTCCAATTGGCGGAACGAAAAATGACTACATGAGCATGGGGCCCTATTGGTGGCCCGATCCTACTAAACCCGACGGATTGCCTTACATCCGTCGCGACGGCGAGGTGAACCCCGAACGCAACAACCTCGACAGCAATCAGAAAAGTAAAATGATTAGTGCTGTTCGCGCTTTATCGCTGGCGTGGTTTTTTTCGGAAAAAAAGGAATATGCCGAAAAAGCTGCTGAACTTCTTCGGGTGTGGTTCCTCGACCCGGAAACTCTGATGAATCCGCATTTGAATTATAGCCAGTCGATCCCGGGCATCACCGACGGCCGCTTTATCGGGGTCATCGACGGCCGCTCATTTTACGATTTGGTGGACGCCATTGCCCTGCTTAAAACTTCAAACGCACTCGCTGCCGAACAGAAAGCCGGCATCGACCGTTGGTTCCAGGAATATTTTAAGTGGCTCACCGAAAGCCAGTTTGGAAAGGATGAAGACAATTACAGAAATAACCACTCTGTGGCCTACGATGCGCAGGCTTGTGGCATTGCCTACTTTATCGGCAACTACGAATATGTGAAACGCAAAGTTGGCGAATTGCCCTTGCGCCGTATTAACCCGATGATTGAAGCCGACGGTCGCCAGCCTGAGGAACTGATTCGCACCAAAGCGTTTGGCTATTCGGTGCACAACCTCGCCAACTTTTTCGATACCGCGGATTTGGGGCTAAAAGTAGGCGTTGATGTGTATCATTACACCAACGAAAAAGAGGCATCTTTGCAAACAGCACTCGATTATCTAATTGGGTTTATTGGGCGCGAAAGCGAGTGGCCTTACGAGCAAATTTCGGATTGGGAAAGCACTGAAAACCACCTGGGGCTGCTGGTGCGCCGTGCCGCCCGTATTTACGGCGGCGAAAAATACCGGGAACTTTGGCAGGATGTTTTTTCGGAAAGGGTAAAAACGGATTGGGAAATATTGGTGAAGAAAGGACCGGATACTAAAAAATAAATCGGTTGACAAGTAGCAAACTCAAATTAAAATAGGATGATTACCTACTCAAGTTCAATTAATAGTTTTCATAAACTCTTCCTCGCGTTTCTACTATCGTTTTTGTTTCTTTTTGCCGATGTTCGTTCGCAATCAATAAAAGATCATGAGTTGACCATCGACGAAACAGAAAACACGATAACCGTTGAGCAAATTATCAAAATCGATAGTGTTTGGGCAGGCCATCCCGTGGGGTTTAGCCTTTACACTCATGGCAAGCGGCAGTACATTGCTTATTACAATGCCAACCGAAATATGGTAGTCGGCTTATTTTCGTAGCATCTTGCCCCATGATATTTCAACGCTCGAACAGGTATTCGAAATGGTGGGAACGGAAGAGAAACGTACAACTTATCCGCATTTTATGCTCACCAAAGAAGGCGAATTGCTATACCACTATCGGGACGGAGGTAGCGGCAACGGCAATGAAATCTACAACCGTTATTCTACTGATTCTAAACAATGGTCGCGGATGTTGGACGTTCCGCTCACCGACGGTCAGGGTTTAATGAATGCTTATCAAACCCAGCCCACAATCATGGCCGACGGCTGGTACCACATGTATTGGGTGTGGCGTGATACGCCCGACTGCGCTACGCTACCAATCACGACCTTTCGTACATGAAAAGCTCCGACCTGAAAAACTGGTACAATGCCTTTGGCCAGCCGGTTGAATTGCCTGCCACCCTCGACCAAAAACATTTGATAGTTGACCCTATTCCGGTTGAAGGGGGGATAATTAACCTTGCTGCACGCCTCATTTTGGATAAGGACAATAAACCGGTTTTTGTGTACCATAAATTCGATCCGGAAGGAAATACGCAGTTTTATGTTGCGCAGACCAGCGAGAAGGAATGGACCTATAAACCCATTACTGACTGGGATTACCGCTGGTATTTTTCGGGGAATGGCAGCATAAATGTTGTATCTTTACAAACTTAAAAAATAAAAAAATGAAAAAATGAAGAAATTGATTTATGTAAGCATGGCAATCGCAGCATTCGTTTTAACTTATTCCTGCACAAGCCAACCAAAAGAAGAAAAGCTTGGTTTTGTAGAAGAAAACGTCAAGTTTGCCGCCGAACAATATACCCTGCAAAATGCGGCAATTGAAGATTCGGGAAAAATCCTCAACCCGAAAAGTTTTATCAACGGCAAGATGAAATACATACGGCCACAGGAATGGACTTCCGGGTTTTATCCGGGCAGCATGTGGTATTTGTATGAACTCACCGGCGCGGAGCAATGGAAATCCTATGGCGAAAAATACACGGAAGCCCTTGCCGAAGTGCAATACCTCACCAACCACCATGATGTAGGTTTTATGATCGGGTGCAGCTATGGGAATGGGTATCGCTTAACCGGTAACGAGGCTTATAAAGACGTGATGGTACAGGCGGCAAAATCGCTTTCTACCCGCTTTCGGCCCGATGCCGGCGTAATCCAAAGCTGGAACGTAACGGGCGGTTGGCAAGCCGAACGCGGTTGGGAATGTCCGGTTATCATCGATAACATGATGAATTTGGAACTGCTTTTCGATGCTACCAAATTCTCGGGCGATTCTAGTTTCTACCAAATTGCAGTTACCCATGCTGACAACACGATTCTCCATCATTTTCGGCCCGATTACAGCACTTGGCACGTTATTGATTACAGCCTTGCCGACGGTTCGGTGCGTAACAAACATACCGCTCAGGGCTTCGCGCACGAATCTACGTGGTCACGCGGTCAGGCCTGGGCAATCTACGGTTACACCGTATGTTACCGGGAAACTGGAGATGTTAGGTATCTGGAGCAGGCCGAAAAGGCATTCGAATTTGTGGCAACGCACCCCAATTTACCCGAAGATGGCGTTCCGTACTGGGATTTCAACGCGCCCGATATTCCCAACGAAAAACGCGATGCTTCTGCAGCGGCAATCATGGCTTCTGCCTTATACGAATTGTCGGTTCATGCAAAAAACGATTCGTATAAAGATTGGGCCGACAAAATGCTGAATAGTTTGGCAAGTCCCGAATATCGTGCAACCCTCGGGGAAAACGGGAATTTTATCCTGAAACATTCGGTGGGCAGCATCCCGCACAACGGCGAAGTAGATGTGCCGCTGAACTATGCCGATTACTATTTCATCGAAGCATTAAAACGGAAACGGGATTTGGAGAGCGGGAAGTAGGAAGTCGGAAGTAGGAAGTCGGAAGTCGGAAGCATGGAGCTGTCATTTCGAATGAGGTACGAATGAGAAATCTGTCGCAATTTGGTGAGGGATTTAGCTCCGCTGATTTTCAATTCTCCTCATGCTTCGTCGAAATGACAACCAACTTGGCAACTGTCATTTCGAGTTTCCACCCTATTTTTGGGATTGGACATAATAATGAAAAGACAATGACTATTTTTTACGAATAAAACGTAGAATCCCATGAAACCACTAATTCTTTTAACCGCTGTTTTATTTATTGCAATCACCGGAAATATTTCTGCCCAGTCGTGGCAAAAAACCGAATCGGTTGAAGACGTTTGCAAAGCCTATCCCAATGAGATGCGTTCCATGCTCGAAGCATTCAACCTCGAACTGCCCGGCATGGAAAAAGTAAAGCAAGCCTACGGAAAAAATAATCTTCCGGCAGCATGTTCCGAATTGCTGAGTTACTATAAAAACAGCGACAATTCTCTGAAATTAAGGCGGGAGCAACCGAAAGCCTCGTCAAAAACATTGGCTGGGGCCGATACCATCCTAAAGAATGTTTTTGTTATCCAAAATGTTCGGGGCCAAGTTCCTTGGGGCACCGATGGGCATCGCGATTGGTACTACAAAGGTCCCAACAACGACCGTGAGTGGGCCTGGCTTTCCAATCGTCACAGCCAACTTGCAGAAGTTTTCAACGCTTATTTCGAAACCGGAAACCCAAAATATGCTGAATACATCGACTTGTTTTTGCGGGATTTTATCATTAAAAGTATGCCTTATCCGGCTGCAAAAGGCAGCGAATCTATTTGGCGCGGCCTCGAAGTAAGTTTTCGGGCAAAAGTTTGGTCCCGTGTTTTTTACGGGATGCTCAATTCAGATTATTTGAACGATGCAACCCGCTTGCTGCTACTCAGCAGCCTTCCCGACCACGCCCATTATAACCGCAACTTTCATGGGGGCAACAATTGGCTCACCATGGAAATTTCAGCGTTGGCAACAGTAGCCACCAATTTCCCGGAATACAAAAAGTCGGAAGAATGGCTCAATTATTCCGTTGACGCGATGGTGGAAAGCATGAAAGACCAGGTTTATCCTGACGGCGTTCAAACTGAGTTGTCTTCGAGTTACCATAATGTTTCACTGAGTAATTTTGAATTGTTTAAGGAAATCTGCGATCGGGCAAATAAACCACTCCCGGAGTTTTTTAATAAGACCGTTGAGGATATGTATTATTATATTGCCCATGCTGTGCGGCCGGATGGCTTTCGTGTCTTAAATAATGATGGCGACAGGGGCAGTGATCGCGAACTTATTCTCAAGGGAGCAAAAAAATTCAATAAATCAGATTGGGAATACATTGCAACCAATGGAAAACCAGGAATGAGACCGAGCGATGGCCCTTCTTATTTTTTCCCTTGGGCGGGTCAATTGGTTTCCAGAAGTGGTTTTGACGAAGATGCCCATTGGTCATTCTTTGATATAGGACCGTGGGGAAGCGGGCACCAGCACAACGATAAATTGCATATTTCTATAGCAGCTTACGGGCGCGACCTGCTGGTAGATGCCGGGCGATTTGCCTACACCGGCGAGGTGGCTGAAAAATTCCGGCCTTACGCGCGTGGAAGCCAGGGACACAATGTTCTGCTCGTTGACGGGAAAGGGCAGGAGCCTGGTCCGCGTTTGGCAGAAGAACCAGTATCAAAAAAGCACTGGCTGATTACCGATGAATATGATTGTGCTTGGAGTTCATTTGATAAGTTTTCAGGGCTCGGTGGAAAATGTGTACATACCCGACGGCTGTTTTACGCCCGTGGTGATTTGTGGGTGGTGGTTGACCAGATTGAAACCGACCGCCCCCGAAAAATTGAAGCGCTGTGGCACTGGCATCCTGACTGTGAAGTTGCTGTGGATGGAAACCGTGTTTTTACCCAAAACGAAAAAGGGAACCTTCAGGTTATTCCGGTTGGAAATCAAAACTGGGAAATAACTTTTGTTGAAGGGCAGGAAGAACCTGAAATTCAAGGATGGTACAGTGAAGAGTACAATAAATACGAACCCAATGTTGCTTCCATCTATTCAACAAACATTGAATCGGACAGCAAGTTTGTGTGGGTTTTATTTCCTTCGGAAAAAATGGAAAGAGGCATTCAGGCTGAAATCATTTCAGAATCTTCTAAAGAAATAAAACTAAAAGTGTGGAACGAAAGGAAGGAACAATGGGTGATTGATGTACCGCTGGAATAAAAAGAGATTAACGGCTGAAGCCGGGGTCTTTGATTAGCTGACAGGCACCGGGCTGAAGCACCGGTGTAAAAGACAGGGAGTTTGCACCGCACTTCGCAGGCTGTGTGAAAATAAGCTCAAACGAGTTATTTTTTGCACCGGGTTTTAACCCGGTGATCCCATGAAAAATAGAACTCGGCTTTAGCCTTTAATAGTCAGTTTTTTAACGGCTAAAGCCGTTGCTCGGTTATGTGTTTTTCATACAACCGAACCATGATGTAAAAATTTGTATTTTCACAAAGTCTGTTTAGTGTGCGGTGATTGGAAATAAAAATATTGAATTAGGCACTTAATCATTATAAATTAGAATGTGGCTAAAGCCCAGTTTAACAATGGCTTACATAAACCGTCAGCTAAAGCAGACAGCCTGCCCCGAAGCAATCGGGGGCAATAAAACCACAACATTGTTGAATTTGAGTTCTTTCATTGCTGTTCACTTCCTGCCCGTCCGGCAGGCGGGTAGTGAACAGCCTGCCCCGATAAAATCGGGGGATTAAGGAAATACAATGGCAACAGGGGTTTTGACCCCATTCTAAAATATTTTTGTGTATTGACAAAGTGCCTAATTCAAAAAAGAATTTCAAAAAAAAACAATAATGAAACAACTTATTTTAATTGCTGCCATTTTATTAGTCAGCCTTTTTGTAAACGGTCAATCGCTCAACAATACCAAATTCGACGGTTACCGCGGAATCTGGTTTGAATTGAACCAGAAATATGAATACGGCGACAAATATTCCGGAGCTCTGGGTACCTACACCGCCAAGCATGTTCCGTTAGCCATTTATTCGCCCCAAGCCGACAAAACATTTTTTGTTTACGGCGGAACAACTGCTGAAAATGAACGTCACCTGCTTTGTATGATTGGCGAATTTGACCACAAAACCGGCCTGGTTTCCAAACCCACCGTGGTTTACGTCAGGCAGTTATATTTCGAATCGAGCTTAGATGGCGTAAACTGGACTGATGATCGCTTGTTGGCGGCGATTCCCGGGAAAGAAGGAAAACGCTCGGGCCATTACCAAACCAGCGCCTGCTTTAACGGCGAAAAAGTGGGTGCTTTTTTTAACCGTCACCCTGACGGGAACGTGGACAAACGCACCGATATTTATTATATCGAAACCAGCGACCTTGGGCAAACCTGGACCGATGTGCAGGGAAACCCGCTGGAAATTCCGTTGCTGAAACGTGACAGTCCGGCACAGGTAATTGACTACCAGTCGCAGGGTAAAAATGTATATTTAAAAGACATGGATTTTGATTCAGAAGGCAATCCGGTTGCCTTATAATATGAAAGAAAATTTTACAAAACCAGAGAAAATTTATTAATCTAAATAATTTGAAAATGCGCTCATCAGCGATTTTTGGCTACCTCAGACAGAAGTTGCCGGCGCTCGCGACAATGCCGGTTCTTCAGAGGGTTTCTTTTTTGCAGCAAAAGGCGGGCACAATGCCGAAAGCCATAACCACAACGATTTGGGAACCTTTGTAATGTATTTCGATGGCAAACAATTTATTGTTCGGGATAATTATACTCCACCAATTGAATTTATTGAAGTAACCGACAATGGTTTACGCCGTTATTGGCCTGATAGTATTACCCGTATCGTGTTTACTTTGAACAACCCAAAAATAAAAGGGAAAAATGAATTTGTAATTGCTGAATAGGATGAAGTAGACAAATGCAAGAACGCGCTTATAGTTTGTAAGTTCTTTACAAAGATCTATAAGGGCGTTCCGTTTTAATTTAAAACTCGCCTCAAAGCTGGAGTGCGGCTACTTCTTATCTATCTTTTTCACTTTCTCTGCCGAGAGTTTCATATCTCCTTCGGGGGAATCCACAGCACCGGTCATTTTCGTGCCTTCTACTTTAGCTTTAATGCTGACATAATTATAATCTACATAAAGGCCGCATTTTAGTGTACCTTTTTCGTAGGTCACATTTTTCAATTCAATTTTATAACCATCGGCAAATTTCACTTCGCCGGCCAGCTTCCCTTCTTTTTCGGTAAAAGTCAGGGTTCCTTTCTCGTAACCATAAGGTGCCGTCGGGACTTCGTATTTCCATTCACCCACAAGGTCTTTGTTTGCTTTGGCCGGCAATGCGTTTGCGCTTCCGGCTATCAGGACAAACAAGAACGCAAAAATCATCATCTTTCTCATTTCAATTCATCTTTTAATGTTAAACACTGAACGCAAATGTGTGATGCTTCTTTTTAAATTCCAAAACAATGGGGCGGTATGGAGCAATTTGGGTTAAATGGGCAATGTTTAAGATAAAGCATCGAGAAACAGGGATGCGTATTTTTGCGATACGGGGATTTCACGCTCCATGTGTTTGATTTTAATGGTTAGCCTTTTGCCGTTTTTTTGCATGAACTCCACATTTTGCATGTTCACCATATACGATCGATGGCAGCGGATAATGCCACTTTCAACCAGCACTGCTTCCAGGTTTTTCAGGGTGTTCCTCAAAAGTGTTCGTTGTACTTTGTTCCCGAGAAGGTAAAACACGGAAATGTAGTTATCGGCTGATTCCAGCAAAAGCAGATCTTTGGCGAGTACCGAAAATTTGATTTTGTCATTTTCGTCGTGAAATGAAAGCAGTTGTTTTTGGTGCGAGGGTTTCATTTTGCTTTTCAGCATTTCGATTTCTGCGCGCTGATTCTTGTAGTAAATCACTAAAACGGCGAACGAATAGGGCAAACAAATGCCGAGCAAGGTATATTTCAAGGAGAAAATGAAATCGTTTTTGAAATTGCCAACGGGGTTTCCGTATAAAAAAATATATACTAGGCTAATTAAAGCAATCTCAAGAATCAACCACATCAGATAGCTTTTCAGATCGAATTCTTGTTTATTGAACAGCCTGCGCAAGGGAAATTGGGTGAGCAGAAAAACCAGCGCTACCACAAAACCATAGCTGGAAAGGCGTAAGAATTTTATCACCCCCGAGTCGGAATACCACCTCCCAATATTGAAGGGTTCAAACACGTTCAGAAAAAAAATGCTAAAAACCAACACAACGGCAATCAACAGGAAGCGGTCACACTTTTTGTCCAAAAGATCAAAAGGCTGGTTCGCGAAATGTAATTTCCGGCGCAACGTACTTTTCTTTTTGTCTTTGTTCTCCATGTTGTGTTTATAATCAAATAACTGCAACGTGTAAAGTTAACAATCGGTATGCATCCAAGCGGAAAATTTTTACCTTATTCGAAATAAGCTCCGCTTCATTCTCCCCGGTGGTATTCGAACATCATTTTAATCTGCTCCACGGTATTCCGGGGAGTTGAAAGTTCCGGTAAATTGTCTTCGTCGAACCAACGGGCATCTTGGTTTTCCGACCCTGAAGCCAGATTATCGTCTAATTTTTCACAAAGCAAATAAATTTTATAGACATACTCGAAAGCGGGCGGCATATTTTGTTTTTGTTTGTCCATGAGCGCCAAAAGCGCGTTGCCTTAACCTTCATTCCGGCTTCTTCAAAACATTCTTTTTCGGCTACTTCGGCAGGGCTGTAGCTGATGTCCGACCATCCGCCGGGCATCGCCCATAGGGCGTCCACCTTTTCCTGTATCAGTAATATTTGGTCTTTTTTGTTAAAAACTACGGTGCGAACATCCACTTTTGGTGTTTTATAGCCGTTAGATTCCGTGAATCCCGAGAACCGTTCTCAAAGAAATAAAACGGTTCTCTTCAACCGCGGGTAGATGTACATTCATAAGAAAGCACAACAGAAAAGCTGAAAGGTTGAATTTCCATGTATATTGAGTAATATTATAGAAGTCTATCGATTTTGAAATAGTGATATTTGTATGGGATGTTTTAGGCGGAAAGGAATGTCCGTTTATTTACCTAAAGACTACCAAATTAAAGGACTTCCGATGGAAGGGAAAAGCCGGTTTCAACGAGGAACGTATAGCTCCAGGCTTAAGCCTGGGGTAAAAAAATGACCCAACAAAAAGGGTTTTAACCCTTAAAATAGTTTTAGGCAGAGTTCGCATATTCATAAAAATGAAATAAAAATGAATAAAAAATTAATGAATTGGATGTTGCTTCCCCTGACGGGAGTTTTTTGTTTGGTTCAACCAACTATTACAGAAACCCAGCGAACCCGGGCGTTTATCGATGACGAACCCTTCGTGCAGGATTACAGCATCAAAACGATGTAACCGTTATACTTATGAACGAAAAGCAAATTTCATTCTCAGGCAAAAATCATTTTCTCGACAACAATGATAACTTTTCGCCCGACATGCGTTTTTTGTGTTACGACACCCGCGGAACCGTTTTCGACGGTAGTATCGGGAACAGTAAAACCATAGAAAAAATCGAAATTTCCACAGGAATTGAAACTGTTTTGTATCACCCTGAATCCGTAACAGGAGAAAAGGCTGCACCCGGAGTTGGAGCCGTTTCCTGGCACCCGTATGAAGATAAAGTGATATTCATTCACGGTCCTGATTTAGACGAGGTTGAAGAACGTGGATATTACGGAATCACCAACCGTACGGGAGTGGAAGTAAGCACCGATGGAAAACAAATCCTCACGAAGGTTGATCTACGCGATGTTTCATCAAATAAGCCTACAATTCACGGGGCACAACGCGGAGGAACTCACCGGCATGAATATTCAAGAAACGCGAGACGTATTGGCTTTACCTACGACGATTTTCTGAATCCGGATTACGACAGGACCATCGCTTATCTGGAACCGAACTCCAATGCTCCGGTTGGTTACACTCATTATTTTGCCCTCATTTTGAAACCGGCAGAAAAAAACAAATCAAAACCCGGGGAAATTGAAAAAGCGTATGGCGATTCATGGGTGGATCCAGCGGGAACAATGCGTGCATTTGTTGGAAAAGTGAGAGCTGAAAACGGTGTGGATTACCAAACGGATCTCTTTGTTGCCGACATTCCCAAAAATGTAGATATTACCACTTCGTTTTCAGGAAATGGTAGAGCGTATCCCGAACCACCGGTCGGAATTAAAATCCGTCGTTTAACCCATTCCGGAAAAGTGGAAGGGATTGTTCGCGGATCTTTCGATGGTAGTTGGATTGCCTATCTTTCTCCCGATAATTCCGGAGTGCGACAGGTTTTTATAATCGATTCGCAAGGCTCGGATTTGCTTACGGACAAATCCCGCAAACCCCGACAACTTTCAAAATTTGGTTCAGATGCTTCTACACCGCGCTGGCATCCAAAAAAGAACTGGCTGTTTGCCGTTTGCGATGGAAACATTGCTGCAATTTGTGCCGAGCAGGGGCCTGACTTTGGCAAAACATTTATGCTTACCAACGACGGGCAGAAACGTGCCGAACTGGTCGTTTCTCAGGATGGAAATACAATTGCGTACTCCATTTTAAAAATCAAAGAAGGACAAAGTGAAGGGAAGGAATTCAGACAAATATTCGTGCTGAAACCCGATTGGAATAGATAATTATAAGAATATGAAAAATAAATTATTTTTAGTGGTATTGCTGGCGATTGGTATGGTCGCATGTGTGCAAAAAGAAGAATCGAAAAGCACATCAGCCGTTCAGGACACTTCGTTTGAGCAGGATTACAGTATCAAATACCTGAACGAGGACCCGAATGCAAATTTGCTCCAGGTTGCATCCGACAGAAATGGATACGTTCAGATGCTTTCATCGAAAGGATTGCTGCGGACCAGAGCCGGGCAGTTTCTTTTTCCCGGAACACTGGTAAAAGATGTGCAGGACCGGCCAACTTCCGATAAAAATATTTCATCCATCGGAATTTATGGAGACCAGTTTGTTTATCTCGACGACAAGGCGGTTTTAAGCAATGCCTGGGCCGGTGAATTGTATTCGCGCCACAATATGCCGGGAGCATTTATTTTTTCCGGTGGAAAGGGCTTTGCTTTTCTTATTTCGGATGGTAAGAACCTGAGTCTGCTGCAGGATTCCAAAAACTTGTGGGAAGGTACACTTCCGGGCGATGAGGTAAAGGCTATTAAATTTGCTGCCGACGCCAACCTGTTCTGGATTATGGGAAACACGTCGATAAGCACCTTCTCACCGGATAAAAAAGAAATTTCCAAAGTGCTGGATAATGATAATATCACCTGTATGGAGGTGATGCTTGGCAAAGTGATTGTTGGTACCAACGATGGTTATTTCGAAATCGATTCAAATTCAAAGAAACAAAGCGGTGAAGTTCAGCGCAAAATGCCCTGGACTGAACTGACAACAGTTCGCAACATCGACGGCCAACTCTGGTTCGGTTCAACATGGGGCGCTATGCGTCTTCGTGACGATGGCAAGTTTGATTACTACGCTTCAAAGCGCTGGATACCTTCAGATACAATAGTAGATATTGCCAAAGGACCTGAGAATTCAGTTTTGATTTTGACGAATGCTGGTTTGGGGAAAATTTGCTTTGACGAAATGACCTTGGCCGAAAAAGCCGGTTTCTTTGATAAACAAGTTCGTGAACGCCACATCCGCACCGGCTTTAATGGAACGGTTTCAGGCATGGTGAATGGCGATGTGACTACCGGGAGCTTGAAAAATTCGGATAACGACGGTTTATGGACTTCGATGTATCTCGGCGGTGAAACGTTCCGTTATTCCGTCACCAAATCTGAAGAGGCTTTGCAGAATATACGCGAATCGCTGGACGCCATGGAGCGGCTGTACACCATTAATCCAATGAATTCCGGATTCCCTTCGCGTTCGTTTGAAAGATCCGGCTATAATGTGGGCGATAAACCCTGGCGGGCAACCGAAGATCCGGAGTGGGACTGGAAATCTACCACCAGCAGCGACGAAGCAATCGGGCATGCATTTATTTTTGGCGTAATAGCCGAGCTGGTGGACGTAGAACCCATCCGTGCACAAGCCGTAAAGCTTTTGGATGGCATGGTGCAGCACATTGTGGACAATGATCTGTATTTAGTGGATTTCGATGGAAAGCCCACCACCTGGGGAAGATGGAATCCTGAATACGTGAACAACTTCCCGACATCTGTGGGCGACCGGAAGCTGAACAGCTCGAATATTGTGGCCATGTTGCAAACAGCTTATTATTTCACTCAAAAAGAGGTGTATAAAGAAACGGCTTTTGAATTGATGGATCAACACGGCTACCTCGAAAACCTGATGCGCCCGATGGAAGAAATAGGCCGGGCTGGAGATAGTGCCGACGATTGGAGCCAAATGCTTTCGAGCACATGGAACCATTCCGACGATGAGATGTATTATCTCGGTTACTGGGGACTTTATCGCTATGCTTTTAACGACAGCTTGAAAGCCCTTTACAAAAAAACAATAGTGGACCATTGGGAAGCTGAACGCCCGGAAAAAGAGGGCTTGTGGAACATAATGACTGCCCTTGTTGGCGACGAAGATTATGATTTTGAGGAAGCCGTCTGGTATTTACAGCGATTTCCCTTAGATTTGGTCACCTGGACAGTGAACAACAGCCACCGAAAGGATATTGAACTTCTTCCGGCTAATTTTCGGAGACAGACGACTGCAGAAGTTTTGCCGCCCGACGAATTGCCCATTAATAGGCACAATTCCAATCGCTTTGATCTGGATTGGGGAAACAATGGATATTCGGAATATAGTGCAGGGGACATTTGGCTGTTGCCCTACTGGATAGGAAGGTATTTAAACGTGATTGGCGAACCGGTGGATTGTGAAACGAAATAGAAAACGAAGTATGGTAAAACGAAACCTGATTATTTTATTAATTGCCCTGGTCGCTTGCAACCCAAGGCCAAAACAAGTTGATTCATCGGTGAAAGACCTTATGGATAATGCCATAACAAATAAACTAAACGAACAAACATGACAACACAAAAAGCACAATGGAACAAGCTGTTCCCGGTTTTTCTATCTTTCATAGTAATGGGTTTTGTAGATATTATCGGCGTTGCCGTAGGCTACATCAAACAGGACTTTCAAGTGACCGACTTTATCGCACAATTTCTCCCCATGATGGTTTTGTTGTGGTTTTTTGTGCTTTCGGTGCCGGTTGGGATTTTACAGGACAAAATTGGCAAACGCAACATGCTGAACATTGGAATGGCAACACAGGCCTTTGGCTTGGCGCTTCCGTTTGTGTACTATTCCTTCGGAATGATGTTCGCCTCTTTTATTTTTCTTGGCATCGGAAACACCATTATCCAGGTATCTGCTAATCCTCTGTTACAGGATGTTTCACCCAAGCTTAAGCTGGCGAGCTACCTGAGCGCCTCCCAGTTTGTAAAAGCAATTGTTTCCTTTGCCGGACCTCTGATTGCTACTTTCTTTGCCGTTCAGTTTGGGGACTGGCGACTGGTTCTTGCCGCATACGGAATAACCTCGGTACTGGCTACGGTTTGGCTGGCGGCAACTCCAATCATCGAATCAAAATCGGAACGGGATCCTGCCACATTCGCTTCGTGTTTCGGACTGTTGAAAAATCGCTTTGTGGTCTTGATGGCACTTTCCATCTTTCTAATTGTGGGAGCTGAAGTGGCAATTAATACCAACATTACCACCGTTCTTATTGACAAGTATGGATTAACGCTGGAAAAAGCAGCCATCGGGATCAGTTTGTTTTTTGCCGGCGAGACAATCGCACGACTGAGCGGTGCCATTGCATTGAATTGGATTAAACCCCGGCCTTTTCTTCTGCTGGCAGCTTTAGTTTCGCTCGTCGGCGTAGTGGGAGTTTTTATGGCGCCAACTTACGTTTTGGCCTTAACCGCTATTTTTATAATAGGGCTTGGTGCCGGCAATATGTTCCCCATTGTTTTTTCGCTTGCTTTGGAAAAAATGCCCGACCGCGCCAATGAAATCTCAGGCTTGCTCGTGATGGCCGTTTCAGGTGGGGCTTTCATCCCGCCGGTTGTTGGTTTTGTGAGTACCGTAGCTTCTCCTTTGGCCAGCCTCTCTGTAATTGGTTTGTGTATGCTTTATGTCTTTTGGGTAGCATTGTATGTTCGTAAAAATTAAGAAATGTTTAGAATAGTTGTCCCGGTCTTTTTTCTTTTCGCTTTAGTTGCCGAAGCCCAACAAAAAAACACGTTTAATTCGACAATTAAGGAAGAACTTGTTTTTGCACCGCAAGCGGAACATGTCCATGGAAGTAGCATCGTGGAACTTCCCAACGGTGATTTTCTGATAGCCTGGTTTCAGGGAAGCGGCGAACGAAAATCGGACGATGTGCGGATTATGGGTGCCCGGCTTGAAAAAGGGAAAAAGGAGTGGAGTACACCTTTTGAAATGGCCGATACACCGAACTTGCCCGATTGTAACCCGGTTCTTTTTCTGAACCATAAGGGAAAACTATTTTTAGTGTGGATTGCCGTTCAGGGAAATAGGTGGGAAGGTTCTATTTTGCGCACCCGCACCACCGCCAATTACAATAATCCGGGACCTCCGCTTTGGGAGTGGCAGGACAATATTCTGTTAAAGCCCGGCGAAGAGTTTGAAAAAGAAATAGAACAGAAATTCAGCGAAATGCCCAAACTGCACCACGGTTGGGCCGAATATGCACCACACTACGACCAAATGATTATTGAAGCCGCCAAAAACCCGGTGAACCGCAGCATTGGGTGGATGACCCGTATTAAGCCTTTGTTGCTGGAGGAAGGCCGCATTCTTCTTCCGCTTTATTCCGACGGATACAACCTTTCGCTTTGTGCCATTTCCGACGATAACGGGGAAACCTGGCGTCCGTCGAAACCCATTGTGGGGCGTGGCCCGATTCAGCCGGCGTTGGCCTTAAAAAAGAACGGCGACATTGTTGCCTATATGCGCGACAGCGGCGATGCTCCGCCCCGGGTGCATAAAAGTATTTCAACAGACAAAGGCGAAAGCTGGACCTACTCCGTAAAAACAGAAATCCCGAACACGGCAAGTGTGGAACTTTTGGTGCTACAGGATGGTCGATGGGCATTTGTGGGGAACGATATTGAAGATGGCCGGTACCGCATAGTGCTAATGCTCTCGGACGATGAGGGCGAGACCTGGAACCGGAAAGAGTATTTGGAAAATGACCCCGCGCAGGGTGGAGGAAGCTACTCCTACCCCAGCCTGATCCAGTCGCGCGATGGTTTGCTTCACATCAGCTATTCATCGCGCACCTCCGAAACCAAAAAATCGATTAAACATTTGGTTGTGGACCCGGGTAAGATTTAACCCGGTTGATGCTTTTCTCTTATCCGTATTGAGGCTCAAAGCCGCTTGAAGAGAAACGGCCAACCTCGACAGGTAAACTGCCAACCTCGGCTGCCCGACTTGTCAGCGTACGACCCCGAGTACTCGGGGCTGATAACGTTAAATACTGGATTACCCCCATTTACATTATTAGTAATTTCACTCTTTTAGTCTTTGTTCTTAATCCCGAAGGGATGAAAAGATTATAGAAAATATGGTATGTCGTATCCCAAAAACCCCGAAGGGGTGACATTATATAGTTGCAATGTGAATCCTATCTCGTTGATTTAACGCCAACAGGTCTAAGGACGCTGTCAGGTTAACCGGCTGCCCCGACTTGTCAGCGCGCGACCCGAGTGCTCGGGGCTGACAACGTCAAATAGAAACAAGTTGAAATATAAACCAAAAAAAGCACAAGCAATACAATCGTTATTTCGTTATTTTATTGATCACAAGCGCAATAGCACCATCCCCCGTAACATTGCAGGCAGTTCCAAAACTATCCATGGCAATATAGAGAGCTATCATTAAGCCTATCATTTCTTCATTAAATCCTAACATGGATTGCAAAATACCTATGGCCGCCATAATCGCGCCACCCGGAACTCCGGGGGCAGCAACCATGGCTATTCCCAGCATAAAAATAAAACCTGCAAAAAGCGTGAAATTAACCGGCATTCCTTCCAAAATCATTAATGCCATTGCGCACGCTGTAATTTTCATAACACTTCCCGACAAGTGAATGGTCGCACATAGAGGAATCACAAAACCAGCAATTTTTTCAGAGACGCCATTTTTCAGGGTTTGCTTTAAAGTCACCGGAATAGTGGCTGCGGAGGACTGCGTACCCAAGGCCGTAAAATAAGCCGGCATCATAGTCGCTAATAAACGGAACGGATTCCTTTTAGTAAGTATTCCGGTAATCGAATATTGCAGCAGCAACAGGAGGATGTGCAAGGCAAAAATAACACCGATGATGTTTACAAATACTGCGAGTATCGAATATACTTTCCCGCTAAAAGACATGTTGGCAAATATTCCCAAGATAAATAGCGGCAAGAGCGGCACAATCACCTTCTCAATCAACTGCATTATAATTATCTGAAAATCTTTAACGACTGATTTCAACGCTGATTTTTCCTGATAAGCCAGTCCTAAGCCAATTACAAACGCCAATACCAAAGCCGTCATTACATCTAAAACTACCGGGATAGTGATACTAAAATAGGGCGATAATTCTTTCGCCGTTTGAGCTATTTGAGCCGTTTTGTCCACATAAGATTCCAAAAGCGATGGAAAAATACCCAAAGTGGTAAAATAGGTCATAAACCCCGAAAAAAGCGTGGAGCCATAAGCAATAGCGGTAGTAAGCAAAAGCAATTTTCCTGCACCCTTTCCCAAATCCGAAATTGCCGGCATAATCAGCCCCATAATAATCAACGGAATTGCAAAGTTTAAAAACTGACTAAAGAAAGAGTTGAAAGTGGCAAAAATTCTGTTGACAGATTCGGGCAAATAAAGACCAAAAACAATTCCCAAAACAATGGCCAGAAAAACTTTAAACAGCAAGTTGGAAAATAAACGCTTCATAACTATGTGCTAAATGAAAAAAGGCTCGTTTGCGCCTTGTGATTTTATGAATCTGCTAATATAGAGGGAATGGCGTTATGAACGAATTTTTGAATCTCATTTTTTCCAACTGTTTATAAACTCGCTATGGAAAACAATCCAAGGCAAACCAAACAAAGTGCAGGTTTGCGACATTTGATTGTCAGAACGGTACAACAACCTTTCCCCGAAAATTAATTTATGGCTGCGCAGCTCGACGAAAAAACGTTCAATCTTTGGATTTCCATATAAAATTCCGGATGGAAAACAATTATCGCCTACTCACCTGAAAAAAAGGAAGTGGAATTATAAGCCGAAATTGGTATAAAACCTGTTAGGCAAGCTAAACATTTGGTTCCATAGCTCATAGTGTGGGTAGATAAAAACCTCTTCAATGCCGGCAGGCCCGCCTGTCCGGGTAGGCAGGCATGGCAGGATAATACCACCGTTTCGCGGTTTAGAACTCGCGAGAACACATATTCTATAATCATCCCAACCCTGCCTACCCTTTAGGCAGGCAGGCCTCCGGGTTTAAATAATTTATTTGAATTAGGCGTTTAACCAATACAAGTCGTGATGCGGCTAAAGCCCAGCTCAACAATGACTTACACAAACCGTCAGCTAAAGCAGACAGCCTGCCCCGATAAAATCGGGGGATTAAGGAAATACTATGGTAACGGGGTTTTAACCCCATTCTAAAATATTTTTGTGTATTGACAAAGTGCCTAATTCAATAATTTATTTTGGTATAGGCGCATAGGCCGCTACTCCATATACCACATTATCACTCGTTTATAAATGTTTTGCAGTCAAAACATGAGTAATCTTCAATATATGCTCCATTTTACAATTCAACTCTTATCTTAAGTCTCGCAAATAAAGCGAAACAGGAGCAATTTATTTATAGAGATTACCCATACAAAACGTTTTAGAACCAATCATTTTATAAACCAATGGTTTAATAAGAAAATAATTTTTACTTTTGAAAAAACAATCAGGCTGTCCGGTTAATTGTTTTCTCCAAAAACCCGGCGGAGGTATCATTCCAACCATTGATAAAGGCCGAACCAAAGAAAAAACCATCATTAAAATTAAGCAAAACATGAGCAGAGGATTTGTAAATGAAGATGATCAGGAAGAAATTCCTATTGTACCACCAAGGGCCGACTTACCGGCAGGTGTAACCAACTACGTTACTCAAGTTGGCTTGGATGAGCTTTTGGCCGAAAAACAGATGCTCATGGATGAGATAGAGCATTTGGACAGTACCAATGAAAACGAAAGGCGGATTGCGATAAATCACATCAACGCAAAATTGCATTTGTTGGAAAAACGAATTTCTACTGCAAAAACAATAGACCTCGACAAGCAACCCCGGGATGAAATTCGATTTGGTGCATGGGTAACCCTGAGAATTGGCACCGACACAAAGCTTCATCGCTATCAAATTGTAGGCGTTGACGAAGCTGACTTTTCAAAAGGAAAAATCTCATTTATTTCACCCATCGCTAAAATATTGACTTCTAAAAAAGTAGGAGAAAAGGCAACATTGAAACTGACAAAAGAAGTTAGGGTTTTTGAAATTATGGAAATCACGTATTGAAACACCAATTTGGAAAGCCATCAGGTAATACATGAGACTTCGAGCAGTCTGCAATGTCGTGCCTGATTTTTTTCGGGGGAACAGTAATTAATCCCTAGTTCCTAATCCCGAAGGAGATGTCAAGATTATAGAAAAATGACGGAGAGCTTCCCAAAAACCCTGAAGGGGTGACATTCTTCTGACTTGTCAGCGTGCGACCCCGAGCACTCGGGGCTGACAACGTCAAATAGAATGAATAAAAGGAACCGTTCTGGAGCAAAAAGAACGGTTCCACTTCCCAACATGATAACCCCAAATTGGAGCGCACCCCACGCGACAACCAAAACATTTTACAAGCAAAAGGTTTCATAAGCAAATTATTTCTACTTTTGAACGTCACAATCAATTTGAACTCTAAAATCCGAACTATACAGAAACAACCCGATTAGAATTTAAAAATATATTTTATGATTAGTTATTTTAAAAAATACCCGAATAGCGAAGGCTTTTTTGAAGCCTATGGTGGTGCTTTTGTTCCGCCGGCATTAGAAGTTGAAATGAAGAAAATAACAGATGCTTACCATACCATAAGCAAATCTCACAATTTTATACAAGAACTGCGTAGTATTCGTAAACATTACCAGGGGCGGCCAACTCCTGTTTACTACTGTGGCCGTTTGTCGGAAAAATACGGAGGGCGTATTTATTTAAAGCGCGAAGATTTGAACCACTCAGGGGCGCATAAGCTTAACCACTGTATGGGCGAAGCGCTGCTTGCCAAACACTTAGGCAAAAAGAAGCTTATCGCAGAAACCGGCGCAGGCCAACATGGAGTGGCTTTGGCTACCGCAGCGGCTTACTTTGGTTTAGAATGCGAAATACACATGGGCGAAGTTGACATTAAAAAGCAGCACCCGAATGTGGTGCGCATGAAAATATTAGGAGCAGAGATTGTTCCTGTTTCACACGGCTTAAAAACCTTGAAAGAAGCCGTTGACTCCGCATTTGAAGCCTACCTTAAAGACCCTGAAAACACCATTTACTGCATCGGCTCGGTGGTAGGCCCTCATCCGTTTCCGATGATGGTTCGCGATTTTCAGCGGGTAGTTGGAATTGAAGCACGAGAACAGTTTCTGGACATGACCGGTGAACTGCCCGATAATGTAGTGGCTTGTGTGGGCGGCGGAAGCAATGCCATGGGAATATTCACGGCATTTCTTGGTGATGAAGAATGCCGGCTGCACGGAGTTGAACCCGCGGGACGCTCTTTAAATTTGGGCGACCATGCAGCAACCATGAAATTCGGAACCCCGGGTATAATTCATGGTTTTAAATGCTACACTTTACAAAATGAAAAAGGCGAACCGGCACCCGTTTATTCGGTAGCAAGTGGGCTCGATTATCCGGGTGTTGGTCCTGAACACAGTATGCTTAAAGATATGAATTCGGTTAATTACGATATTATTAACGATCAAGAAGCCATTGATGCTTTTTACGAACTAAGCCGCTTAGAGGGCATTATTCCTGCACTTGAAAGCGCTCATGCCGTGGCTTATGCAATGAAACTGGCGAAAGAGCATACTCAAAAATCCATATTGGTTAATTTAAGTGGCAGGGGCGATAAAGACATCGACTTTGTTGTAGACACTTACGGTTTGCCCGAATAACCACGATTAGATAAAAAAAAGCCCGTTGCACAAACAAAACTATTTATAAGCAAAAGAGTCGATAATGAAATAATTCCTATTTTTGAAGAACAGAACCAATTAAAACTGAACAGCATGAGCAAAACATTCCGACGAGAAACTTCACTTAACACAAAAAGCACTGTAAATTAAAAGATTTCCACATACTACTAATTCGAAAATATTCGCAATATGCGGGTATACAGATGTTTACCGCCAAGTAAACAAAATAAAGGATGCGGAGATTAACCTCAATAATATGAGCATAATTTGCGGAGATAAGATGTGATGCGGAGAATAAGTCGTATATTTATCGCAAAAATTGCGGAGAATGAAAGTTTATATACACGAAAAGGAAAATTGGACTGACTTCATTTGGGATAATAAACAAGTGATGCTAAAGCTTGGAGAAGCAAGGAATTTACAAGGAAAGCTTCTTGGTAAAATGGAGTCCTTAGGTTTTGAATTACAAGACGAAGCTGTATTAGACACATTAACTTTAGACGTACTAAAATCTTCAGAAATTGAAGGTGAATTTTTGGAAAGAGAACAAGTTCGCTCATCAATTGCAAGACGACTTGGAATTGACATTGCAGGAGCTGTAGAATCAGAACGTCATGTTGAGGGTATAGTTGAAATGATGCTTGACGCAACTCAACGTTACGATTTGCCGTTAACGAAAGACAGACTGTTTGGATGGCACGCTGCACTTTTCCCCTCTGGTTGGAGCAATCTTTATAAAATAACAGTTGCCGATTGGAGAAAAGATACAACTGGACCTATGCAAGTAGTTTCTGGTCCGATGGGTAAAGAGAAAGTTCATTATCAAGCGCCGAATTCCGACAGAATAGAACTTGAAATGAAAAAGTTCCTACAATGGTTTGAAAACGACAATGACATAGATTTAGTATTAAAGGCAGCAATCGCTCACTTATGGTTCGTAACTATACATCCTTTCGACGATGGGAATGGACGTATAACCAGAGCTATTACAGATATGATGTTAGCACGTTCTGACAAGAGTTTTAGACGATTTTACAGTATGTCAGCTCAAATCAGAATTGAGAGAAAACAGTATTATAAAAATCTTGAAAAAACACAAAAAGGTAGTTCAGATATTACAGAATGGATAGTATGGTTTTTGCAATGTTTAATAAATGCAATTCACTCAACAGAAGGGACCTTGACAAAAATATTATATAAAGCAGAGTTTTGGAAATTACATTCTACTACCATTTTTAATGAGAGGCAACAAAAAATGCTGAATAAACTTCTTGATGGATTTGACGGTAAATTAACAACCTCGAAATGGGCGAAAATTAATAAGTGCTCACAAGACACAGCATTACGAGATATTCAGGACTTGATAAACAAAGATATATTACAAAAAGAACCAAGTGGTGGACGAAGTACAAATTATGAATTGATAAAAATTGCCAGGCGGTAACATTTAAATTATGAGTGACACAAAAATATCCATACGTTTTTTTGACGACCGCAAAGTGCGAGCTGTTTGGGACGAGCAACACGCCAAGTGGTGGTTCAGCGTGTTGGATATTGTAGTTGTGCTTACCGACCAGGACGACTACACCAAAACCCGCAATTATTGGAAATACCTTAAAGCAAAACTAAAGAAAGAAAATAGCCAAGTGGTTAGTGCCACTACCCAGTTGAAATTTCTTGCTCCAGACGGAAAAAGCAAAACAAAAGCGTATGCAATGTTTGAAAGTTCTTTATCAACAGCATAGAAGTTGGTACAATCAATTGCACACCCTTTTATGGAAGGCAACGGTAGAAACGCCCGTGTTTGGTTGGATTTGATATTGAAAAAACGCCTCAAAAAATGCGTAGATTGGAGTAATATAGGCAAAGAAGATTATATGAACGCAATGATGCAAAGCCTAACAAACAGCAAGGTTCTAAGAAAACTGTTGGAAAACTCTTTGACAGACAAAATCAACGACCGCGAAATGCTTATGAAACACCCATGATAGTGCCCAAGCACAAACACGCATGAAAATTGAGAGC
>CAZNEV010000059.1:0-29551 GCA_964572085.1 uncultured Maribellus sp. | reverse complement strand
ACGCTATATTGCCATTGGAAAATGAAAGATGAATTACCGGAAAAAAATCGTTGAGTACTCGGGAAAGGGTGTTTAATACCCAAAATCTCGTATTGAAAGTCTTAATTAAACGACATTAATTGGTAAAAATAGTTTTTTTTGCAAACATGGTCCTTTGTCGTAACTTTACGTCCGATGACAACATAAAAAGATTTAAATCAATCATTAGCGTTAAAATAGTAATGGAACAATTAATTCTAAACATCAAAGATCGAAGCAAATTGTCTTTTTTAAAACAATTTTTAAAACAGTTTGATTTTGTTGAGATAGAAAAAATAGTAAAGAAAAAAAAATCTACTGATTATGATTTTTTCAATTCCGCCGGGCTATGGGAAAACAGGAAAGTTAATGCCGATGAACTTAGAAAACAAGCATGGAAAAGGCAAAAATGATACTCTGCGATACCGATGTAATTATTGAGTTTTACCGAACTATAACCGTCTTAATATTCACAAATTCTTTAATGCCATAAGAAGAAAGCTCGCGGCCAAAACCACTTTCTTTTATTCCGCCAAAAGGCAATCGCGGATCCGATTTCACAAAGTCGTTCACCACACAACAACCCGCCTCCAACGCGGATTTTGCAATCTTTTCACCGCGCTCAATGTTGGAAGTGAACACTGCGGCTCCCAGGCCAAAAATGGTGTCATTAGCTACTTTTATTGCTTCTTTTTCATCCTTAGCACGAATAACTGCGGCAACCGGACCAAACAATTCTTCATTATAAGCAGGCATTCCGGGTTTAACATTTTCGAGAATGGTAGGCGGATAAAATGCTCCATTGCGGTTTGGTATCTCGCCCCCTAAAACAATTTCTGCCCCTTTTTCAATCGAGCGCAACACTTGTTGGTGCAAAGCGTCGCGTAAGTCCATTCGTGCCAGCGGACCCATAGTGGTTTCCGGATCGGTGGGATCGCCAAAAATTGCCCGGTTCATCTCATTGGTAAAGTGTTCTAAAAAATGAGCGTAAACCTCATCTAAAACAATAAAGCGCTTGGCACCAATACAACTTTGTCCGGCATTCAAAAGTCGCCCGGCAGCGCATTTTTTGGCAGCCCTGCCTAAATTTGCATCTTCCAAAATAATGTACGGATCGCTGCCCCCCAACTCCAATACACACTTTTTAAGCGCCTTCCCGGCAATGCCGGCCACACTTTTCCCGGCAGGAGAACTTCCGGTCAGACTAACGGCTTTTATTGCAGGATGCAAAATCACCTTCTCCACTATTTCGCTACCAATTAACAGCGTTCTAAAAATATTTTCGGGGAAACCGGCTTCACGAAAAAGCGATTCGATGGCCATGGCACAGCCCGGCACATTGCTCGCATGTTTCAGAACTGCTGTGTTGCCGGCCATTAAGGTAGGTGCAGCAAACCTGAAAACCTGCCAAAACGGAAAATTCCAGGGCATCACGGCAAGAATGGTCCCAAGGGCTTGATAAGTGATAAAGGATTTTGTTGATTCAGTTTGGATGATTTCATCTTCTAAAATATTTTCGGCATTGGTGGCATAGTATTCGCAAACCCAGGCACATTTTTCAATCTCCGAAATGCCTTCGTGGATCACTTTTCCCATTTCTAAGGCCATTAGGTGCGCCAACTCTATTTTTTTACTTCTTAACACCGTTGCCATGTTTAGCATTAACTGGCTACGATAGGTAAAATCGGTGTTTTTCCATTGGAGCCAACCTTTATTCGTGGCATTAATAATTCTTTCTACTCCTTTTTCTGAATGGCTATCAAATGATTCCACTTTTTTTCCGGAAAGCGGGTTAATGGATTTAAGCATAACAAAACATTTATTCGATGATCCTGATTTCGGTTTCCAGTTCCATGGCTTTGCGGTAAACGGCAGTTACCCCGCAATAGGTAGTTTCGGAGAGGTTTACGGCACGCTCCAGTTTGTCCATAGGCAGATTTTTTCCTTTAAACTGGTAAATGATTTTCATTTTGTTGTAGTGTTTTGGGTGTTCATCGGTTACATCGGCTTCCACAATAACGTTGAACGCTTCCGGCACCACTTTCATCTTTTTCAAAATCATGATTACATCCACGCCCGTACAACCCGCCAGGGCAGTGAGCATCAGCTTTTTGGGCCGCACACCTAAATCGCTTCCCCCTGCCTCAACTGTGGCATCAATAACCATCTTGTGTCCATCCATATCGGCTTCAAAAGCCACTTTATCGATCCACGACATATCTACTGTATGTTTCATATTTAAATGTTTAATTTATTTTTTGCCTATCCTTTTAAACAAAACAACAAATAATCAGCTATTTGTTCATTTTGTATATTTTTACGTCTCAAATTGTTTTCGTTTAATTTACACCACAAATATAGAGAAGAAAAAATGAGAAGCGCAATTTCAAGGCTATCGGAGAAGGAGATCGATTTAAGTGGTTTTCAGTTGTTCAATAAACTAAGCAACGATGAATTTTCCCGGTTGAACAAGGACAAAACCTGTTCGTTGTTCACAAAAGGAACGGTGATTTACCATGAAGGAAGCCGTTTAACCGGTTTTTTTTGCGTCACAAAAGGAATTGTAAAGATCATCAAGACAGGAATCGACGGAAAGGAACAGATCATCCGATTTGCAAAAAAAGGCGAAATAATCGCCTATCGCTCCTTGCTAAGTCAGGAATTGGCCTGCACCACAGCTAAAGTTATCGACGATGCGGTAGTGTGCCACGTTTCCTATCAAGCTCTCTTATCTTTTATCCAAACTAACTGGCAGTTTTCGCACCACATGTTGCAAATTGTGTGTCGCGAATTGCGTGAGGCAAACGATTTCATAGCCGACATTGCCCAAAAAACCGTTCGCGAACGCCTGGCCGAAGTGCTGCTTTTGTTGAAAGAGGATTTTGATTTGGACATCCAAAACACGCTTAAAATATCACTTACGCGCAAAGAGCTGGCAAATATGGTGGGCACTGCAACGGAATCAATTATCCGCCTGCTTTCCGAATTCAAACAAGACAAACTCATTGAACTGCAAGCCCGAAAAATCAAACTGATCGATCTGGAAGGATTGCGTCGTATAGCTAATATATAAGGGATTTATATGCAAAAGCGCCACAAAAGCAAACAGCAATATTTTAACGAGCAGGCTTTAACTACCGCCAAATTCGTTATTCCTTTTTTGTCGGATGTAATTAAAATCGACCCGGATACCACCGTTTTAGAAATTGGCTGCGCGGAAGCAGGCAACCTAAAACCGTTCGTTGATATGGGATGTAAAGCTACGGGAATCGATATTTCGTGCAGTCGCGTTGAATTGGCAAAAGGATTTTTCAAGGATCATAGAAATCTCGGAAACCTGACCTTGATTTGCCAGGACATCTACAAAACCAGCCCCGATAAGAAATACGACGTGATTGTGATGCGCGACGTGATCGAGCACATCCCCAACCAAGAGTTCTTTATGGCCTATGTGAAGGATTTTCTTAAAGCCGAAGGTAAATTTTTTCTGGCTTTTCCGCCTTGGCAAAACCCGTTTGGCGGTCATCAGCAAATGTGCAAAAACAAATTACTTTCCATTCTCCCCTATTTTCATCTTTTGCCGCGAGGTATTTATAGGTTTATTCTAAAAGCTTTTGGTGAATCGGAGGCTACCATTTCGGAATTGATGGAAATAAAACAAACCGGGATCTCTATCGAGCGTTTTGAACGCATATTGAAGCGCAAAAACTACACCATTGACAAGCGTGAATTCTATTTCATCAACCCAAATTACGAAACCAAATTCGGTCTGAAACCACGAAAACAAATCGGGTTGATAAGTTCAATCCCCTGGCTGCGGAACTTTTTTACCACGGCGGTATATTATGTGGTTTCGAGGTGAATTAATTGAAGAGTCACATTCACGGATGCACGCGGTTATTTACCTAACGCCCAATCCACTGTTCCGGATCGAGTTTTTGGCTTTCTAACCAGATTTGAAATTTTAGGGTCGATTTATTGCCGTCGTCAGCATCGGTGTAAACGGTACCGATTTCTTGCTTGGTGGCTATTTTATCTCCCTTTTTCACTGTCACCTCGCGCAAATTGGAATACACGCTCATGTATTTTCCGTGGCGGATGATTACGGCAGTGTTTCCGCCTGTGATGCCAAATACCCTGCTCACTTCACCGTTAAAAACCGCACGAACTTTTGCACCGGTTTCGGTGCTGATGTTGATCCCATTATTCCGGATTTGCACGTTCGACAAAACCGGGTGTTGGTGAATTCCGAAACGTTCGGTAATAATTCCGCGCTCGACCGGCCAGGGCAAGCGTTTTTTATTCTGCACAAAGCTTTCGCCAATAAGTTTTTGCTCCGGTGTGAGCGCAAAGCCTACACTGGGTTCCGTTTTTGTTTTCCGTGCCTCTTCTTCGATTATCTGTTGGATTTCATTTTCCAACTGTTGTTCAATTTTCCGTTGTTGATCCAACTTCTGCCGCAGCGTTTTTTGCTCTTTTTGAAGTTTTTGCACTTCGCGGTCTTTCTGCGATTTTTCGCCGGCCAACTGTTGCGCTTCTTGACGGGTTTCGTTCACCAACTGCTGCTTGGTGGCCTTCAACTCCTCTAACTTTACTGTTTTTTCACTCAACACTGCTTGTATTGAAGTTATAATCTCTGCTTGGTTTTTTCGGTAATCGGTGTATTGTTTCAGATAGATATAGCGGCGGTAGGCTTGGTTGAAGTTTTCAGCCGAAAGTAAAAAAAGTAGTTGATCATAGGCATTCCGGTTGCGGTAAGCGGATCGGATCAACTCGGAATATTCCTTTTTAATCTGCTTAATATCCGAATCGAGCATAGTGATAACCATTTGATTATTTTCGATAAACTGGTTGTACAGGCTAATTTCACCGGCGATGCTCGAAATGATCGTATTGCGCTGGTTAATTTGGTTATTCAGCAACTGAAGACGGTTGAGCGATGCTTTTTGGCTTTGCTGAACCTCGTTGAGCAAACGGGTTGTGGTTTGAATTTCCTTAGCTGCATCTTGTTTTTTCTTTTGTAAATCGGCAATCGATTGGCCAAAACCTACCGAAGCAAGCAAGAAAAAACATGCTGTAAACAACCAAAGCTTCATCTGAGAATTAAATTTAGTTTTTGCGAAAGTAACAGATTATGTTCTTAATTCACCCTTATTTTCTTATACTTTTCGGGTATTTCAAAATTGAGCGAACCCAACTGCTCCGTTGAGAACCCGTTCATGTTGATTTTCAAATTCACCACCTGCTCTTCGGAAACAAAATTCATGGAAATGAAGCCGGGATAGTCCTTCTGATCCACTTTCACAAACTGATCAAAGTCCATTTCCATTTTTCTATTCTCAGTCCTATCAATTATCAGCAGTTTTGTTAAAGTAAAGTTGGCAGGATCAAAATACATTTTCTGAAGGATTAATGTCTCATCATCCAAGCGTTTTATTCGCTTTTCTATTTTCCCGGTTCTTCCTTTTTCCGCTATCCTAAACGCTTTCCGCTCGTTTTCCGATTGCAGTACATACATTCCGGATTCAATGTAGGAATCAAAAGTTTTAAAATCGTTGTCCTTTGGGCCGTTGCGGTACGAAAATGCGTTGTTGGAAATAATGGACTGTATCGTGGCAAAATCCAGGTCGATGTTCAGTACGCTGCTCAGATAGCGGTAATCGTCAACAAAGTAGTTCCGATCGATGTAATTCACGTATTTTACGCTATCCGGAGTGAGTAAAACCCGTCCCACAGGAATATTCAGCTTGCTGATAGAAACCAATATCTCCTGGTCGCGAATGGCTTTTAAATTCACTTTGAAAGAAGTGCTGGTTGTATTGGTCGAAAACTGGCAATTCATTCGTTTCACTGAAAAATTATCGTAGTCGAATGCGTTTTCTTCCACGTTACGCAAAAGTTTTGTGGTGCTTATGGGTTTTGCAACTACTGGGGGGAGTTTACGTGTTGTTTTGCACGAACTAAAGCCAATGGCAAACAGCAAAATTGCGAGCAGCGGTCGTTGTAATGCCTTGAGGAGTTTTGCCATCACTGTTCTTCAAAATATTTTTGTTCTTTAATTTTTCGGTCCAAAACTGCTGAAGCACCGCCTAAATCCCTGGCTTTTTCCCAATATTTGTTGGCTTCATCCAGCTTTTGAAGCATAAAAAGGATGTCGCCGTAATGTTCCAGCAGCGTAGCATTTTCATCGCCTCCATTTTTGATTGCCGCTTCCATATAGAATTTTGCCAGCGTATATTCGCCTTTTTTAAACAGCACCCAAGCATGCGTATCGAGATAGGTTGCATTATCAGGAAATTTCTCTACCACTCTGCCGCTCATGCGCTCGGCTTTGTCCAAATCGCGCCCGGCCACCGAAAGATAATAAGCATAATTGTTCAGTCCGATGTAATTATCCGGATCTAGCTTCACCGATTGGTCGAATAACTTAAACGCCTCATCCAACTTGCCTTTTTTGTATTCCGACTCACCTTTAAGCATGGCGAATTGTCCTTTTAGCTTCGGATTGTCAACGACGAAATCCATTCCTTCGTCAGCAATTTCTATGGCTTCGTCAAATTTTTCCAACTGGATGCAAGCCACGGTATTCAGCAAATAAACCTGAGGCTGGTTGGGAAAGTATTCCACCGCTTTCAAACTGTGTTCATAAAGTGCATCCCAATCCTGCAAATCGTTGTCGATGAAAAGAACTTGTTCCCAAATCATATAATCGTTGGCTTCCAGTTCCAATGCTTCAAGCAGTTGCTCCCTCGCCTTTTCCAGTTGCTTCTGACGAAGCCAATAATCAGCATAAACCGTGTGAACTAAGTATTCATCGGGATGCTTTTCTACCAAAATTTCAATCAACTCTACTTCCTGCGCATCGGTAATTTTCGATTTTTCCTTATTCGAAACCAACATCATGTAAAACTGCAGCTTGGTTTGAAGATCCACCGAACTGCTTTGAAAACCTTCGATTGTTTCTTTGTACGATTCATCCAGCTTATTTTGTTCCAGATAATAATTGGCCAGCGAAAAGTGTACAAAACCGCTTCCGGGATCCATTTCCAGTATTTTCTTATAGTTTTCGAGCGCTTTGACCGTATCGCCAATGCTTTGGTACAAATCAGCCTTTAAACCATAATACTTTACCTCCGAAGGATTATTTTCGATCAATTTGTTAATTTCATCGAAAGCTTTTTCAGGTTGTTTATTCAGCACATAAAGCTGCTGCTTCGCTACCGAAATCTGCTCATTGATCCCGGTTTCTTTTTCCATTTTATTGTAGGTTTCAATGGCTTTGTCATACTGTTTGGCGTTGGTCTCCAAAATCGCTTTAGTGTATAAAAGCTCCAGATTGTTCGGGTCGTTTTTCAACAACTGGTCGTAAATTTCAACTGCCTCTGAAAACTTGCGCGTTTGCTGATAAATTTGAGCCAGTAATTCCTTGTACCACTTATTGTCATTTTCAATGCTGATGGCTTTTTCTAACAGTAAGGATGCACTTGTAAAATCGTTGTTAGCTGCGTGGATATTGGCCAGCTCGTACATTGCAGCAGAAGAATTGGGATCGATTTCGAGGCAACTGGACAAAATTTGAATGGCATTTTGCGGGTTTCCAAACATCTTTTGTTTCAGGGCTTCCACGAACAGATAATCGAATTCCATTTGTTTCTGCTCGTCAAGCTGTACTTGTACCGTATCAACCGGTTCGGAAACATCTTTTTGAGCGGTAATTTTTTTCCCGCCCGTGCAGGAAACAATGCCGGCCAAAAAAATGCTGATAAGGGTTATATTTCGTAATTTCTTCATTATTTTAATTTTTTCCGGTATGTCCAAAACCGCCTGTGCCCCGGTTGGAGTCCTCCAATTTTTCCACCAAATTCCACTTCACGGTTTCGTGCGCTGCAACAATCATTTGGCAAATCCGTTCGCCATTTTCAACAACAAACTCTTCATTCGATAAGTTGATGAGAATAATGCGTATTTCACCACGGTAGTCGGCGTCGATGGTTCCGGGAGTGTTCAACACCGTAATTCCCTTTTTCAATGCCAAACCACTGCGCGGGCGAATTTGTGCCTCGAAGCCTAAGGGCAATTCGATAAATAAACCGGTAGGTATGAGTTTTCGCTCTAATGGCTTTAATACTTCCGGAGCCTGTAAAAATGCGCGTATATCCATCCCTGCCGACATTTCAGTACTGTAGGCCGGCAATTCGTTTTTCGATTTATTGACTATCTTAACCTGCATTAAATTCTAATTTTTGAAACTGCTAAAGATATGGATTTCTACCTAAAACGAGGACCGGTTTAACAATATTTGTGAATTGCAAGACGCATTTCAACCCTTTGGGTAACAATTAAATAATTATAAGACTACCCGTAATTTCGTCTGAAACAAACATCCCTTTTTTTGTCAGCGTAAAAATATCCTCCTGCTGAAGTACCATACTCAATTGGACATATTTTGCAATGTTTTGCCTGAAATAACTTGCTTTTTGCGCACCGAAAAACGAAAGGATTTCATTTTCGGAAACACCCCAAATAGTACGAATCCGGGTCAAAACGTATTCGTTGTATTTGTCGTTGTCGGTCAGTTGTTCCTCTTCATAAAATGATGTTCCTTTCTGAATGGAATTAATGTAACCCTCGGTGGATAATACGTTCCACCTGCGCGAAACCCCGTTGTAAGAATGGGCGGAGGGGCCAAGACCAAGGTATTTTGTACCGAGCCAGTACGACGAGTTGTGTTTGGAATAAAGCCGATCTTTTGCGAAGTTGGATATTTCGTACTGCTCAAAACCATTTATTTCGGCTTGTTCAACCAAAATTTTAAACTGCGATACGCTTTCGGCTTCTTTCAGTTCTTTCAACGTGCCTTTTTCTAACCAGGTATAAAACGCAGTTCCTTCGTGATAGGTTAAATGGTAGGCCGAAAGGTGCTGAACCGGGATTTTGAAAGCCTTTTCCAAATCTTTTTTCCAGGTGGCAGAAGTTAAATCCGGCAGTCCGTAAATTAAATCAATGCTAATATTACTGAAGCCTAAATTTGCCGCATTTCCAATTGCTTCAAGGGCTTGAAGAGTAGTGTGCCGGCGGTTCATTTTTTTCAAAAACTTATCCTGAAAGGATTGAATTCCAATGCTTAGGCGGTTTACTCCTATCCTTTTTAATCCTTGTAAATACTCCACAGAAAGATCATCGGGATTGGCTTCGAAAGTAATTTCCACATTTTCGGAAATTGTAAATTGTTGATAGAGCGTATCGAGAATACCAGCCAGCTCTTGCTCAGTTAAAACCGAGGGCGTTCCGCCGCCGAAATAGATGGTTTCTATGGTTTCATCTTCCAGATAAGCTTTCCGCGCTATTGTTTCCGATTTTAATGCCGGAAGAAATTTGGTAGTCAGCGAGGTGTTCACCGTTTTGTAAAAGTCGCAGTAGTAGCACTTTTGACGGCAAAAAGGAATATGGATATAGATGCCTGCCATGGGTATTCGTTGAATCCTTTAACTTACAGCGGTCAAAATTAACAATAATACCGTGCAAGAAAAATTGCATTTAAGATAATTAGTTTGCATATTTGCAAATATATCGTTGTTTTATGGAAACCTACAATTGGAATGAATTATCGAAGCGGTTGTTAAAGGCCGAGTTGGTAAAGCGGGGCATTTCGCATGAAGAACTCGCTAAAAAACTGAATGATATTGGCATTAAAGAAACGAAATCAAGCATTGACAGTAAAATTTGCCGTGGTACATTTGGTGCCTCCTTTTTACTACAATGTTTAAATGTTATCGGTTGTCAGAACCTTCTGATCGAAAATCAATTATTAGTTGCCGCAGAACCCAGTGTCGAATACAAAAATTCAATGAAACATGAAGCCAATTAAATTTATAGATCTTTTTGCTGGATTGGGCGGAATACGAATTGGATTCGAGAATTCGTTTAAAAAATACGGATTTGATACCGAATGTGTTTTAACGTCGGAAATAAAACCACACGCCATAAAAACATTGAAACACAATTTCGCTCACAAGCTATTTGTTGGCGACATTTTCGATGTCAACACCGACAAGATTCCGGATTTTGATTTTCTGCTTGGCGGTTTCCCTTGCCAACCCTTTAGTTCTGGGGGAAAACGTCTGGGATTTTTGGATACTAGGGGAACGCTGTTTTTCGAAATTGAGCGGATTCTTCGGGCAAAAAAACCGTACGGATTTATATTGGAAAATGTAGAAGGGTTGGTAAAACACGATTTGGAGAAAAAAAACGACAAAATCGGTCAAACCTTAAAAACGATCCTCTATGTTTTGGAAGAAGATTTGAAATACAAGGTTTCGTGGAAAGTTTTTGATTCGGTGAATTTTGGCCTCCCACAATCAAGAAAACGTATTTTTATTGTTGGCACGAAAGACGAAAAAATCCGTCTCGACAATTTTGAACATTCTTATTCGGTTTTTAAAGATGTGATGGAAAGAGGTTTGCCAACGTTGAACTCCAGTTTTGCCAACAAACTTTTAAATCACTTCCAAATTAAAGATCTTCACGGCAAAAGCATTAAAGATAAGCGCGGCGGAAAAAACAACATCCATTCGTGGGACATTGAGTTGAAAGGTCCGGTGTCGAAAGAGCAAAACATTATACTGAACAAATTATTCAAAGCGAGGCGCCAGAAAAAGTGGGCCGAAGAAATTGGTGTGGTCTGGATGGACGGTATGCCGCTCACCTTAAACCAAATAAGTACATTTCACAAGTCGGATAATTTGAAGGAACTTTTGGATGATTTAGTGAAGAAAGGTTACTTAAAATTTGAACACCCAAAAGGTTTGATTGAAGAACCAACCCTTGATGGAATTAAACGATATCGCGACTACGACAAAACAAAACCAAAAGGGTACAACATTGTAACGGGCAAATTAAGTTTTGAAATCAACAAAATCATTTCTCCGGACGATATTGCCCCGACACTGGTAGCCACAGATATGTCGAGGCTTGCCGTACCCGATGGAAATGGATTGCGACGTTTCACCATTCGCGAAGGTTTGCGACTTTTCGGTTATCCCGAAAACTATATCATTCCAACCAATGAAAACGATGCTTTTGATTTACTTGGAAATACGGTCGCTATTCCAGTGGTGCAAGCCATTGCCGAAAAAATCGCAAAAAACTGCATTACTACCAATCATTTAACCGAGAGTTTGACTCCCGTATGTTCTGCATAATTTTTCAGGACATTTCGTAGCCAATGCCCGTTGTTGTGCCTTGTTTGCGGGTATTCATAACGTGTTTCGTTCAGTGCTTTCAGAAAATCTTCTTTCGATGTAAAAGGTTTAAATATTGCCCGATCTGAGTACCACGTCGATGGTCGTAGATTGTAAATGACATTCTTTTTTTCTTGTACTTTGATTGGGTAAGTTCCGCTTGGGCATGACAATTCCCAAATCTTTTTTAACCAAACATTTTTAATGGAAATTGCACTTCCCTGCATTTGATATGCCAAAACAAGATAGTCTGAATCAATCCGGTAGGCATCGGTCAAAAGTGAATTGCAGTAGGAATCAAAATTTGCCAAATCAAACCCCCGGCCCCCTGTTCCAATTAAAACTTTTAACTTCCAACAAGCCTTTTTTCTTGTCTTGTGTATCAAGATAATAGTCTGGAAATTTTTGAGTATGTGTATTTTCCGCAAAGTCAATTCCCATCTTTTTAAACCAAGCTTTCAGCCATTCTTGCAAAAGGTTTCCAACAGTGTCTTTTGTTTCGACTGAAATAGTTAAATCTTTTAGGGTGAAGCTTATTACTCCTTGTTCTCCGATGATTTTATAATCTTCGGTCAGTTTGATGAACAATTCTTGCGCTGTTAATTTCATTTTGTCGGTTTAAACAACAAATCTAACAAAAACCAAAATATACTTTTGAAAAGTTCAATCATTTGTGACTTTTTTGGGTGTGGCCAAAAAAAGTTATACTTGCAACTTGAAAACAGAAAAAATGAAGATTGCACTTTTTTGGAAACCCCTGTTGTGGCTGGCAATTATTTGTTATGGGCTTTTTGTTCCGGCAAACGCATTGCCAATAAAACCGTTTTTAAATATTCCCCATTTCGATAAAATAGTACATTTTTCCCTCTTTTTTGTCTTTTGTCTTTTGCTTATCCGACCCTTTAAAAAACTAACACCATGGCCTTACCTTTTAGCGCCAATAGTTGCAACCGCAATGGGCGGACTACTCGAACTGGGACAGCACTATATTGCTTCTTCCCGCAGCAGTGATATTTATGATTTCGTAGCCAACACAACAGGGATTTTGGTGTCGCTTATTTTCTACTGGCTGTTTGTTTCAGGCAAAAAATGGGAAAGGCTTTTTTAAAGCTTCACCAAATCTTCGTATTTATCGATATCCTGCCCCACTACTTCAAGTGTAGTTTCTTTGTAGAATTTACTGATTTGACCTCGCAGTTCCTCATACTGGGCATGAACGGGGCAATATTGTTTTGATGAGTCGTGGCTTTTACAGGATTCCAGGCCAATAAGACAATTGGTGAAAAATTCTTCGCCATCAACTTTGATCACAATGTCATACAATGTTATTTCATCCGGTCTTTTTGCCAAGGCAAAACCACCATTCGGTCCTTTGGTAGAAACCAATAACTTCTGTTTTACCAGGTTTTGCAAGATTTTACCGAGAAATGGAGACGACAATGACAAATCTTCCGAAATTCTTTTAATGCCAATTCGGGAATTTTCTTCTGAAAATTTTGCGAGGTAAATGAGTGCCCGCAATGCATATTTACAGGTGTTTGATAACATATGTTTATAAATTTAAATTTGATTTCCAAGTTTTACTAAACGAATCTTTGGCAAAAGTAGGAAACTCTTTTTCCGTTCCCAAAACATTTCTATTTACTTTAACCAATTGATTTTTAAATGCTCCGCCCAAAACATCCAAATTTTTACGTTTGTTGAACGCCCATTCGTATGCTTTCATCCCCAGATTCCAACTAACCGAACCCTGATTTTGCTCAACGCTAATTTTTCGGTTTAGCAACAATAACTCGTGAAGCGGAATTTTTACGGGGCAAACTTCGGTACAGGCACCACACACTGTGCAGGCATAGCTGAGGTGGTTAAATTTATCAAACCTTTTAAAGAACGGGGTTATCACCGAGCCGATTGGCCCACTATAGGTGGTATTATACGTATGTCCGCCTGCATTTTTATAGATAGGGCACACATTTAAACAAGCCCCGCAACGGATGCAATCCAGGGCTTTGTAATGTTCTTTTTCTCTCGCTATTTCCGTGCGTTTATTGTCAAGCAAAACCACCACCATTTTTTCCGGACCGTTGGTTTCACCTTTCCGTTTCGGACCGGTCAAAAGCGAGTTGTAAACCGTTACTTGCTGACCGGTTCCAAAGGTAGAAAGCAAAGGAAAAAGCAGTGGCAAATCGTTAATGGAAGGAATAACTTTTTCAATTCCGGCAATAACGATGTGTACCTTAGGGAAAGCAACCGACATAAATCCGTTGCCTTCATTTTCGGTGAGTGCCACTCCGCCCACATCGGCAACCAAAAAATTGGCGCCCGTGATTCCAATTTCCGCCGAGGTGAATTTCTCGCGCAGTATTTTTCGCACAAACCTTGCAATTTCCTGCGGGCTTGAACCGGGTGGAGTATTAAATTTTTTATTGAATAATTCGGCGACATCTTCCTTTGATTTGTGCATCGCCGGAGTTAAAATATGGTAGGGTTTTTCTCCTGCCACTTGAACGATAAATTCGCCTAAATCGGTTTCAACAGGTTCGAAACCGGATTTTTCAAGGTTTTCATTCAATTCAATTTCCTCAGAAATCATTGATTTACTTTTCACCAGCAAATTGCCATTGTTCGCTTTTACCACTTTTATGATTTCTGAAACGGCCTCTACACCGTCGCGTGCCCAAATTATTTCGATATTGTTTTTTAGCGCATTCCTTTCAAATTCCTGAAGATAATGTGCCATATCCACAATTGCTTTTTCCTTTATATAGGAAGCTCTTTGCTTTGCCAACTCTATGTTTTTATAGCGTAACCTACCTTTGGCAACTGCTTCATCGTAGCGCGAAATGTTGAAATTTATCGTTTTACGATGCTTTTTGTCGAAAGCGATTTTTGAATCCTCCAGAAATATGTTTTTCAGGCTTGGCATTTATTTTTTGAGCGGTATTTTTGCAATTCTTCGAGCGTGACGGCCTCCTTCAAATTCAGCATTCAAATAAGCTTTTACAATGGCGATGGTTTCTTCGTCGGTAACAAACCTTGCAGGGATAGAGCAAATGTTGGCATCGTTATGTTGTTTCGCTAAAGCAGCAATTTCGGCATTCCAACACAAGGCAGAACGCACATTCTGATGTTTGTTTGCTGTGATGCTGATTCCTTGTCCGCTTCCGCAAAACGTAATACCTATTTCAAACTCTCCGTTGCTTATGGCTTCCGCTATTTTATGGCCAAAATCAGGGTAGTCGCAAGCTTCATTGGTGTAGCAACCAAAATCATGGTATTTTATCCCGTTTTCCTTGAAATAGTTCAGGATAACCTGTTTTTTGTCGAAACCGGCATGATCGCTGGCGACGGCAATTGTTTTATCTTTCAAATCCTTCATATTGACAAATTTAATACTTTTTGATATTTATTTCTTTTTATTGATTTTAAATAAGCCTTTTAACTCAATTTTTTCAAATTTATAAATTAAACTTATAAAAATCAGCACCATAAAGGTGTGTGTACTGTATTTCACGGCAGGTTGTAATGTGTTGGTATAAATTGAAATTAAATAGAGCGTTATAGCGATTAAAAAATAAATGCCGATACGTTTTAAAGGGTAGGGAACAGGGTAGTATTTTTGTCCTAAAAAATAGGATAAAACCACCATAACAACAAAACAAACCAAACCGGCGAAAGCAGAGCCCATGTAGCCCCAAACCGGAATTAACGCAAAATTCAGCACAACCGTAATCACCGACCCGATTAACGCTATGTATGCTCCGTAGCGCGTTAAATCGGTTAATTTATACCACAACGAAAGCGTAAAATAAATACCGAGAAACAGGTTGGCCATAAGAATAATTGGCACTACTTTCAATCCTTCCCAGTACGATTGATTAATAATAATTTTAATGATATCGATGTACAACACCATTCCGAGAAAAATCAGCAATCCGAAAATTACAAAATACTTCATGATGGTGGCGTACATTTTCGTGTTGTTTTCGGAGCTGCTATGCGAAAAGAAAAATGGCTCGAAAGCGTAACGAAAGGCTTGAATAAACATGTTCATCAACACGGCCAGCTTAAAGTTTTGCCCGTAAATCCCCAACTGGTACATCGGGTTTTTGTCTTCCGGAATTAAAAACGGAATCAATATTTTGTCAATATTTTGGTTCACCACTCCGGCTAAACCCACCAACAGAATCGGAAAACCATAATTGAGCATTTGTTTCAACATTTTTTTGTCGAATGCCAACGAAATTTTAAAAATATCTGGTAACAACAGAACGAGGGTGACCACCGATGAGAGCAGGTTTGCAATGAAAACGTAGCCTACGCCAATTTCGGATGAGTAGATAACCCGCAGAAAAGAGCCTGGATTTTTTTCAATAAACCACGGCAAAAATGAAAGGAAAAAGAGGTTGAAAAAAATATTTGCCACGATACCCGCCATTTTTAAAGCAGCAAATTTTACAGGCCGGTTTTTGATGCGCAAACGTGCAAACGGTATAGCGGTAAAAGCATCGATTCCGAGAATGATAGCAAACCACGTAATGTATTCAGGATGATTTCCGTAATCGATTAATGAGGCTATGTTTCCACTAAATGCAGCAGCCAGTAAAACAAAACTAATGGAAGAGAGAAATACCGAAATGAGAGAAGTGGAATATACCTTTTCGGGTTCGTTGTTTTTAGAAGCGTACCTGAAATAGGAAGTCTCCATTCCGTACAATAAAAACACGACAAAAAAGGCAACGTAAGCGTAAAGATTGGTCACTACGGCATATTGCTCTGGAATGAAAATATGCGAATAGTAAGGCGCAAGGCCCCAATTCAAAACCCGCCCTAAAATACTGGTCGTTCCATAAATGGCTGTGTCGCCCGCTAATTTTTTAAATGAATTCAAAATGAAACAAATTTAAGCAAAGATAGAATCATTTGCATTTAATGTTTGGCAAACAAGGTTTGTAGAATTAATTTTATCTTTGAAAACAAAATAAAACAGATAAAAATGAGCCGAGCCGCTTTCCCTTTGTTATTGCTGTGCTGTTTGTTCATCACCTTTTTTTCATGTTCAAACCAATCGAAAAAATCGCGAAAACCCGTTAGTTCGATAAGGATTCAGCCCGTAAAAAAAACCTATGTTATCGGAGAAAAAGTTTCGGTAAACATTCAAACTAAAGTTAAAAACGGCGAAATAAAATCCATTCAACTTTTTTACAACAATCAACTTTTGAAAGAAAGTAAAGAACTTGATTTTACGGTCGATAATATTGAATTAAACAGCCTTGGAACTGCTAATTTTAGCGTGGAAGCACTAAAAACCGATGATGTAAGCAATTCGCGTTCGCAATCGCTTAACGTAGTTTCAGATAAAATTCCCGAAAAATATTCCTACAAAACCGTAAACACTTTTCCGCATTCACGAGAACATTTTACGCAGGGCTTGGAATTCCACGATGGTTTCTTGTATGAAGGAACGGGCGAAAATGGCACTTCGGGCATTTATAAATTGAAACTCGAAACCAGCAACGTACTTCAAAAGGCCATGCTTCCGGAAAAATATTTCGGCGAAGGAATTACAATTTTAAACGGTAAAATTTACCAGTTAACCTACCGTGCACAAAAAGGTTTTGTGTACAATTTATCCGATTTTGCCCTTATCGACAGCTTTCGATATGCCTCAAAAGAAGGATGGGGACTCACCAACGACGGAAAAAATTTAATAATGAGCGACGGAACGCAGTTATTAACCTGGTTGAATCCCGATGATTTTTCGGTGGTTAAAACATTGCAGGTAGCTAATAACATCGGAATCATTAATTATTTAAACGAACTGGAATACATCGGCGGAACACTATATGCCAATGTTTACACTACGGATTTAATTGTTAAAATTGATCCTGAAACGGGAAAAGTTGTCGGCGAAATTAACTTGGCCGGACTAATCAACATGTACAAAAACGAAACGGACAAAATCGATTATTTGAACGGGATTGCTTATGACAAAAAATCAAACAGGTTGTTTGTTACGGGTAAATTGTGGCCACGGTTGTTTGAGATTGAGTTGGTGGAAGCCCCGGGTTCCCTGCCGGCAAGTAGGTAGAGAACCTGGGGGTTGCCTGCCTGGTAGGCAGGGGAGGTGCTCTCATTCCAACACATCCGTTAAAACCACACCGTCTTTGTAGCGATAAACGTTTCCGTGCAAATCGAAAATTTCCACCAAAACCACATAAACACCAAGATTTTGTCGCTGGTCGGTTTCGTTTTTGCCATTCCAGATGATCGTTCCATTTGTACCTAAGATTTCATTATTGGCCAGTTTCATGATGAATCTTCCAGCCGCATCAAAAATCGAAATATTGGTCATATAGCCCGGTTTATCTAATTGATATCGAATTTCATATTCATCGTTGTAGCCGTCGAAGTTGGGTGAAAAAGCTTTTGGATGAAAGGTGATTTGTGGCGCACTTATCGTTGTGTTTTCAACTTGGGAGTTGACGTAGCCCGGCGTTCCGTAACCTGCCAGCGAAGAAGCGGAGTGCCAGTTTTTTGCGTCGTTTGTGGGTGCTGAAAATGAGATGCGTTCCAAAGCAATTCCTTTTTTGTTCGCCAAAAGTGGGGCGTGCATTTTTTCGGTATAAAAAAGTTCGTCGATTATCTGCATGGTTTCATCCAATAGGACTACATAATCTTTATCATTGTTGTACGACGGGATTTTCTCCATTTGCAGGAAACACTCCGGACGCTCAATAGTATAAAACGGGAAGACCTGATTCGTATCCTTTGTAAGCAGCAAATAATTTCCGGGCAATAATTTTATTCTCAATTTTGTAAGGGGATAAATTTGGGCAAGACTCAGATCCTTGCTTCGGGTTGCTAAATACAAACGGTTCAAGCCAATTTCTTTTTCTGAGTTGTTGTAAATTTCAACGTAATCGTTGCCACCGGGAAAAGGATTGAACAGCACTTCGTTAAGAATTAAATCGCCCGGTCGAATTGGTTCTAAATTCTCTTCCCCAAAAACTGCAACTTCATCTAAAATCACTTTATCTGCCGAATAACTGTTAGCCATATAAACTATAATCTGCAGTTTACTACCGGTTAAATTGCTGTGTTCAACTTTGTTGGAGCCCCAGTTTCCTGCGTTTATGGCGTTGGTTTCAAAAGGGATTTCCTCACCATCATCAATCGTGAAAAATGCCTTTAAATATTTTTTTTGAGCGTTGTTCCCACTTCCGGTTTCTGATGCGGTAAGTTCAATTTTCACATGGGTAAAATCTGTAATTTCTATTGTTTCCGATTTCCATTTTACTTCACCTTCAATGTGGCGCACTTCAAAACGCCCGCCTGAGGTGGAAACGGTTTTTGCATAATCGTCTGCATTTGAACCAGAAACCCCTGGAAATTCCAGTGTCCATGATGTGATTCCGGAGAAGTCCGATTGAATTGCTCCATTTTCATCACCCCATATTCCTTTGTTAGGAATAGTAAAACTTTCACGCCATATTTCCTGCGACTGAACGGCACTGCAGTTCAGAAGACAAAAGAATATTAATATTGCTATGATATTGCGGATCATCACATTTACAAATTGAAGCAAAATATTAACTTTGACGACTTTAAAGATAGCTATTACATCATATTTTAAAACATTTATTGTTATGAAAGTTGCAATTGTAGGTGCAAGTGGCGCCGTTGGACAGGAGTTTTTGCAGGTTTTGGCAGAACGGAATTTTCCTCTTGATGAGCTGGTTTTGTTTGGCTCACACAGAAGTGCCGGAAAAGTTTACAACTTTAAGGGCAAAAAGCTAACGGTTAAGGAATTGAAACATGGCGACGATTTTAAAGATATTGATATTGCATTGACTTCGGCAGGTGCGGGCATTTCAAAAGAATATGCCGAAACAATTACCAAGCACGGTGCAATTATGATTGACAATTCGAGCGCTTTTCGTTATGACGATGACGTGCCGTTGGTAGTTCCGGAAGTAAATCCTGAAGACTCAAAAAACCGTCCGCGCAATATTATTGCCAACCCAAATTGCTCCACCACTCAAATGGTGGTAGCACTGAAACCAATTGATAATTTATCGAAAATCAAACGTGTCCGGGTGGCTACTTATCAAGCTGCAAGCGGTGCAGGAGCAGAGGGAATTGCAGAATTGGAGCACCAAATTCAGGATATTGCCAATGGGAAAGAGGTGACCATCAATAAATTTCCGTACCAATTGGCTATGAATATTATCCCTCAAATTGACGTTTTCCTCGACAACGATTACACGAAAGAGGAGATGAAAATGAACTGGGAAACCAAAAAAATTATGCATACCGAAGCCGAAGTGAGTGCTACCTGTATCCGTATTCCCGTGGCACGCGCGCACTCCGAAGCTATTTGGGTGGAAACCGAAAATCCACTTGATATCGAAGAGGTAAAAGCCGCCTTCAATAGTTTTGAAGGATTGACGGTGGTTGATAACCCGGCTGAAAAACAATACCCGATGCCGCTTTTTGTTTCGGGGAAAGACGATGTTTACGTGGGCCGTATCCGAAAGGACCTTACTGATCCTAACAGCCTGACGTTTTGGTGTGTTGGTGACCAGATTAAAAAAGGTGCAGCACTTAACGCCGTTCAAATTGCAGAATGGCTGATTGCCAATGGTGAAGTTTAAGCTTGTGTGTAACAGCGAGGGTTTCGCTTGAAACGAAACCCTCGCTCAGTGTATTTACTGCTCCCCAACTTCCCATTCCGAATTATACAAATAATCGTTATAAGGGAAACGTTGCGAATGAATTCCCTTTACCATTTCGTAGAGTTCATTTTTAAACTCTTCGAGATTTTCTTTGTGCTTTGCGGAAATAAAAAGCGCAGGTGTATTGTGTTTCGCCATCCACGAATTTTTCCACTCTTCAAGCGAGCGATTTTCTTTTAAGTGTGGGCTTAAATCGTCATCGTCTTTCTCCACAAAACTGAAAGCATCAATTTTATTGAAAATGTACATCGTTGGTTTGTCGCCTGCATCAATTTCCTGAAGGGTATTGTTTACGGTTTCAATTTGTTCCTCAAAACCTACATGCGCAATATCGACAATGTGCAGCAAAATATCGGCTTCCCTTACTTCGTCGAGGGTCGATTTGAATGATTCTACCAATCCGTGAGGCAATTTACGGATAAAACCAACCGTATCGGCCAGCAAAAACGGTAGGTTTCCAATTACTACTTTCCGAACGGTGGTGTCGAGCGTGGCAAACAATTTATTTTCAGCAAACACTTCCGACTTAGCCATCATGTTCATTATCGTGGATTTGCCTACGTTGGTGTATCCCACTAAGGCAACCCGTACCATTTTCCCACGGTTTCTGCGTTGTGTTGTTTTTTGTTTATCGATTTTTATGAGCTGTTCTTTTAACCGGGCAATTTTGTCGAGGATGATTCTGCGGTCGGTTTCAATCTGAGTTTCGCCCGGGCCGCGCATCCCGATTCCTCCCTTTTGTCGCTCCAAGTGGGTCCACAAACGGGTTAGGCGCGGCAACATGTATTGATATTGTGCCAGTTCTACCTGAGTTTTGGCATGGGCGGTTTGGGCGCGTTTGGCAAAAATGTCGAGAATAAGATTAGTGCGGTCCAGCACTTTGCATTCTAAGCTGCGCTCGATGTTTCGCAATTGTGTTGGCGTCAATTCATCGTCGAAAATAACTGTATCGGCCTCTGCCACTTTCATGTAGTTGGCAATTTCTTGCAGTTTTCCTGTTCCCACAAATGTGGCTGTATTTGGAACGTCCAATTTTTGTGTAAATCGTTTTAACACAACAGCACCTGCTGTATCGGCCAGGAACTCCAACTCGTCTAAATATTCATTCGCTTGCTTTTCGTCCTGCGAATTGCTAATCAATCCAACAATTACAGCTTTTTCGGTGATGGGTACGGTTTCTATCATACATTTAATTTTTGTTTATAACTTAGGATTGCCAAAAAAGGTTCCTCAGCAAAAAAAACTCCCGACCCATAACTGGACCGGGAGCATTTAATTATCTTCTTTTTATTTTTGAATCGTTTATTGTAGCACGAAGTTGATAGGAACGGTATAAGAAACATTTACCGGTTTCCCACGTTGTTTCCCTGGTTTCCATTTTGGAAGAGTGTTTACCACCCGCAAAGCTTCTTTGTCCAGTGATGGGTCAACGCCCCTGGCAATGGTTGCATTGCTGACGGAACCGTCTTTTCCAACCACGAAAGTTACATATACCTTACCTTGAATCCCGTTTTCCTGGGCGATAACCGGATATTTAACAGCATTCGCGATGAAACTGCGCAGCGCTACTTCGCCTCCCGGAAATTCGGGCATGTCTTCAACGATAAAAAACACCTGCGTTTCTTCTTCCTCCTCTTGTTTAGGAGCTGAAATTACGGGAGCAACGTCGATGAAGGTTTGATCATCCGCCTCGGAGTCCTCGATTTGCAACTCATCTTCAATGTGAACATCATCTTTTACGATGTTCAAAACCTCAACAACTTTTGGTGGCGGTGGTGGCGGTGGCGGTTTAACTTCTTGTTCGCGGGTAATTGGGATAATTTCTTCTTCAACCGCCTGCGTTTGAATTGTACCTAAGGAATCTGCTTTCGAAGGCTTTGAAGTCCATTCAAATGCAAGGAGAACAACCCCCAAAGCTACAACCAATCCTATCCAAAGGAATATGTTCCTTTTGTTTTCCAGATCGGCCTTTTTTGACTTTTTCGTTTCCATATTAGTTATTTTATTTGTTTTTAGTCTGTCACTTTTATCCTGATAAACGGGCATAAAGATAAATAATAATTGTCAATTGCAAGTTAATAATATTTGCGAATTTAAAATTCAATTTCATCCTAAAAGTTTATGGGGCTTTTGTGCCTCCAATTTTTATAACTGTTTTCTGTAGAACAGGTGTTTCTTCTACAAAAACTTTACCACAATTTTCAATGGGAGGGTCGCCATAGGAAAAATATTTTTATATTTGCAGGCTCAAATAAGGGATTTCCGAGAAAGAAAATGAAATAACGGGGGATTAGCTCAGTTGGTTAGAGCGTTTGACTGGCAGTCAAAAGGTCATCGGTTCGATTCCGATATTCTCCACCTGATTTTCAAAGAGTTACAAATTTTCTTGTAGCTCTTTTTTGTTTTGATACATAGTAAGATGCAATCCGTTTTTGTACATTCAAAAAAAGATGTTATATTTGCAGCCCGTTAGAGAAGGAAGTTTCGATTTTGAAACAAAAAACATATTGCGGGATGGAGTCCCGAGGATTCGGGAGCAGCTCGTTGGGTTCATATCCGCCAGTTGGCGGACGGAGGTTTAAAGTTCTTTAGAAATAAAAATATTAAAAACATATTGCGGGATGGAGCAGTTGGCAGCTCGTTGGGCTCATAACCCAAAGGTCGTCGGTTCAAGTCCGGCTCCCGCTACAAATAAAAGCCAGAAGATATTTTCTTCTGGCTTTTTGTTTGCCCGCATGCAAACAACTCCGGCAGCTTGCATGGACTTGTCGAAATGTTTCGACACGCTTGACCGCGGGTTGATACTGTCATCTGGCATTGTCCAATTCGTGGTTCGATGATAACAATCTGTTTAACATGGAAAAAGTAACGATCAACACGTTGCATCAGTATTATAATTTAGTGCTGAATAAGGTTTAGCAGGAGCCGTGTACTGCCTGTCCCGCAAATGCGGGAAGACCCGTACGCACGGTTCTGTGAGAGGGATAAAGATAGGATGATGAAATTTATCCTATCTTTATCCTACTCGATTTTGATACTTTTTACAATATCCATTAACCGTCTTCGTTTCATTCAAAACTAATTCCTATGCTGAAATGCATTTATAAAATCCATAAATACAATCTATTCTATTTTGTTATGGTAGGTTTTGTTTTGGTTTTACCGTTCTCGCAAGCACTGGTTTCTATTTTTAGCGGTATCCTTCTGTTTGTAGCATTGGTGGAAGATAGTTGGGCCAATAAGATGATGCGGTTGAAACAGCGGAAATACGTATTGCTTATCCCCTCCATATTCCTTGTTTACTTTTTTAGTTCCATTTTTACTTTCAATTCGGGTGCAGCCCTTTATGATTTAAAGAAAAATCTGTTCTTTTTGGTAATTCCACTTGCATTCATTTTTGGAAAGCCAATAAACGATAAGGAAAAGCGCGTTGTGTTTTATGCTTTCGCCCTGTCAATCTTTGTATCAGTGTTGATTGCGTTTATGAAATGGCTTTTCATGCCTGATACAACAAATTTTGGGGTTCATTCCGTCAGCTTTATTTCACACATACGATTTAGTTTTCAACTCTTACTGGCCTTTTGGTTTTTGCTAATCCTTCTCGTGAAAAACAAGGAATATTTCAGTCTGAAATTGAAGGTTTTGATTTCCGGATTGGCTATATATTTTCTTTCATTTTTACTATTTCAACAATCATTGACCGGCATGATCGCTTTAGGGGCGAGCATTTTGTTCTATTCGAGCTATTCTTTATTTTATATCGGAAAGAAATACAGGACGGTTCTTGTGATGGTTGTGCTCATTGCCATTATTGGTCCAATTGTCTATGTTGTTTCAGTTATTAATTCATTTTATCAATTTGAAAATGTGGATCCGGCCACAATTGAAAAAATGACCAGAAGGGGCAATGCTTATAGCCATAATTTTGAAGATAAAATGGTTGAAAACGGGAAGTATGTAAATCTATACGTGTGCCAAGATGAGATGCGCGAAGAATGGAATAAAGTTTCTGAATTAAAATACGATTCGATTGGTAAAAATGGTTTCCCGATACATTCCACTTTAATACGCTACCTAACCTCCAAGGGCCTGCGTAAGGATGCAGACGGGGTTTTAGCCTTATCGGCACAGGACATTGAAAATGTGGAAAACGGGATGGCTAATGTTGTATTTCAGGAAAAAAGGTTTTCACTTTATCCGCGCATTTACCTCACAGTGTGGGAGTATTATGTTTATTCCGAAACCGGGAATGCAAATTACCAATCTTTTTCACAACGGATTGAGTTTTTTAAAGCAGCAATTACAATCATTAAAAAGAACTTTTGGATGGGTGTGGGCACCGGAAAATGGCGGGATGAATTCAAAAATGCCTATCACGAAAACAATTCAAAACTAAACGAGAAACTTTATGCATCTTCCCACAATCAGTACTTGAATTATTGGGTGAAATTTGGGGTGATTGGGCTATGTTTCATCCTGTTTGCGCTTGTCTATCCCGTTATAAAGTTAAAGCGCTGCCGCGATCCGCTGTTTTTAGTTTTCCTTGTATTTCTGGCTTTTGCTAATTTTTCGGATTCCAACTTTGAGTCGCACATGGGCAGCTCATTTTTCCTCTTCTTTTATTGTTTATTCCTAATTGCGGGCAGTACAAATTACTTGGAACTTAAACGCGAGTGCCAGCCAACGGAAAATACTGTTCCAAAGTGAGTTAAACTCTGTTGAAATACTGTTTTTATGATGTTTAAATCGAACATTTTCAAACATGTGTTGTTGTTTTTTCTGTATCAAGATTTAAAACAATGGAAAGAAGAAAATTTATAACGGTGGTTGGAGCAAGTGTTTTGGCCGCACCAATTCTGGGCACCTTCAGTTCGTGTGCAAACGAGGCGAAGCCATTTGAAGGGCATAAATTCCCCGAATTACCCTACAGTTACGATGCGCTTGAGCCGTATATCGATGCCGAAACTATGGAATTGCACTATTCCAAACATCACAAAGGATATTTCACCAAGTTTATGGCGGAAGCTGAGGGAACGGATCTGCTGAACACGCCAATGGGGAAAATTTTCGGTCAAATAAGTAAATATTCTGACGGAATCCGGAACAATGGCGGCGGATATTATAATCACACTCTTTTTTGGGAAAACATGACACCTTCGAAAACGGAGTTAACTTCTGATTTGAAATCAGCCATTGAGAAAGATTTAGGTTCGGTTGATTCCTTTAAAGAAGAATTTGAAAAAGCCGCTAAAACTCATTTTGGAAGTGGTTGGGCCTGGCTGGCAATGGATAATGGCGGTAAGCTATTTGTTTCCTCCACACCCAATCAGGACAATCCACTAATGGATGTTGCAGAAAAGAAAGGTACGCCACTTTTAGGCATCGATGTTTGGGAGCACGCCTACTATTTAAAATATCAAAACAAACGCGCCGATTACGTCGATAATTTCTGGAACATCGTAAATTGGGACGTAGTTGATCAGCGCCTCAGAAGTGCTAATTCATAATTAAAAATTGGATAATCATTAAGGCTTGTTAATTTTGAAGATAAAATTCAAAATAATGAGCCTTGATTTTTGCTTCATTGGAGCCGGAAACCTTGCCACGCAACTGGCAAAAGCCCTTCAAATAGAGGGTAACTTTATATCGCAGGTATATAGTCGAACGGAAAAATCTGCACGTGAGCTGGGAGAAATCCTTTCGGCAAAATATATAACTGAGATGGGTGGCATCGACCGTTCCGCAGATGTTTATTTCGTAGCCTTAACGGATTCTGCGCTTGAAGAGGTGCTTTCACATATAGATTTTGGAGATAAGTTGGTGGTCCACTGTTCCGGAAGTTTGCCGCTAGCCGTTCTTAATAAACATTCAAAAAACACCGGCGTTTTTTATCCCTTGCAAACGTTTTCAAAAACCCGGAATGTAGATTTTCGTACTATCCCGGTTTTCGTCGAAGCCAACACACCGGAAAACGAACAGATATTAAGCAATTTGGCCGGCCAGATCTCAGATTCAGTTCAGTTACTCAATTCGGAAAAGCGAAAGGCATTGCATCTATCTGCCGTATTTGCATGCAATTTCGTGAACCATCTTTATACCGTTTCATCCGAAATTTTGAGGTCGAAGAATATCCCTTTTGAGGTTTTAAAACCTTTAATACTCGAAACGGCGCAAAAGGTACAGGATATGACGCCTGAAAGTGCGCAAACGGGGCCAGCCGTGCGTTTTGATGAGAATATAATTTCGGCACATTTGAAAGAACTGGAAGTATCTAATGGTTACCATCAATTGTACAGTTTGCTTTCAAAAAGTATTTTTGAACACCACAAAAAATTAGGATAATGGGATTTTTCAAAGAGGAATTAAAAAATATCCGCGCTTTTATTTTCGATGTTGATGGGGTTCTGTCGTGCGATGTTTCTCCACTTAACGAAGACGGCGACCCTGTGCGTACATCCAACGTAAAAGACGGCTTCGCCATTCGCAATGCGATAAATCTCGGGTATCCGGTTGCGGTAATTACGGGTGGTTATTTGGGGCGAGTACGCTTGCGCCACGAAAAGCTGGGTGTTAAATACTACTACGATAAGGTTCGCGACAAAGTGCTGTGTTTAGATGATTTCGTAAAAAAAACAGGAATCGATCCCGAGCATATTCTTTTTATGGGTGATGATTTAGTGGATTATAACATCATGACGAAAGTGGGAATACCTGTGTGTCCCAAAGATGCAGTGCCGGAAATAAAAACAATCTCAAAGTACATCTCTGATAAAAAAGGCGGGAAAGGCTGTGTTCGTGATGTTATTGAGCAAGCCTTGCGCGCGCAGAACAAATGGTTTACAAACGAAATGTTGCTCAACAATGCCTTCTGAAATGAAGTGGTTGCCCCCCTACAATTATATACTCGCCTCGAAATCACCGCGTAGGCAAGAGTTGCTGTTGTCATTAGGGATAGAGTTTAAGGTGCTTGTAAAAGAAGTTGATGAGCATTATCCCAATCATTTAAGCAAAGAAGAAATTCCGGTTTATTTGGCCGGATTAAAAGCGAAATCCCTTTTAGAGGACTTGAATGACGGCGATTTGCTGATTACCGCCGACACCATTGTCTGGCTCAACGGAACAGTGCTTGGAAAACCAAAAAACAAGCCGGAAGCGATTGCCATGCTTGCAAAACTAAGTGGCAACGAGCATCAGGTTGTTTCGGGAGTTTGCTTATCATCAACAAAAAAACAAAGTTCATTTTATTCTGTTTCAAATGTTCGATTTAAACCGCTTAGCGAAGGTGAAATTGATTTTTACGTATCTAATTATAAACCCTACGATAAGGCCGGAGCCTATGGTATTCAGGAGTGGATCGGTTTCGTGGGCATTACCCGCATCGAAGGTTCATTTTACAATGTTATGGGGCTGCCCGTTCAGCAATTGTACGAAGGAATAATGGCCTTCGATGGTTCGTGAAGGCAAAAACATGTTGTACAACAGTTATATTATTGTTCCATAGCCTAACCCTTTTCCTTGATATTTCGTAAATTGAAGCGAAACTTATTTAAAATCAACAATTATGAAGTATCAAATCAAACTTTTTATTGGCATTTTTTTCGTCTTTTCTATGTTGAGCGGCTGTGGGCCCAAGAAAAAAGCCAACGTTGAAGTTGGGTTTCTGATTCACGAGTTAGGGAAAGAAAGATGGGAAAACGACAGGGATTATTTTCTGAAAAATGTTCAGGACCTTGGCGGGATGGTTACCGTTATGGTAGCCGACAATGACGTGGATAAACAATTAGCGCAAGCAAAAGAATTACTGGCCAAGGGGATCGATGTTTTGGTTGTCGTTCCGGTTGACCAGTTTGCCGCTGCAGAAATTGTGAAAGAAGCTCATGCAAAGAATGTGAAAGTAATCTCGTATGACCGGCTCATTAAAAATTGTCCGCTTGATTTTTACGTTTCAACCGACAATGTTGAAATTGGAAAACTTCAGGCAGATTATTTAACTGCCATTAAACCGGTAGGAAAGTATGCCCTTATTGGCGGTGCGAAAAGTGACAACAATAGTCAGTTCTTGTACCTCGGGCAGATGAACGTGTTGCAACCTTTGGTAGATAAAGGGGACATAAAAATTGTGCATAACGAGTTTACTGTCAATTGGGAAGAAGATGAAGGGTATATGCAAACCCGTGATTTGTTGAAGAAGGAACCTGATGTGGATGCAATTCTTGCCGGGAACGATCAAATTGCGTTTGGTGTGGTTAGGGCATTGCGTGATGCGGGTAAAGAGAACCACGTTTTACTCGCGGGCATGGATGCTGACCTTCGTAATCTACAAGAAATCGTTGCCGGGCATCAAACCTGCACGGTATATAAACCCTACGATAAACTGGCCGCTACTGCAGCAGAATTAGCAATGAAAATGGCAAAAGGCGAACCCAGTGAAAAAACCTTTCAAACGGTAAGCAACGGTTCGGTTCTGGTGCCCACGGTTTTTCACGATGCAATGATCGTCAACAAAGAAAACCTAAAACTTACCGTCATCTCCGAGGGATACCAAAAAGAGGAAGAGGTTTATAAATAAGCCTAAAAAAACGGGCAGCTTATGAAACTGCCCGTTTTCAATTCATTTAAACTATCTTCGGCTTGAAGATTGGAGTTGAAAACCTATATTTTCAGGGTTATCCCAATTTTTCCGCCCGAATAATTTCCACCGCCCAATTCGAGGTTAACCCCAAATTTATCGCTAAAGAAATAGCGGCCGCCAACTTGTCCGGTAATATAGACTCCTGAGCCTTTAAACCAGGAATAATCATATTTATTATTGTCGGACCAGATGGAGTAACCCAACGATAAACCGGCGTACAAGTCCCAATTTGACGGAATTTCCAATAATTCGTTAAAATGGTAATTTCCAACTGCTGCAATGGTGGTGATGGAAGGGTTATAGATCGAGTATTTACCGTATTTTCTGTAGCTCAATTCACCACCAACAGAGAAATTATTTGCAAGTCCAAATTCCAGCCCACCGTAAACCGGTGTTCCGTATGTACTTAGCCCAAGTCCTAAATTAACTTGCAATTCGCCCGGCTCAATGGGTGCCTGTGCTTTCAACGAGAAGATTGCCAACAAAATGGCCGCAACTGATAATGTTAACTTTTTCATAAAATGTAATTTTTAATTGTTTATAAATTGAAGTTGAATTTTTATATTCTAAAAGATGATTTGCTTCACTTTTTATTACAGGCTTCCGCCATCATTTTTAACCCTGCTTCCAATTTGCGGGCTTGCTCAACATCGGTGGCCTTCATCTGAAAATTATCGGTGAATTTATTCGCTTCGCCGTTTTCAAAGGTCTGCACTAAATCGTTGCCCCCTTTGATCCGGATGGTGACCAAAGCCTCACCTTTGTTTGTTTCAAATTGTATTTTGTTTACATCCACATCTTTCATGTTGAATTCATAGTCGTAACGCTTGTCATCCGATACATCGGTAAAGTGAAAGCTATACAAACATTCACCATCCGTGTTTTGTTCTATCGATTGATCATAAGTATCCGTATTCACTACC
>CAZNEV010000058.1:0-30137 GCA_964572085.1 uncultured Maribellus sp. | reverse complement strand
TAAGGTTAAAATCAACAAACCACTTTGCATAATCTTTTTCTGCACATAACCCAAGGCCAGTGGGCGGATTGAGTTCTCCACCAGGTTGCTGTCTATTTCGAGCATGCCATCGCTCAGGTAATTTTGCAGGCTGATCCACCGGTTGGCGCAATAGTCAAAGGCTTTGCCTATTGGGCTCTTTGGTGTTACTTTGTTTCGCTCTTGCTGTATGTAACTGCCAATTTCATTGATGATGGGCAACGATTTATCCAATCTCAAGGCATAACGCTCTGTGTGCGACATTTGGGATTCGCGGGCAAGTGATTCAATGGCATACAATAATTGAATCAATTTCATCACATGCGATGCCCTTTCCTTATCATTCCCGAGCGCCTTGTCGAAGTACCTGCGTGCATGTGCCCAGCACGAGAGGTGCGTTATGTTTTGCAGTGAAGCCAGATAGGTATATCCGGAATAACCATCGGTTTGAACATAGCCTTTGAGGGCCGACAAATCATCGATAGGACCATTGGTGGAGCGGCTCTTGTAATATTCGAAAAGTGCCGATTTTGACAATGGCGCATACCTTGCCCACATGTAGCCTTGATGACATGCCCCTTTTTTATCTTTATCCTGTACTTTTATGGGCGATTCATCAATCATTTGATAGATTTCGCTAAAAACATGAAGCCGATGGACTGCATAAAGTGGACGAAGTAGTTGAGCTCCCAGTTTTACCCACGATTCTAAAGTGGAACTGGGCAACGAAACTCCCATTTGCCGGATTTGGTTTAGTGTTCGATAAAGTGGTAAGTGATAAATGTACTTGTTAACAAAAATCATGGACAACAGGGCTGTACTTGCAATACATTTGGCGATGGGCCGGTTAAGCTGGGCAATAACTTGTTTTTGGTTGCCGCGCTCATCTTCTTTAGTGATGTATTTTGGGCGGATGATGCGGTTGATATGAAGTTTTGCAGGTGTATAATCCAACTCCTCGGTAATTTCACGGCCGATGCACACCATGTTGGCGGTATCTTCCGATGGTTCGATAACAGTTTCCACAACTGGCAAATGAGAGGGCAACGCCAAACGTCCGCAGTGCTGCTTTTTAGGCTTTTTGCGCTCGTACGCCACCCTTATGAGTTCGCGCTCGGCTTCCACTGCTTCTTCTATCTCGGCGGCCTTGGGTTCAAATTCAAGGGATAGCTGGTGAGTGTCGATCTTTGATTCAAAACGTTCTCTTTTTGAACCGAAAATCATCCGCCGAAGTTGTTCGTTTTGAAACCTGGCAGCGTCAAGATCAATAGTCAGCCTACTTATCGCAGAATCTTTAATAGCAATAGCAGAATCCCGCTCAGTAATAACAGCATCTTTATCGGCAAGTTTATTCTCCAAAATGGCAATTTTTGCCTTCAGGGAATGCATCGGAAAAGAGTTGTTTGTTTGCTGATTGTCCATGCACGAACATACGCTAAAAAGCCTTATTCTACAAGGGTTTTAGTATGTATTTGATGCATAAATTCAACTAAATTTGTACCGCTTTTTTCGCTTCATTTCATCAAACGAAAGCCCTTCGAGAAGCATCAAAAGCTCTTCTCTTTTGATTTGCTTGGATAGCTCACAATGGGCAGTAAAGGCATACCTCCCCCTCTCAAGGCGCTTGTAAAACAGGGCAAATCCGTCGCCGTCCCAATACAAAAGTTTGATGTGTGTGCGTGTTTTATTTATAAAAATAAAAACATCGCCCGAAATGGGGTCTTTTTTTAGGTGGTTCCGCACAATCCCCGACAATCCGTCAAAGCCATTTCGCATGTCGGTTGCGCTGCAACACAAAAAGTAGCGCAGGTTGGCACTCAGTCCCAGCATGGCTTCAGTAAATTTTTATACGTATCCCGCCTGCCAGTTCGAGCTCCATGCGGAGTGGTTGACTTTTGGGCGAAAAATCATCGCCGCAAGTGAGCTCCACAAAACCGGGCGGTTTGGCCGGCAATTTGGGCGTTGAACTCCGCACGGGCAACTGTGGCTTCACTACTTCGTTGTGCTGTTTCTTGCACCAGTAATCAAACGACTGGCTCCCGATGCCGTGTTGTTTCGAAAATACACTGCGCGTTAATCCTGAAACCCGCCACTGTTCTACCAAAGCAAACATCTGTTCTTTCTTGCTCATATCTTTTTTTTTGATGCAAAACTAACTCCGCTCAATCAGATGCGAAACATGTAGGCGATGGGGTGGATACAATCAATTGGCTTTTTGCGGGTCCAACTGCCAAGATGCAAAGGAAGGCAATCAACAGGACTGGGCTTTTTACTTTTTTGGATATACTTTTCATCGTTTTCATCGTGCTTTGTTTTATTGGTAAAGGCTGTAATACAGGGCAAAGCTTTCCAGGTTGCGGGTTTCGTAACTTTTCATGTAAGAGGCGTAGAGCAGTTTGTTGTGGAGGTAGCTTATCGTCCCGTAATGGCTGCGCACGCTGTTGTAAACTTCGTTGATGGTGTCGTAGCGTTGCTTGTCGTCCATCATCAGCAGGTCGTCTTTCAGGATGGTCCCCAAGATGGTGGACACAAGTTGCCGGCTGTCGTCCAGGATGATATCAAAGGATTCCACAATGACGGCCGCTTGTTGTGCCGTGAAATTTTTGTCCTGCACCAGTTTGGGCAGTTTTTGGGTATATACTTCGATTATTTTCCCGAGGATTTTACGGGTTTCTTCTATCCGTTTGTAGTCTTTTACTAAGGAGGAAACCTTTTTCAGGCTTTCAAGCATTTCCTGGTCGATACCCAGGATTTCACCGGTCAGGCCTTTGATGTCGCCGTTGAGTACTTTTATCAACACATTGTACAGGTTGATTTTGTTGAGGATGCCTTTTTCGGTTTGCCATAAGGCTTCCCGCTGGATTCCTGCCCCTACATCGGTGACCGGGGTCTGGGCGGTGGCGTTTTTAAATGCCGTCCCTGCCAGCAGCAGCAGGATGCTTAAAATTGTGATTGTCGTTTTCATTTTTTATGAGATTTGAGTATTAAGTATTAAAAGTACAGAGTAGTGAGTAGTGAGTAGTGAGGTGATTATTGGGTTACATCGAATTGAGGATTTCCAAAAAGGATTTCTCAGCGTTTAAGCGTTTCAGGATTTCTTCTTTTTCCTTTTGCTCGGTCGTATAGCAGAAGTATTCGGCACGGCTGACTTCCAACGCAAACACCCTGGAATATTCGCCCAACGAGATAAAGGCTTCCTTAAATTTCCGGTCGGAGGGCAGGTTCTTGTTGATGGACAGGATTTGTTCCTTCTGGAAATCGTTCAGCCCTAAAAACCGGCTGATTTCATCAAACTTGTTTTTGAACTTGCCCATGTCCAGCAGGATCCGCGTATCGGCATTGTTGATAATGGCATCCCGGACAATGGGCGACGAAATCACGTCGTCCACTTCCTGGGTGACCACCATGGCTTCTCCGAAAAACTTGCGGATAGTCTTGAAAAAATATTTCACATAGCCTGCCATTTGCGGCGTGGCAATGGCTTTCCAGGCTTCTTCGATACAGATGACTTTCCGTACCCCTTTCAGCCTCCTCATTTTTTGCAGGAAAATATCCATGATGATGAGCGTGGCCACGGGAAAAATAACGGGATGGTCTTTGATGTTGTCCAGCTCGAAAACCAAAAACGGGCAGCTTAAAAACTCATCGGTCTGCATCGGTTTGTTCAGCAGGTAATCGTATTCGCCGCCCTTGTAGTATTTGCCCATGATAAAGAAAAACTCGCTGCTGTTAAATTCCAAGACCTGTTCTTGTACCAATGCCGGGATAAAGTCCTTGCAAAAATCATAGTAGCCGTTGAAGGAATGTTCCCGGTTTTGGGCCTTGAAAAATTCCGAAAGGGAATGGGCAATGACGTCTTTTTCCATTTCCGATAAACCTTCTTTGTAAATCGTGTACATCACCGAAAGGATGGTTTGTTTCCGTTCCAAATCCAATTCGCCTTCCGTAACAAAAGGGTTGAAGGAGATCGGGTTTTCCGCGGTAAATTCAATTAACATGGCACCGCCCTGCCCTTTTAGCCGCTCATTCAGATAAAGGGTCAGCAGTTCGTAGCTTCGGCCTACATCCAGCAATACCACATGGCAGTTGCCGTTCTCAACATATTGCCGCAAAAGATGGTTGGTGAAAAAAGATTTCCCGGACCCGGAACCGCCAATAATGATTTTGTTGCGGTTGTGGATTAGGTGCTTTTCCATGGGCTCGTCCGAAAGGTCAATCTTTACCGGGCTGCCTTCCTGACGGTTGGAAAGCTGGATGGTAAACTCAGAAGTGGAATTTCGGGTTTCGCCTTCAAAGTTGCACAGGCAACAGGCTTGCGGAACTTGGGTCAAAAACAGTTCTGTTTCGGGCAGTTGGGTGGAAAACGGCACACAGGAAAAAAACAGCAAAGGCAAATCAAAAGTGTGCTGGTACGGGAAGCAGTTCATCATCGAAAATGCGGAACTGCATTCGCTTTTAAGCCCTTTTAGTTCCTGGATGGATCCGTCCAGCAAAATAATATTGAAATGGGTTTTTACAATCTTTTCGCCCGTGCTTTGCACCTTGTCCAGGAAGTTTTCAATCAGCCCGGCGTTCACTTTGTTTTCGGATGAAAAGCGCGAGAGGCTGTAAATCTTTTTGTAACTGCTTTCCAATGCGGTTTTTACTTCCTGCTGAGCTGGCACATAAATAAATTGGTTGGTAATGTGCGAAAACGGGAGGTTGTAGGTTAGCGGGTAAACCAGTGAAACCGGAAGGCCGGTCTGGGGGTGGCTGCCCACAGGCTTCAACTCCGATGGCAAATGGGTGTGATCGCTCAAACTCAGGATTTCAACGAAGCGGTCCATCACCCGCAGCCTGTCCCTAAAATCAATACCGCCCAGCAAGGGGTCGCGTTTCTTGAAATTCAGGGTGAGGTAGCGTTCAATCAGGCCCGGTGATGTTTCATCGCCAATGGCTCCCCGTTGGCTGATTGGCTCACAGGCTATTCCGCTTTGCGAGAAAACCGAAATTAGGTTTGCTTGCAGTTCCCCGATTTTTTCGTTCATCCATTTTTCTTGCAGCATTTGCTTTTTTGAAAATAGCAGCGACGAGCCCAGGTAGTTTTTCAGCAAGCCTACGTTCAGCAAACTCACATAGAGGTAGCATTCGTGTTTTAAATAGGCTCTGCCCTGAAAATGCTCCAGGTAATTCTTGTTGAGGCTTGGCGGGGATTGTTTTTGTTTGCTCCACTTGTCCGTATCAAAATGCTCCACAAAAAAGAAGTCCTGTTTGTGCAACAAACAGTTCTCGGGAAGCAGGTTCACTGCCCGCTGGAATATATCGTGCATACCGTAGAGTTTTTCGGTGCTGCCGGAAAGCAGTTCGGGAAGGGATAAACGCAGGCCAAAACTCATGTCCAGGTTGTTCGATACCAGTACATCGCCGTTAAACCCCAGAATGGGCAAACTATTTTCTATCGGTTTTGCTCTCATTTCTATTGGTTTATTGAAGTTGAAAAATGCGTTGCTTTATGGTGACAAATTGAGGCAGTTGTTTTGCCACTTTTTTTTTGCCCCAGCCCACATGCCCGAGCTTTTTCTGGATGCGGTTTAACCGGTACAGGTAAGCAAAAAATGCCGGCACACAAACGGCCACGGCGGTGAATGTGCCCACGGCAATGTACAGTACCACGAACAAAACCAGTGCAGAAATAACACCATACAAGGCCGAAAAAACAAGCGGCCCTGAAAATCCTTTGATGTAAAGGTTGGTGTCGATTTTTTGGATGGTATATGTTTTCATCTTATGCAAAGAATGATTTGATTACTACCCCGACGAGGATTAAAAAAAGGCAAGCCCCAAACCAGCCCATAATGGCTTTTTGGGTGTCCTGGTCGCCGCTTTGCCATTTGATGTAAACACGGACGCCGCCAATCAAACCGACCACCGCGCCAATGGCAATAATCAGGTTGGAAACCGGGTCAACGTACGAACTCACCTCGGCGGTGGCCTGATCGATGCCTGCTGAACTTTGTGCCAAGATTTGGCTGGCAGTGAACACGGTTAAGGCCAGGATTGCACTGCCTTTCTGAAAAAACGGTTTGGAATACTTCTTCATAGCTGTTAATTTTTAAAGGATTATTGTTGAAAGTGAATTTGATTTTCGTCCTTGAGTTTTGAAAGCCGGGGATCGTCCTTTTGTAAAAAATGTTCGATCCCAAAGCCCTCGTCCAGGCCGGTTTCCTCATAAAATGAGGCTTCCAGGAGGATTTGGTTTTCCGGAAAGGCGTTGATGATTTCCGAAGGGAATTCTTTGGAGGAAACCGATATGGCTTGCAGGTGTTCCGGTTGGGCATTGCCGCTCCGGTAATCTTCATAATAGAGGTTTTGTTTCCTGCTTTTTTGTTTTAGCCAAAAAAGGATAAAGACCAAAGCGTACCAGCCCATTAGGCTTAAGCATATAAGTTTGATAAATGTGCCCCATGCGATTTCGTTTAATCCAAACATCTTTATTTGTTTTAGTGAAAATTATTGGACAAAGTTGCGGCGATAAAACGGGGCTTTTTCCCAAGTTCATCCAAATTGGGTGTTTTATATTGTTAAGTACAATGGGTGGGCAGTTGTGGGCTTTGGCCGCTTTTGGCGGGTTTTGGGTTTTTTTCTTGCATTTTTATCAACAATCGGGTTCAGCTTGTTCCGGTTTGGTTTTCTTTAGTAAAATAACTTTTTCAAAAAGAAAAGAAAAAAGCGAAAAAAAGAAAAGAAAACCAGGTCCCTGCCGTCCGGGATAAAATGCAGGGCTGCCCCGTGAACAATGGTGTTTCGTTTGTAAAAACCATTAAAAACATGCTTCCGGGGCACTTGCCTTGGCCTTGCATTTTTCCCAATGTGAGGGCTTGTGCGAAGGACGGCGAACTTTGGTTTTCTTTTTTGGTTTTTTTGCCTTTGGGAAAGTTTACCTTCAAATTTTATGCGTGCCTGGGCAAAGGCAAATGAAGCACCGGAATGCAATGCAGGGATTTCTTTTGCTGTGTGGCGACCAAAGGCTCTTTCCACGAAATGGCGGAATAAGCGACTGCGTCCGCGAGGCACGGGCGGGCCAAGGGAGCGTTTGGAGCCATGCAGGGGAATGTGCCGGGGAGCGGGGAAAACCTTATGATTTACAAGCTTTTCAACTTCTTTTGTCGCGTGAATTTTTATCAAATGCCACTAGGTTGAACATTTCCCTCATGCGGCTGCGCAAGCGGTTGCCGTATTTTGATTCCAATTCGGTAGCGGAAAGGTTGGTCGTAACATGCGTTAAAATTCCGTGTAAAACAAACAGATCATACCGGCTGAGCAGGATTTCGGCCATTACGTTACATTCGTTCCCGAAGTACTTTTGGGGCTGTTCTATGCCCAAATCGTCGAAACAAAAAACGTTCGGGCGGGATAAGGCCTGGCTGTATTTGGTGATTATTTTGTAGCCGTTTTGCTCAAATTCAAACCCGGTTTCGCGTGCCGCTTTGATTTTATATTGCTTTTCTCTCGGAAAAAACAGGTTTGCCAAGGTCATTAACGAAGTTTTGCCGCAACCGACCGGCCCGGTCAACAAAATCCCCTTTTTCAGGTCGATGCCGCGCCCCGCAGCAGTTTCTTTGTCACCCGTGGCATAAGACAACAGGGTGAACAGCAGGTCGCGGTCCTCGGGATAGATGGTGAAGTGCGCCCCAAAAATTTCCTTTCCTTGTTTTTCCAGCCATTTTACGCTTTGCGGAAAACCGAAATGGAAAACACCGTTTTTGAAAACCGCGATTTCATCATAGGGGCTCGGAATAATCTTTGTCGATGACCACATGGTATGGATTTATGGATTTGTTCTTTTTTCTTCCATCATCAAAAAAATTTAAGGGGGCCTGTTTACCCTGTTTATTCTTGTTTATATTGTTTATAAGAAGTGTATCGCTTCGTGAATTGGTTCGCGAATTGGTTCCTGTACCGCTTCCAGTATTGCTTCCTGTATCAAAAATGGTACACGAAACTTTAATGCCGGTGTGAAAATTTCCGTTAGGCGAATATTCAATGTATCCCCATTGGTCAAGTTGTTTCATACACTTTGCGTACGTATTGGTTGAACCGGTACCGGAAAGATGCATCAACTCCTCACGGGATATGGGGAACGGGTTCCTGAAACGGTTCAGGTTCCATTGATGGAAAAGGCACACATAAAGGCTTACATGGTAGGCTGTCATGCGCCGGTCACCTTCCAACAGCTTGAAAAACAGGTTCAAATGTTTGATGTAATTCATCTTCGTTTGAATTCATAGCGGTTTTGCACTTGGTTTTCTTCCAGCATCTTTTTGATGTCCCCGTAATCGTAAAACATCACGCCCCCGATTTTGGTGTACGGCAAAGTGCCGTTGATGCGCAGGTTTTGCAGCGTCCCCGGGGAAATTCCCAACAGTTTGCGGACTTCAAAGGATTTGAGCCACTTTTTCGAAGGTTGCCCATGGTGGACGGCAAGCAGTTGTTTGATTTCTTTGACCAGTTCGATTTTGAACTCCCGGAGGTCGTCTGTGGTGACAATTTCTGTTGGCATAACTTTTTAATTTTAAATGGTACAATTTGAGTTTTACCAAATATCGGGCATCAAAATCACATTTTCTCCCAAGGCATTCCCAAGTTGGGTGATTTATATTGTTAAGTAATTGGTGCCGTGTTTTTAACGGTTGTTGCGTTTTGGTGCAGTTTGCTTTGGGGGTTTTGTGAAAACAGAAAAACAGTCCGTTGAAATGGCCATTTTTGAACCGCTTTGAATTGATAACTTTTTGCAAAAAAAAGAATTGGAATCTTTGTGCCCTGAACCAACAACAGGCTCAAATACTGAACACGAATTCTTTAGAATATCCGTATTTATTGAGGTCACAAGTGAAATTAATAGTTAATGGATAGGGAAATTGACGGTTTCCCCAAGCGGAAAATTTCCCAAGTTGGGCAAATTTGGGATAGGCATCCAATTTTGGTTCCTTTGTTTGGGTTTTTTGACAATTTTCAGGTTTCACGGGGTTTCTGGTTTACCCCGGGAAAAGACAAATGCAACCTTGGAACAAAATGAAAGGGCTTCTTTTAAGTTAGTTGTAGCTCGAATTTTCCTGTGCCTGCTTTACTTTTTCCAAAATACATTTCCGGTGGAAAATGCGCAGTTTTTCCAATTCCCCTTCCCGAAGGGTTGCGATGTGCCCGATCCGTTCGTCAGGGTCTTCAACATCCCAGAATTTAATAAAAGGGCAATCGTTAACAGGTTCCCCAAACTGGCAACCTTTAAACGGGATTACCAAATCGGCGTTGTGGATAATTTTTTCGTTGAACAACATAGCGGTATATTTTTAATCCTATCAGTCCCGGTTCGGATAATTTACAAAAAAAGCGTGGAACTGCAGCATTATCTGAACTGAGGTGCCGCTAAACACCCGTACAACAAATAAGCACAGCCCACGCAGTACGTGGGCGCTTACTTATTATTCCTGTTGTACAAAAAATTAGCGGTTTTCAGTTCAAGAATAAAAGCTTACGCTCTATATCTTCAATATGTTTTTTCGCCCTTTCCGGGACGAATGTTTTTCATTCCATTGTTACAAAGATAGTTTAAAAACTAATTTATTTTTCCTTCCTTTTCGGCTTGTTTTAAGAGCCGGCTTCGTCTATCCTCTTGTTCAACGCATCCCTTAGCATATCCAAAAACTTGGTGCGGCTTGTTTTGCGCATTTGGATATCTGAAAAAGCCCTGTAATATTCTTCCAGTTTAACATTGAACATTTTTCAAATATTTCGGCCAGTTCTTTTATTTCAATGTCGCCATTGTTGATGACCCTTAAACTGTGCAGGGCATATATCAGTTCGACCAGGGCCACGTTTGATCCGGTCCATTTTGCTTTCGACACAAAAGGGGCGTTGTCCTTCAAGTTTCCATATTTTAGCCCATCTGTCTCATTGTCGATATGTTTTATCAACTGTTCATAAGCTATGATTGTTGCTACGGTATTGTCATGGGCAGTAGAAAATTTATAGTCCATTAACGTGCACAAATTATTGAAATGCAACCTGTAATTGCTTTTGTCCCGCACAAAATACAGATGGTCCATGTATTTTTTGTTGCCCCAGTGGTATTGGCAAAAAGCCATGTTTTCTTCAAAATACTTGTGCAGTTCGTTCAATACTTGGTTCAAATATTTAATTTGGAACTTTTTTGAAGCTTTGTGCCGGTAACTTTCAATTTCAAACAGCTTGTAATAAAAGATGTATTTGCTGAACACCTTTGGCTTTACGTGTTTGAAAAAATGGATTTTTTCTTCCTCGTTTTGAAAACCGTTTTTGATGATTGTTTTCCTCATGCGTTGAGGGCAAGCCAACAAAGGCCCGCTGCGGATTCTGATGCGTTCAGGAAATCGTCTGATTGTGACGTTAAATGGGTCAGTTCTTTATCCAGTTTTTGGATAATCTCTGTAAGGGGTTTTGCGTCCATAATTAATTGGGTTTGAATTTGTGTGTTTTTTTCTTAAATAATACTAATCGAATGCCTCGAAGGGACAGAACTACTATGCAAAGTAAATGATTATATATAGAACTTACAAATAGAACAGTCGGTTATTTTGGAGTTGCAATATCAACTTCTTTAATAACAGCGTATTAATTTGGAATGGTATCCCCATTCCTACATAATCGTTCATTGTATGGCTTAACTTACTACCTGCATCTAAAGAATAACTCAGGCCTCATTTTATTCTTTACAAAAACCAAGAAAATCTTGTTCCCCGTTTTCATCCATTACAAAAACATTTTCTTCTTTTCCACGCGTCAGGTTACGCAGCCACAATAGTGAATTTTTCGCCACATCATGATAAACCAGCAGTGTGTCGGTTGCAATTTGGATACCCAAGGATTTCCAGCTTTTGTCCCAATAGAGCAATTCATATTGATCGCCGATTCGGATATGGTTGTCGTCGTTTCGCGACTGAAAACGGATAAAACCTATCGGTTGGGGCCTATCCAGCTTTAACCCCAGTGTAAAATCCTCTCCGCCGGAATAGGTTAGGGGGTCATCGTCAAATGCACCGTCCTGCCATTTGAATTCCATGGTATTCGATTTTATGACCTTGCCTGTTAGTTTTTCGCCCTCACGGGAATGAAATTCGAGCAAAGACAAAAAGGACATCCGCCCGTTGGCACAAAATCGCACATATTGAAATGGCTGGCCACTATTTACTGAAACCAATTGGGGATGGGTGCTGTTCAAATTGTTTATTTCAGCAAGTATTTGTGCATTTTTAAAATTGGGATTGTTTGCCCCTTGAAAAATACCAGTGTCCAAGCTATCCAGCCAATGTTTTCTCGATGTGCTACGGGGCTGTTTAAGTCCTGCTTTTCGCAGTAAGATAATTGAATCCTGAAGTTTCGTCTGAGGTTTCCAATAGTGGATTGTCTTGTCCTGTAAAACAAAAAACGGGTAGTTAATGGCATAGAGTTCCCCTGAAAAATAATAACCAGGTAAATACAATACGTTCGTTCCGATACGGTCGAATAAAAATTTATTGTTTTTATGAATTCCTTCAACGACCTTAAACCACTGTTCTTTTTGATAAAAAACACATAACACAGGATGGGCACTCTTCGGTGGTTTGTTAAAAACAACATCGATTGCAACATCAATTGTTGGTTTATATTCTGTCGTTACATCAACATAAAAACAAATGTCTCCGGCAACTGTGCGCTTTTTCGAATAAGTCCGCCGGTAAACTTTCGGGATGCTTTCTTCTTTATAAATTTCTCTCAACTCCCCTACACAATAAATTTCGTTTGCGTATTTAAGCCTTAAAAAAGAGTGCCCGGTTGAATAACTATTCCCATAACGGGGAATAAACTCTTCTGAACTGTTGATCCCTATCGCCCGGAACAAGTGGACAAAATAGTTCACTTCGTCATTGCACAGCCCCATCCTGCATTTTTCAAATTGTGAAATGCTTAAAGGGATGGGATATTTGGCCCGAATAGTACCCATCCCTTTGAAACCAAAAGTTTGGATGATGGTGTCCGCAACTGATTCTAGGGAGGCGCCAGATTTTAATGAATCGAAGGCCCAACCATACGCTTCCATAAATTTTTTTCTTGTATGGGGTTCCAAAGGTTCATTGTAATTGCGATAGGGCAAAATGAAATTACAAAAGTCTGTGAAACCAGCACGTTTTTCAATCGGGTGCCTGTGCCAGGCTTCAAAAGCCAGGTCTATATTTTCAATGAGGTAAGCGGCCTGTAATGTCTCAATATCCCTGACGGTCTTCGGGTTATCAAAGTTAGGGATTTTAGAAATCGAATCCAGCAAGAATTCGAATGTCAGCCTTCGCTGCTGAAGCTGGTCTATCGGAATCTTAGCAATTGAATCAAATGCCCCGTCGAATTTATTTAAACCAGCCTGCCATGAATAGTAAGGCATGTTTTCAATCAAAAAATACGCTGCCCTAAGCTTTAAGCTGTCTTCCGGGTTTTTCTTGTAATGAACGATTACTTTTTCAAGTTCTTTTTTATTTGCTCCAGCCTGTTCCAAGGCTAATTTCAGTTCCCTACTATTATCTGAAAAGTCGCAGGAAACCATCATGATAAAGGAAAAACAGTTTAATAAAACCATCGTAACGGTTGGGGATAATTTTATTTTTTGCATGGAAAACTGTTTTTTCATTTGTAAACTAAATTCCCCGATAAGTACAGAGTATCTTTGAAGTCTGTATCTTTATAATGAATTACCGCCCTTTCTTTAAACCAACCCAAACGACCTGTGTTGGGACTTATCGTGATATGACCCGTATGATTTGGAAATACTTTTGTTTTTGTCCATTCTGCGGATATACATGTACAAGAAAGGCTCACTAATTCAATTTGGACAAAAGTATCACCCAAGTTTTGAAATTTGAAGTGATATTTCTCTGAACTTTTATAAGCTATTTCGCCTATATCTAATTTTTTCCTATCGAATTGAATATTTAAATTTTTCTGACTTCTACTTACCAGTATACATGAAAATACTATAAAAAGTATTAGAATTATTGATAACTTATACATGCAGTGATATTTTTTAAGTAAGTATCTGTTAAGAATAAAAAATTCTTGTCGGGTACAAAAATATTTCTAATTTTATTATTATCATCAATTGTAAAAAAATAGGGCTGTTTGTTTTTTTCAATTACATTGTTTGTTAAAGATTTTTCCTCTAAGTCAATCACTACAAACTCTTTAAAAAGGTTCATTTTATAGTACTCATATTCACTTTTAGTTGTAAAAGAACCAACAATAATAATTTTATTTTTAATTTTATTTTTCACCTTATTTAATGAATATTGGATTTTATTAATACATGTTTGGCAACTCTTTGTATCGAATCTTAAGATTATCTTGGAAGCTAAACCAACCGAATCAAGCACCTCTGTATTAATGACTTTACCTTCGGATTGCACAGTAATTGCTACCATGTAATCCATTGACTCAGATAGTAATTTGTATTGTTCCTTAATTGAAAGATAATTCTCTATTGCTTGCTTTAGTTTATTACTCCTTTTAAAATATTTTACTAAGATTAACATATTTACTAAGATTAACATCAAAATAATGACATAAAAGAAATATTTATTTTTAATCATTAATGGTATATCTTATTATTAATGGATTGTCGTTTTCTTTCATTTTATCCAATAATGTATCAAGGCTTTTCTTTCTCTTGTCTGAACATTTACCTTTTTTTAAAACATTTTTCAAATCGTTGTAGCTAGCCTGACAATAAATTTTGTTTTCATTCAGGGTGACAGGGGTGAAAAAGGTTTCCCAACTATCGTCCTTGAAAATAGAATTTGAAAACTCAATTGTGTTTTTTAAATTCTTGTTATATAGCAAATTTGTATATTTAAAGTTGCTGGTTAAAAACAACCAGTTCTCATTTTCAAAAAAGTAAGTAAAATTAGAAGCATAGTTTAGCTCCAAATCAGCAAGAATTTTTCTTTCATCTGAACTTAGTGGATAATCCAGTTTTTTTATTTTACTTATTGCGTTATCGGAAGGGTAATGTCCCGAAAAGTTTATTTTATATTTTACAGAGACTTCTCCGTCAACTAAAGAATAAATATTTGGCATAAATGGTTCAACAAATGAAATACCATTGTGTAAACTACTTTGTTTGTAGGCTGTTGAGAAATTAATCCTATCGATAGACTCTTCCCCTTTTATATAACTTTTAATCTTTCCTTCTTTATCAAATACTATATATTTTATAAATCTTTTTTCTTTGTCGTCAACTTCTAAATTTGATTTGTTTGGACAAAACCCTAAATATTCAGTCTTTGTTTCACTGACCCCTCTTAAGTAACTATTAAATTTTATTTCGCTTTTCAAGTTGCCCTCAATATCAAAACAAATCAACTTCATTGTAGGTGCATCAAAAACTTTCACTATTTTTTCATCTTTATTCACGAAAAAATATCGTGGACGGATATATTCACCTGGCCCCCTTCCAATTTGTCCCAATTGTTGAAGAAATTTACCTTCCGTGTTAAATACGTATAAAGCATTCAATTTCCAATCTAAAATTAAAATCTTATCGTCATAAATTTCCATTTCTGAAATTTCGCTAACAAGGCAATTCTTATTTGTTTCGAGTTTTATTATTGAAGTCTCTTTAAAGACATCTTCATATTCAGGATTTTTTTCATTAAAAGAAAAATTTAACGTTATACCATCACTACTCATTCTTTGTTGTTCACATCCAATCAGCACAAGGAACATCAAGCAATTTGAAATCACTTTTTTACTATTTCTTAGAATTGATTTATTCATATTATTACCAAACATTGATTAAAAAAAATAAGTATTGAATGAATTACCTCGAAAATCAATTCAAGGTAATTCAATGATTGGTTTAATAATTATAAGAGGAACATTCACTCCCACCATCCTCGCAGCCCGCAAACTGACCCCTCGGTCCCGAATAATAGCATTCCTCCATTAGCAAAATTACAGATCCACTACCGTTCCATTCCATGTTTTCACATACTGCTTTTGCCTCTAATTCACTTAGCGTTATTTGGCTTTCGCCATGGGTATTGGTCAAAATATTGATGTTTAAAAGCATAATTGTTGCAACAATTACAACACTAAACAAATTAATAATTTTTTTCGTTTTCATTTTTAATAAAATTTAAATTCATTGATACATTTTTATTTAAAATCTTCGTAGGCAAGGAAACTATGGCTTCCTCAAGACCTTATTTTTTTTGCTTTTGCTCCCGAAAGGGAGCTACCAAAACTGAAATTCATTGCCAATTGGATACGGGTTCATGTGGTTATCTCCTTTCATTTATTTTCCGCGGTTGTTTGTTATTAATGCTTTCCTGAATTTAGAACATTTTGATACTTTAATATCCATACAAATCATTTTTACCACAACAAGTTACTGGTTATATTTATAACTTCCAAGTATTAAAAGCAATTATTTTAACCTCATGAAACAGTAGTATTTAAATAATCTGGACAAGGGAGGGGAAAATTACCTGGATAGTTTGGGAGTGACACAATCGTGATAAAAGAAAAACAGTTAAAATGGCTATGAAAACAAATGGGAATAATCCTTTTTTGGATGGTTCAGTTTATTGGTTTAAGCAACCGCCCCCATTTAAAACCATCCCAATTGTTTGAGAAAAGGATTAAACCGGCTTTGCCAACGATGTTTTCTTCGGGCACAAAGCCCCAGTAGCGCGAGTCGTTGGAGTTGTTGCGGTTGTCGCCCAGCATAAAGTAGTAGTTGTGTTGAAAAATATAATGGTTTGCTGCCGCTCCATTCAAATAATAATGCCCGTTTTTTTCTTCAAGCTTTACCTGTTCCAGGCGGTTGACGGTGCGCCCGTAGAGCAGGTAGTTTTCTCGGTCCAGTTGAATGGCCATGCCCCGGTATGGAACTACCAAAGGGCCGTAATTGTCAATTGTCCAAGCAAATTTCCTGCTTTTGGGATAAACCCAACGGGTTGAATCGGGTGGAGAGGTTTTTATATTTAACGAATCGGTACCGCCCGATTCCAAAAGTTGATTTTTTTGGATTTCTGTCAAAAGCATTTCTATTGAACCACTTTCACGCGACCGGGCAGAACGGCCAAACGACTGAATACCCAGACTGTCGGCCAGCCGGGAAAATTGCCGGGAGGTGCCTGGCCAAACTTCATATATCTTTTTAGAGAGTGCCGGTTCCGGCAAAAACTGCCCGTTTATTTTTACCATGCTGCCGTTTATTGCCAACGTATCGCCCGGGAGCCCCATGCAGCGTTTAATAAAGAAGTTGTTCCGCCCGCCCCACAATGGGTGTGAAAATACCATTACATCGCCCCGTGCGATGTTCGAAAAACCCCGCAAACGTTGGTATTCCCAATAAACTGAATCCGGGTTGGCGGAAGCGTCGGCCCGTAAAAACCAAACCAGGTTTACCCACGGAATTTCGTACGGCGACGCCGGCAATTTAGGCCCGTAAACCAGTTTGTTCACCAATACCTTATCGCCCGGTAACAACGTATCTTCCATAGAACCACTCGGGATGGAGTAGATTTCGATGAAAAATACACGGAATAGAATGGCGAGAATAAATATACCCGTAAAGGTAAATGTTGTTTTAACCCACTTTCTTGCCTTCATTCATTTTTTTTGTGTCAGGTACCCGACCTGCCCTTTAACGCTCAACCGGACCGGTGAACCTTTCCCATTAAAATATACTGTAATGGTTTTATGAAAAACCCCGGGAAAGACCGCATCGTATTTTATTTTAATTCCTCCTTTGTTGTAACTAATATTACCCCACATTTTCTTTCTTTACCATACAACTGGGCTGATTTCAATTGAGGAATAATATTGACTGAAACTATTTTAGAAGGATTGAGCAATGAAATTTCGGATTTGTCAACTTCTCTGTTATTGATAAAACAACTCGGATTGTTTTCAAATAATAGATTGTCTTCTAATTGGAAGTCCTTTGATTTTTTATTCTTAGGATCAACTGTAACAATATTTATAATTCCTGATTTTCCAATTTCACCTATCAAAACTTGTGCAGAATCAGGAGGAATATTTATTGTCTCTTTGATAAAACCTTCGCCTAAATGGTTTACAACATAATTACTATCCTTATTTGTAAAGAATCCATCTACTGCAACAACTATTTTTTCCTGAGCTTTTAATGTTAATGCAAAAAAAATACAGAAAAAAAGTACTAATTGAAATTTTCTTTTCATATTCATTTTTTTAATAAATTTATAATATTCTTATTTAGAGTCAATTCTGACAATTTCGTCAATATAAAGTGCCTGAAGCTTTTTGTTCATAATTGGGGTTCCTATTAACAATACCTTATCCAATGAATCTAAAAGCATTGTGTGATACAAACTGTTTTCATGAAGCTTATTCAGCTTATAAAAGGTATTATTTTGATCAAATATTACAGGATAATTAAATTGGATTATGGAATCATTCATTGTTTTAAAGGCGGATGTATCGGCACCACTGATATAAAAATAATACTGAACATTGCAGTTTTCGCAATTCTTTCTATTTCATCAATAAACCTTGACCATAGTTCTAATCGGGAAATACATTGGAAACAATTTCCATTTATTTTGGTAACTACCTTGACTTTTTCATCATATTTAAATTGATTTGACAACCTTGGTAGCACAATCTTTTTTCCTATCCATTCTTCAATTATTGATTCATATTCTGTTTTTTCTGATTTTACACTGCAACAATACGTCAATAGCAAGATACCTAAGAATCCGATAGATTTATTCATGCTAAAATTTTTTAATGTTTTGGAAGTTGACAGGTGACGATTTCAGGTTCACCAGTAACAGAATTAATACAATATCCGTAGATAATTAAATTCTTCCCGTCTAATGTCATACGATGGAGGTATCGGTCAGTTTTAAAATTCACAACCGGATTTCCATTCCAGTCATAAACTAAAATATTATTTCCTGCGACATATTCAGAACCAAACTCATCCTGCGTTCTTCCTGAATAAATCATATAAATATAACTGTCTGTTGCTTCGACAGAGTGAAACGCATAGGCAGATTTTGAGGAATGAGCGACAACGTTGTCTCCAATAACCTTATAATCGGACAAATGGTATAACTTTCTGTTTTCTAAGAATAATTCATTCTGAGAAACAGAACAAATGTCAAAATATCCATTACGGCATACAAATACAAATTTCCGTTTATCGGGCTTTATAGCTATTTCTCCTTGATGTGCCATCGATTTGATAAAATTATTTTCTTTCTGATGGTTTTCGTCATCTGGAAATTCTACAGTAATTATCATTTTCTCTGATACAGAATTGTACAGGCAATATTTCCCATCTTCAAATATACCTGTAAAAATGATTAAAGAATTATTTAATGGATAACTCTGGAAAATAATCAAGTCTGATAAATTCGTATCTATAGTTTTCTCAAATTGATAAAAATTAGCAATTATATCGTGTACATTGAAATAAACTAATTGTTTCTTATTTGCCTCATACGTAGAAAAAATACTGTCATCCAAGGCACACATCAATCCTGAAAACATAAGTTCATTGGGCCCTTTCCCCCGATTTACAAAATTAGAGCCTAGATTACCATTGTTTACATTAAAATACTTGAACATTTGTTCTTCGAAAGCCTCATTAATAATCAGAATAGAGTCAAAAACAACCATATCCAGAAGTTCTCCTAATTCAATACTTTCAATTGGAGAAACATTTAATTTTAAATTGATCGTATTATTAAAATCGCTAAGTACTGATCGACTTACATCGATTGAACAACTAAATCCAGTACAAACTAAAATAAAAATACATAAAGTACGTATCATAGAATCCTTAATAGTTTATAAATAAAGGCTTTGTCCTGATTTTTTTTTAAAATTTCAAGACAAAGCCAATTTTTAAAAGGTAGTTATAGTTCCATTAAAATTCATTCCTCCTGAAAGATAACAGTATGGAATCCAGGGATAACAACAATACCACATGAACGTTCCACCTGACTCTACAGAATAACATGCTAATGCTTCCATATTTTTTAATTCAGTTTTTGTTTTGTTGTTTGAATCTATTCCTAAACCAATATTAAAAAAAAGTACTATTGCAAAAATTGAAACACCTAGTAGCCGAATAGTTTTCTTTTTCATTTTCAATAATTTTTAATTAATAATTTGTATGCTCCACCTACTTCACCCAATTTATTCTCCCTAATAATACGGGAACCGTAGTCCCTCTAAAATTATTTCCTTATTTTTGCTCCCGAAAGGGGAGCTACCAAAACTGAAATTCATTGCCAATTGGATACGGGTTCATGTGGTTTTTCCCTTTCATTTTGTTTTCCTTTAGCTATTTGCTATCGCTGCTTTCCTGTACTTGAAATACGTTTATGCACTAATATGTTCACAGCACATTTTTACCGTATCAAGTTACTGACTATATTTATAACTTCCAAGTATTAAAAGCAATTATTTTAACCTCCTAAACAGCGGCATGTAAATAACCAGGGCAAGGGAGGGGAAATTACCTGGATAGCTGGGAGTGGCACAATCATGATAAAAAGAAACAGTTAAATTGGCAATGAAAACAATTGGGGATAACCTTTTTTTGAGGATGGTTCAGTTTATTGGTTTAAGCAACCGCCCCCATTTAAAACCACTCCAATTGTTTGAGAAAAGGATTAGACCGGCTTTGCCAACGATGTTTTCTTCGGGCACAAATCCATAAGTTAATTAATTTTTATGGTTTAAAAATATTTCAATTTCCTCATACTGATTATTTTTAACAAATAATATGTCTTTCGTATCATTTTCTTGACCAATTTTTATAAGATAAGGTATCCCTAAATTATCATACGGCAATACTTGCCTGTTTGAGGTTCCATAAAGATCTCCAAGTTTGAACATTTTTGAAATAGATTTTAATTCTCTTATGGAAGATACAGTGTAAATTATTAAATACCCATTTTGAGGTGATGTGTCTGTTGATAAATAACTTAATAAATCGTTTATACATAATTGGCATGATACCGGAGGAATTCTTAAAATAATGGTTTCGTCTCTTTCTAATAATGAGTTGAATAAAATTGTATCGCCATTTAAACCAGTCAAAAAAATATTATCTGCATCTGTAATATTATTAAACTTTATATTTTTATTTACGGAGGTATTGTCTGAAAAATAATCCTTTCGTTTTGGTTTTTCAAAATAATTGAAATAGGAAAACTGTACTCCCGTAAACAACCATAAAATAAATAATGTCCAAACAAAAATCTTGTTACTGCGCGTCATTATCTTCATAATTTAAAACATACTCTAAATCCATCATGAAAACTCCCTTTATGCTTACCTTCAGGTCCACATGCTCTATTTGTTGGCCGGCAAAAAAAGAAAGGCAAATAATATGCCCCTCCCCGAATTACCTTGCATTTCCCTGTTTCAGGTCCTTGAGGGTCATTCAACTCACTTATAGAATAATAATTTTCACCATACCAATCAGAACAGTACTCATGGACATTTGCGGACATATTGTATATTCCAAGTTCATTGGGTTTTTTACATCCAACTTCACATAAAGTTCCAGACAATGAGAAATCCTTGGCACAATTAGCAACTTCTTCAATATTATTACCTCCAATAAATCTATACCCTTTTGATTTTTTTCCACCTTTAGCGGCATATTCCCACTCAGCTTCTGTCGGCAGCCTTCCCCCAACCCATTTGCAATACTCATTGGCTCCATCCCAGTTTACACACACTACAGGATAGTTTTCAAATCCATCGACTACCATAAAAAAGCCATTCTTTTTCCTAATTTTACAATTTTCTTTATCGTTTAGGTCTATTATAAACTCATTGCTGCTAATGGAATCCTCAACAGAATTAAGAAAATCACAGAATTCTCTATTTGTTACTTCATATTTGCCAATATAGTAACTACTTAATATCACTTTATGATAAGGGAATTCGTCAGGATGGGTATATTCATCTTTTTCGGTACTACCCATAAAAAATTCACCACCTTCAACAAATACATATTTATCTTCTGTTTTGTTTTGACAGAGGTAATTTGAGCTTTTTTTAGTCAACCCAGTCGCGAAAGTTATGTTAATGAGCAGATAAAAAATTAATCCAAATATTCCTAAGAATTTCTTATTTACCGTACAACTCATAATATTCAAATTTTTAATTTTAGTTTCAACTTGATTAGTACAGGATTTGAAGTGATATCCAAATTTTTAATTATGGCATCTTTATTCTTATTAAGACATTTGTTTTTAAAAGGATCAATTGCATCTATTGTTTGCAGGATATTTGTTTTGTCTGCGCTTAATATTAAATGATGCCCTGTTGTCCCAATAAAACGTAAATTCAATCTACAATCACATGTTGGATCTTTAGGAGCAGGAATAATTATACTTTTTTTATTTTTTTTATCATATATCCCTAAAAACGCATTTTTTGCATTGCTAAATACAATAAATAGCTGTTCTTTGGTTTCAAAATAGTTTACACTATGTATATGGTTTTCAAAAAGCTCATAATTCCCCTGAAAAGCTGTCATTATTTTATTTGCAGGTAGAATTTCTTTTGAAAATTTCAAATTATAGCAGGGAAAAGAATTGTGGGGTAAAATTGTATATATTATATTGGAATTGTGCATATAATAATTTACATGATCGGTTTGCTCCTGAAAAGAGATACCATTGCCCAGCACTACGCCCTGGGGTTCAATAAATTTAATACTCGTTTGTGTTATTTCAAAACTGTCATCCAATACTATAATGTCATAATTATTTTCTTCATGAATTTTTGACTTATGGGTTGACAAAGCAAGATACACCTGATCTTCATGTTGAAAATAACTAAGCTCCTTTGCATAGTGATTTAACTGTACAGAACCAATAAATTCACCCATGGTGGAGTAATTTAATATTTTTCTTGTCCCGGGATCCAAAACAGAAACATAATTTTTTACAGGGTGTACATCAAATTGTGCTATACTTTGATATTCCATCGGTCCTCGGCCTTGTTTCCAAATTCTGTTAGTAAATTTTCCGTTTCTGTCAAAGACAAGTATGGATTGTTGTTTACTGAGTATATTTTCTAAAATATAAATATGCTTATTAGAAAAGTTGACAGAGACTATATTGGCAACAACACTTTTTTCACCAGCATTTTCAAGAGGTATTATCTCATAGGTCTCAACATAATCGCTAATCTGTTTCTTTTCAAGTTTGGTGAACCTAAAATCTACTAAATTTCCATCCGGTTTTTCGGTATTACAGCTAATTATAAAAAGTGCCGGATATAATAGTACAAATAATAATATAAATAATTTCATGATAGAAACAATTAAAAGGTTGCATTGAAATTGGTAAATATTGATCAAATTAATTTTTCAATGCAACCTTAATCATAAATAAATCAATACATCCGCGTATTATAACAACAATTGGATCCTCCTGCCTGGCATAGTGTCATCAGGCAATTATAAGTATCAAATTGCCAATAATAGTTTGCTCCACCTGGCCACACATCATAAACATAACAATTTGTACCATATAACGGAGAACCGTAACTCAGGCTACATTCACTGTTTGCCAACACTTCGGTAGTAAGAGCAAATAATGAAAGCTCATTCTCCTTTTCTAAATTTCTTTTCAATTGAATAGAGTTGATAAATGCAACACCAATAACAATTAAAATTAAAATTGATTTTTTCATTTTTCTTTATTTTTTAAGTGAGTGAAAAAAAAATATTGATTGCATCTTATGTGATTTCTCGACATAATTTCTTTTTCAATCTATTTCCTTATCTTTGCTCCCGAAAGGGGAGCTACCAAAACTGAAGTTCATTGTCAATTGGATACGGGTTCATGTGGTTATCTCCTTTCATTTATTTTCCGAGGTTGTTTGTTATCAATGCTTTCATGTACTTTAAATATATTTATGCCCTAATATATTTACAGGATACTTTTACCTCATCAAGGTAAAAACTATATTTATAACTTCCAAATATAAAAGCAATTATTTTAGCCTCATGAACAGCGGCATGTAAATAACCCGGACAAGGGAAGGAAAGGAAATTACCCGGATAGCCGGGAGTGGCGCAATCGTGATAAAAAAACAGTTAAATTTGGCAATGAAAACAATTGGGGTGCAATTTTTTTTTGAAGGGTTCAGTTTATTAGTTTAAGCAACCGCCCCCATTTAAAACCATCCCAATTGTTTGAGAAAAGGATTAAACCGGCTTTGCCAACGATGTTTTCTTCGGGCACAAAGCCCCAGTAGCGCGAGTCGTTGGAGTTGTTGCGGTTGTCGCCCAGCATAAAATAGTAGTTGTGTTGAAAAGTATAATGGTGTGCTGCCACTCCATTCAAATAATAATGCCCGTTTTTTTCTTCAAACTTTACCTGTTCCAGGCGGTTGACGGTGCGCCCGTAGAGCAGGTAGTTTTCACGGTCCAGTTGAATGGCCATGCCCCGGTATGGAATCACCAAAGGGCCGAAATTGTCAATTGTCCAGCCCAATACCCCGCTTTTGGGGTAAACCCAACGGGTTGAATCGGGTGGAGAGGTTTTTATATTTAATGAATCGGTACCGCCCGATTCCAAAAGTTGATTTTTTTGGGTTTCTGTCAAAAGCATTTCTATTGAACCACTTTCACGCGACCGGGCAGAACGGCCAAACGACTGAATACCCAGACTGTCGGCCAGCCGGGAAAATTGCCGGGAGGTGCCTGGCCAAACTTCATATATCTTTTTAGAGAGTGCCGGTTCCGGCAAAAACTGCCCGTTTATTTTTACCATGCTGCCGTTTATTGCCAACGTATCGCCCGGGAGCCCCATGCAGCGTTTAATAAAGAAGTTGTTCCGCCCGCCCCACAATGGGTGTGAAAATACCATTACATCGCCCCGTGCGATGTTCGAAAAACCCCGCAAACGTTGGTATTCCCAATAAACTGAATCCGGGTTGGCGGAAGCGTCGGCCCGTAAAAACCAAACCAGGTTTACCCACGGAATTTCGTACGGCGACGCCGGCAATTTAGGCCCGTAAACCAGTTTGTTCACCAATACCTTATCGCCCGGTAACAACGTATCTTCCATAGAACCACTCGGGATGGAGTAGATTTCGATGAAAAAGACACGAAAGAAAATGGCTATAAAGAATATACCTATAAAAGTAAAAATTGTTTTAAGCCAACCTCTTCTTTTATTTTTACCGAATAGGTTGATTAGGGAAATGGTATAGCTAATTCCCACAAACAATGAAATTGGGATGGCCAGCCGGTAAATTCCCGCAGCCAGAACGGGCAAGCTTAGCAAAACGATAAAAAACAGAATTCCCTTCTTTTTCATTATTTTTCCCTTTGCAGATCATCCGGATATTCTACCTGCCCTTTTATTTTCAAAATAACCGACGAACCGGAGCCCGTTGTAATACACTTTCATCTCCTTATGGAACATTCCCGGGAAAACTGCATCGTATCTGACATGAATAATTCCGGTTTTTTCGGGTTTTACAGGTGAATTGTTCCATTCAACAACCGTACAGCCACAGGAGGTTTTCACAGTGCTTATAACCAGCGCCGTTTTGCTGGGATTGCAAAATGCAAAGCCATATTCTGTTTCTTCTTTTAAAGGTATGGTATCATAATCATGCTCCTGCCCGTGAAACCGGATAACGGCATGTTTATTTTTCAAGGAATTGAAAACAAATAATAATTAATCCTATGTTAGAACTCAACATCAGCTTTCAAGAGTAATCTGTAAAACTGATCTTCTGTATTGGCCTTAACGATTGCATAAATTTTCTGTTGCCCTATTTTATCCTTAGTATTAAAAATAAGTTGAATTGTTCCCTTTTCTTGAGGAGCAACCTCTTTGGAAGATAATTTATAATCCGTACATATACAATCAGGATTAATATATTCAATCACGAGATCATGGGTACCTTTATTTTTAAAGTTATATTCAGCAACTAATAAAGTATCAGTGGAAACTTTTCCAAAATCTACCATTCTTTGTGTAAATTCAAGCTTTGTCAACTTGTTTGTTTGAATATCTGTATTCTTGTTTCTTGTCAGGCATCCATATACAAAACAAACTATCAAAACAGTAACTAAGATATTTTTATTCATAATGATTAATTGTTTAAGGCTTCAACTCGAATCTATATACCTTAATTATTTCATTCATTTCATCAATTTGTGCATTTGAGTAAAAGTAGGGCTTAATATATCCTATAACATTAAAATTCTTTGGCACTGCAACATCTGCAATGAGTGTATTATTTCTATATATTTGAAGACCATCACAAGATGTATCCGGATTTGTTTTGTAACTTCTGAATAAAAGGTTTTTCTCGTCAAAATACTTTATCCATGTATAATATCCCCTTTTTGGTTTGTCATTAAAATATAAATTACGAAACTGTTTTGCATCAAGTGTGGCTAACTCCTTATAATCAGTATTCATATTTTTTCCTTTAAAGCCCAATGCTTTTAGCGGTTTAAAAGAATGATTATAAACATATATAAGTGAATCAATCTCATGAGACACATAAAAATTGTCATTGCTATCAATATCATAGTGAAAAAAAGCATGATGCCCCAGATATTTATAATCCAGATATCTGGGAGACCTTCTCCCCACAACTTCTTTGATTTTGTTATTTCTGTAATCCACCTTTAATAAGATCCTTCCTTCCGTATAATAACGGCGGGAAAATGGGTTAAATAGTTTTGATTCACCATATATGGGAATATAAATATGACCTTTTGAATCGGATCGAATAAAAAGGTTTTCATAATCAAAAGTATATGTCGCGGGCTCTTCAGGATTTTCCCTATTCGTATTATTATAAGTTATATTAAATCTATTTTTTGAATCTATTTCCCAATTTTTATCGATTAGATAATAATCCGATGTACTACCTAAAATTATTTTCTGTCCATCTGGGAGAAAACTAAAAGCATCAATTGATTTAACCGGCACCTCATTAGGACCCCGTCCCTGACCAAGTTCTCTATATAATAAGTGGCCATTTGGATCAAATACAAAAACCCAGCAAAACCGTGAATCAATAAAATAAAGCAGGCCATTGTTAATTTGTAACTGACCACTAAAAGAGGAATTAATAGTTTCGAAATCTACTGTATCTAATTTAATTCGGTCAACCAATATATTCTTGTTAGTTGTCGGCTTTATATCAAAGTATTCTTCAAAAGACATTTCTTCATGCCTGGAACACCCAATTAACAGTATTAGAAAAAAACAATGCAGGTGTCTCATTTTTAGGTTTTTTAAAATTAAACAGTAATAAAAAAACGATCGCAGAAAGGTTCATTTACCAAGAGCAGCTTATATCTTTGTGCTTAATACTCTGCGATCATTTCTTTTTTTTAATCAAATAGTTAAATCAGCAATTTCCATTGTAATCATCACAATGAATATTACCACCCGGTTCACTTTGAGCACATACGCTGCCTCCTCCATCTGCTTTACATTTTCCCAATAAAGTGCAGTTGCAAATGATGCGATCACCAGATTCAGAATCAGCAGAAGCTGTTTTTATCAAATTTGGTAGTAATAATTCATTATCCCGGGTATTCGATTCATTCAAATCAAGATTAATGAATATACCTGCCAACAGGAGGCAAAAACCGATTATTCCAAAAATCTTCTTTCTCATTTTCAAAAATTTTAAATTAATAATTTTATTTTTCTCTCATTTATTAGTTTCCTGACGGACAGGAACGAGTAGTCCATTTTTACAGTTATTTCCTTACTTTTGCTCCCGAAAGGGGAGCTACCAAAACTGAAATTCATTGTTAGTTGGATACGGTTTCATGTGGTTTTTCCCTTTCATTTATTTTCTGCGGTTTTTTGTTATCGCTGCTTTTATGTATTTGAAATACGTTTATGCCCTAATATATCCACAGGACATTTTTACCGTATCAAGTTACTGACTATATTTATAACTTCCAAGTATTAAAAGCAATTATTTTAACCTCCTAAACAGCGGCATGTAAATAATTAGGGCAAGGGAGGGGAAATTACCTGGATAGCTGGGAGTGACACAATCATGATAAAAGAAAAACAGTTAAAATGGCTATGAAAACAAATGGGAATAATCCTTTTTTGGATGGTTCAGTTTATTGGTTTAAGCAACCGCCCCCATTTAAAACCATCCCAATTGTTTGAGAAAAGGATTAAACCGGCTTTGCCAACGATGTTTTCTTCGGGCACAAAGCCCCAGTAGCGCGAGTCGTTGGAGTTGTTGCGGTTGTCGCCCAGCATAAAGTAGTAGTTGTGTTGAAAAATATAATGGTTTGCTGCCGCTCCATTCAAATAATAATGCCCGTTTTTTTCTTCAAGCTTTACCTGTTCCAGGCGGTTGACGGTGCGCCCGTAGAGCAGGTAGTTTCCATGGTCCAGTTGAATGGCCATGCCCTGGTATGGAATTACCAACGGGCCGTAATTGTCGATGGTCCAGGCAAACGCCCCGCTTTTTGGGTAAACCCAACGGGTTGAATCGGGTGGAGAGGTTTTTATATTTGATGAATCGGTATCGCCCGGGAGCCCCATGCATCGTTTAATAAAGAAGTTGTTCCGCCCGCCCCATATCGGGTGTGAAAATACCATTACATCGCCCCGTGCGATGTTCGAAAAACCCCGCAAACGTTGGTATTCCCAATAAACTGAATCCGGGTTGGCGGAAGCGTCGGCCCGTAAAAACCAAACCAGGTTTACCCACGGAATTTCGTACGGCGACGCCGGCAATTTAGGCCCGTAAACCAGTTTATTCACCAATACCTTATCGCCCGGCAACAGCGTATCTTCCATAGAACCACTCGGGATAGAGTAGATTTCGATGAAAAATACGCGAAACAGGATGGCGAGGATAATCACGCCAACAAATATACTTGTAGCTTTAAGCCATTTCCACCTTTTATTTATCCCGGATATTTTGGTCACGGAGATTGTGTAGCTAATCCCTGCCAATAAAAAAAGCAAGAAGGGCAGCCAATAAATTCCCGCGGTCAGCAGGGATAAGATTAGTAAAACGATAAAAAACAGAATTCCTTTCTTTTTCATTATTTTTCCGTTTGCAGATCTTCCGGATATTCTACCTGCCCTTTTATTTTCAAAATAACTGACGAACTGGCTCCGTTTGATACACTTTAATTTCCTTATGGAACATCCCCCGGGAAGCCGCATTGTATCCGATATGAATAATTCCGGGTTTTTCGGGTTTTACGGGTGCCCCGGTCTATTAAACAGCCGTACAGTAACAGGAGGCTTATAACTATTTTTCACGCCGATATAGAGGTTTTACCGTATTATGAAAGATGCTTGGACACGAACTGTCCCAATTTGGTAGTCTTCGTTTACTTTAATAAATATCATGCCGCCGTTATAAGGTTAAAATAGTTCTAATCTTTTTAAAATATTCTTCCATTTTTTCGTTTGTAGCTTTTGTGACTATGAAAGTGTATTTAGTCTCAAAATTCTCGTCAATAATAAATAAATATTCGAAATTCTCATTTCTATCAGCATTAATATTTAATTTCTGGTTATAGTTGTAAACATTAAACTTAAATTGTTCTCTTTCTTTTAAAAGGATAAGATCTCTCATTCTTGTATACTTTCCTAATATTATTATATCTTCAAAACCAATTACTTTACTTAAATTATCCAGCCTATCTAATATTTTTTTCTTGCAATCATAACATGATGAGACGTTGTCTGTTATTCTGAAAATTAATCTTGTTTTGCCATTTAAGATTTCCTGAAGAATTGTATCATTATAATTTTCATTTTCAATGATTAAATTGCTTTTGAGCAAAACGTTATTGGAATAAAATTCCGCTTTCCAAGTATTAAATAACCTTACCTTTTCTGCTTCACAAAAGCCCAATTTTGATTGTTCCAAAACAATCGCGGTTGTATATTCATTTTCCAATTTTTTTATTTTTTTTTTGAAAATAAAAAAACTTAGAATTACTACTAATAGAGTAAATGCAACTATATATATGTAGTATATTTTGTTCATTTTTAAATTATTTTACCTTAATTGTTGTTAATATGGGATTGTCATTATGTTCAACAGAGTTAAGCATGTCTGTAATTTCTGGCGAACATTTTCCACGTGGGTTTTTTAGAAACTCATAAGCTTCCATAAATCCAATCAAAGTATCATCAGAATATTTACCCGCAATAATTCCGAGCGGTCCTCCGTTAAGATCATTTTCAACTTGATTAAAATTAATTGTTTGTTTTGATGAAGTTAAATACAATGAAGAATTTTCAAATTTTATTGCTGTTCCATAACTAAACCCAACAAATTTTTTGGATATTACTATACGATCCAGGACTCCAGCCCATTTCGCATCTTTGTCCCTATATAATTTAAGAAGGACATCTTCATTTTTTCCTATCGTATATTCCCTTGGTATTCTATTTACTCCAAAATTAACAAAAAATTTAGGCCATATCTGTTCCTTTCCTATGACAAAAATAGTATCATTTAACGCATAGGTGGAATAGATTGTGTCATTATCTAAATCAAATGGTTTATTAAGAGGAATATTTTCAGTATATAAATTATGAGGTTTGAAACCAATATATGTATCAGAAAAATCAGTTGGTGTTATTATATAATTGAATAATTTGAAATGTTTATAAGCATAATCGGCAGTTGGTTTTTTTTGAGAGGCTTTAGGTGCATCTTTAAACAAATAGGATTTAGCCAGAAGTACATTATAGTTTTTGTGCATATAAAAACTATCAAAATAAAGGTTGGGTGGAAATCTCTGTTCTTTTATAAATATACCTATTATCCCAAAATTCCCTTGTTCGCTGATTTACATATAGTTACAAAAAAGGTTTCTTTTACCCAGCATTTTCTAATCGCCTCATAGTCAACAATATCACAGTACGATACCTTTGTTTTTGTCATGATATATGTTGAATTCATTTCAATGGCAACACAACTCATTTACATGCAAATATATGAAAATCAGTCCTAACCTGAATAATTCATAAACACTAATTGTGTTCAAATTTAGCCTGATTTTTAAG
>CAZNEV010000057.1:0-31189 GCA_964572085.1 uncultured Maribellus sp. | reverse complement strand
CAAGGTGGTAAAATCATATTCGCAATTCCACATCACGTTCTGCCACCATTCCCACCTGCCTAAAGGGCAGGCAGGTTCCCTAAATAGGGAAAACCGATCTGAACGAATTTTTTAATTCAAGATAAACAGCTCATTCAAAGCAGTCTTCCCTTTCAAGGGGAGATGCCGATAACTTGTCCCGATTTTTATCGGGAGGCAAAGGGGTCAAAAAACAACCAAGCCCGGTTAAAGCCCTAAAAAATAAATTTTAAGCAAGAAAGAGTTTTTTTGCAGTCTGATGCTCCATATCATAGAGATCCAACAGGTAACGTACAAATTGCCTAATCATTGAGAGGCTGATTCAAAAGATTTTATATTTTTACTTTCAATTTAAAACTAAAAAAATGAGATTTAAAAACCTGTCCTCTTCCCTTGTTTTCCTTGTTTTTATTTCAGTAATCCTTGTTTTAAGTTCATGCCAGGAGAAAATCCCGGAGGAACTTCCAAATATCCTGTGGCTGACAAGCGAGGACAACAGCCCTCTGCTGGGGTGCTACGGCGATGAATTTGCCACCACCCCAAACCTTGACAAATTAGCTTCTGAAGGGTTTCTCTACACACATGCTTATGCCAACGCACCCGTTTGTGCACCTACCCGCAATACCATTTTAACCGGGGTTTACGCCTGTTCGGGTGGCAATCAACACATGCGCAGCTACTATCCAAAATCAGACATTGTGGTGACATATCCCGAATATCTGCGCGAATTGGGCTATTACTGCACCAACAATTCGAAAACCGATTATAATTTGGGTGATTTCGACAGCGACGGGATTTGGGATGAATGCAGTAAAACGGCACATTATAAAAACAGAAAAGAAGGGCAGCCTTTTTTTGCCATTTTTAACAGCACCATTTCGCACGAGAGCAGCATTCATCAATGGATTCCAAACGAAAATTTGCGTCACAAGCCCGAAGAAGTACCGCTTCCCCCTTATCATCCGGCAACACCTGAAATGAAACACGATTGGGCGCAGTATTACGATAAAGTGGAGGACATGGATGCCTGGGTTGGCCAAAAACTGAAAGAATTGGAAGACGCAGGTCTGGCAGAAAATACGATTGTTTTCTACTACGGCGACCACGGTGGCGTACTTGCCCGCAGCAAACGCTATGTATATGAAACCGGTACCCGCGTTCCATTCATCATCCGTATTCCGGAAAAATACAAATACCTTTTCCCTGCCGAAAAGCCAAATTCAAAAGTCGATCGACTAATCAGTTTTGTTGATTTGGTGCCAACGCTTTTAAGCATCGTAAGAATCAAAATTCCGGACTACCTGCAAGGAAACGCTTTTCTTGGCCAGCAAAAAACTGCTGATCCTGAATATGCTTATATGTTCCGCGGAAGGATGGATGAGCGCTACGACATGAGCCGTGCCGTGCGGGGCCAAAAATACCGCTACATCCGCAATTATATGCCCTACCGCATCTACGGGCAGCGTATCGAATACTTGTTCCGCGCTCCTTCCATTGTTTCCTGGCAGCAGGCATATTTAAAAGGCGATTGCAACCCGGTGCAAAGTGCATTTTGGGAAACGAAGCCTGTGGAAGAGTTGTACGATACGGAAAACGATCCTTGGGAAATCAATAATCTTGCTGCAAATAAAGAGTATGAAGATGTGCTGGTGCGGATGCGTGTCGCAAATAAAGATTGGGTAACCCGAATTTACGATACCGGTTTCATTCCCGAAGCCGAACAAATTGAAAGGGCAAATGGACAGGCCATGTACGACTATATGCGCTCCGGAAAAGTAAATTTACAAGAAATAATGGACGCAGCAGAAATTGCCACTTTGGGAAAGCCGGAAAATCTGGAACTGCTAAAATCCTATTTGAATAACGACGATAGTGCTGTCCGGTATTGGGGCGCCACCGGATTGCTGATTTTGGGACAGGATGCTGCACCGGCACTTGATGAATTGAAAACCGCTGCTTCTGATCCTTCAGCCAATGTGGCTGCCATGGCTGCGGAAGCCCTGTATGGATTAGGCGAAACAGAATCAGGCAAAGCTGCCTTGCTGAATGTGCTGCAAAATCACAACCAATTTGCCCGATGCCATGCCTTGAATGTAATCGACTACGTGAACGAGAAAAGCCCGGAAATAATTGCCGGAGTGGTGGCCATGTTCAATAATGCCGAATCAAACTCACGAAACGAATACGACATGCGCGCGGCCAAATGGTTAATCGAAAAATGGGAACTCAACCCGGAAAAATAGTGAAAGAGCGATTATTGATCGTCGGAATACAAACAATGAAAACAACCAACTAATCAGGGCTGTGCAAACCGTTTTTTCTTATAGTCTCAGGATGCTGATTATTTGACTCTAAACCCCTGATGCCATCTACTCCAATTCGACCAAACGCCAAACGAACTTTTTTGACGCAGACGACAGAAATATGTTTTCCCGGATGCCAAAGCTGAGTGTCCAGCCGATGTGCCCAAAAAGCTGCCCGTACTTTGATTAATTTCCAACTCTTCTTCCCGCCCTAAGAGTTTTGATTTAAAAACAACATCGTCGCCATTATAATCAGAAGAAAGTTCCACTTCCCATGCAGCGAGCCCTCCAGGTCCATAATAAGGAGTTTTGTGTAATATGGGATTAGCCGGACAAACAACTGGTCCGATAGGTGTAGTTGAGATTACAAAGTTATCGAACCAGCGCCCCTGGGTTTTAACCGAACCACTATTCCAATAGGATTCGAGAAAAACAGCATTTATTCCGTGTTTAGTGTATGAACCTCTAAAATTCAGGTTCTTACGTTCAGCCTCTAACCGGCCGTCAATCCACAGTTGATTAAGCCCATCACTCTTTCCGGGTGTATTTAGTTTTGCCCTTGATTCAACCAGTACCCAGTATCCTGATTCCTCCGTTGATGAAATTTTAAAATCGGAAGAGGGTTTGTTGCCCAGCCACCTAAGGTTATCAAAATCATTGTACTTAGTGGTTTTTATCTGGTCTGTTTGTCCATCGACGCCACGGGCAGGATCAAGGGTTAGGCTATTATTGGCTCCGCTCCATACATGGGCAATCATAGCCTGCTGCCAGTTTGTTGATACAATACTTGTTGCCCTCGACATTTTTGCAGGGGAACCTTCCCACCCATGTTCATGTTTTACATAGATGCGCCAATAAACGTCATCAAATTGTTCCCCTTCCCTCACTTTTCTGACATTTCCCGGAAAATCGCCAAATGCAACTTTACGGTTCCCGTTTCCGTCAACATCGCCTTTATCGAAACCAGCATCCATCGATCCCCCCTTTGTTCCAAAATTCACCGTGTTGTCAATGCCCCCGTATCCGTCCATATATCTTTTTTCGGTGGAAAAATCATCGTACCAAATTGTGGCTGCATCATTTTCATGAGGTTGCGTTGCTAACATTTCAATAAAATCTATTCTCGGGGTTGCCGGAATTTCTTGACTATTCGGGAATTCGAGACTAATTACATTGCCGGAAATTTCGATACCCCTCCCTGCCTGCAATTGATTTTGCTTGTTGTTCCAATTAACGGTGTCAGTGGCATTAATCCCTCCGGCTATGGAAGCTTCAAACAAAGGATCAGTTTCAGGAATTGTGCCCGATATATTTTCAGCCGTTTTAGTATGCAATGCATAGGGCACACTTAAAATCTGACTGGTTCCGGTAATTATATAATTACTCCCCCCTGCGGGATCAGTTTCCGCTTTTATAAATTGAGGCCCGGCAGACCAATCGATATCATCAAAGCGGGGTAGCCACCACGATACGCTTCCTGCACCAATATCAACACTAACCAAGCCATTGGCATTGGTAGTTGGAGTGTGTGTTTCGGAATAAACTACAGTTCCTTCAGGTGAACCCTGCAGGATGCTTATTTTCATGCCGATTTTAGTGTTTGGGACTAATTCAGCGTTGCTATCGCGTATTATTGCCTGATAGTTGATATTTTGTGGCATCTGTGCCCAAGCATTTCCAATTAATACTAACGCGAATAAAATCGCAAATAAATTTCTCTTAAACATAATTACACGTATTGATTACAATTATTTATTTTTATCTAATATCGGGCCCTCTAAGTTATACAGGGGGCCAATATATTTTGTTGCTACCACAACATTATCGAAATACACACTATTTGCGTCCTGTGTGGCTTTTTTACTGACCATGTGTTCTTCACTTATATACCAGCGCAAAATTATACTGTTGATTTTTAAATTTTCTACAGTTCGAAAATTAAAACCTTCAAATGGTTGTGGATTGTCACCATAGTTGATTGTAAATTTATCGCCTCTCCACGCTCCAAGAGGTTCGCCAGTCCTCCAGTGCCCAATTTTTTCACCATTTATCCAGAAAGCCTGTTCACCGTCATACTGCCCGGGTGTATTTGCTTTAAACATTGCCTCTACACAAATCCATTCCTCTTTTTCAAAAGGTGTTTGGCCCGCAACGCGAAAAACATTGCCGTAATAAGGATTTGGGCGTCCGTCAGGAATCCCCTCCCAGCTTTGCCAACTATGCATTTCATGCCAATAAGTATAAAAATTCCAGGTATAATCAGTCAGTGGTTCAATCCCCGTCCAATAACCTTTGTCCCCGGGTGGGGCTTGGCCAGCATTGCCCCAAAAACCATCTTGCATAGCTTGTATTTTAACAAAGTGATGTGGAATAATTGTATTCTTATCCAGTTTTGTATAAAAACGCAAATAGATTTGATCATGTCCCTCCGGAAATTTAAAAGTAACATCTCCCCCTGTATTCACATGCCTTGTTGCAGTTGTTTTTAAAACTTTGTTGCCTGAAAAAGCTGAATCGGGGTGATTAATAATTTCACTCACACTGCTATTATAGGAACTCCATCCTGAAAATCCATTCTCGAAACCGGAAGCAAAAATTACATCCGGATCGTGTCCTATATTTTCATCATTTATATAATTTTTGGCAACTCCTTCAATGGAATCATTAAAATAATTCGGGTTGAGGCTGACAACGTTTTCAGAGATGATGATGCCTTTGCCGGCAATGAGCTTATCCTGTTTAATGTTCCAGTTGGTAATATCGGCTTTAGAAATACCTCCTGCCACCGAGGCACTAAATACAGGATCTGTTTCGTTTATGGGGCCTGAAATGCTGTCGGCCGTTTTTGCATGAAGTGCATAGGGTACACTTAGAATCTGGCTGGTTCCTGTAATGGTGTAATTGTTGCCTCCATTCAGGTCAATTTCAGTTTTGAGAAAGTAGGTACCATCTGTCCAATCGATATCCTCAAATTTTGGACGCCACCACGATTTATTTCCGGCACCAATTTCAATGCTTATTAAACCGTTACTGTTTGTTTTTGGTGTATGAGTTTCAGAATATACCACTTCTCCGCTTTGAGAACCTTTAAGGATACTCACCTGCATACCCACCGTGGTATTGGCAACCAGATGGTCATCTGCATTACGAGCTACAGCCTGGTAACTCATTTTTTGTGGTACTTGTGCCCTTAGATTTAGAGCAATAATGCAAATGAAAGCAAAAAGTATTGTTTTTTTCATTTTCTATTTTTTAATAATTTTAAATGTTTTTATTTCTGATTTGCCAGCATAAACTTTTATAAAGTAGGTTGCCGGAGTATAATTGCTCATATTTATAGTTGTAATATCATTTACAATTTTTTTATTTTCAATGCTACTGCCATTAATAGTGCAAAGATGATATCTTAAATTTCCAACCTTGAAATTCATTGTTTTCAGGAAAAGAACTTCAGTCGTTGGATTTGGATATACGGACAAGGTCGGTAGTATATCGTTAAGCTTTTCGACTCCCGACACAACTGAAATTTCATAAGGTTGCTGAACCCCCTGAATGACAGAACCCGTTGTCTCTGAATAAGCAGTATACGCCACCAGGCCGGATGTAAAACTTAGGGAGCCGCCTGTTCCGGTAGCATCGCCTCCTGAACATGAGAAAGCCGCTTGTGCATTTGCTGTTGTAACACATAAAATGAACAACACACTGTTCAAAATTATTTTTTGCATCATATCTTTCAAATTTAAAATATTATTTCTTAGGTGCCATGGGGCCAATGTATTCGGTTGCAACAACAATGTGATCTTTCCAAACAGTTGCTTCCTCAAGATTGATGTTAAAGTTCGGATTCTCTTTAGCATATTTCTCTGCATTCTCCCATGAAGTGTTGGAAACGTAATTTTGAAGCCGTATAATATTAATTTTTAATTGTTCAAATTGTTCAGGGTCTTCAAGTGTTCGCCATTTAAACCCTTCAAAAGGTTGTGCATTGGCATGGTCGGGATTGTGTCTAAAATTTTCTCTTATCCAGTATCCTTTAACCGGGTTTTCTTCCCTTGGATCCCAATGGCCGGCAAGTTCACCGTCAATCCAAAATGCATGGGCACCGTCTGCCTTGTCGGGTGCAGAATTCAGACGGATCATGATTTCAATGCATTGCCATTCCCCTCTTTTAACCGGTACCGGTTTATAAGGCATAAAATTATTTCCGTAATAAGCATTGGGCCGTCCATCAGGTTCTCCTTCCACGGTTTGCCAGGAACGCATTTCCGGCCAGTAAGAATAAAGCATCCAGTAACCCGGGGGAGTATGATCAGGTCCGGTTAAATTGATGTTCTTTGGGAGTTGATCTATGGTACTTCCAAAACGGTCGGTTGGTTTTTGTCCTGCTCCTCCTACGGGCCAGAGAGTTGGATTTATTTCCCCTGAAAGGCTGGTGAAATGGTGGTTATATCCATAATCATCAGCAAATTTCACATAAAAACGTAAAAAAAGTTGCTCATGCCCTTTGTCCAATATTTTTCGCAAATCGCTTCCGTCGCCCCCAGTTCCATTCAATATATTCATTTTCAGGCATTTGTTTCCAGGTGTTCCTTCAGGGCCGATAATCGTGTCGAGAGAAAGCCGATGATCCTTTCCTCCTTGGTTCCATGTCCATCTTTTTAAAATCCCTTCAAGTGTTTCTGCCTCGAAGTTTTCAGTAAAAACAACCGATTTATGATTTTCAATACCTTCATCTCCGGGAAACATAGCAGCAATACCTTCCCCGAGTTGGTCAACTGCTTTTGTCGTATCCCCTGTAAAATAATTATCATCGATGTGAATAACATTTCCCGTAATCTTTATACCTCTTCCGGCTGTTACAACATTTTGTTTTTGATTCCAGTAGCTTGTATCGGCTTTTTTTATTTCGGAAGCTACGGATGCTTCATATATAGGGTCCGTTTCAGGAATGACACCGATTACAGATTCTGTTGTTTTGGCATGTAGTGCATAGGGTAGGCTGAGTATCTGAATTGTTTCTGATATTGCATATCCCGTTCCACCCGTTGGATCGATTTCTGTTTTTATAAAGAACGGACCGGATGACCAATCGATATTCTCAAGAATTAAATTTTCAGGTTGGTTTTCTCCTGAACCGATTGTTATGCTTGCAAGTCCATTTTTATTGGTAGTCGCTGTATGAACCTCAGTGTAAACGGTGTTTCCGTTTTCTGAACCTTGAACAATATCTATTTTTAGTCCGACTGTTGTATTTGAAAGGAGCTCATTGTTGCTGTTGCGGATTATCTTTTGAAAGCTGAATTTCCCCGGAGGTTGTGCTTTTAGAATTACAGGAAAAGAGAGGGCAAAAAACAGAATGATTAAATATTTCATCATGCAAGGTTTATTCACAAAGTTAGCAAATAACAATTCGTTTTCTCTATTCGTAGTGTTTTAATTCCTGGGACCATATACCGGCAATTCCTGACCAGCCTCATAAGCACCACAATCCGGGGCATTACCGCTATAATTATCATTAATGTTTGGTATGACAACGGCAGCATCCACCACTTTTGAATTTGCATTTGGTCTGAGATCTGGCACTATCCTTTCTGGAACCGGAGGATAAGGAAATTCAACATTCGGAAAGACCTCATCTATGGATATTCTCTCAATTCCATTCTTTTCCACTTCAGAAAAAAGTTTATTTCCAATTTTTGCAGAATAGCTGATTTCGTAAACACCGACTGCATCATAATCAAAATCAGAATGATCGCCAGGTTCGTAGATTCGAGCTGCCGAGGGGGTTCCTGCTCCATAACCACCCCAGTTTATCCCGCCATCTGGACCACCAATAGCAAGATTATTTCTGAAAAATGCGTGATCCATTGCAGAGTTTCCGCCCATACCTGTGCCTATTTTAATAACTGTATTATGTAAAACAACATCCCCCTGACTGTAACGTTTTAATTTGTAGGCTGCATGAACTACATTATACATCACATTCCGTATAAAATAATTTGGCCCGCCCAATCCGGGTTGTGAACTCAGCCCTACATAACAGTTTGTAATCCGGTTGCGCATAATTCGGCAATTTGAAAAGCAAAAATCTGCTTCAATAGCATCATCTAAACCTTTATAAATATCATTATTATAGATGTCGATACAGGTTTGGTTTACTGCATGTTGATCCTCCATGAGCGATATACAATCTCTGAATCCGGAAATCTTGTTATAGCAAATAACATTTCCCGGCCCTGTGATTTCTATCCCTTCCCCAATATTATTTCCACCTGCTCCCATACTTTCGTTATTCCATTCACAAACCCCGGTAATAACATTATCACTGAAATAGCAATTGGTTGCACCAGGTTTATACGCAACAATACCGTAAACCGCATTAATATTACAATTACGTATTACACAGTTTTCAGCACCATTCATTTTTATTCCTTTACCATTCCGGTCGGTGTTTACTACATGCAATCCTTCAATATAAACCCATTGTTTATATTGCATGTCGATAAAAGAAAAAGTCGCAACACCATCAGGACAACGATAAACCCTTGGGCTTTCGGCAGTGCCACTATTAACCTCTAATGTGCTGTAATTTCCTGGTTTAATATTCGTGATTTTAGCTGTTTCCGGTATTTCAGGAACAGGCCGTGTGCGGGCAATAATGGTTGTATCTGCTCGTCCGCCATCAGGATCATTAAGGTTAAGTTCTATTTCATATTCAGTGTCGGGCTGAAGATCAAAAATGCTGCCTGAATGTTTGTTTTTCCATTCAAATCCTATGTTTTCTCCGGCGGGAACTCTTCGTAATGACATCCCTTCATTCCATTCGGAAGAATTTGTTTTACGATATTTTAAAGTGACTATCCCGTTTAAATTATCATCACCCTCTATATACCATTCAACCGCCAAATTGTGAATTGTGGGAAAAGGCGAATTAACTTTGCCCGGTATGGTATTGTTCTGAGCAAACAAATTTATACCGAAAAACAACAAACAATAAAGAATTAAAATCCGCATGTTAAGTATTCTCATAATCACTTTAACTATCACAGGTATTTTTAGTTAATGGTTAGCAATATAAAGAAATAGACTACTACAAAAAAATAAAAGCCTGCTTTTTCTACAGGCTTTTATTTTTAAACAATCCAATTAAATATTTACTTTCGAATCAGTTTGTACTGCCCCACCAATTTGGCATTTTTCGTAAGAACTATCAGGTATAAGCCTGACGGTTGGTCTTCAAGCGATAAAATATCGTGGCTGGAACTGCTCTTTAAATCTTTGAGCAATGCACCCGTCTCGCTATAAACCTGGATGCGGGTACCCTGTTCCATCCCCTGGATATTTACCTTGCCGGAAGTTGGGTTGGGATAAACCTGAATGCCGGCTGCTGTAAGCTTATCTGCAGAAACTATATGAACATCGATGTCGTACATGACAACAATTTTCCCATCGGCGGAGGTTACCCGCACCCTGTCGCCCTGGCCTAAATTCCCCGTGGCTTTTTCGTTGCCATCAGCGTCCAATACCACAGCGGCCGCTCCTAATGAAGTGGTTATCCGGGAATGGAATTCAGAAACCGGGGTAGTTCCGGTAGGGCCTGAAACTTTATAATTAAGCTGATCCACTGCATAAGAATTTGAGAGGATGTAGGCCAGGTACCCGGAATCGAAGATATATTGCGTCCTCAACATCGACAGATGATAAACCCGCGTTACCAAACCATTGGCAGAAGTAACAACAACCTTATCGTCCTGTGCAATTCCACCGTCTGCCCTTTCGTGCCCCATTTTATCAACCAATTTGATTGTTGCACCTTTTGCAGGGACCAAATAGGAAAGGAAGGTTTGCGTGCTTGTGCCGCGCGGAATAAACTGGATTAAATTGTTACTCTGGGTTACTGTATAAACATCGGATAGCACAAACGCATCGTTTTCAGACGAAGAGGGAAGTAACTGGTAAACAATTCGTGTGATGCCATCTTCTGCCAGTACATCAAGGTAAGTATCCGAATTCACGGTTGCGACCACATATGTGGTGTCAAAATTCAACACGGTGAGCGGAACGTAAGCGCCTTCATTGTTTATGACATCCATCATTGCCCCCAGCGGGACACCAATGTTTTTCAAAACAGTTGCTAAACTTGTCCCGTACTCAAGCCCGGAAATAGAACCAACACCATCTACCGCCACTTCCCCGGAATTGCTCGGGTAGGTTTCAATAGTAACCTCATAACGGTTGGAAGTTAATACCGCATCGGAACTCAAGCCTTCATCCGTAACATCCAGGATGTATTTTGTTGTGTTGGTGCTGTCGGCCGATAAAACAACCAATGTGTCGTTAGGGGATAGAACAGCATCCAATTCAAGCTCTGAACCATCGGATAGAGATTTTAAGGTAAGCGTTTGATTTTCGTCATCCTTAATTATGCCACTTAAGAAACTTGCCCCTGTTGTGCCGGTTTTTACACCTTTGATCCCCTCGGCAGTGGAATAGCCATCGCTGACTTTATACACCATTGAGGATACAGTTGATTTGTAGTGGGTAGGTTCTAACATATAGTGTTTACCGATATCGTTCACAATGTTTACGCGAGGTTGAGAGCCAGGCCAGGGACCTCCTCCTGATGCCATCACTTCTCTCCAATAAGCCTCGTTCTGGAATATCCATTCACTGTCATCGTCATTCGTACCAAACGATGCCTGAACAACAGGGTTTGGTTCGTATATTTCCGGTTTGCGGATATAGGTTGAGATGTCGGCTGCTCTTCTTCCATTAATGACCCAATGGCTGTTATCGACCATACCCCAGGCTTCAATCCTTTCAAAATCATTGGGATCATTTGCCGGTTTTAGACCATTTTTCACCGAATCGTTTAATATCTTGTATATCATCCAGCAGGAAGTCGGTCCGCTATGGGTAACGGTTGACCCGGTAACGGGTTCATTCCACGGATTGTTTAATTCATCGCTACGTTGGCGGAACTGAATGTCCAATGCATCAAGAACGGGCCAGCGATAACCATCTACCCAACCTTGTGTTACGATACCTCCGGTACGCGATCCCATGGTGAATACATCACCAGGCGGCAAAAATGGATCGGTACTTAAATCAGGTTCAAGAATTCCGGGGCCTACCTGCCATTCAGCTTCATTGCCTGTCCATTTATACCCCGGAACATACTTCCTGTAGCGGGCCGGCCAGTCTTCCGGCGCCATAACCGCGGTAATCTGAGCTGTATTGTCTGATCCTAGCCCAAAGGTAAACATATAATTGCTTAAGTCCAGTGGCTGATTGCCCGGATTCACTATATCTACATAGTTAAAGCTCCAATTTTCATGGTAAATAAACTCGGCAAGTAAAGGTTCAGCAAAATAAGGTTGAACCTTATTGGGGTCTTTTTCCTTTTCCAACTTGATGTTATAAGTGAGGGAGGTGGAATCGTCCTCCGCCGTAACGATGAATGAAATGGTTCTGTCCTCAAGTGTACCTGTAAAGGATTTAGCTCGTTTTACATCCACTTTAGCATTTAAGGAAGCTGTTTTGGCTACCAGTGCCGGAATGCCTTCAACTTCAAGCGGTACATTCAGGGTATAATTGGTAACTCCACTGCTAAATCCGGGAATGGTATCCCCTTTCCAGCCAAAAATACCTTTCAGGTAAGCTGGAATATCCGGCCATGTGATGGCACTCAGGAATGTGTTGTTGCTTGGTTCATAGGGACGCAGCTGAATGTAATATTCTTTTACATCGCCATTTTCTGCGGTCACTTTCAGTTTGTCTCCATTTTTGAGATCGGGTCTTACATTTCCATCAACCCACATAAATTCCCAAGTTGCATTTGACGGTTTTTCCAGGTATTTCAACAACGAGTCGCCCCTCATAGCATAAGAGAGCCCATGATTTACACCAGAAATGGTATCTTCTCCATTTGAACTTGTTATAATCCTTGGCCAGCTAAGAATACCTGCCTGAGTATTTCCGGTAGCTATGCCCACTGGATTTTTGTGGTCAATCGGAACAACAATATTGGCATCGATAGTTGGTTCGGAAACCTCAATGTCGAAGGTGGCTACTTGTTTTTCATCCCCGCATACTGTAATTGTAAGTTTATCCCCTGTTTTTACCGACCGGTACAATGAGTCCTCATAATTGGTATTCAGATCATAGTGCCAGGCAATGCCACCTTTCTTTACCATGTGGTGCATGATGCCATCCAACCTGGGGATCCCCCACGGAACTGTCAGTTTTTTATTTGCAAAGTCAACATCGATTACATCCGACTCCAGGGTGTTTTCATCCAGCACGTAACTGCCGTGATTCCCGATTGTCCACCATACATCCCGGGCATTCCAGTAGCCATTGTAGCCACGTCCTATTTCAGGGAGCGCTATCCATTCCGAATCATCTTCTCCCAACCCCCTGGAATTGGCAAAATCAAGATTGCCTGTAGTTACTTTGGCTTTGCGTACAATAGGGCCCTGGTAAGTTGCTCCCACCACACCGGCTACATTAAATCCCTGGACTTCGTCTCCTGAGCTGTTGCGACCATCGTTATCGAAAACACCGTATGCCTGGTCGACCACTGCTGAATCACCTTCGGCAAAATGGTGTTCAATATATACAGTATTGGTACCACCCCACAAATGAAGTGCCTGCCATTTCGGAGTAATGCTGTCGGTCTCATCTCCATTGTCTTCTGGAAAATGAAACAGCATATCTGCATTTTCTTCATACCCTATTTTATTCGGGAATTCTACCGCTCCTATTCCCGGAGGCCGTTTGGCATACTGCCTTCTTCCAAAATCATATGCCTGCGATATGACAAAAGATTCACCAGCTCCCAATTCCTGATCGGGCAGCCAAAAGTAACCATTAGGATTCGAAATCCAGGGATCATTATTTAAATCCAGAATTGGTGGATGGGAACCATCCACACCTAATACGCCAATTTTAAATTCACTGAGATTGATGGACTTAGCACCAACGTTAGTGATTTCGAAATACGTGTCATCCCAGTCCCTGTTACAGGCTTCCGAAATAATTAATTGTCGGTAAGGCTCTTGCGCATACAAGATAATACCCGAAAACATTAAGAAAACAAGTAGAAATTTTTTCATGATATTTAAAAATTAAATTGGTTTATAACTTTACCAAAGCTATACAATTTTTTTTACAACATGAAACATGTTTCTTAACAATGCCGGATTATCTGCCACAAATATACCTTGAAGGACGATTCGGCGCAACCTTGGGGAAAATGCGAACATCTTATTCCATGATGGGCTGCTTGCAAGGCACACGAAGAAAACTTCCGCGTTTGGCTGGTTTTCTTCCTCAGCCGAAGACGATTTGGGGTCGTAGGCCAAAGCAGCCAAGTATTCATTGGTCGGATTTAGTTCAACCGGGCAGTAGTGATTTTATTATAAAAGTTTTTGTAAATATTTCTCTGTTCCTGATTAGCCGAATATGATAAATACCACTTGGTGGCTGTTTTAAATCAATATTGCAGAGGCTTCTTTCTGTTGATAAAACCATTTTTTTTTCAAAAACCTTTATTCCTATATTGTTGAAAATTTCTACTATAATGGTTTCATTTTTTCCATCTATGCCCAATGTAAAGTTTCCGTTATTGGGATTTGGAAAAATTTTGAAATCAAATTCATTCTTTATTTTTTTTTTTGAATTTGTTGTTGGTTCTTCACAACCAGCAGGTAAATAATGCCCCTTCCAAACTCCGCCTCCAAAAGTATTTACATACATCAGTTTTGGACTTTTAGGATCAAAGGCTACATTTTGTGCACTTTTAAATGGAATTTCATTAAACCAAACCCAATTTTCACCGGCATCTGTGCTAACCCAGAGTCCATGTGACGAACCTAAATATACAATATCAGGATTAGACGGATGAAGTTTTACTCCCATTGCATGGACATACGAAGGGGTGGTTTTCTTCGCAAAGTCTGCATCAACAAGGATTTTCTGCCACGAATCCCCTCCATTAGTGGTTTTGTAAAGGCCTCCCTGGGGAGCACCAGGTGCAGTAGCTGCGGAAAGGTAAATAATTTTCTCATTGTCGGGATGAAATGTAAAGTAGGTGGGCCACTTAAGGTTAAGTGAAGCAGTTAGATCGATCCAGCTTTCACCACCATCCGTTGATTTCCAAAGACCTCCCGGAACCGGAAACTGGTTGTTTTCCCGATGAGCAGTAATTCCGGCAAACAAATTGCCCGTTTTAGGATGTATCTGTACCTGAAGTACGTGCATATTGCCATCATTTCCCAGTCCATTCGATTTTTTCACCCAATTTTTTCCATTGTCAACTGATTTATATACACCTTCACCAAACATAGCTGCATAGAGGGTGCGATTTTCTTTTGGAGAAGAAGGATCTAGTGCTGCCCATGTGCAAGGTGCATGAGGCAACCCATTACTTATCCGCACCCAGGAAATACCATGATTTGTGCTCATAAGCACTCCTCCATCATGTTGTGGACTGTTTGCGGAAATGTGTGTCCAATGGGGAATGTCGTGCCTGTTGCTTGCTGCGGCATACATTATCCCCTTAGTATCCGGGTCAAATGCTACATTATAAAAAGTATTGCCCCAGTTTCCACTGCCGGTGGCTGCGTGAATCCAGGTATCACCCTGGTCAACCGTGCGCGCAAAACCAATATCAGTATATGAAATATAATATCTGCTTGTATCAAACGGATCGAAATAAAAATTCCAGGAACTGGTAACTTCAAGTCCTGTTGAACGATAGCGTGTGCCTGGATCTCCTGGCAAAACCCCCACCTTTTCGTTCATCATCTGCTTCCATGATTCCCCTCCATCTTTTGTTATGTACAAATCACCCTGGGTACTTACCATGGCTATTTCCGGGTTGCCAGGATTAATTCCCAATCCAAGTTCAGTGATATAATATCCCCATTTTAGTTCTGTCTGAACCCAGGATTTTTCAACGTTAAAAGGTAACGATGATTCTCCAGGATTTGAGTAGGAATCCATACGGAAAACACTACGCCAGGTTGTTCCCCCATCTTCTGTTTTAAAAACCTGGTGCTGGTTATTGACATATGCAACATCAAGCTGATTTTCCGGCATCAGGATATCTGAAAGATCAGAATTCACAACAGTCTCGTCTGATGTTGTTGAATTCTTTTGTAATACCCTTGCCCAGGTTTCTCCTCCGTTGTCACTGCGCAACAAGCCTTCTTTGCCGACAACTGCATAAACAAGTTGGGTATCAGCAACAGCTCCCGCAGCAAGACCCGTAACAGGATAATTTTCTGTCCCGGGCACCTCAATGCTTTTCCACGTTGCCCCTTTATCTGAGCTTTTCCAGACTTGATTTCCTATGGAAGCAAAGACATGTGTTCCGTTTGCAGCCAATCCGCTGACATCGCCTGAGCCTTTGACCCCTGTTTTCCAGGTTTGTCCACTATCATCTGAAACATATACTCCATTTCCGGCTCCCACAATCAGGATAGGCGGGTTACCGGGCAGGTAAGCCAATCGAGTGACATTATTATCCCAGGGTACTTGGCCATCTGCAACCGGAGCCCAGGTTTCACCTTTATCTATACTGATTCTAAGCTGCCCGTTCAAAATCCAGTAAATGGAATCACCAACAAACATAGGACGGCATCCTCTGGATGAATTTAGTTCTGCGGAATGAATCATCTGCCATGACCGGCCACCATTTAGACTGCGGTAACTACCACTCATATCACAGGACACAAACATCAAATCTGAGTCTGACGGAGATGAGGTAGGGGTGTACATTCCACCGGCACCACCCAGGCCCAACACTTCAAACTTATTAGAATTAGGGTGCTGTGAGAGAGCCCTTGCTGGAACTATTGCTATAAAAATAAACAACAAGCCTCTTAGAATTTTGAATAATTTTCTATTCATTAAATATAATTTTAACTATCGCAGGTATTTTTAGTTAATGGTTAGCAATATAAAGAAATAGACTACTACAAAAAAATAAAAGCCTGCTTTTTCTACAGGCTTTTATTTTTAAACAATCCAATTAAATATTTACTTTCGAATCAGTTTGTACTGCCCCACCAATTTGGCATTTTTCGTAAGAACTATCAGGTATAAGCCTGACGGTTGGTCTTCAAGCGATAAAATATCGTGGCTGGAACTGCTCTTTAAATCTTTGAGCAATGCACCCGTCTCGCTATAAACCTGGATGCGGGTACCCTGTTCCATCCCCTGGATATTTACCTTGCCGGAAGTTGGGTTGGGATAAACCTGAATGCCGGCTGCTGTAAGCTTATCTGCAGAAACTATATGAACATCGATGTCGTACATGACAACAATTTTCCCATCGGCGGAGGTTACCCGCACCCTGTCGCCCTGGCCTAAATTCCCCGTGGCTTTTTCGTTGCCATCAGCGTCCAATACCACAGCGGCCGCTCCTAATGAAGTGGTTATCCGGGAATGGAATTCAGAAACCGGGGTAGTTCCGGTAGGGCCTGAAACTTTATAATTAAGCTGATCCACTGCATAAGAATTTGAGAGGATGTAGGCCAGGTACCCGGAATCGAAGATATATTGCGTCCTCAACATCGACAGATGATAAACCCGCGTTACCAAACCATTGGCAGAAGTAACAACAACCTTATCGTCCTGTGCAATTCCACCGTCTGCCCTTTCGTGCCCCATTTTATCAACCAATTTGATTGTTGCACCTTTTGCAGGGACCAAATAGGAAAGGAAGGTTTGCGTGCTTGTGCCGCGCGGAATAAACTGGATTAAATTGTTACTCTGGGTTACTGTATAAACATCGGATAGCACAAACGCATCGTTTTCAGACGAAGAGGGAAGTAACTGGTAAACAATTCGTGTGATGCCATCTTCTGCCAGTACATCAAGGTAAGTATCCGAATTCACGGTTGCGACCACATATGTGGTGTCAAAATTCAACACGGTGAGCGGAACGTAAGCGCCTTCATTGTTTATGACATCCATCATTGCCCCCAGCGGGACACCAATGTTTTTCAAAACAGTTGCTAAACTTGTCCCGTACTCAAGCCCGGAAATAGAACCAACACCATCTACCGCCACTTCCCCGGAATTGCTCGGGTAGGTTTCAATAGTAACCTCATAACGGTTGGAAGTTAATACCGCATCGGAACTCAAGCCTTCATCCGTAACATCCAGGATGTATTTTGTTGTGTTGGTGCTGTCGGCCGATAAAACAACCAATGTGTCGTTAGGGGATAGAACAGCATCCAATTCAAGCTCTGAACCATCGGATAGAGATTTTAAGGTAAGCGTTTGATTTTCGTCATCCTTAATTATGCCACTTAAGAAACTTGCCCCTGTTGTGCCGGTTTTTACACCTTTGATCCCCTCGGCAGTGGAATAGCCATCGCTGACTTTATACACCATTGAGGATACAGTTGATTTGTAGTGGGTAGGTTCTATCATGGTATGCCTTCCAATATCTTCGGTAACTGCCAGCTCCGAATGGAACCAACTAATCCCGATTGGATGCCCACGCTTTTGCCAATATTTTACATCCCAATACGTCCACTCCGATTCTTCCCAAGTGCCCCCATAGGCGAAGGAAGCACCCCCTTCAGTATTTCCTTTCCATACTTCTGGTTTCCGCATCCAGCTTTCCCTATTTTGAAAACCATGACCTTCAATTCTCCAGGTTCCTGATACATCGGGTGCATTGCCAACATTATCAACCAACTCAAAGTCATTGGGATCCGTTGCAGGTTTAAGCCCTAAGGTAATGGAATCGTTCAGAATTTTAAATATCATGAAATTATAATTGGACGGGTTATTTAAAACTGTACCGTTACGTGACGGGCTTTCACCCCAGGGGTTCTGTAGTTTATACCTGTTAAGGCCGGGATCGTCTGGAATATTGCTAAAGTTAATGTCAACCCGATAGCCACCCCATGTCCATTCGGGATAACCAGTAATATAGGAAAAACGTTTTTCCCCTGATTGATTGATATACCCCATAGCAAAAACGTCACCTGGCTGTACAGTTGAATTGATGCTTAAATCGGGTACAACATAACCCGGAGTTGCCTGCCATTGATTTTCATCCACCCATTTATACCCTGGAATGTATTTTTGATAGCGATTGTTCCAGTTTTCCGGTAATGAGTTACTTGTAATATGGGCAGCAGGATCGCTACCATACGTCATAACAAACATATAATTGCTCAAATCGAGTGGTTGGTTTCCGGGGTTTGCAACTTCTGCAAATTGATTGAACCAAAGATCTAAATAAATAAATTCAGAAAGGAAGGGTTCCCCATAGAAAGGTTGTACTTTTAAAGGATCTTTTTCTTTTACCAACTCAACATTGTAAACCGTAGTTACACTATCATCTTCTGCAGTTACAGTAAAAGTGATTGTACGATCCTCAATTGTTCCTGTGAGTGATTTTGCCCGCTTAACATTAACTTTTGCATTTAGGCTTGCAGTTTTTGCAACCAATGCCGGAATACCGTCAACGTCAGATGGAATATGTAGCTTATAGTTCGTAACCGACGAACTGAATCCGGGGATTGTATCACCTACCCATCCAAAAATGCCTTTCAGGTAAACCGGGACATCCGGCCACGTGATAGAACTTAATACAGCATTATGACTTGGTGAGGGAGGCTGAAGTTCAAGATAATATACTTTTACATCACCGTTTGCTGCAGTAACTTTTAATTTATCGCCATTTTTCAAATCAGGTCTTGTTGTGCCATCTACCCAAACAAATTCCCATGTTGCATTAGCTGGTTTTTCCAGATATTTCAACAACGAGTCGGTCCTCATAGCATAAGAGAGCCCATGATTTACGCCAGAAATGGTATCTGTCCCGTGTGCATGAGTGCTTACCCGGGGCGAGCCAATATTCCCACCCTGAGTACCACCCACAATTGGGCCAGTACCATCGAGTGATAAATTTTTAGCCAATTTTGGGATCACAATATTGGCATCGTTTGTTGGTTCGCTAACTTCAATGTAAAATTTAGCAGTTTGCCTTTCCTTTCCGGCAACGATAATTTCCAATGTATCGCCAGTTCTTACTGACCGGTACAATGAATCTTCACGTACATCATTCAGGTGATAATGCCATGCAATGCCCGGCTTTTTCTTCATCTGTTGCATAATGCCGTCTAAGCGGCGAATTCCCCATGGGACAGTAAGTTTTTTGCCTGCAAAATCGACATCAATAATATTTGATTCCAATGTGTTTTCGTTCAAAACGTAATCGCCGTCGTTGCCAACTGTCCACCATACATCACGCCAGGAGTTATATCCACTAGGATAGGTAACAACAATCCATTCCGAATCATCATATCCCAGACCACGCGCGTTGGCAAAGTCAAGATTTCCGGTGGTAAATTTTGCTTTACGGATACAAATACTGGTGGCAGTTGCATTTTCCACGCCAGCCACATCATATCCCTGGCTAAAGTTACGGCCATCACTATCAAACACCCCACCAAACTGGTCGATTACAGCAGAGTCGCCTTCTGCAAAATGGTGTTCGAGATAATAATTATTACGGCCATCCCAAACATTCATCGGGGTGTAATGAAATCTTCCGGTGGTTATACTGTCGGTTTCATCCCCATTGGTTTCCGGAAAATGCAGCAATAAATCAGCCAACCCGTACCACTCCGGATTTTTAGGACGTTCACTGGCGCCAAGGCCCGGAGGCCTTAGTTTGTATTGTCTTGGGCCAAAATCATAAGCACCCGTAATAACATACGATTCTCCGGGAGCTAATTCAACATCAGGCAACATGAAAACACTTTCGGCATTTTGTGGAACCCAGGGATCATTATGAACATCATAAATCCGTCCGTGGCTCAGGTTTAATGTACCAAACTTAAATTCCCCAAGGTTGATGGTTTTGTTGCCCCTATTAGTAATCTCACAATAATTCCGATCTGGCCTTTGTGTATAGACCTCAGTAATCATTAACTGTCTGTATGGTTCTTGCGCTTGCAAAACACCAATAAACAGTGCTGAAAAAAGTAAAAATTTCAATCTCATAATATTTTTTTTAAAGTTATTGAAACAAATATATAATTCTAAATCGCTTTTGTCAAAGAAAACCACCTTTAATATTCGGTAATTACAACGTTTTTCGCCCGATGGGTGCAGTCCCCCAAAAACTTATCCTTATCAATCAAAATAATTTATGTACCAATTTTCTTCGTTCAACAGTCGGTCATAAATTTCCTTTTGTTTTTCTTCAGGGAATTTCTGGGCCACGGCACTTGCAAGGAAAGAGGGTTCATTCCGCCGTTTGGCCACACGCATAAGGTCATAAAACCTTTCCCCCTCAAAAGCAAGTTCCCTGGCACGTTCGTCCAAGATATAACTTTCTAAAAGTTCCTGCAATCCGGAAAAATTCCCGGTTAAATCCGTATAACCAATTACTTCATTTGTAAATGGATCGTGAACATAGTTGATGTTACCAACTTTAATCCCATCGTTTGAACCACCAAATCCAACCCGTCCTCTAACCCCTTTTTGAGGGCGGCCAGAGGCAGAGCTGTAATTCATGCCATCATTTATAATATTAATGGCATTGGTAGTAAAGGTGCTGACTATGTTATTTCGCACAAATGCCCAATACACATAAACTTCGGCCAACCATAAATGAACTCCGGCAGCACGATATACAATAAAATTGGCATCCTGATCGAACACGTCCTTATTCCAGGAGTATTTCCATACTACAGTATCGGCATTAAGGCCAATTAGGTTTGCATTTCTGAAATCACCGTACGATTTAAGATAAAGCATTTTTTTGATATCCTCCTGAAGAACAGGGTTGCCATCACGAAGATAAATATAGGAAACGCCATATCCCCTGTAAAAATCACCTGGTGTCCCTTTATTTGTGGTCTTTGTTTTCCAAGGTTGGTTGTTATTAATTGAAATTGAATAGTTATCCCATATAGTTTCCCAATTCATAACTGCTTTTCGCGAAGGTTTAAGCATATATTTATGAGGGCTTCTTGGTTCAAACATCTTTTGCAGGTCATTTTGCTGCTGGTTTGTTTTATTAAACCAAAGTGCCAGAATATGTTCACGGGTATCTATATTGCCAAAGATATTTCTCCAGTTTAGGTTCTGAAATGTAGCATCCAACTGGTACCTGTTGTTTTCAGATGGCAGGTACACTATTTTTTCGAAATAATATGCAGATTTTGCAAGGTTACCATCGGTCAGGTGCATTAACCCCAACAAAGTATTCATTGCATGTATATTCCAGATTGTGACTTCCCAGGAGTTGTCATTGTTCTCTATATAATGATTTACCCCAACATCTTTAACTTTGGTCTCTAATTCGCGGGTAAAATGATCGATTACAAGTTTTGTGTCGAAATACTGCTTTTCAAGAGTTACAGGTTTATTGTAGATGGTATCATTATAATACCCATCACGTCCAAAAACAATATCAATACTGTCAATATAAGTAGAAGGGGATTCAAGATAACCTTCCACTTCGTCGATAGTAGTTAAAGACTCATGAATAAATGGAATTTTTCCATATATTCTGACTGCATTAAAATAAGCCCAAGCCCTCATGCAAAGAACTTCCCCATAAAGCCTGTCGTAATTATTTGTAGGGCTTTGGGGATCCAGTATTTCTGGATGCTCCCTTTTAAGAATTCGGATAAGATTGTTGCTGGCCGATATTAACTTAAAAAAGTTTCTTGGAGAAGCATATTTGTTTTCTTTCGATACGTTGAAATTGTATATTTCAATCATATCAGCATCCGCGTTTTCTGTCACGGAGAGCAAATCACCTCTGAGCTCTCCAAGTATCACCAACTGTTCCACCAGTTCTTGCTGAATTCCATATAAACCCATGGCTACTGCACGGTATTCATACCAGTCATCGAACAGTTTATCTTCCGTAACATTTATTTCCTGCCCTGGATTCAAAAAATCTTTACAGGAATAAGTAAATGAAACTGATACGATTAAAGAGATAATTATAATCTTGAGATTGATGTTTCTTTTCATAGCATACTAACTAACATGTTATAAACCTAATTTAATCCCCACCATAAATTGACGTGGCTGTGGACTCAAACCATAATCGATTCCCTGATCCATCTGGCTATAAGAATATGAAAATTCAGGATCGTAACCTAAATACTTAGAAAATGTGAATACATTACTGACTGTAATATAAAACTGTGAATTTCTAAAGAACAAGAATTCTTCGGAAATGGTGTAGCTCAACGAAATATTTTTAATCCTTAAATAAGAACCATCCTCAATCCAACGTGTAGAGAAGGCTGTGTTTCCAACCGGATCATTCCACAATGCCCTGGGAACTGAGGTTTCATGTCCTTCATATTGCCACCTGTTTAATACGCTTGTGCTCTGATTCTGAAGCCCGGTCATACTCTCATTTTTGTACCGGATGTAATTAAACACCTCATGTCCGGAAACAAACTGTAAAAATGCACTCAATTCCCAACGCTTGTAGGCAAAGGTATTCGTAAATCCACCAAAATATAAGGGCAAGGAAGAGCCTATAACAGTTTTATCGTAATCATTTATAATACCATCCGGAACACCTTGCGGCCCTGACAGGTCAGCATATTTAGCATCTCCACCCCCGAAAGGGATCAAACGTTCATTCCGGAGGCCTGAACTTTGAGCGTCTTCAGTTGACGCATAAACTCCTTCGAAAACATACCCATAAAAGCTATTTGCAGGCGATCCCGGGATGTTGATGATTTCAGCACCTTCCAGCTCGGTTATTAATTGGTTGCCTTTAATTTCCAACACCTCGTTTTTAACTGTGGTAAGAGCTGTTTCTAAATCCCATTTAAAGGCAGGCCTGTCAATCATTCGGAAAAATACGCCAAGATCAACGCCTTTATTTTGCATCCTGCCATTGTTTTCAGGTCTGAAATCATAGCCAAAGTATGCTTTTAGCGGAGAATATATCAGCATGTTTTTAGAAACCGATCGGTAAAAATCAACGCTGGCAGCGAAACGGGATCCGAAAAGTGACAGATCCAGGCCGCCATTGATTTGTTCTACCGTTTCATAGGTAAGATTTTCGTTTGGAATCAATGCAGGATATAGCCCAACGGTTTCCCTGAATTTAATTGCATTGTAATAATTTGTCGCATTCGATTCACCAATATCATCATTACCGGTACTGCCGTAGGATAACCTCAGTTTCAATTCATCTAACCAAGACAAGTTGTTAAAGCCTCGTTCGTTTGAAATACGCCACCCGATGCCTGCCCCATAAAAAATACCAAAGGGAATACTATTGATTTTAACGGTATTAGCAGCATTTTTTCCAAGCCGCGAAGAACCATCTAAAGAAACAGAACCAGTTACAAGATACTTGTCCTTATAACTATAGGATACATTTTCATAAAAAGAAAGCCAGTTCCAATCTCTGTTCTCCCCCCCCATCTCTCTCAGCTTGTTTGTTCCATCCTGCAACATCCGGTATTGATCATTCTCATGAGCATTTTTTGTTAATCCCCAATCAAGCTCGAAACTATTGGTTAGTAAATTAAAGCCTGTATTGGTCGTAATACGATGATTCGTTCCAATATTATTTTCATACCTCAAAAACGTATTGTTATAAAGAGATGTTAAAGTATTGCTAGTACCCTTAGAAACATTTATCGCTTCATTTTCATAGTAATGCTCCATTCCGCGGTTGGGCATGAATACCGATTCTTTCAAAACATTATAGGTTAGCCCAAAAGTTGAGTTTAAAATTAGATTTTTCTTTATTGTAGCCTCTGCTCCAATTGTAGAAACAAAAAGTACATTATTATTAGATGCTTCATAATTATCAATTATGGCCTGTGGATTACTAACTCCAAGCTCATCAACAGAAGAAAGAACTAATATCTCCTTTCCTTCTCTATCATATTGGAAAGGATTTAACATGGGGGATTTACCCAGGCTCGCTAAAATTGGATTGGTTTGAGTCACTTTTGCTGATTCCTTTAAATTGGATTTACTGTAATTTAGTGACATTCCCGCATCCATTTTCAACCATGTAAAAATGTCTAACAAACTGACAAACCTGAGATTGAACCCATCGTACTTTGTAGTTTTTATAATCCCATCTGCATTCGTATATCCAAAAGATAAACCATAACGAGCAATCTCATCTCCTCCTTTTACATTTATATTGATATTTGAAAAAAGTGCATTATCAAAAATAATATCCTGCCATTTGGTATCGTGCTGGTAATCAATATATCGATCATCCCTCGGAGTTAAAAACAGATTTGGATAATCCAAAACGGTCGATTCTTCATACTTGCCCGAAGACACTAACACTTCACTAATTAAAGTCTTGTGTTGCCCGGCGTTCAACTGGGGAATTTGTCGGCTCGGCGCAAGGGAATAACCACTCTTGAAATCGAAATCAATAACCGTCTGTACAGCGGTGGGAGCAAGTGTTTCAATAAGAATAAGACCATTTGATGCCTTTGAGCCATAAGCCGCAGTTATGGATGGATCTTTTACAACAGTTATCTGTGAAATATCAAGGTTATTGATACTAAGTAATGGATTATATGAATACCCGTCAAGGTTGGACCCGAATAAATTCCGTGGGGTAACAGGTATGCCATCAACAACTATGAGCGGTTGGGTTGAAGCATTTATTGAATTAATACCTCGCAGGAGCAAAAAAGCACCACTGCCCGGATCTCCTGATCGATTAACAACATGTAACCCGGGAACTCTTCCTTGAAGAAACTGATCGACAGTTAATCCGGAATGTTTTTTTATATTTTCCACATTCACCGTTGAAATAGAGGCAACTATATTTCTAATCGGAGTTGGTTGCGATAAGATATTTATCTCATCATCGCCTGATTCAAGATCGTTTCCAGTTAAATAAATAGTAATATTATCACGATTGTTTATGTATATTCTTTTCTTTTTATAATTACTCGAAGGTTCAACATTTAACCAATCAAATTTTGAAGTGGCAACTACACTAAAATTACCATTTTCATCTGTTACAGTTGGCAAATCAAATGACCCCTCAACTGCAACTGAAACATTTGGAACAGGTTCATTTATTCCATTGACAATTTTCCCCTTAATAACTATCGAATCTTGCTCTTGGGCAAACAGGAACCCGTTCCCGAAAACAATCAATAGAGTTAACAGGATAAGTCGCTTAATTTTATCCGGTTTTTTAAAATAATACATGATTTTGGTCATTCTTTATAATTCTTTATTTTCAGTATTAAATTCAACTTAAAAACTTGATACAGGTATAAAATCAATATAATCTATCACTAATCCGTTATTAGGCACAAAGCCAGGAGCTTTATATTCGAACCGTATTTTAGCCGGACTATATCCTTCAATATTGTCAACCAATAAATCAAATTTATTAAAATTACCTGTTGGTAAGTAGCGTCTTCCTGGAATAACACTTGGGATTATTTGTCTGTAGCGTGTAAAATCGTACCAATCAAAAGTTTTTACAAGCTCGTCATTGACAAATATATCATACACACCTCCAATGTTCATATGTGTTGCAACAATCATTACATATTCCCTTGGGAACATCTTTTTTGTATTAAATTCCAACGAAAACTTTTTATTATATCCTTTTGGAAATAAAACCCTTATAATAGTATCGTTGGAAGCCGTGTAAATGAATTCCTTAAGCGGGGGAAAATATTGATCGCTTTTAACCAAATCATTTCTTACCCAGGAATACCTGTTGATACCGGTTTCATTGAGCAACCATTCTGCCTCAAAAATATTCGAACCGGAATGCAGTGAGTCAGGAATTTGAAAATTGTCATAGTTGTATGCATAACCGTTACTGCATAATATTTTGTCAACAGGCTTATAAAAAATAAAAATACTGTCACCCAGGATGTTTTTTAATTTTACCGTATCTTTTGCAGATTTAGCAATAAAATCTTCAGGTTCCTGAAGGCTCTCGAAAACACCTTGTTCCAGTAAATGTGGTATCAATACATCATTTTGCCAGTCTAAAGGGATATCGTTATGATCATTATACTCAGGAATAGCCATTTTCTGAGCCATGTCTGAAAGGGCAGCTTCGTAATCTTCTTCTCTCGGAAAAACGAATGTGGCCGTTTGATTGCGAAATTCTTTACTCACAGGAAAAAATTTAGCTTCAAATATATTATAATCAATAATTACCGAATCAAAAACTGTATTTCCATTTTCATCATAACCAATTGGTTTACTCTTTTCCCGGTCTAGGACAATTGAATCCTTACTGTCAATATAATTTTTAAGAACAGGATTCGTAATTGCAAAATACTCATAAAGATTTGGCAAGGGCTTGGCAACTTGATCCAATATAAAAAACTTCCCATTTTTATATAAAGGGCTTTCTTTTATTATTGGTATTTCATCTAATTTTAACTGGCTGCCAGATTTTTGAAAAAATGCAAATTTTTCAGACAGTGTTTGAATCTGCCTTGTTTCATGGATATTGCCCGATTGAATAAAATGAGATGAAATATGGTATTTCAGAATCAACTTGTCAAAATCATTTCCATTTTCATTTTTATATTGTGCAACGGCTTTGTTGGTTGGTATAAAAATGGTGTATGAATTATCGTGCTGAAAAAGTGTATCGAATTGAAACTCTTTTAAAACCTGAACAAATTCTGATATTTCCGGTTCACGCAGGATTGCATCCCAGACGTTTTCATTGACCGTTTCCGGGTACACATCATAATGATTCTCCCAAGTTCTCTCGCACGATGTTGTAAACAGGATAGTCAAAGCTATTAATATATATTGTATCAATTTCATTTTACTATTGATTTATTTATATGGTGTAAATTGAATGTAATCCCATAAAAACCGACCTGGAATTAACGATCGGATTTCAACTTCATGTTCGATGTATCTGTTGAATTCAATAGTCCCGATTTCAATATTCCGGAATGGACTTGTTGGCGTACTTCCTATAGACAAGTCAATCATACCGCCAACCCTCTTCCTATCGACAAAAAGTTCTACAACAGCATTTGCTGAATTAAATGATTCAGCCCTTAAATATACCCTATATTTTCCCTGTACAATCTGAGGTATTTTATAGGTTATACTAAAATCACCCTCAATCTGTAAATAATCAAAATTGGAAGCGTTCGAAGATTCATCTTCCCCAGCAACATAAAATAAATCGGCACCCGTCCAGTTTATTCGGTTCAATGTGTTTTCCTCTATTAAGAATTCGCCTTTTTGTTGATAATATCCATTAATTAGAGGTTCCTCGCGGAAATGGTAACTTACTGAAGTACTACTTGGTTGCTTTTGGGCCATTATCTGATCGATAAAATGGATAGCGCCACTCTGAGATACAACATTACTCTCATCGTAAAGAATTTTTATAAAATTAACAATTGTTGTATCGCCCTGGTGAACAATTGTATCAAAAACTTCTTTTCCCGGATTTATGGCAATGTCAAGTCCACGTCCATCAATCTGTACAGGAACCTCAGAATAGGTATTATAGTTTGTATTTCGATTTACAAAATCATCTATGAAATAATTCCCGGCTATAAAATGGTAAGCTACATAGTTATATAATGGGTTTGAAGAGTTTGAATAATCCGGGTCACTGGGACTAATAAGCGAAATAAGATCGTTAAGTGAATGAATCCCTCTCTTTTGGTAAATAGAGTCGGGCTCTACTAATACAGTAACAGCCAAAGCGTTTTCGTTCAATTTCAAGTTAAAATCAATTGCTGACTGGTGGCCTGTTAAATCAACAGCTTCTTTAAATATAGAAACACCTGGATTCTGCCCCAGCAATTGATAAGTAGTTTGGGTTACAGGCTCCAGGGCTGTTTCTAAGTGATGAACAAATCCATTTGATGTTTCAATGTTGGTTTTGACCACCGATGCCTGGTTATTAATTTTGTAATACGCCGTATCGGCTTCCAAAATAAAACTTACTATTAGATAATCGTTTGAAAGTGTCGGTTCAGAGAAAGCTCCAAATGGAAAGTCATTGGAACGTGCCCTCATATTCACAACATGATAACGACAAAAAGCTGCTGCAACTTCAGAATTACCTAAAATATCGTTTAAAGAAGAAAATTGCTGGCTTTCGCTAATCAATTTATCAATGGCCTTATTATCGGGAGCAAATAGTGTATATCCGTTTCCATCAGGATTGTATGCACTTAGCGTGTGAACAAGGTTTCCTTTTTCAAGGATTGCCAGAAAGTTTGAGAAAACATCTTTATTTTGCTCAAGGTAGTCATAAATTGTGAGCTTGATGGTATCTTCAAAGATAGCTTCACGTTCGTCTTCTTTGCACGAATAAATAATTCCCACAATCAATAACAGCAATATGAAAATATTTTGTTTCATTTCAAAAATCATAATAAGGATTTTGAACAAGATTAATATTCCTTTCTATCTCAGTTTGGTATATAGGAAGATACCATCCCAATGGATTGGATAATTTAGAGCCTAACACCCTTTTCTGGGTAGAGGGGGCATTTGCAACTAGGATTTCAATAAGTTTACTTTTCCGGGCAAAGTTATTCCGCCTACCCATCCTTAACAAATCAAACCACCGTTTGCCTTCGTATGCCAGTTCCAGGGCTCTTTCTTCAAGAATTGCATCTTCAAAGGCAATTGGAGTAAAAGCAATGCTCCGTGCAGGCATATTGGCCCTTTCCCTGATATCCTCATTAATAATACTTAGAGCGTCATTGAATCGGCCCAATTGAGATAAGGCTTCGGCTTTCATTAGCAATATATCAGCATACCGGTAAACAATCCAGTTGGCACTGTACTGATCGTTGCCCGAGCGAAACGACTGTCCATCCGGTGCACGACCGATATATTTCCAAATGATATAATCAGTTTCACCTATTTTGGCAATGGTAGCGTCTTCTCCCCTTAATAATTCAAACGAAAACTCACGTGCAAACATTTCCAACGCTTTTTGACTTGGTAAATATTGTCGGCTGTTCCGTTGCAATAATCCATACATACTGTTATTTTGGTTGCGATTACCATCAAACTGAAACTCAAAAATACCTTCCAAAGAATTTCCCGGATAGAATATTTCAAACCATCTTCCTGACGGTATCAGTTGTAGTTCTTCTACCGCTTCAATGTCATTTATATGTTTCAATACTTCCTCATACTGGAACCTCCATAATGCAATATCAGCCAATAATGCATCAAATGCAGTTTTTGATGCCCTGCCTTTATTTTCCTCTATTGTAATAAAGCTACCCAATGGTGCAAAAGCACGGTTTTCTTTCAAATCTTTTACAATTTGGCTCAAAATAACTTCTTCCGATGATTTTGGCACATAAAAATCGACATTATCATTTTCGGAAGGCTCAAGAATTAGCGGAACTTCATGGTAAATACGGACGAGATAAAAGTAGCTTAGGCTCCTTAAGAAATAAGCTTCAGCCATATAGCTCTGCTTTTGGAAATCGGTAAATGTATTATCAATCTTCTGAACAAGGGGCGCATTCTTCAGAACTTCATTGCAATAATTAATTATTTTATAAAAACTACTCCAATCTGCAAAATTATTATCCGGATAAATATTATTTTCCATAATATTTTGTTCTCTGGACGATTGATTAGGCCCCCTTTGCAGGAGATCGGCTCTAAGTTCACCATACAAAAAGAGGGATCTGTCCATTGAAGCAAAGGCACTATAAGCCGCCATAAGAACAGCGTCCACATCTTCCTTCGACTGCCAAAATTTTTCTTTAATTAATCCTCCGGGGGGCTGAAGTTCCAGCCAGTCATTACTACATGAATAATGAAATAGCAGCACTAATATTATCGCTAAATATCTGATTCTGAGTTTCATTTTATTATTTATTTAAAAACCGATTCCTAAACTAAAAGTATATACTTTAGGCGGAGGTGTCCGTGCGTTATCAACTCCCATCCAAAATGGGTTGGTAGCATTCTGCCCTACTTCCGGATCTTGTCCGGTATAGTTGGTAAAAGTGAATAATTTCCGACCGCTTAAAGAAAAGGTTGCTCTTCGGATTCCCATTTTTTCGCAAAATTCTTTGCTAAGCTCATATCCAATTTTCAAACTGTTCAGTCTTACAAAATCTCCTTTTTCTACATAACGGTCCGAGCCCAGGTTATTTGCAGGATGGTTCATGTAAGCCCTTGGCAGCATACCCTTTTCATCTTGTCCTTGAACACGCCAGCGGCTGAGTACGGCCTTGCTTTGGTTATTTCGGTTATTCATCCCTTCCGTTTGAATTGCAATGCCATTTACTATATCAAAACCAAGCCGGTAGTGAAAAGCAACAGAAAAATCAAATCGCTTATATTTAAAGTTGGTACCAAAACCACCAACATATTTTGGATTTGAATCGCCAAGATAGACAACATCATTTAAGTCAATAACGCCATCATTATTAATGTCTTCATATATTGGATCCCCACCTTTAAATGTATAGGTATCTGAATACCGTAGAGGGATAACTTGCCCATAACTATCCTTCATGACATTTCCTGCCGCATCCCTGGCAACAGCGTCTTCATCATTTGCCCACACACCCAAATATCTGAAACCAAAGAATGATCCGATCGGTTCACCCTCTTGAACTAATTGGGGATATTGCCCGTTACCAATTGAGGTTGACCGTTCGGTATTAAAGTTATCAGGTAGTTTGTCGAAAACATTGACATTTTGGGATGTATTGAAGTTAACCGAAACAAACCAGTCTTTCGTTCTTACTATCCTGTAATCAAACATCAATTCCCAACCGTAGTTTGTCATTTTGCCGCCATTTAAATAGCGTAAATTACTAAACCCTGAAGAAAAAGGTATGTCATATCTATCGAAT
>CAZNEV010000056.1:0-31423 GCA_964572085.1 uncultured Maribellus sp. | reverse complement strand
ATTAGCAACTTAAATTTTTCAAGAACTTTGTGACTTAGTGTCTTTGTGTTAAAATATTGTTTTCGGAGTAGGTTCAAACTCAAAACTCGGAACTTTCATCTTCTCAGTAGCTTATAATTCCTGTACTCGAACAAGCGGATCCCAAACCATTTTTCAATTTTGTACAAAACGCGGTATTTTAATTTCAGGTTAGTTTTGCCCAAATCCACATCAACTTTCCAGTTCAGGCGTTCAATCCGTTCTTTCATTACTTTTGGATGGGTACCGTCAAATTTGACCAAAGCATCGTAATTTCCGCTATAATTAAATTCCTGTTCCACAGCTTTTTGCCCGGCTTCTTTTTCTGAAATGCCATCGTAAAACTGCTTCGCCGAATTCACTTTTTCTTGCATAAATTTCGGATGACGCACCCAGCCGTAGTGGTAAATTTCGGCATCAACCGGTACAACCTTCAATTTCTCATCGTTTCTACGAAATCCCTGCGCATCCCGGTAAGAACGAATGGATTTATCGTTGCGGATAACCCGGATCTCGTTCCGGTACCAATGCCGGCAGTCGCCCACGTAATCGTAGGTTCCAAAAAAATGTCTGTAAGCAAATAGCAAACCGTCCACCTCTTGCCGGTTCAGATTGTCAAGCATGGATTTTTTTATTGTTAGAAGAAACTTTTCGTGAAGTACCTCATCGCCTTGAATATAAAAACACCAATCAAATTCGGAGGTAATAGCCTGAAAAGCCTTATTGGTTTCGGAGGCATATACTTCCCCACCTTTTTTCAGCGATTCGTCCCAAACGGTATCAATTATCACTATTTTCTCCGGCGAGATGTTTTCAACAATTGCTCTTGTAGAATCCCCGGATTTTCCCACCGCAACCACAAATTGGTCACAAATTGGCAGCACAGAAGAAATGGCTTCCACAACAGGGAAGTCAAACTTTTCGGCATCACGGATAAAAGTAAAACCGCAAACTTTCATTTTTCGGGAAATTAAACGAATACACATCTACCCTGAATAATTCATAAACATTAATTGAGTTCAAATTTAGTATGATTTTCAAGTTTTGGGAGCTTCTTTTTTTCTGTTTGCTGGTTGCCTTGTTTTTGTGCTTCAATTTCTTGTATTTATGGGCATAGCTTTCCCGTTCAGTTAAAATCATCGTTTTCCTGTTTATGTCAATTTCATTCAATAAAAGAAGCCCACCGGTCACTTGATGTTTCATCAAGGGTGAACCGTACTTCAACAGGCTTTTTATTGAATTCTGAAAGGTTGAAAAGGGTCGGGTTGGCATTTTTTATGTGTTTTGTGAATTATTCAGGTATTATAACAATTTCGAAGACTATCAATAATAATATCTAAATCTTCAACATACTGTTCTACTGTAAGCATAGTTGTATCTTTGCATTCCAAAGATTTACCGCAACCTCGCTGGTCGAGGTAAGCAATCATAAATTTATCTTCCAAAGCGGCGGGTCCATTAGCTTGATGTCGATACCTGAATATTCAAAAAGGTTGCGTCTCAAGCATGATTTTTTTTAATTAACCACAACATCTATATACCCGCATATTGCGGGTATTTTCGAAGAATGTGTTAATGCTTTGATTTATAAAATGTTTTGATTTTGAACAGAAGCAGTTAATTCTATTATTCCTCATATTCCGGGTTTTGAACTTCGCCAATAAACAGGATTGCACCGGTATCTTTTTCCGTTATCGCGAATACAAAGGGCCGGTCAACCGTGAAATAGATTTTCTTTATTGTATCTCCGGGGGCACTGGTAGTGGTGAAGGTAATAGCAGTTACCGCTGCTGCTTTGGTGCCGTTTTCGTTCACATCGATAAACGATTTGTGTGCAACCGCGCTGATATAAAGGTCCTCCTGATCGGTAATTTTAGTGAAATCTGCGCCATATGCATCAAATGCTTTTTGCATCCCCATATCTTTTAGGATGTCGTTCAATTTAATCTCGTAGGCAAATTTGAAGCGCGGCATAGTTACTACAACGTGCTCCTCGACTTTAAATTCGCTTTTCCATTTTTCCCAGTTTCCCGGCGATAGTTCTTTGATGATTTCCTTTGATGATTTTTCGGCCTTAGGAAGCATCACGACCATATTGTACTGGCCATTTCCATAAGGCAGTTTAACGCTGCTGAAGAGCGGATTTTCTGCATATTCCAGTTTATCTTCTTTGTTCATCATGGCCACTTCTTTGTTGCTGCCGTCAGGTTTTTTAAAATTCCGCATTTTGGTACCTTCCTCGTCGAATTCTGTGGCCCAAATTCCGTTAAAATAAACGGCGTTCAACAATACCATGCGATCCAAAGGATTGAGTTGTTCGATGATCGAACGGATTTTATCGTGTGTTTTTTCAGCTACCCAGTTATTAATGGTTTCCACTGCTTTGGGTGAACCAAAATCGAGCGGTGTAACTTCAGCGTCGTAGTAGTTGCGGTTGGTGTTTAAAAAATCCGGTTTCACCGCAAAACCTTTCGCGTAATAAATGGCATTTGCCAATTCAAATACCACTTTATCGTCCACCGATTGCAGCGCGTGTATTAGCTTTTCGTAGGACAGGTTTATTTCTTCGGCCGATAAGCCAGCTAAATGAAGCGTTTTTTCCATTTCGGTTTTTGTATCGCCATTTGCGCCGTTGTAGGCCATGCCCAATGCCACCGAAACGCTGAGCGGAGAAATCATCAGGTTGTCTTCCGTGCTTTGCTCACGGATGGTTTGAAACATTTCAAGCCCGAATGTATTGTCAGCTTCAACCAGCCGCGCCGATTTCTCGTCCAACTGAATAGTTTTTATTTCTTCGGCCGCGTCATTGTTTTTCTGACAGGCTGAAAACCCGAGAGAAATAAAAAGAGATAAGGATGCAATTAATGGTTTCATAGTTCATTATTTTCAAGTTATGTATTCAAGATACAAATTCGCCCTGAAAGGTTGCGTACAATAATTATTTTTTATTCCACGCAACCCTTTTGCATTTTTTCTCATCTTTAGTACGATTGTGAACCAATTTTAAAATGGAATCAAAGAGATGTTATTTGAACTATTAAGTGTTTCAAACAAAATTGAGCGCAAATAACCCTATTTTTGGGCGAACATTTGGATTTAAAATTTGGAAGACCTCAAAAATATTGTAAAAGAATGTGCCAAGGGGAATGTTCGCGCCCAGGAGACGTTGTATCACATGTTTGCGCCAAAGATGTTTGGGGTTTGCCTGCGCTATTCGAGGGACAGGACCGAGGCGGAAGACAACTTACAGGATGGGTTCATACGGGTTTTTAAGTACATAAAAAACTTCCGGCATGAGGGTTCGTTAGAAGGATGGGTGCGGAGGATTATGGTGAACGTTGCATTGACCAACGGAAGGAACCAAAACGTGATGCATCCCGTAGAGGACATGAGCCGGTATGAACCGCAAAATTTTTCGGGAGATATAATCGAAAAAATCTCTGCCGACGAATTGATTGAACTGATACAGGAATTGCCGCCACGCTACCGGCTGGTTTTCAACTTATACGTTCTGGAAGGGATGAACCATAAGGAGATTTCGGAAGAGATGCAAATTTCGGAAGGCACATCGAAATCGAACCTGGCAAGGGCGCGGCATATTTTGCAGCGCAAAGTGAAACAATTGTACGGCGAATCGAAAGACGACAATTGGCTGGGATGACAAGAAGATTTTAAAGGATTGAAACAAATGGAAAACAATAAAAACATAGACGATATTTTCCGCGAGAAGCTCGAGGGCTATTCTCCGCCACCGTCTCCGCACATTTGGCAAAACGTTCAGAATGGCTTAAATGCACAGCGCATTCATAAGCGACGGGTTGTTGCCGGCTGGTTTGCTGCGGCTGCAGTAGTGCTTTTGGCCTTAGTGGGCGGTTGGTATTTTAGCGAGAATAGCAACCCCGAAAATCAGCTTGCCAACCAAAGCGAAACTGTTGCACCTCAACAAAGCACAACACCATTAAAAACAAACACAGAAACTGCGGAATTAGAACCGGTTATTTCTAAAGAGAACGTTATAGCAGAACCTCTTACTCAAACAAATAAGTATAATAAACCTATTCAAACAGTTGTTACCCAAACCGCAAATGACAAGGAAACAAACAACACTATCTCCAACAGGGCCGCCGGATTTGATTTTCCGCAAATCGCTAGTAGAAAAGTGCAATGGACACAAAAGCAACCTGAGATTCAGATAAAAGATCAAAAAAGAAAAATAGAATACGCGGATGAATTGACTGCGGGAGAACGTTGGCTTATCGCCGAAAACATGAAGGCTACCAACAAATCATCGGAGGAAGAAAACACCTGGAAAATGGGGATGTTTGTTTCTCCCGGCTATTCGTCATACACAGCCAACCATGCCGATAGTTATAACCGGCAGATGACTTATTCCGACAACAATGGGAACACCAACGTGAGCGGCGGATTTTCAGTTCAATATAAAACGAGTAAAAGATGGAGTGTGGAAAGCGGTATGTATTATGCTCAAAACGGACAAAAGTCAGCGTCTTCCCCACAACTGTTTTCGCTGAACCAAAGCAGTGACCTGGTTGCTGCACCCGAAAACAACTATTTCACAAACGCCGTGCGCGTTGACAACGGCAATATGCACATGAACAGCACCGCGGGTGTAATCGCTTTCAGCGAGAACCCACAAGGTGCCGAAATTGTAGGGGGCTTCGATGAATTAAGTTATGGAAAAGCCAATGCACTGGTTTCAAACGGCGAGTTCTCTCAGGTATTTGATTTTATAGAAATCCCCTTGTATGCGCGGTATCGAATTGTCGATTCAAATTTTGGAGTTGAGTTGATGGGTGGTATAAATGCGGGCCTCGTGGTGGGCAATAATGCTTATATCGACAATGAATTTGGCTTGCAGCGAATTGGTGAAACACAAGACATTTCCACGGTCAATTTTTCGGGAACGATTGGTTTGGGTTTGAATTATGCCCTAAGCAAACATTTTTCGGTGGCTGTTGAACCGCGACTGAATTACTATCTCAATTCGATTAACACAAATCCTGAAATAGATTTCCGGCCCTATCGGATTGGAATTTTCACCGGCCTGTCCTACGAGTTTTAGAGAATAATGCTCACTTTTCGTAAGGCTTATTCCAGCAAATATTGTTCAAATCCTTCCGACATATAGTCGCGGGTGCTCCCCTGTTCGTCGGTATAAATAAAATAAACTTCTATTTCGGGAGTTTTACGGGCAATTTCAATTCCGTCATCCAATTCTAAAACCATAAAGGCGGTGGCAAAGGCGTCGGCACTCATGCAATCATTGGCCAAAACCGTTGCGCTCAGCAGATTGTGCTGAACCGGGTAACCGGTTTTTGGATCAATCGTGTGCGCGTATTTTTTCCCGTCTTCCTCGTAAAAATTACGATAGTTCCCGGAGGTAGCGAGAGCGTGATCGGGAAGTTGTATCTTTGCTTCGAGACTGCCGCCGGGCTCTAACAATTCTTCCGGTTTACTGATTCCGATTGTCCATATTTTTCCCCGTTCGTTTTTACCTTTGGCAGCCACTTCGCCGCCAATTTCAACCATATAATTTTCACAGCCTTTTTCTTTCAAAAAACCCGCAATTAAATCGCTCGTATAGCCTTTTGCAATGGCGCTCATGTCGAGTTTCATGTTCGGATTTTCTTTTATGATTTTTCCGTTTTCGAGCCTGATTTTGTGATAACCCGTTATTTTGATTAAACTGTCAATCTTTTCCTTCGTCATTTTTCTGCGTTTTTCGGGACCAAAACCCCAGGCATTTACCATTGGCCCGGCAGTGATGTCAAATGCGCCGTTGGTAATTTCAGAAACTTCCATCGCCCGCTTATAACAGGTTAAAAATTCAGGAGTAAGTTCAACAGGCCTGTTTTCGTTCACTTTTGAAATGACCGATTCCTTTTCGTAAGTCGAAAAAACCATAGTGTATTCCTTGAACTTTTCTGTGATTTCGTCTTGCAAGTCTATCCCCCGTGGACTTTCATAAATGATGTTGTACATAGTGCCGTAAACAAATCCCTGGTTATAAATGTATTTTGAAGGAGTATTGTGGCAAGCTGCCAACCCCAGAATGAAGAAGATTGAAATTATATACTTTTGCAACATAGTTTAAAATTTTATGGTTTACGAAAGTAAAAAAAATTGTATTTTACCCCAATATTTAAAATTTTACTTATGAGAAACTTATTGACGACCGGGATGAACCGCAGCTTACTGGATTTAACTTTACTGTTTATTAGGATTGCGGTAGCAGCTTTTATGCTTACCCACGGATATCCGAAATTGTTGAAACTGTTTGCTGTTGGCGAAATCCAGTTTGCCGATCCTTTTGGATTGGGGATGGCTTCTTCATTAGGGTTGGCTGTTTTTGCCGAATTTTTTTGTTCCATTTTGGTAGGTCTTGGAGTCGGGACACGGCTGGCAACAATACCACTAATAATTAATATGTCGGTCGCGGCATTTATTGCCCACGGTGCTGATCCGTTTGGGAAAAAGGAGCTCGCGCTGTTGTACCTTGTTATTTATATTTTCCTTTTAGTAACCGGAAGCGGGAAGTTTTCTGTAGATTATTTGATTTCACGAAAATCGAAATAGAAAGGATTTCAACCTCAAAATTCATCAAAAACAAATTGAACTATTTAGCGAACTTTCTCATAGAGCTCTATTTTTCTGACTAATTAATGGCAATTTCAATCTGCAAAATTACATCCATTTTTCAATTCTCTTTTAAAAGCTTATCTATTTCCTGCCTTTTCGGCACCGATGGCTGCGCCCCCATCCGGGTAACAGAAATTGCAGCCGCAGCACTGGCAAATTGTAGCGATTCTTTCAACGATTTGCCTTCGATCAAAGCCACCGCAAGCGCGCCGCAAAAAGTGTCGCCGGCGGCAGTTGTGTCAATTGCATCGACTTTATAGGCCGAAACGTTAACTTTTTCATCTTTTGTGAGCACAAACGCACCTTGCGCACCCAATGTAATTATCACCTTTTCAACGCCTTTAGCAACCAAAATACTAGCAGCTTTTTCAGCATCGGCTTCATTTTCTACTGGCATTTCGGCAAGGAATCCAGCTTCCACTTCATTTAAAACTAAAATATTCACTTTGGGAATGTAGGTAAAATCGAAAGCTCTTGCAGGCGCAACATTCCACAAAACCGGAATGTTTTTACGATTTGCCACATCAATCACATATTTTATGGTTTCTTCCGGAATTTCATATTGCATCACAATTATAGCTGCTTCGTCGATCGCCGGCATCGCCTCGTCGATTTTTGAAGGCGTAAGCAAATAGTTGGCGCCCGGGGCAACCGAAATGTAATTGCTTCCTTCGTCTCCAATCATGATGAGGGCATGCCCGCTGGGCACATTCTTTTCGCGGAAAACAAAGTGGGTGTCTATTCCGTCGTCGATGTAATTTTGCAGCATTTGAGGCATGTAGACATCGTCGCCAACACAGCTTACAAAAGCCACGTTTCCTCCGGCTCGGGCGGCTGCAACCGCTTGATTTGCACCTTTGCCACCATAAACCTGCATAAAAACTGCATCGGTTACGGTTTCTCCTTTTTCGGGAAGGTGCTTCATTTTCATGATTAAATCGACATTGGAACTGCCGATGACTACTATTTTTCTCATTCTTTAGATTTTTAGATTTGAGTACAGAGAAGTGAGATTGGAAAAAGAATCAAGACGTTTTGTATCAAGTATCAAGTATCAAGATTTAACAAACTGCTGTCAGTCTGAGCGTAGTCGAAGACTGTTTAAACACCCTTCGACTACGCTCTGGGTGACGTTCTAATTCAACCTCGCAATTATAATCAAGGTTAAACCGACAATAAAAGAAACGAACATGGCTGCAAGCAATTTATTGGTCCCTTTGGGTGCACCTTTGAATTCTTTCCATATAAAAACGCCCCAAATGGCAGCAACCAAAGTAGCCCCTTGTCCTAAACCGTAGGAAATCGCATATCCGGCAATGTCTCCAGCCATGATGTTCACCATCATCCCGAGGCTCCAAATTATCCCGCCCAGGATTCCTACAGTGTGAAGTTTTGGGGTTCCTTGCTGAAAATACATTCTGAACGTGACAGGATTGCCCGATACGGGTTTTTTCATGAAATAGACGTTAAAGACGAAGTTCGACAGAAATATGCCAATCGAAAATACGAACACGGCGGCGTAAGGGGTAAAGGTTCCCGGTGCAATATTCACCAAATCGGGAGACATAGAATCGGCAACAAAACGATAAAAGAACGACATTAAGAATCCGGCAATCAACGATATAACAATTCCTTTAGTCGATTTGCTACCCCGGGTCACTTTTTTGTAGGCCAGTGCATTCATCACAATGGCCAGCGTCACCAAACCAACACCCAGGAATAAATATAAAGCATGATACACTTCGGGATTGGGCAGGTAGTTGTTGAAAACACCCAGGACGAGCGCCAGTCCAATTCCTATGGGAAAAGCAATGGCCATGCCCGCAATTTCGATAGCTGCAACCAACAGTAAATTTGCAATGTTGAAAATAATCCCTCCTAACAAGGCGAGAAAGATAGCTTTTGGTGCAGCATTTAACAAATTAGGGATGAACGCTTGTCCGCTGTTGCCAATGCTTCCAAGGGTAAGGCCGAATAAAAGCGATAGGAAGATTACACCCAAGGTATAGTCCCAGTAAAACAAGGGGAAACTCCATTCTTTTGAAGCTAATTTTTGCGTATTTGCCCACGAGCCCCAACACATCATGGTGACAATGCAAAACAGAACGGCAATTGGATACGAATTTACGATGTACATATGAATTAGTTTAAAGTTTCGAGTTTAAAGTTTCGAGCCTAAATGATGAAGTCGGGTAGGCTTAAAGTTTACCCCTCCGCTTCGCTCGTCCCCCCTAAATTAGGGGGACAAAGTTCTAATAAGCTTTGTTGTTTCATAGGCAATTTATTTTGTTTTTAGTTCTTCTTTTCCCCTTTGCCTGCCTGCCAGGCAGGGGGGGAATTAAAGGGGGCTTTTTTCGCTTCTTCCAAAATGGCTACAGTTGCAGTTGCACCGCAGCGTGAACAACCTGCTTTTTGCACTGCAAGCAAACCGTCCAAAGTGCGAACCCCGCCGGCAGCTTTCAGTTTTACTTCCGGGCCGATGTTTTCTTTCATCAATTTCAGGTTGGCGATTGTGGCTCCTTTGTAGGTATATTTTCCGTCATTTCCCTTTACAAATCCAAAACCTGTTGAAGTTTTCACATAGTCGACGCCAACTTTTGTGCAAATTTGGCACAATTTGATAATGTCTTCATTTCGATTTATGAAATCCGTTTCAAAAATTACTTTCACGATTGCACCCATTTTATGGCAGGTTTTGGTAACCTCGCGGATTTCCCGTTCAATGTAATCCCAATCTCCCTGTAAGGCTTTGCCGATGTTGATGACCATATCAATTTCCACCGCGCCATCGTTGCAGGCTGTTTCGGTTTCAAAAACTTTGACTTCGATGGCTGAATTTCCGGCCGGGAAACCGATGACACAACTCACCAAAACATCAGTCCCTTTCAACAATTCAACCGCTTGCTCAACGGCATAAGGTTTTACGCACACCGAGGCAACTCCGTATTTTACGGCTACCGCGCATTCCCGTTTTAAATCTTCGTCGGTCATGGTGGGATGAAGGATGGAATGGTCGATCATTTTTGCAAGTTCTTTTAATTTGCTCATTTGGATGAATTTGATGTGTTGTTGACCGTTTCTTTTAATTGAAAACGAAAGTACGAATTTCGTTAGCATATCCGGTATGGACCTGTCGAATTTTTTATCCGCACCGATTAATCTTTTTATATTTGCGCCATTGGTTAAAAAAAAGCTATGCAATTAATAGAAGTAAACGACAAAAAGACCAGAAAACTCTTCCATAAAGTGCCGCATCTGATTTACAGAGACGACCCGAATTGGGCTTGCCCGTTGGAAGGTATGGTGGAGAATATCTTCAACCCGGATAAAAACAAAACTTTTAAAAATGGCAAAGCCATTCGCTGGGTTTTAGTTGACGATAAAAACAATTTGCTCGGGCGCATTGCAGCTTTCATCAATTTCAATACATCCATTGTTTTTGGGCAACCTACCGGAGGCTGCGGTTTTTTTGAATGTATCAACAACCGGGAAGCTGCAAATTTATTATTTGCTGCCGCTGTGGATTGGAACAAAGCCAACGGAATGGAAGCCATGGACGGCCCTATCAACTTTGGCGAAAACTTCATGAACTGGGGCGTGTTGGCCGAAGGGTTTATGCCGCAAGGTTTTGGGATGCCTTACAACCCATCCTATTATGTTGAGCTCTTCCAAAACTTTGGGTTTGGTGTTTACTACAAACAGTTCTCGTACCACTTGGATTATTCCGTTCCGTTCCCCGAGCGATTTTGGAAAATTGCAGCCTGGGTGGCACAAAAGCCACAATACAATTTTAGCCATTTAGATTTTAGGCAACTCGACAAATTTGTTCACGATTTTTGCACAGTTTACGATGGTGCCTGGCGTTTGCACGAACACTACAAACCGCTTGATTCGGAGGACATCCGCGAATTTTTTGTTGCCTCGAAACCTATCGTGGATCCCGAAATGATTTGGTTTGCCTATCACGAAGATAAACCCATTGCCATGTTTGGTATGATCCCCGATATCAATCAAATTCTCCGAAAATTAAACGGGAAGCTAAACCTATGGGGAATTTTGAAATTTCTTTATTACAAAAAAACCAACCTGATGACCCGCACCCGTATTCTGATTATGGGGATAGATTTGCAATACCAACGCTCGGGCATCGAATCGGCCATTTTTTGGCACCAGGAGCAGATGATGAAAAAGAAACCCCAATACAAAGAAGTAGAACTTTCGTGGGCAGGCGATTTCAATCCTAAAATCATTGCGGTGTATGAGGCAACAGGGGCTAAAAAAGTAAAAACGCATTACACCATGCGCTATCTTTTCGACCGGAACAAGCCCTTTGAAACAGCGCCAATTATTACATAGAACGGTGCAGAAAATTAAATTAACTTTTTTGGAGATTAAAGAACTATATATATCTTTGCAGCCCAAATAAAAAGAGATTAAAAACAAATAGCGAATGGATTGCAGTTTAAAAATGTAACCATTCAACGTTAAAAACAAAACAAAATGAAAAAAGGAATACATCCGGAAGAATACAGGTTGGTAGCGTTCAGGGACATGTCGAACATGCACACCTTTTTCACCAAATCAACGGTAGCTACCCGCGAAACCGAAGTTATCGACGGGGTTGAATACCCTCTGTTCAAAATTGAAATCTCGAACACTTCGCACCCCTTCTATACTGGTAAAGTTAAATTGGTAGATACGGCAGGCCGTGTTGACAAGTTTATGAACCGCTATGGAAAACACATGGAAAACAGAAAAAAATAGGCTTTTTGCTAAATGTATAGTAAAAAACATCCGCCTTTGCAGGTGGATGTTTTTTTTTCAAAAGCTGCAATCTTGTTAAATCCTATAAGCACAAAATTGAACAACTGGGTTACTTATGCCTTTACATTAATGGCATGGGTATTGCAAAATACCGTGCCTTAGTTTAAATACATCGGCTTGCGCCAGAATGTCATAGGAAATCAAAAAAACACAGGGACAATAAAAGCATGAACTTTCAGAATATATTTTTTTCATCCGCAAGGAATAGCAATTCGGAGTTTATACCGATAATTGCCGATGGCGACGACCGTGACCTAAAAAACACTGAGGTCCCGGATGTGCTGCCTATCTTGCCGCTTCGCAACACGGTATTGTTCCCCGGAGTGGTGTTGCCCATAACCGTAGGGCGCGAGCGCTCGCTTGAACTGGTACGCGACGTGAACCGGGGCAGCAAATTGTTGGGTACCGTTGCACAAAAAGATTATACCATCGACAGGCCTGAAACCAAAGATTTATATACCGTTGGCACGGTTGCCGAAATACTCAAAATCCTGGAAATGCCCGATGGTTCTACATCGGTGATAATCCAAGGGAAACGCCGCTATCAAATTAGCGAATATATTGCGGAAACGCCTTACTTCAAAGCAAAAGTGGAGCCGCTGAACGATGTGATGCCTAAGAACGACAACGAGTTCAATGCCATTGTCGGGTCGTTGAAAGATCTTTCCATAAAAGTTGCTCAATTTTCGGCCAACATTCCGCCCGAAGCTACTTTTGCGGTCAAAAACATCGAAAACTCTACCTTCCTCATCAACTTTATTTGCTCTAATACCGACATCAGTGTAGAGGATAAACAAAAACTTCTGGAAATTGAAAGCCTGAAAGACCGTGGCATTCAAGCCATCAGTTTTTTGGTGAGAGAAGTGCAGATGCTGGAACTGAAGAACGACATCCAGAAAAAAGTAAAAACCGACATGGACAAGCAGCAACGGGAATTCATGTTGAACCAGCAAATGAAAACCATTCAGGATGAGCTGGGCGGCAATCCCGTTGAAGTGGAAATTAAAGAACTGAAGAAAAAGGCGAAGACAAAAAAATGGAACGACGATGTGGCTAAATTCTTTAAAAAGGAAGTAGAAAAGCTGGGCCGTTTGAACCCCGCTGCAGGCGAATATTCTGTTCAATTTTCGTTTTGTCAAACCTTGTTAGACCTGCCCTGGAACGAATATACCATCGACAATTTCGATCTGAAAAATGCCACGAAGGTGCTTGACGAAGACCATTACGGACTTGAAAAAGTAAAAGAAAGAATATTGGAGCACCTTGCCGTTTTGAAACTGAAAAACGACATGAAATCGCCGATCCTTTGCTTGTATGGCCCTCCCGGAGTTGGAAAAACATCGTTGGGAAAATCGGTGGCACGTGCGCTGGATCGCAGTTATGTGCGGATGAGCTTAGGCGGCTTGCACGACGAATCGGAAATACGGGGGCACCGCAAAACTTACATCGGAGCAATGCCGGGCAGGATCATTCAAAACATCAAAAAGGCCAAGTCATCGAACCCGGTTTTTATTTTGGATGAAATTGATAAAGTATCGAAACATTTTCATGGCGACCCTGCCTCTGCGTTGCTTGAAGTACTGGATCCGGAACAAAACTCGGAGTTTCATGACAATTACATCGAAGCGGATTACGACCTATCGAAAGTAATGTTTATCGCCACAGCCAACACCCTCAGCACCATTGCACCGCCCTTGCGCGACCGGATGGAAATGATTGAAGTGAGCGGCTACCTTGTGGAAGAAAAAATTGAAATCGCCAAACGCCACCTTATCCCAAAACAGTTGGAAGGCCATGGATTGACCAGTAAGAATGTAAAATTCAGCAAGGCCGTAATTGAATTGATTATCGACGGTTATACCCGCGAATCAGGGGTTCGCGAACTCGACAAAAAAATAGCAAAAGTACTACGGCGCATCGCCAAGAAAATCGCTTTTGACGATGCTTACAATAAAACACTGACTAAAGAAGACATCCGTGAGTATTTGGGGGTTACCGAATATTCAAAAGAAAAATACCAGGGCAACGAATTTGCAGGAGTGGTAACCGGACTGGCCTGGACGGCAGTTGGCGGTGAAATCCTTTTTGTGGAAAGCAGCCTCAGCAAGGGGAAGGGAACTCTGACGCTAACTGGAAATCTGGGCGAGGTGATGAAGGAATCGGCCATGTTGGCACACGAATACCTTAAATCACATGCCGAAAAGCTGGATATAAACTCCGAAGTTTTTGCCAATTGGAATGTACACGTGCATGTGCCCCAAGGCGCCATACCAAAAGACGGCCCATCAGCAGGAGTGACCATGGTTACCTCATTAGCATCCGCATTTACCCAGCGAAAGGTGAAAGAGAACCTTGCTATGACCGGTGAAATTACCCTGCGCGGCAAAGTATTGCCCGTTGGCGGAATTAAAGAAAAAATACTGGCCGCACGTCGGGCGGGTATCACCGAGATTGTCCTTTCGGAGCAAAACAAAAAGAATCTGGAAGAAATAAAGGAGGATTATGTGAAAGGCTTAACTTTCCATTTTGTGAAAACAATTATGGACGTGTTAGACATTGCCCTGTTGAAGACTAAAGTGGAAAACCCGGTTAGTATTGTATAGAGAGAAAGAAGGGTGTTTGGGGGCAAAACAAAGGAGACATCTAAAAATATGGAACGTTTAGAAAGTTCCACCGATTTGCATTTTGTTTGAGGTAATATTTTTATAAAGTTTTATTGTCCAACTGCCAATCGACAATGAATAGGAGTTCCCTTTCTTCTGAAGAATGAGCAGGGGCAAGGATCTTCCGCCGCGAAACAAATTTTCGATAGCTGAAGCCACCAATTTCCGGATACTCCTGAACCCGAACCCTTTTCCTTTTGTGAATTTTTTCTGACATGACACACTATTTAATGGTTAAAATCCCAACACTGAGTCTACTCCGAAAAGTGTTAAACTGCGAAAATAGTCCTGAAAGGACTGAATTTGAATAACCGTGGGTTTTTACCCACGGTTAAATGACCGAACCCACACAACCCTGAAAGGGTTGAATATGAACATACTAAAAATTCAACCCTTATCAGGGTTGCGGGTTCAGTGCATTTCTTTTACCACCGGTTGCACCGGTGGTTATTCAAATTTTATCCCTCTGGGATAATAAGCTCACTTTTCGGAGTAGGCTCAACACTGCAAATGTACAGCTTAGCCAACCATTCATATGCTCAAAATTCTTTCATTTTCTTGTTCATTCTGTTCATTCTATTCATGTTGTTCAACAGGAATGGTTTTTTTGTTTCCGTAAAATGCGTACCTTTAATTACAAGTCGTTACCCAATTGTGGAATCGGAATACCTTCGGCAATGGATATAGATCAAAAAATAATCGATCTGTTGAAAAAAGATATTCAGGACAAATTCGGAAAAAATATCCTGTACGGAAAAGATTGTGCCGTTCTATCCAAACAAATTTACACCGAAACACAGCGACAAATCAGCAGTTCCACCATTAAGCGTTTTTTCGGGGTCGTCAATTCAAAGTTCCATCCGTCGAAATATACCCTTGAAACCTTTGTCTTATTTGTGGGCTTTAGAAACTGGCATGATTACTTGAGCCATTTCGACGACGCCAAAACCCCGGATTTGACAAGCGACGCATGGAGTAATTTACAAAACAGGGCAGCCTTAATCAATGAACTCAGTTTAACTTCATTGAAGCAAAAAACGGGATACTTCGTCAAAACCACCATTTTTAGATCCTTTCTAAACGAATGGCTCGAAGCATTTTTAGAATCAAAAAAAACGGCGAGCCTATTCGTGGCTCCTGACGGCTATGGGAAATCGACTTTGATAATTCAATTGATGGAGCATCTTTTATCGAAAGAGGATGAAAACTTCAAAAACGACCTTGTTTTTTTAATCGATGGCGGCATTTTTTTCAACCTTTACTCCAAGCATTCAAACAATGAACTTCTTAACCAAATTCTGGAATTTAAAATCAACACCAGCCTTGCATTCTATTTTCACAATAATCCCCAAAAGCGAAAAGGCAGGATTTGGCTCATCATCGATAGTGTGGACGAAATTTTTTTCGATAAGGAAAGATACCACCATTTAATGGAAAACCTGATGCGCCTGATAATGGCAAACGACAACGGCTGGTACAAAGTGCTGTTCACCTGCCGCCCGGAGAACCTGGATGTTTTCACCTATATCCTCAACAAAACACCGCAATTGGAAGAAAGTTGGTTTGGTGTGGAGTTCCATAACCACAATATGGCTGAAATCATTAACGTCCCGGGATTTACAAAAGAAGAAATTGAGTTTGTATTGAAGAAAACTGAATTTGAGCACGATTTTGACTATTTGGAGCAATACTTCGGCAACATTCTGGATAATTTGAGTAACCCTTATTTTCTATCCTTGTTTCTTGAAGAATTCAAAAGCAACAAAAAAATATCAGAGCTAACGCTTTTGGAAAATTTCCTCCACCGCAAATTGTATTCGTCGCCCTATCGGGACGAAAAGCTAAAAATCATCGACAGTTTTGTGGAATTGTGTTCGCGTGGTAAAGAAACCAATTCCGTACGGAAAGATTTACTCCTATCAAAAGCAGAGTATGACTTTGCTTATCGACGTTTAATTTCTAATGGGATATTTTACGAATACACCCTGCCTCCCGGCCAATCTAAAAGAAACACCTACGTTAAGTTTAAACAGAGTATGCTGTTTGAATACTTTTTGTTTCATACCTGGATATCGGGGAAAGCTCCGGAGGTGAAAACTATCCTCAAAATTAAAGACTATTACGAAAACAACATCCAACTTCAGTGCAGCTTATTAAAACTGATCACACGCGATCTATTGCAAAACGACCGGCATGATACAATAGAACAACTGCTCTTCCACTTGGATAAAACCGCTTCGTGTGAACCAAGCGGCATTCAATTGCCTGCTTGTCTATCGGCAGTTTGTTCGGTAATTAAAGACACGCTGCCAAGCGACGACATTCTTTATTCGAAAATAACTCCGTGGAAAAATCAATCAAAATTTAAAACGCTGCTAAACCGGGTTCTCGAAGGATAGTTTAACCCTGAATTTGAAATACACGCCGTTTCAGATTATTCCCTGATTGCTCACCACATCCGCAAATTCCGACAAAATCATAGCTGTTGCGCCCCAAATAATTTCATCTTCAAACCGGATACAGGGAACTTTAGCCTTTCCAGTCCAGGTTTCTAATTCTACCTCTTCAAAATGGGTTTTGAAATTTTTCAATGGGAATAATATCGCTTTTTCCACCTCGCCGCTATTGATGATAAACTTTGGCTTTTGTCTTAGCCAACCTACAAAAGGATGAATTTGAAAGCGGCTTACTTCCACATAAAAATCGGAAAGCGTACCCAATATTTCGATTTGATCGGGCGTTACACCAATTTCTTCCCATGTTTCGCGCAAGGCGGTTTCCAATGCAGTTTCACCCGCTTCAATGCGTCCACCGGGCAATGCAATTTGACCGGGGTGGTGCTTCATTTGCGTGGTGCGTTTAGTGAGGCAAGCTATCAATTCATCGTTTTCAACAAACAAAAGAAGCAAAACACTGCTGTTTTTCACGCGGTTTTTGTCGCTGGGGGCAGCAGTCAAAACCCGGTTCAACGGCAACATCTTCCGATGTGCCGTTGAACCGGGAAGAGTACAGGCCAATGCTTTTTTTATGCTTTCTGCTGTGGGTTTCATCGTGCAAAAATAGAAAACTCTGAACAGAAGCCCAATTTATATATTAAGCCCTACGCCCACAAAGTAAATTCGGCCCGGTGTTCCGTTGTTATAACCGCCCGAAGAATCCAGAAAATCAAAAATATTGTCAACTCCCAGTTTAATATGATAGTTGGTTTTGAAAGTGTGCGTGGTAGTCAGCTTCCACAACGAAAAACTCTCCAAGTCCACTTCGCTTTCTTTATGTGTGGTTTCATCCATCAAATTAATGGTTTGAGCGCCATAGAAATTACTTTGAAGGTTGGTGTTCAACTGGTAGTTCCCGGAGGTCAGGCTGTGGTTCAGGTTGAATTTCCCGGTAAAATTCCGCACATTGGTAAATTCCTTTCCTGCAATCTCATCGTATTTTTTAGAGAAAGTGGCCGCCCCGTTGAAATACAGGTTCTTCACGATTTTCGTGCGCAACAAAATATCCATCCCTTTCAACAAAACCTCTTCGTAATTGCGATAGGTGTATTCAATAATACCGCCGGGTTTCACCGTGTATTGGTCCAAATCTTCCGAAATCATGTCGAGGATGTGGTTACGATAAAGCGATACCGAAAAAGAAACACCCGGGCGCGTATATTCCAGAGAAAGCGACGCATATTTAGAGGTTTCGGGCTTTAGATCCGCATTTCCCATCAGAAACATCGGAGGGCCCGGTATGGGCAGTTTAAAATCCATGTATTTTTCTTTTAGCGTAGGGGTTTTATACCCTAAGCTGTAATTTCCCCTGAAATTGAAATGCCAGATTTTGTACATCGCCGACGCCTGTGGAGTTACGTGCCATCCGTATTCCGAATTGTTGTGTGCCCTCAAGCCGCCTATAATATCGATGTTTTCGCCCAAACGAATATCTTCCTGAGCATATACAATGAAATCGGTGTTTGTTTTGTCCTCAATTTTATTTCGCGAGGCAGTAAGGTTTTCATTGTTGTACTCGGAGCCTACGGTAAGCAAATTCCATTTGGCTAATTCAAAATTTCCCAACAAGCGGGCGGTGTTGTTCATGTTGTCGTAAATACTGTTCAGTTCCCCTCCGCCAATTTTATCCAATATTTCGTAGTTGTCCGAATTCCAACTCATTACGATATTACTTTTCGGGTTGAAGAAATAAGTCCCTTTTGCCCCATAGGCAAAGCTTTTGTTTCTTCTGTCCAATAAGTTGGCCGCCGTGTTGTCGCGGTTTTTGTTCATGAACGAAAAATTCCCTTCCAGCTCCAACTGCTTTGTGACGGAGTATTTCAGGTGTTCGTTGACAACCACCGCATCTTCCTTTTCCTGGGTCCGGTAGGAGTTTCCTTCCTGCAAGTCGTAACCGTCGGTTTTGTCGAAAGCTACCGAAGTTTGTGTGGAAAACTTACCCTGTTTGGAGCCTATGCTCCACTGCTGGTTTTGAGTACTGAACTTTGAAAACCGCGAAGATACGGCTACATCAATGTCTTTTTCGGGCCTTTTAGTGATGATATTTACCACGCCACCCAAGGCATTCGATCCGTAAAGGGTAGAGCTTGCGCCTTTCACCACCTCAATGCGTTCGATATCGGCCATGTTAATGCGGCTGTAGTCGATGTCGCCATAGGTTTCGCCTGCTATACGTTCGCCATTCACCAAAAAAACCATGTATTGCGGTTGTATCCCTTGCAACGAAAGTGATTTTCCGGTGGCCGTGCTCGAAAACTCCATGCCGGGAACCACAAATTCGAGTGCTTGGGTAATGTCCGTCACATCTTTGTTCTGCAACTCCCTGAAGTTAATGGATTGGGTTAATATGGGGGTGTTGGCCAGGCTTTTTTCAGTACGCGTCCCGGTCACAACAACAGCATCTAAGTCGATGGCTGTTTCTACCAGTTCAAAATTCACAAGCGTATTCCCGCCCGATAGGTTTACTTTCCTTTCCTCGGTTCCGTAGCCGAAGAAACTGGCCCGAACGGTATATTCGCCGTTTTTCAAGCCCCGGATTTCAAAGTTGCCGTCTGCATCGGAGGCCGTACCGGCCGTGGTGTTTTTAATCACAATATTTGCACCGGCCAACGGACCGTCGGTAGAACTTTTTATGTTTCCTGAAATGCTGTTTTGTGCGTTGAGGTTTTGGGTTAAGAAGAATGTTATTGCAAGCGCAACAACAGAGATATAGTGTAACATTGTTTACGTTTTTAGAAATTACTCCAATTTTTTAAATAGCTATCAAATAAAAAAAGGAATAACAGGAGGGGCTTTGTTGCCGGAACTCTTGGAGTAGATTGTTTTCCATTTCCCCGGAAAGTTTTCACGGAGAAGGCATTGTGTGCGACATTCACAGAATATAACATGTGCCTCTTCAACTTCGCTCACGCCACTTTGGTCGATACGAGAAAAATGAATATCCATCGATACGACTTCGGAATGAACAGGATGGGCCTCAATGCGCAAAGTATGCTGTGCAGCCTCTACATCCCGGTTGCCCGAAAGCAGAAACACAAACGGTAAACCTACCGTGAGTATCAGGGTTATAAGTTGTCCGGTTGCACCTACAAAAAACATAAGGTTACTTTTTTGAGGCGATAAAGATACTATTTTTCAGAAACATTTTGGGCAGGACCAAAGAATATTGTAATGGATTAGCAAGCCAACAATGAATTAAAATTGTAAATTTGCTTTCTTTGTTAAAGCAATATCCTTAAATGAATTCGATAATGAGAAGAAAATCACTACCAACATTGTTTCTTGCCGCAGCACTCGCTGCTTGCACAGGCGGCAGTCAAAAACAAGTTCAAACCGAAAAAAAAGAAAACATGTTTACCGGAGCGAAAGGCGAAGTAAAAATAATGACCCTCGATCCCGGTCATTTCCATGCGGCATTGGTTCAAAAATCGATGTATGAGCAAGTGGATCCCAATGTGTATGTTTTTGCACCGGAAGGCCCTGACTTGCAGGATCATTTAAAACGCATTGAAGGCTACAATTCCCGTACGGAAAACCCAACACACTGGATCGAAAATGTATATGCCGGGCCAGATTTTTTCGAAAAAATGCTCGATGAAAAACCGGGTAATGTTGTGGTAGTTTCGGGGAACAATGCTAAAAAAACCGAATATATCCTGAAAACCGTTCAAGCGGGAATTAATGTTTTGGCCGACAAGCCAATGGCAATCACCCCCGGTGACTTCCCCAAATTGGAAGAGGCTTTTGTTGCCGCAGCAGAAAATAACGTTTTGCTCTACGACATTATGACCGAACGCCACGAAATAACCACCATGTTGCAGCGCGAGCTCTCCGAGTTGCCGGAAGTATTCGGCACACTGCAAGCAGGAACTGCCGAGCAGCCGGCCATAACCAAAGAAAGTGTGCATCACTTCTTCAAATTCGTTTCCGGTAGCGCATTGAAACGCCCGGCATGGTTTTTTGACACCGCGCAACAAGGGGAAGGGATTGTGGACGTAACGACACACCTCGTTGACATGATTCAATGGGAAGCCTTTCCCGAAGTGATTCTTACCAAAGAAGATGTTGAAATTGTTTCGGCAAGGCGATGGACAACCGAAATGACCTTGGAGATGTTTCAGCGCGTTACCGGTTTAAACAATTATCCGGACTATCTTCAAAAGGACGTAAAAGACGGCGTTTTGCATGTTTACAGCAACGGTGAAATTAATTATAAACTTAAAGGAATTCACGCCCGGGTATCGGTAATTTGGAATTATGAGGCCCCCGAAGGTGCTGGTGACACCCACTATTCAATTATGCGCGGAACAAAATGCGACCTGGTAATTGAGCAGGGCAAAAAAGAAAGTTATAAACCGAAATTATACATTGTGGCCGCCCCTCAAACCGAAATCAAAGAATTTGCAGGCAGTTTGTACAACGGTGTGCAGGGATTGACGGAAAAATACCCCGGCATCGAACTAGAAAAACTTAGCGACAGGAAATGGGCATTAACAATTCCCGAACAATACAATGTGGGCCACGAAGCGCATTTCGGCCAGGTGACGGAAAAATACCTACAATATTTGAAAGATGGTCAACTACCGGAATGGGAAGTGCCCAACATGATTGTGAAGTACTACACCACCACCGAAGGGTTAAAAGCGGCGTTGAAGTAATAACAGCACTCTATTTTCCCACAGGTTTATCCACAACAATGCGTTGTTTTTGGTTGGCCACTTTGTTGGCCACCAAGAAACAATAATCGGCTACACGTTTCATTTTGTTGTAGTCAATTTTGTCCATTTCGTCCGAAGGCTGATGGTAGTCTTCATGCAAGCCGGTGCTTACTCCCAACACCGGAATTCCATGTTTGTAGAAATGGTAATAATCGCTTCGGTTCAAAAAATCTTTGGACATGGCATCGCTTGGAATTAGCCCGAGCTGCTTGCAGGTTTTGTTGCTTATGGCGGTCAGCTCCGAGCTTTGCCCACCCGAAATAATGTAAATGCCATTGGGCCCCATCAGGCTTTCTTCCATGGGTACACCAGCTTCAGGCTCCATTTCTGCAGAACGCCCCACCATATCGAGGTTGATGTTTGCCACCGTTCTTTCCAAGGGAAAAATAGGATTCCGGGTGTAAAACTCCGAGCCGAAAAGCCCTTTTTCTTCGGCGGTTACCCAGGCAAAAACAATGCTGCGTTTAGGTGCCTTTTTCATTTGTGCAAATGCCTCGGCAATTTCGAGCAAGGCTGCCGTACCCGAACCGTTATCGTCGGCTCCGTTGTTTACCTCACCGTTTGGCCCAATGCCAATGTGATCGTAATGGGCTGACAAAACAATGCACTCGTTTTTCAACACAGGGTCGGAACCTTCCAACACCGCAATGATGTTTTTACCATCGACCGTTTCCACCTTTTTGCCCAACACAATCTCCGCATCCACATTTTTCACTTCAAAGGATTGTGGTTTCCCGGTGCTATTGATTTCCTGCTGAAGTTTACGCAAGGTTCTTCCCGATTCTTTCAAAATTTCGTCAGCAATTTGGCTGTTTACAAAAATCACATTGCCCGGCATCTGGCGGCCTGTTTTCCCTTTCATTCGGTACATTCCTCCGGCCATATAGCTTTTGATAGTGTTGAGCCAACGGTCGTCCGTATTCAAAGGATCTGACACCAAGACCAATGCTTTTGCACCACCAAACACCGAACGTTGAATTTTCATCATTTCAATATTGATGTTGTGCGTCTTCGAGCTTGTGTCGAGGGCTGCCTTCCGATTCCGGGTCATTGCCAGCACGATTTTATCTTTTATATCCAGTCCTTCGTAATCGTCGTAATTGGTTTCCTCATCGTACCAGCCGTAACCCACAAAGAGGATTTCTCCGATAATCGTATCATTTTTTTCATCGCCCAGAAAAGAGAAGATGTCCTTACTTTCATTCGTAATATTATTTTTATTTTTCAGCCTGATAAATGTGTTTTCGGGGTCGGCCTTCAATGAAATGAGTTCCACTTTCTGCCTATAATTTTCGGCACCTGGTTTCAGCCCCATTTTCGTACATTCTGCTTTGAGGTAATCCGCCGTGATTTCAAGACCGGGGATAGGAGTTCCAAAATCACGTCCCTGCATATAATCGCTGGCAATAAATTCCAAGTGTGCCCGGAGCTCGGCCGGCGTAATCGATTTTGTTGCTTTGTTCTGTGCGAATACTGAAAACACCAGAAGAAGCAGTACCGCAGTTAAATTCATTTTTAGTTTCATGATTCCTGAAGGTTAACGTATTTATCTTTCAAATGTAACTGTGTTATGATTGGCAATGTCGAGGCCTATTAGAAAGCAAAGGTGGGCAACCCGTTTCATTTTATCGAAGCTTATTTTTGAGATTTCATCGGTCACTTTATGATAATCGGCATGGTAGCCGGTAGAGTAGTTTAGTATGGGGACGCCATTTTTATGAAATGAATAATGATCACTGCTGCGAAGGAAGTATGCAGGGAGTGCATAATCGGGAACGAGCCCCAGTTCCTCGCAGGTTTTACTGTTGATGGTTTTTAACTCCGGCCAAATGTCGTTTGTAAGGACATAAAGGCCATCGAAATTTTTCACCATTTTGGGCGAGTGCTTCCACACGGTGTCGCGGGGTTCAAAAACGCGCCCAGCCATGTCGATATTGATGCATGCCATCGTTTTTTTCAGTGGGATGATTGGGTTTTCAGCATAATACTGCGAACCGAACATGCCTATCTCTTCTGCTGCCGGCCAAAGAAAAACAATGCTGCGCCTGGGCTTTTCGGGCAAAGATTGAAATGCTTTTGCAACTTCCAGCAGGGTAACCGTTCCCGAGCCATTATCATCCGCACCGTTATAAACATTGCCATTGTCATCCATCCCCAAATGATCGTAGTGCGCCATAAAAACCACACATTCGTCCTTCAGCTCAGGATCGCTCCCTTCCACAATCCCGATCACATTTTTCGCTTCAAACGTTTCCGTTTTTTGTTTCACAGAAACATCAACCTTCAACCCACTTATTTCGAAGGAAGCTGCTTTTCCTTTCTTTGCAATTTTTGTCAGGAGTGCTGTAAAGCTCCCTTCGCAGCCCAGTACAAAATCGGCCATCAAAACAGTGGTGAGCGCAAACGGAGTATCTTCTGCTTTTTGTAGCGTTTCAGTTTCCAAGCGATAACGGGGACGATTGACCCATTGCTGGAGGCGTAAGAACGTTTCCTTGTTTTTATCGTGCGGACTGTTGACCAGCAAAACCGCAGATGCACCTGCTTCCAAAGCACGCTCCACTTTTCGACTTTCGGTTTGAAAGTCAAATTTGAACGATTTCCCTTTGCGAAAAGAATCCATTGTACCCGCAGCTATTAAGACTACTTTATCTTGCAAATTCAAGCCTTCAAAATCGTTTTGCTTCTTGTTTCTGCCGTCCCGCCCAAATCCTGCAAACACTATTTTGGCGTTTTGAATTTGAATCTCACTTTGCTCCGACAAACCAAAAATAGAATCGCTTTCATAAATCAGATTCCCTTTATCATCGGTGATTTTCATGAAGGTTTTTTCGCTATCGAACTGAGAAGATAAGAGGGGAAAGGTTTGAAAATAGCTTCCGTTCGCTTGTTCCAGTCCTACCTGTTTAAGGTTTTCGGCAATGTACCCGGCTGCCATGTCTAACCCCGGGACCGCTGTCCCAAAAGCCCTGCCCTGCAAACTGTCGGACGATAGAAAGGTAAGGTGATGTTGCAAATCCTGCTTATCAATGGCGCTCAACCCGGTTTCCTGCGCAAAAGAAACCAGTGCACAAGCAACAAAGAGATGCCATACAGCCAGAAACCTAATTAATAATAGTGGCATTGGACAAACAATTTAAAATGAAAAAGAGGCAGCTTGTACAAGCTGCCTCAAAGCCATGAAAACAATTAAACAATGTTCAGAAAACAGAAAACTAAAAACAATTAAATCGTCATAATATCTACTTCCTTGGCTTTCACCAAGTCTTCAACTAACTTTCCAAAATCGTCGGTAAGTTTTTGAACCCTTGCCTCGCCATCTTTTTGCAAGTCTTCCGACAAGCCGTCTTTCTGCAATTTTTTCAGTGTGTCATTTGCATCTTTTCGTACGCTGCGCAAACTAATTTTTGCCACTTCGCCTTCCTGACTAACCTGTTTAACCAGAAGTTTTCTTCTCTCCTCGGTAAGCACCGGAATATTGATGCGTATAATTTCGCCGTTGTTTTCCGGGTTAAAGCCCAGATTGGCATTTAAGATGGCTTTTTCAATAATAGGGATTAACCCCTTTTCCCAGGGCTGAATGGCAACCGTACGCGCATCGGGCGTGCTCACGTTAGAAACCTGGCTCAGCGGAGTGAGGCTTCCATAGTAGTCAACCACCACGCTGTTCAACATTGCGGGTGATGCTTTGCCAGCCCGAATGGTTAACAATTCTTTTTTGAGGTGCGCAATTGCCGCTTTCATTCTCTCCTCGGCGTGCTCGATACAAAATTCTAATTCTTCTTCTTGCATTGGGTAAAAGGTCTATAAAAACAAACAACTGTGAACAAATATAGAAAAAATTTAAAGATTTGGAGTTTTAAACCTTGATTTATACAAAAAATGCAAAAAAATCACTGGTGAACCAGTGTTCCAATATTTTCGCCGTTGAGCACTTTTTGCAAATTCCCTTTGTTATCCATGTTGAAAACCAGGATGGGCAAATTATTTTCATTGCACAGCGTTGTGGCAGTCAAATCCATAATGCGCAGGTTTTTTTCATATACCTCATCGAAAGTAATGGAATCAAATTTCGTTGCGGAAGGTTCCTTTTCGGGATCGGCGGAATAGATTCCGTCCACGCGGGTTCCTTTCAGCATAATGTCGGCTTCCATTTCAATTCCACGCAAGGCACAAGCGGTATCGGTCGTAAAGTAGGGATTCCCCGTTCCTCCCGAAACAATCACAACCTCGCCTTTTTCCAACAATGCAACCGCTTTATCTTTTGAATAAAATTCGCCGATAGGTTCCATGCGAATGGCGGTTAGCACGTTGGAGCGGATTCCGTGATTTTTTAAGGCCGAATTGAGCGCCAAGCTGTTGATGACTGTTGCCAACATGCCCATTTGGTCGCCTTTTACGCGGTCGAAACCTTTTGCTGCCCCGCTCAAACCGCGAAAAATATTGCCGCCGCCAATCACAATCCCAAGCTGCACACCGGATTTCACCACAGCCCCAATCTCTTCGGCATAATCGTCCAAGCGTTTTTCATCGATTCCGTATTGTTGACCGCCCATAAGCGATTCGCCGCTGAGTTTTAGGAGAATTCGTTTGTATTTTGTCATTTGATTTTGATTTTAACAGGTTGGGCAAAGATAAAATAGTTTCCCTAACAAACAGAAATTCCGTAACTCCTACGGAGTAAGGTTCTTTACGTCATTGCTTTTTACAATACTGTATGCCCTACAGGCAAAAGAAACATGAGATAAGTGGTTTGCTAACTAACCGAGTGTCCGGGATTCGGGAACTTTTTAGGTTCTATAACGTTTTGTATGGCTATTCTCTAAATCAATATTATTCAAACCCGAAGGGTTGAGATGATTATAGAAAGTGCGTTCACTCGCGTTCTAAACCGCGAAGCGGTGGTATTATCCTGTCATGCCTGCCTATCGGACAGGCAGGCCTTCGGCATTTTTTTTATACTAAGCATCTTTTCACTATAATCATTTCATACCTATCGGCATTGAAGAAGTACTTTATCTACCCACATTATCCGTTATAGAGACACTTTTTATAAATCTGTTAGCTCAAGTCGCAATCTAATTTATTTGATTAGGCATAATGAGGAAATAACAGACTGCTCAAAGCTACCATTCCCACGAAAGTGGGAATCCCTTCCTCTATACTGAGATTCCCACTTTCGTGGGAATGAGGTGCATACTTTGCCCAAATAAAAGTAGGTGTTGCCTCTAAAGGAGATGGATTACAAAACCTCTATGTTTTCCCGTGTGCAGATTTCAACGGCTAATTCGCTTAACTTGAACTTTTGGATTTTGCCGCTGGCCGTCATCGGGAATTCATCGACAAAGAAGATGTATTTCGGGATTTTGAAGCGGGCAATGTTGCCACGGCAATAATCAGTAATTTCTTCTTCCGAAAGTGTTTGCCCCGCTTTTACCTTGACAAAAGCAGCCACCGACTCCCCGTATTTCGGGCTGGGAATACCCACCACTTCAACCGTTTCGATTTGCGGGATACGGTACAAATAGTTTTCGATTTCCCGGGGATAAATGTTCTCACCTCCGCGGATAATCATGTCTTTGATGCGCCCGGTGATCTTGTAAAATCCGTCATCGGTTTTCACCGCCAGGTCGCCGGAATGGAGCCAACCCTCGCTGTCGATGGCTTTGGCGGTAGCTTCGGGCTTTTTATAATAGCCTTTCATCACGTTATATCCGCGGCAACAAATTTCGCCCTGCACATTGGGGCCACAAGTCTCGCCGGTTTCCACGTCAACAATTTTAACCTCCACATTCGGGAATTCAAAACCCACGGTAGTTGCGCGCACCTTGGCTGAATTGTGCGTCCGCGTGGCGGTCATCCCCGGCGACGACTCGGTAAGCCCATAGACAATGATGATGTCTTTCATGTGCATTTTGTCCATTACCTCGTTCATGGTTTCGATGGGGCAAAGCGCACCGGCCATAATTCCGGTGCGCAACGAGGTGAGGTCGAACATGTTGAACATCGGGTGGTTCAGTTCGGCAATAAACATGGTTGGCACACCATAAAGTGCCGTGCATTTTTCTTTCTGTACCGAAGCCAGCACGAGAAGCGGGTCGAAATCTTCGTTAAAAACCATGGCCGCGCCATGGGAAATAACGGCGCACAGTGCCAACACGCTGCCGAAACAATGGAACATGGGCACGCACACCAACACTTTTTCAGCAGCGGTGAAACGCATACACTCCCCCGCTGCATAGCCGTTGTTCAGTATGTTATGGTGCGAAAGCATTACGCCCTTCGGGAACCCGGTAGTGCCGGAGGTATATTGCATCACCGCCACATCGTGGCAATCGATGGTGACTTTCACATTTTCCAGTTCAATATCGTCGATGTGCATTCCCAGCAGCATCAACTCGGAGGTGTTGTACATGCCCCGGTGCTTCTGCTGCCCGATGAAAATCACATTTTTCAGTTCGGGGAACTTTTCGGAATGTAAATCGCCGCGCGCCTGTTCTTTCAGTTCGGGCATTAGCTCAAAAGCCATGTCCACGTAATCGCTGTCGCGGTATCCGTCAACTAAGCACAAGGTAGAAATGTCGGCATCTTTCAGTAGATATTCGAGTTCCGCCAGCTTGTAGTTGGTGTTGATGGTGACCAGCACGGCGCCTATTTTTGCGGTGGCAAACATAAAGGTGGTCCAATCGGGCACGTTTTTCGCCCAAATGCCCACCTTGTCGTCTTTCGACACGCCGAGATAGAGCAGTCCTTTTGCCAGCGCATCCACGCGGTCGTTGAATTGCCGGTAGGTGAAGCGCAGGTTGCGGTCCGGGTAAATCATAAACTCCCGGTCGGGCGTTTCGTACGCCCATTTTTCGAGCATTCCGCTTAGGGTATAATCGAGTAACTGCATTTTTATCGTTGATTTTTGTGTCTGAAAACAGGATGCTATACAGGATAATAAATGACGCCAAGGATTTTTGCATTCTGGTTTCCGAAGGCATGCACGTTGTGGGCCACTACCGAATCCAAGTAAATGCTGTCGCCCTGGTCGAGTTGAAACAAATCCTTGCCATAATTAATTTCCACTTGTCCGCTTAGCACGTAAATAAATTCTTCACCTTCGTGGGTGGAGAGCTTGTAATCCGATTGGGCAGCAGGCTCAAGGTCAATCAGGAAGGGTTCCATGTGGCGCCCGGCTTTGTCTTGCGCCAGCGAATAAAAGCTCAGGTGTTCGCGGGCGGTATTGTCTTTTGTGGAAAAGCTGAAGCTTGCTTTTTCGGCACCGGCTTTTACCACCACCGGGCCAAGGTGCTCCTGATCGTCGAGGAAGGTGCCGATGCGTACACCGAGCGCACGGGTGATTTTGATTAAATGCCCTAGTGTGGGAACATGGCCTTTTTCTTCGATGCTTTCTAATTGTGCGACATCTAAGTTGGCCTTTACCGCCAGTTCTTCGCGACCGATTTTCCGAAACTCACGGTATTCTTTTATTTTAACCCCAACCTTGTTAGTAGCTTCCATTTTTTCGACGTTTTGAGTAAATGCTACAAATTAAGTTGTTGCATTCCATCTTTGCAAGCAATCCGACAAAAAGAAATGGGTTCTTTTTAGTCATCGTATGGCTATCGCAACTGTGGAGAGTAGTTATACGATGACGGGGAAAATCAACAATGACGGGGGAAATCAATTATCTAACCCGGGTTGCCCTTCATAAGATTATTCAGGTTTAATTCAATTCCCAAAGATAGTTTGATGCCGCCCCAATCGGGGTAGTTAATGACATTCACAGCCGTGTTCATTAAATATTTATATTTTTGCGCCATGTCAAAAGAATAACCTGCCGATCCTGTTAAGGTCAGTTGGGGGATAAACCGGTACCCAAAGCTAATTCCCGGAGCAACATACCAACTGTGCCCTTTAAATTTATCGAGTTGATGTTCCGAATAATCAGCTTCTTCCCCAATTTCGAGGTTGGAGTCCATTTTCCAATCTGTAAAACTTGCGCCCCCGCTCAATTGAGCATTTAAAACAATCTGTTTCATTGACAGCAAAGAATAATCGAATTTCAACCCTATCTGGTGCGCTTTAACATACTGGTCAAAAGAATAAATTCCTGAATAATCTTTCGTTCCCAGGCGCGATCCGGTATAACGATATTCGTATGCCGGCCCCAAATAAAAGTGATTAAAAAGTTCATATTGTACATAGCCCCCGAAGTAAAATACCGGATCAAAATTATCGATTATTCCGGCTTCAAACGGGAGCTGCGACTGGATTTGATGATTTACTGATTTTAAATCATCCTGCTGATAAAAAGCATAACCTGCCATAATCCCTAATTTTATCTTCTCGGGATTTAATTGTGCCGACAATTGCCAGGATAACAGAATAAATAAAAGTATAATCGGTATTCTCATGGTTTCTTGTTTTTAATGTTTGGATTATTCGATGATAAAATTGTCGATATTGATTTTTCGTCCATTCCCGGCATAAACAATCCCGTTGTTAAAAACCAAAGGTTCTCCTCCGATAAACTGTACGATCTTATTTTGTTTTCCGGAGCTTATATCGAACAGATAAGAATGCTTTTGGGTAGGGAATGATTTGTATTTGGCAATAACCCGGTTGGTCGAAAAATCATAAGCAACCGGCACAAACAGGTTTGGAATTTCAACCGAATAAAGCAATTCAAAGGTGCGGGAATCCCTCACTTCCACACTATAATTATAGATGCTTTTCCAGTGGGAAATTACCAATTTGTGTTCTGCCTCAGGAGAGAAAGCCACAACTTCCGAAACATCTTTTCCAGCACCATTAACACGGCCCAGTTCATTTATCTGTGTCCCATCGAAATTATAGTAAACAACAGGAGTAGTTCCCTCGTTGAAATCATTTAACAAGATGGCCAGGTTCCTTCCATCGGGAGAGATGATAACATTACGGATATAATTGCTTCCAAAATGTTTTTCAAATATTTTTTGTCCCGTTCCCCAGTTAAAGATTTTTAGCTTGTTGCTGTGATCTGTTACTGCAACCCATCCATTATTTGATACGGAAATGGAGCTTAGCACAAGATTGTATCCGTTGTATGCCTCTATATCAATCTTTTTAACTACCGACAAGTCAGGGCTTCTGCGGACCACATATTCGCGATTGTTGAAGTGCCCAAAATAATTTCCGTCCGGAGAACTGCTTATTGTCCATAAATACACGCTTTCGGTGGACGTGACGGAAACATTTCCTGAAGTTTCGCCCGTTAAAAGGTTATATTTTTTGAACGTTCCGTCATGGTATAGAATGAGCGAATTATCGGCCCTTGATAGGATTGCTTTTTGAAACCGTGGAACAGAATCCCCAAGTGCAAAAGTGGTCAGCCCGCCTGCTGTATTCAAGGTTGAATGGTAACTATCAAACCAAGTGGGAATGTAACGGAGCTGAACCTGATAGTCGGCACCAAATCCTATTTTTTCGCCGAGCCTGAGTGTTGTTTGGTTTAAATCTTCCAGATCGTGCTCTTCAGGAATGCCGAAAGTTGGGGCCGAGGTTCGTAAGCAATACAATTTCACATGTTGCCTGTTTTTGGATGGTTGCCAACGAATATTGACACTGCGATCTTCATTGATCAAAACTTCGGGTTTTTTAATTTCTTCGGTATAACTTACGTCGTCAGCCCGATACTCCCATTCAGAATAATACACAGCCGTTGAATAATACGCATAAGTACCTTCGATATACGAATTGTCGATGTATGAATTTTTACGCGGGTCGGTAATGGTTTTGCTGCCCTGCGAACCAGTGTTGTAGTACCATGAGAATACATAGCGGTCAAAGTCGGCATAATCGTATCGGGGCCAACTGATTTTTATCCCTTCAGGAACAAATTCAAGTTCTTTTAATGCGAAATTCTCTTTTGCTTTTTTATTCACATATACCGGCTCAAAAGCATGACCGCAGAACAAACAAAACATTTGATTTTTGGTTTCATGTGACTGATTTTTGGTTTTAATGTATGAGCCCAGTTTAAAAACGTGTTAATTTTAAAGTTTGCATCAGTGGCATATTT
>CAZNEV010000055.1:0-31739 GCA_964572085.1 uncultured Maribellus sp. | reverse complement strand
TAAATAGGTTCTTCATGTGTTGTATTATCATTTATTCGTCTTTTATAAAATCAAAAGAATATTGAATGGGCGGAAGTAAATCCGCCCAAATCATTAACCTAACTATTATTGAATCTTAACCTCAAACTCAAAAACACGCTGATCATAACTGCTTGAATCGTATCCGTGGTTTGTTGCTACAATGGTAATTTTGTAATTTCCTGGCGCGCTAAATTTGTACGCAGCATTCCATCCGATTTCATCGTGCAATGAAGTGGTTAAGCCCCTTGCGTTCAATAAACCATAGTCTGAAAAGTGATCACTTGTTTTTAGCACTACATTGCCATTAATATCGGTAGAGTCAGTACCGGCAACATTCTTTATCGTTTCCCGTTTCCCTCCGGGCCATATAGAAACTATATCTGCATCGCTGTCAACTCCAATGACATATCGGATACCAGCCACCGGATTAGGTACCTCAACATATTTATTTTCTTCATTTAATACGTAAAGGGTTATGCCGCTAACCGTAGGCGAAGGTATTTCTTCTTTCAAACATGAAACAAACAGTACAGATAAGGCAAACATAAAATAGAAAATATGATTATATTTTTTCATAGTAATTTCTTTTTATAATTAATAACCAGGATTTTGAACCAAAGATTGATCTTTTTCGATTTCTCCTGTAGGTATGGGTAATAATAATTGATATTCGGGAATTGGAGTACTCCTGGGAACATTATCGTGATCAATGATCCGCATTAAAATGTCCGATAACATTTCCACTGCTTTACCGGTGCGGACTAAATCAAAGTAATAGTGTGCTTCCCAAAGCAGTTCCATTCTTCTCTCGTGAAGGATCCAATAAATATCCAATTTTGTAAATTTAGGATCATCGTCTAACTTTGGCATTCCTGATCTTTGCCTTACCATATCTATCCACGGCTTTCCATCTTTCCCGTTTCTCATTAAGGCTTCCCCATACATCAACAAAGCATCTGCATACCTGTAAACCATGAAGTTATAATCTGATCCTATATTCGTAATGGCTGCCCTTTCTTCCCTGGAGGGCGCCATTTTAACCGGGAAGGCCTGAATGGGAGGAACCCCATTTACGACTCCTGAATCAAGTGTTGCATAAAAGCGATTAATTTCACCATACTCATCAAATTCCCGCAATACACTATGGGTGGTAATTACACCAGAGTTTCTTGTCATGCCGATCGCATAGGCAATGTCGTTTTGTAACAAGGTGAAAAACCACGACGGTTGTCCGGCTGCCACATTGTAATTGACTTCAAAAACAGATTCCTTGTTGAATTTATTCTCTGGCTCAAAAACATCACTCATATTCGATAGCAGTTCATAGTTGCCGCCTTCCTTGTCAACAATCATACGTTTTAAAACATCCTCTGCTTCCTGCGTTTTGTTGATTGTTAAGTATGCTTTGGCAAGCCCCATCAATCCGCTGCCTTTTGTTGCCCTGGCTCCTTGGCCACTAAGTTCTGGAGCATCTTTTTTGTAACAAAGTTCTGCAGCTTTTGTAAAATCAGGAATTATGGCCTTATTGTAGATATCGTCAACACTTGAGCGGCCGTTACCGAAAGCATCCATTGGAGAAGCAAATTCTTCAATTGCAAGCGGAAGTTCGCCGTATAATCGTACAAGGTTAAAATAGGCTAACCCCCTCAAAAAGTGACATTCACCCATCATCGCTTCAACTTCCCGTTTTTCACTGGCTACTTCTGTGGTAAAGTTCTCAAGGACTTTCAACATTGAGTTGCACCTTGAAATCATCAAAAAGTTATCCCTGTATATGTTCGCTTCCGAGTCTGAAACTGACTTCTCAAAACGCCTGAATACGTTGCTTAACGTAATTGTTTTTGCCGTACTTCCCATATAGGCTACGGTTCTTATCATTCTGTCATGTTGGTATATTGGTTGCAAAACCTTGTAACAGCCAGAAACACCTGTAAGCAATTCATCTGTGTTATTAAAGTAGCTACCCGGTGCAAGTGTGTCTTCCGGTAATTTGTCTATAAAATCTTCACAACTGCCTAAAACTACGATTAGACCTATAATTGCAAAAATTCTTATTATTCTTTTAGTCATAATTGTATGGTTTATAATTCTAAATTAATTCCAAATGAAAATACTCTCGACAAGGGATAAGCACCGGCTCGGTCAACCCCCTGAGATTTTGGATTATCTCCCCGATAATTGCTTTCAGGGTTATAACCCGGATCAGCAGCACTTATGAATACATTGTCAATGTTGAAATAAAGCCGCATGGATGCAATGGTTGCTCTCCTTAAAAAACGAGAAGGTACATTGTATCCAAAATTTATATTTTCAATTTTAAAGAATGATGCATCAAACACAAGCCCCCCTTCGGTTTGAGGTTGATCGTAACTCTTCCGATTTGGCGCGGGATATTTGGCATCGGGATTATCTTCCCTCCAGTAATTGTTATAATATTCATAGGTAGTATTTGTTCTGCCCAATCCATAATACATGATATCCCTATAGTTGTTGCTGTAAATTCTAGTTCCGCCCTGCACACCATTTAGCATGATTGACATATCGAAGTCTCCGTACGAGAAATCGTTTTTTAGTCCCCACGTAAAATCAGGAGTTGGTGTACCTAACACGGTTCTATCGTTTGCATCCAAAACACCATCGCCATTCACATCGGCAGCCTTTGGCGAGCCAGGGTTTGACCGTTGTCGGGCAGTGGCACGTGAGGCATTGAAAACTGGAGATGATTTAACATCTTCCCAATCGCGATAAGGCCCCAACATTAGCATTCCCCAGAGGTTAGCTATAGGGCGGCCTTCGGTGGTGTAACCAAGGTTGTCAATGATAGGTCGTTTGTCATTGCCAATGTCAGTCACATAATTTCTGTAATACGAAAGTGTAGCGGTTGTATTCCACTTAAACTTTCCAGTAAAATTCATTGTGTTAAGCAAATACTCGAATCCCCGGTTCTTCATAGAACCCATATTCAGCATAACGCTCCCAAAACCTGTTGTGGCAGGCAGTGGCAAACTAAAAAGCATATCATTGGTTGTCCTGTCAAAATAATCAACCGTTAAGTTAACCCTTGAATTGAAAAAACTCACATCCGTTCCTATGCCAAAATCCGTGGTTGTTTCCCATCCAAGTTGGTTGTTGGAGATTTTGTTATTGTAATAAGCAGGTGCAATGGCAGATCCTTTGTCAAACAGGTACGAACTTGCTGCAAGGGTTGAGGCATATAGATAGTTTGAAATTCCGGAATTACCAATTTTACCCCAGCCACTTCTCAATTTCCAGTCACTTAAATAAGGGGAGAATATATCCATAAAACTCTCATCGGATAGGCGCCATGCAAGCGAGAAAGAAGGAAATACTGCCCATCTGTTGTCGGGACCAAACTTCGACGAACCATCGCGACGAACCGAGCCGGTTAAATAGTATTTACTCTTATAATTGTAGCTTGCCCTTGCAAAAGTTCCAACCATACTTTCCGATGATTTGTTTGAACGGGCATCATTTTGTTGGTCTAATACTGTAGTTGCCTGGTTAAGGGTGGGAATCAAATCATGTGGATAGTCCAGTTTATCGATGTAATTCGAACTGTAACTAGTTTCCTCGAATGAAATACCGACCATGGCATTAATGCTGTGTTCCTGAATGCTCTTGCTATAATTAAAAAATGACTGGAAATCCCAAAACTGCCGGGTTGACCGGTCACTTATACCTCTGTTTCGCGATGTAGGATTGGTCGGACCGGCAGGCACATAGCTGGGTAAAAAATAGTCGCCGTTCCTGTCGCGATAATCGTGATGGAATGCAGTTTTTAATACAAGACCTTCAAAAAACTTAATGTCAGAATAGAGTTTGCTGGTCACACGCGCAGATTTAGTTACATCCGTTATTGCCAATTGGTTCAAAGGGTTTACCATAAAGGCAACGTTCCAATCCCAGGGGCTGTCCAATTCCTGTCCTGTGAAGAACAGTGTTCCGTCATCGTTGTGCGTTGGGAATATGGGAACATGAAAAGCCGCCGCAACAAGTGGATTGTACGAAGTATTGGTACTTTCGGAATTGGCCAACATACTTGTGTTTTCCAACATAGGTGCAAGGTTTACACCAACCGTCAACCACTCGTTCACTTTCGCTTCAAAATTGCTACGGAACGAGAAGCGGTCGTAGTTGGTATTTTCCACGATGCCCTGGTTTTTGAAGTAGCTACCCGAAATGTAATAGTTAACATTATCGGTGGCACCGCTTAGCGAAAGTTGTACATCGGTTACATTACCTGTTTTAAACAATGCATCCTGCCAGTCGGTGTCGTATTTTGCTGCCATTGCTTTGGTGGTATCGGTAACTGTAAACCAGCGAGGCAATTTTGTGTTGGGATCGCTAAATCCACCTTTTTGCGACGAATACTTTTTCCAGTTTTCTATTCTTACGTCGTACGGGTCAGATCGTGACCATAGTTTGGCATTGGGATCGTTTGTTCCAAAATTGGGGTCCTCCACTACATAGGCGTTCTCTCTTGACTCTTCGTAGAATTGAATGAAATCTTTACTGTTAAGTACATCCATTTTCCGAAGGGCGTTTTGTACACCATAACTCACCCTTACAGCAACTTTAGGTTTGCCCGATTTTCCGCGTTTGGTGGTTATTAATATAACCCCGTTCGCTGCCCTTGTTCCGTAAATGGCACCCGATGCTGCATCTTTCAAAATTTCAATAGACTCAATATCAGCAGGGTTAATGAAGTTTAAAGGAGATTCGGTTTTGTTGTAGCTATCCGGAAGCGGCTGCCCGTCAACAACATAAAGTGGAGCGTTCGACGCGTTTACCGAACTTATCCCGCGAATAACAATATTCGACCCGCCACCAGGTGCGGCGTTGTTGTTCGAAATCATTACCCCTGCAACGTTTCCTTTAATACCTTGTGCAAAATTGCTAACCGGCCTGTCTTTATAGGTTTCTGAACTAACCGAAGAAATTGCTGAAGATATATCGCGTTTCTTCTGTGTACCATACCCAATGGCCACAACCTCTTCGATACCGATTGCATCCATTGTCAGTTGAACATTTATCTCCGTTTTCCCATCAATGGCAATTTCTTGTGATAGCATCCCCACAAAAGAAATAACCAATGTTTCGTCCCCTTTTAGCCCGTCAAGACTAAAATTACCATCAACGTTGGTAACAGTCCCTTTAGACGAACCTTTAACCATAATGGTCGCGCCCGGTAATGGCGCCCCCGTATCATCGCTTACTGTACCCGATACTTTTTGGTTTTGGTCTTGAACCAACCCGGGTTGACTTGCAGTAGAATTACTGACTAAACCCGGCCCGTCATCGGCCGCCAGCGATACAAAGCCTACCATAAGACTAAAACAAGTTAAACTTGCTAATCTCAGAAATTGAAGGAGCAGTAAATTTTGCGCCTTCACATTCGTTCTCGTTTTTTTCATGTAAAATTTTTTAGTACGTAATTAAATTTGATTTTCGCAGTATTGCCTCCAGAAAATAATAATCACCATATACTATCGGCACGTCAATCTCGGAATTGGCCGGTAAATGTCCCGTTGAATGCATGAGCAAAAATCCTTTGTTCTCGCCAACGGGAGCCAGAAACTCCGGTGATGAAAGTGTTTCCAACAGCTTATGTGCCACAGCACGGTATTCTTCGCCCTGGTCGGAAAAACCAGCCAGCTCTAACAAAGCAGAAGTGATTATTGCCCCGGCGGAAGCGTCGTAAGGTTCGTTGGGAATGTTGGGGGCGTTAAAGTCCCAGTAAGGAATTTTTCCATCTTTTATACCCGGTTGGCTCAAGGTGTACTCTGCGATCCTTTCGGCTTGTGTCAGGAATTCCTCCATCCCGGTTTCGCGGTACATCATGGTATATCCGTATAATCCCCAGGCTTGCCCGCGCGCCCAGGCACTTTCGTGTGCGAAGCCCTGATGGGTGTGTTTGTGTTGCACTTCACCCGTTTCCGGATTGTAGTCAATTACATGGTAGGAAGAAAAATCGTCGCGGAAATGATTTTTAGTAGTGGTCTGTGCATGTTTTATGGCGATGTTGCTCAGGGTTTCATCACCGGTTTCTTTTGCTGCCCACATCAGCAACTCAAGGTTCATCATGTTGTCGATAATGACGGGGAAATCCCATTTGTCGGTGCCGAAGTCCCACGAGCGAAGGCAACCCACATTGGGGTTAAAACGGGTTGCCAGCGTTTTTGCCGATTGAATCAGTATTTGCTTGAATTCATCGTTTCCCGTGGCTTCGTAAGCTTTCCCGTAACTACAGAACATTTTGAAACCCATGTCGTGCGTACCGGCATTCCATTGTTCTTTTTCTAAGGGCAGTGTGTATTCCAGTGCGGGTTTTTTCCATTGCTCATCCCCGGTCAATTCGAGCATCATCCATAAATTACCGGGAAAAAACCCACTGGTCCAGTCGCGGGAATGTACCAGTTTCAACTCTCCATTCTCAATGGTACGGGGCGAAACCAGGTTGCTATCCTTTGCGGCATCCGCCAACTGGATTGCATATTCCATTTGCGCGGCAAGGTGCTTTGTTAAATCCTGTTTCTCCGTTTTGTTTTGCGGAGCAGAACAACTCATCAAAAAAGATGCGATGACAATAAAATACACTTTCTTCATTTTTCGAGTAGAGTTAGATGTCAAATCGTTAAAAAACGTTAATACTTAGTTGATTAGCAAAAAAATGGTTGCAATCGATTGCGTAAAACTATGAAAACATTTTTATATAAAAAAATGAAAATTAAAAAAACATAAGTATTTTGTTACTGTTCACAAATAAATCTGGATTGGCTTTCCGCTCATAGCCATTTCTATGGCATCAAGTACCGGATAGCCTTGCTTTCGTATAGTGGAAATATAACTTCGGATACGGCAAAAGACTTGTGCCCCATTTGGGGTCCGGAAACACCCCGATATTTTTTGTTTCAATTTAACCATCCGTATATCGCGTTCGGCAGGTTATTGTCAAATGGCATATCCTTGTTGTGCACAAATCTCAGTATCTGCTCTTTGTTGTCAATGAATGTTTCCAGCAGCTTTAATGACTTGGGTATTTTTGTCCGCCCCCTTTTTTTTATGGCAGGGATTGTTAATGGCGGTTCTTCTATGGTGCCTTGCCCGACAATCTGCCCGTATTGTTCGTCAACAGACAATATTGTTGTTGCATCCAATTTATTTTCTTTCTTCAAATTGTTTGCATGCACCAACAGTGTTATCATCTTTTCCGCCCATGCCCTGCCCACCTCTTCCTTTACCCATTTGAGCTCCCTGAGCAAATGTGAATTGCAAAAGGAATGTGTGCAGGCATATTTGCCATAGGGTGCCCATCGGTCGTGAACGCTGATCCCTTTATAGTTGGGCAAGATACCGATGGCGTCGATGCCTTCTTTGCCCCGTTTTTCCTGTATCCCGTAATGGGTATATTGCCCTGTTGAGCTGCTGTGTATCCATTGGAGCCTGTCTTTACACCGTATCCCAGTTTCATCGTTATGCATTACTTTGCTCTCCCGTAATGCTTGCTTAATTTGTCCTTCTGATTCTTCCAATTGCCCGTAACATTGTTCATTGCCCGCCGTCAATACGCCATCACTGATGCTTGCACCAAAACAATCCCCCATCATCTCCTGCAAGCGCCCATAAGGCACAAACTGGTATTGGTTCATATAAACTTATCAGGCGCAGTGACCATTTTCAACATCTTGCCCTCATGCCCTTTTTGGGCGCCCTGGCTTTTTGAACTTTTTCCCCGGTTGTTTTTTATTTCCTTCCTATACCCGTCACTGCCGGGCGGCTTGTGGCTGTTGCCGCTGTATTGGTACAACATCCCTTCCAGTTCTTTTACCCGGTCAATTAGCGCCTTTACGGTTCCTTCCAGGCCCTTTGCTTTCTCTTCCAACTCCCGGTTCTTTGTTAACAAGGAACCGTACTCCGAACGTTCCAAAATTATATGTGCCCCTGTATTTTGCATCGGGTACAAATATCAATGTCTTTGTCCTATATCTGTTGCCCATTAACAAAAATTTATTTACCGCTGAGTGTTTATATCTTTATCTTTGGCTTCTGAACAGTAACAAAAAAACAAAAATGAAAAGAGGCATATATATTACCAATATCGGAACGCATACCGGAAGATCGGTTGTAACACTCGGAGTAATGAAACTGTTGCTCTCGAAGGTAAACAAGGTAGGTTATTTTAGGCCGATCATCGGAGACCATCCCCAAGGGAAAAGGGATAACCACATCGAAACGGTGCTTTCCTATTTCAATATCGATATTGAATACAAAGAAGCCTATGGGTTTACCATGTCGCAGGTGGTGAAATATAAAAATCTGGGGCAAGAAGCCCGGTTGATCGACAACATCATTGGGAAATATAAAACCATGCTCGAAAAATTTGACATTGTGCTCGTCGAAGGCTCCGATTATTCGAGCAAAGGTGTGGCGGTGGAATTTGATTTAAGTGCAGAAATTACAAAAAATCTTTCCATACCAACAATTATTGTGAGTTCCGCCAAAAATCAGAATTTAATGGATGCGGTGTCCTATCTCGATTTGGGGGTGAAAAGATATGCAGAAAACGACGTTAAAATTCAGGCGGTTTTCATGAACCGGGTAGAGGAAAGCCAATGCGAATTGATGAAAAAAGAATTGGCAAAAGTGATTTCAAGCGAAACTGCCATTGGAGTTATCCCCGAAATTAAAAGTTTAGGCAGCCCTTCTGTTCAGGAAATTTTTGAAGAAATTGGCGGAACAGTGCTTTTCGGCGAATCAATGATGAACAAGCAAGCCGACAAATTTGAAGTTGGCGCCATGCAACTGAGAAACTTCCTCGATCGCATTGAAGAAAATAGCCTGATTATCACTCCGGGTGATCGCGCCGACCTCATACTGGGCGCACTGCAAGCCAATGTTTCTGTTAATTATCCGGCAATTTCAGGAATAATATTGACCGGCGGTTTAGCTCCTGAGAAACAAGTTATAAAATTGATCGAAGGTCTGCCGGACATTGTTCCCATGATTTTGGTGGACGATGTAACCTTTGTTGCAGCAAATAAAATTGGCAATGTAAAACCTAAGATCCGGCCCGGCGACATCCGTAAAATCCATTTGAGCATCACGGCTTTTGAAGAAAACGTGGATCTAGATTTTCTGGTTAGAAAATTCAGAAAATTTAGAACGGACGTGATGGCTCCCAGAATGTTCCAGTACAATTTGATGGCCAAAGCAAAATCATCAAAAAAACACATCGTTTTGCCCGAAGGCACCGATGTCCGGATTTTACAGGCTGCTACGCAATTAATTCATCAAAACGTAGTTAACATCACGCTACTCGGAAAGAAAGAGGAAATTTTAGCCAGCGCAGCCCGGGCAGGAATAACGATTGATGAAGAAAAAATAAACATCCTGGAACCGGAAAAGTCCGAACATTTTGAGGATTATTGGAAAACATATTACGAACTGCGAAAACATAAAAATATTTCCGAAAGAACAGCCGAAGACACTATGTTAGACGTTTCCTATTTTGGTACCATGATGGTGTACAAAGGTCATGCTGACGGAATGGTTTCAGGTGCCAATCACACCACTGCGCATACCATTATCCCTGCTTTGCAATTTGTGAAAACCCGGCCCGGTGTGAAAATCGTTTCTTCTGTATTTTTCATGCTTTTAGACGACCATGTATCCGTGTTTGGCGACTGTGCCGTGAACGTAAACCCCGATGCTGAACAGTTGGCGGAAATTGCCATTTCATCAGCAGATTCTGCAAAAGCATTTGGTATCAATCCACGGGTAGCACTTCTTTCTTATTCTTCAGGAAGTTCGGGCAGCGGGCTTGAAGTGGAAAAAGTTCGTACGGCAACCCAAATAGCCCAAAAATTGCGTCCCGACCTCAAATTGGAAGGCCCCATTCAATACGATGCTGCGGTTGACCCCAGCGTGGGTAAAAGCAAAATGCCGGATTCCAAGGTAGCAGGCCGTGCAAATGTGCTGATATTCCCGGATTTAAATACTGGCAACAATACTTACAAAGCGGTGCAGCGTGAAACCGGTGCAATTGCAATTGGTCCCATGTTGCAAGGGCTAAACAAACCCGTTAACGATTTGAGCCGAGGATGTACTGTTGACGATATTTTTAACACCGTTGTTATTACGGCTATTCAAGCACAAGATCAAATCTAAAAAAATGAACATATTAGTTATCAACGCAGGCAGTTCCTCCATAAAGTATCAGTTAATCGACATAAAAACCGAATTACCCCTTTCGAGTGGTTTAGTTGAGCGAATCGGTTTAAAAGAAGGGATTATTACCCATAAAACTTTTATCGGTGGAAAGAAAAACAAAACAATAGAAACTTTTCCTATACCCAACCATACCGTAGGTTTAAAACGGGTTGCCGAACTTTTAACCGACAAAAAGATTGGTGTAATTGCAGATCCTTCAGAAATTAAAGCAGTAGGCCACCGGGTAGTTCATGGTGCGGAAACCTTCACCAAAACCGTTGTTATTACCGGGGAAGTAAAAAACAAGGTAAGGCAGCTCTTTCCTTTGGCCCCTTTGCACAATCCGGCAAACTTAACAGGAATAGAAGTGGCCGAAGAAGTGTTTCCGAATGCAACACAAATCGCGGTATTCGACACGGCTTTTCACCAAACCATGCCCGAAGTTGCGTTCCGTTATGCCATCCCGGAGAACATGTACACGGAGTTTGGCATTCGCAAGTATGGTTTCCACGGAACTTCGCATAAATATGTTTCTGAAAAGGCGACTGAATATCTCGGAGATCCGAAAGCTAAAATTATAACCATCCACCTTGGCAACGGCGCCTCCATTGCTGCTGTGGATGGGGGTATTTGCATTGATACCACTATGGGCATGGGGCCGCTCAACGGATTGATTATGGGAACACGCTCCGGAGACATAGACCCGTCGATTATATTTTATCTGATCGAACAGAAAGGCTTTTCGGTGGAAGAGGTCACCACCTTACTGAATAAAAAAAGTGGTATAAAAGGAATTACCGGCGATACCGATATGCGCGACGTTCAGGCACGCTATTTCAAAAACGACCGCGATGCCCTACTCGCGTACAGCATGTATTCTTATCGCATAAAGCAATTCATTGGCAATTATTCGGCTGCCATGAACGGGTTGGACGCCATTGTTTTCACGGCAGGAATTGGGGAAAACGACGATTTAATGCGAAAGCTGGTCTGCAAAAATATGGAGTTTTTCGGAATCGAGCTGGATGAGGACAAGAATAAAATCAGGAATGATCAAATTCGTGAAATCAATAAAAGTGGGGCCAAAACCAAAGTACTTATCATACCCACCAACGAAGAGTTGGAGATTGCAAAACAATCCTACGCTTTGATAAAATAGCAATTCGCCGTAACTTGTAGGAATGAAAAAATTTGCAATCGAAATAAAATGGGGTTTTATTTTCACGGTAGTACTGCTAATTTGGGTAATTCTGGAAAAACTTTTGGGTTGGCACAGCGAACACATTGACAAACATGCCGTTTACACTAATTTCTTTGCAATACCGGCCATCGTGGTGTATGTGTTTGCTTTAATCGACAAACGGAAAAATTTCTACAGCGGGGAAATGAGTTGGTTAGACGGGTTCCTTTCCGGGTTCGGAATATCAATTATCGCCACCATATTTAGTCCTTTGGTTCAATATATTACAACTACCATTATCTCTCCAGCGTATTTTCCAAACATTATCGCCTATGCGGTTGAAAGTGGGAAAATGTCGGAGGAAGTTGCAGCCACCTATTTTAACTTTAGCAATTACATGATGCAAAGTGCTTTGAGCACGCTACTGATGGGGGCGATTATTTCCGCTGTTGTTGCGTTATTTGTTCGGAGGAAGTAGTCGTTTTCTTGTGATTGTTTTCACCTCTTACCGTTAAACATCAAACAGCTGCTGAGGGTAGTTGAAGTTTTTCTTGCTCTGCGATGTCTCTGAACCTTACGCTAAAATAATTAAACACCTTTTCACTTGTTCCAAAAAAGTTCATAATTAGAGGAAGTCAGGGTTTCATTCATATAGAAATATCAGGCAACCTCGTATACAATCCCATTGGGCTGATTTGTTTTCTCCGATGCTTTTAAAACCTCAATGCCAATAATATTGCCTGATTCGTCATAATCAAAAATAATTCCAGGTTTTTCTTCCTCGCTTTCAACAACTTTTGCATCCGAAAACCTTATATAAATTGCATCTGCCTCTTTATTGTATCTTATAATCATATTTTTCAATTTTAGAAGTTTTATAAACTATAATTACCAACCGAGGGTCTCTCGTTATATTAATAAATACCCGATAAAGGTAGGCTTTGTTACTTTTGTAAAGTTACAAGTACTAATCAAATCATACGCATGTTATCAACAAGCATAGTATTCTACTTATAATTTACAAAACATTTATTTTCAGACATAAAATGGAAGCCGGACTTTCCCAAGTCCGATATTTTTCTTCAACTTGAGAAAGTTGAAGTCCGAATAAGCTATTCGTAATTCGTGGCACCAAAAACCACAACATCTAAAAAAAATCAGATCCCCTTGCGAGATAATTAAAAACAAATTGTCAATTAGTCAAAAATCCCTGACGCAACGAACCGAATAACCGAGCCCCAAGGGGTATGAAACCCGGAAAACATTGCTGCCGATCAAGTACATGCCCCGAGCCCAGGCGGTGTCCTCAACGCCCCCCGTAGAGGTCCACCAGATACCGGTGTTTCCAATGTTGAAGAAACTACCCTCGATGCCGCGGTAGCCGCCCGGAAGAGCCGAAAAACCACTGGCATTATTGGCAGGTAAGTTGTTGCCAATAGCTCCGGTGTTTGGGTAAGAATTCCAATAAGTAGTTGCTGCCATTGATTTGGCAATCTTATTGCCGGTCGTTGTTCCATCGTAATTATAACCATTCGCAATTAAATAATTCTCAAGTTCATGCCATTCTGCATCGCTTGGCAAATGCCAGTCGGGAGGGCATGCTTTATTTGCGGCTGACCAATTGTACAATGCACCGTAGGGTTCGTAATAATCGGATGCTTTGGCTCCGCTTACGCTGGTTCCGGTATAGTCATACACATAATATCCTTCTGTAGTTGGGCTAACTTTGGGCAGGTAAGCCAGGTTTTCGGCCATCCAGGTTTGGTTACCAATTTGCACAACTCGATAGTTTTTACCATCAGCATCGGTACAGGCAACCAGATTAAAAGTGAGCTTTTTGCCTTGAGAAGGAACATCAACGATTACAGTGCTGTAAGTATCTTTTGTTGCTGTATATTTTAATCGGTCTCCTTCATTGTATTGCATCTCAACTTCAGAGGTTGCATTTTTTAAGGTTTTTGCACTCATTTGCAACGGATTCGTTTTTTGATATCGTATTTCAGCAATACCTGTAACATCGGAATGGCTTAATAGTATTCCTGAAATCAGGTAATTTCCTACAGTAATCCTTACGGTATAAATACCACTTTGAATTCCTGTAATTTGGAATGTTTGTTGGCCGGGTAACAGGTATTTATTTGTTTGTATAATTTTCCTTCCCGAAAAGTCAAAAAGTTCAATATGTGTTGTCCCTTCTTCTGGCATATTAAATTCCAAAAATGCAAAATCATTCATTGGATTCGGATAAAATCCGATTTTATTAAATTGATTTTGATTAAGGGACTGAATGCCCGTGACATTGTTTTTTAAATGAAGTACCTGGTCACCTTGCAAAGTAAGAATTGTTCCCTGTGTTAAGTTTTCAACTTTCACTGTGTCAATTTCGGTGGCAGCACCTGTACCTTCAAAAGTAATCAGATAGTCTTGTGCCTGAAGTTTTATTATTGCAAACAATAATAAAACTAAAATAGCTATTTTTTTCATATCGATTTGGTTTTAAATGATGTTAACCTATTTTGAGTAATTATTTCTTTTGGGATTAAAAATTAAAGTTAGAGAATTATGATTTCAAAAACAATAAATTTGGAAGCTTTTAATTCGTGGTTACAAATTCCGGCAGTTTTAGCAATCTTTAATCTACGCCTTGGGTTCCAATGGAATCGCATTGCGAAAAGCTGAAATCTCAAAACAGTTTTAAAATGCCATCATTTATGGGAACAAAAAAGCCCGATCCGTCAACAGACGAACCGGGCTTTGCTATTTCACCAAAATAATAAATTCTTTATTTTACTTTATCAACGATTGCTTTGAACGCTTCAGGCTGGTTCATAGCCAAATCGGCGAGAACTTTCCTGTTGATTTCAATGGCGTTCTTTTTCAACAATCCCATGAATTGTGAATACGACATCCCTTCTAAACGTGTAGCAGCGTTGATACGCTGAATCCACAATGCACGGAATGTTCTTTTCTTTACTTTCCTGTCGCGGTAGGCATACTGCTGTCCCTTTTCCCAGGTGTTTTTTGCAACGGAAAAGACGTTTTTACGGGAACCGAAATAACCTTTCGTCTTTTTCAGCAAATTTTTCCTCCGGGCCCGTGATGCTACATTATTTACACTTCTTGGCATACTTTTACTTTTTTTGATAATCGGCGACCCCGAGTTCCCGGGACACTTTAAAGCTCAATTATCTGGTTAATAACTTTTTTTACCTTTTAAAAGGATTTTTATCCGTTCACTGACGGATTATTTCATACACAACAAAAGCTTTACGTTACTCTCATTGGACTTGTCAATTATAGTCCAATAAGTTAAGTTACGTTTACGTTTTTTACTTTTTTTAGTCAAAATGTGGCTTTTGTAGGCATGTTTCCTTTTAATTTTTCCAGTTCCGGTCAATCTAAAGCGTTTTTTAGCGCCGGAATTTGTCTTCATTTTTGGCATAATCCTACTTAATTAAAATGTGATCAAAGAACTCTATTATTTAATGTGTTTACAATTGTTCTTTTTTATTGGTAACACATTGAATAAATTCCGATAAATCGGAATTTATTTCTTTTTTGGTGAAATATACATGGTCATCCGTTTGCCTTCTAACCTAGGCAATTGTTCTACGGTGCCTAAATCTTCCAAAGCTGTAGCCAGTCTTAACAATAAAATTTCCCCCTGTTCTTTGAAAAGAATCGAACGTCCTTTAAAAAACACAAAGGCTTTTACTTTGGCTCCATCTTGTAGGAATTTTTCGGCATGACGGAGTTTAAAGTTAAAATCGTGTTCGTCAGTTTGCGGTCCAAACCTGATTTCTTTCACGACTACTTTAACTGTTTTTGCTTTCATCTCCTTTTGTTTCTTCTTTTGTTGATAAAGAAACTTGGAGTAATCTATAATTTTACAAACGGGAGGTTCGGCTTTTGGTGAAATTTCCACTAAATCCAATTCCAATTCATCGGCCAGTTTAAGAGCGTCGCGCAAGGCAAAAATACCGGGTTCCGGAATGTTGTCGCCCACCAACCTGACTTGCGGCACTCTAATTTTATGATTTAATCGATGTTGAGGTTCCAACTCCGCCCGGGGCTGGTAATTTCTTCTGGGTCCTCTTTTTTTAATTGCTATTTTAAATTCCTCCTTCGTTAGTTATACAATCCTGAAAGCTGCTCTCTTACTTCTTTTGAAATCAATTCGGCAAAATCGCCGGTCTTCATCACCCCTTTGTCGCCTTCTCCCTGGCGGCGCACCGAAACGGTATCGCTTTCGGTTTCATTCTCACCAACAATCAACAAATAAGGGATGCGTTTCAATTCGTTGTCGCGTATCTTCCTACCTATCTTCTCATTACGTTCGTCAACGACGGTGCGAATATCGGAAATATTTAGAAAATCTGAAACTTTTTTCGCATAATCGTTATACTTTTCACTAATCGGTAAAACAACAACTTGATCGGGAGTGAGCCACAACGGGAACTTTCCGGCTGTGTGTTCGATCAAAACTGCCACAAAACGTTCCATCGATCCGAAAGGCGCACGGTGTATCATTACCGGGCGGTGGCGGTTATCGTCGGCACCAATGTACTCTAATTTAAAGCGTTCGGGCAAGTTATAATCCACCTGAATGGTGCCCAACTGCCAACTTCTTCCCAGGGCATCTTTAATCATGAAATCGAGTTTCGGACCATAAAATGCGGCTTCACCCGATACGGTGACAGTTTTCAAGCCCTTTTCCTGGCAGGCTTCAATAATAGCCTGTTCCGATTTATCCCAGTTTTCCGGCGAGCCGATGTACTTTTCGGGTTTATCCGAATCGCGCAACGAAATTTGTGCGGTATAGTCTTCAAATTGCAATGCTTTGAAGATGATGAAAACAATATCAATTACTTTTTTGAATTCGTCTTTCAACTGATCGGGGCGGCAGAAAATATGTGCATCGTCTTGTGTAAAACTGCGAACGCGGGTTAAACCGTGCAATTCGCCGCTCATTTCGTAGCGATAAACCGTTCCGAATTCCGCCATGCGAATGGGTAAATCTTTGTAAGATTTTGGCCGCACTTTATAAATTTCGCAGTGGTGAGGGCAGTTCATCGGTTTCAGCAAATACTCTTCCCCTTCAACCGGTGTTGAAATGGGCTGAAATGAATCCTTTCCGTATTTTTCATAATGCCCCGAAGTTTTATAAAGCTTCACATCGCCAATATGCGGGGTAATTACCTGTACATATCCATATTTTTTCTGAACTTTTTTCAGAAAATCCTCCAGTTGCATCCGCAATTGTGCCCCTTTAGGCAGCCACAAAGGCAAGCCCTGCCCCACTGCTTCCGAAAATGCAAAAAGATCCATCTCCTTCCCAATCTTCCGGTGGTCGCGTTTTTTGGCTTCTTCCAACATGATTAAATGTTCTTCCAGCATTTTTGCTTTCGGGAAAGTGACCCCATAAACACGGGTGAGCATTTTGTTCTTTTCGTTTCCGCGCCAGTATGCACCGGCAATTGCTGTCAGTTTTATCGCCTTGATATAACTCGTGTCGGGCAAATGCGGACCGCGGCACAAATCGGTGAAATTGCCCTGATTGTATAAAGTTATTGTCCCGTCTTCCAGTTCGCTTATCAATTCTTGTTTCAGTTCATCGTGTTTTTCGGTAAACATTTTCAAGGCATCGGCTTTGGAAATCTCAGAGCGCACGATTGAATTTTTCTGCCGTGCCAATTCCAGCATTTTCTGCTCTATCTTTTGCAAGTCTTTGTCCGAAAGCACTTTTCCTTCGGGTAAATCCACATCGTAGTAAAAACCAATATCAACGGTTGGGCCGATTCCGAATTTTGTACCCGGATAGAAAAACTCAATTGCCTCAGCCATAAGATGTGCTGAAGAATGCCAGAAAGTTTCTTTTCCTTCGCGGTCGTCCCAGGAATGTAATTTTATAGAAGCGTCTTTATTAATCTTACGTGTCAAATCCCAAACTTCACCGTTCACCGAAATGGACAAAACTTGTTTAGCCAAACTATTCGAGATGGACTTTGCAATTTCATAACCGCTCACCGGCCCTTCAAATTCCCTGATACTTTTGTCAGGGAGTGTAATTTTTATCATGTTTTTATTCTTTTTTTGAATTAGGTGCTTTATCAATACACAAAAAATATTTTAGAATGGGGTTAAAACCCCTTAACCATCAGTATTCCTGTAATCCGGCAATGTAAGAACTCACATTCAATTATGCTGTGATTTTATTGCCCCCGATTGCTTCGGGGCAGGCTGTCTGCTTTAGCTGACGGTTTATATAAGCTGCTGTTTAACTGGGCTTTAGCCACATTGAGATTTATATTGATTAAACGCCTAATTCAATTCTTTTTTCCTTATTAAATATTTGGAAATCACGTATTTTATATCCTTTTGAAAATGTTTTGGTTTAAAGAGCGGAGACCGGAATCCGGAGTCCGAAGTTTTTCCGTTCTTTCTTCGATCCTCCGACTTCTGACTCCCGACTTTCTACCTTTTTTCCAAAAAGACGTGCAAAGATAACGATTCAATCAACAAATTCACGTTTTCACCTTCAACAACATTTCTTACTTTTGCTTCGAAGTAAAAAAAAGTAATATGAACAGATTATTTGCATTTGTATTCGCCTTAATTTTTGTTGCCACTTCTTTTGCACAAAACACTCAGAATTTTACACTCGAAGATATTTTTGTGAAAGGCACTTTCCGTGCATCTACGGTTTCGGGTTTGCGCTCGATGAACGACGGGGAACATTATACCGTGCTCGAGAACGGTTCGAAGATCGTAAAATACAGTTACAAAACTGGAAATGAAGCTGCTGTTGTTTTCGATTTATCAAAAATCCGGGACGCAGGAATGTCATCTTTCAGCGATTATGTTTTCAGCGACGATGAAACCAAAATATTGCTGACCACCAACGTGGAAAGGATTTACCGCTATTCATTTACCGCAATGTATTATGTATGGAATTCGGTGACCGAGGAACTGTTGCCTTTATCGGAAAAGGGGAAACAAATGGTGGCTACCTTTTCGCCCGACGGTGACCGTTGTGCTTTCGTGCGTGAGAACAACATCTTCATTAAAAACCTGAAATTTGGAAGTGAAAGTCAGGTGACTTTCGATGGAGAGAAAAACAAAATTATCAACGGAGTACCCGACTGGGTTTATGAAGAAGAGTTCAGTTTCAACAAGGCAATCTGGTGGTCGCCCGACAGCAAGTTCCTGGCATTTATCCGTTTCGACGAATCGGAAGTAAAAGATTTCAACATGCCACTTTATGCGGGAGCTGCTCCGAGATTGAACGAATACAGCACGTATCCGGGAGAAGAAACGTTTAAATACCCGAAAGCAGGCGAAAAAAACTCTACCGTTTCGGCCGTGGTTTACGATATCCGCTCAAAAACCTCCATGCCGGTAGATGTAGGTGAAGAAACCAACATTTACATCCCACGCATTAAATGGACGCCCGATGCGAACAGTGTTGTGGTGATGCGTTTGAACCGCCATCAAAACACCCTGGATGTATTCTATGCAAACCCGTACACTGGCGACTCACGTCCCGTTTTCACCGAAAAAAATGCAAAATACGTGTCAGAAGATTTTCTTGATGATTTCACTTTTCTCAGCAACGGGAACTTTGTGGTGATCAGCGAACGTGACGGATGGTCGCAACTGTATCTGTTCGATGGTAACGGTTTTCTACTGAAGCAACTTACAACAGGTCAGTTTGATGTGACCAAATTTTATGGTTACGACGAAATACGTAAAGTTTATTATTACCAGGCTGCGGCAGAATCACCATTGCGCCGCGAAGTGTATTTTATTAGTCAGGACGAAAAAAAGAAAGGTAAACTCTCCACGCTGCAAGGTACTAACGACGTGCTTTTTAGCAAAAGCTACAATTATTACATCAACTATTTCAGCAACACAAAAACTCCAACATTGATTACCTTGCACGAAAACAAAGGAACTCAAATCAGGGTGTTGCAAGATAATACAGTTTTGAAAAACACGGTGAAGGTTTTTAATGTACCGCAGAAAGAGTTTTTCACGTTCACCACATCCGAAGGCATTGAACTGAACGGATATATGATAAAACCCGCAGGTTTCGATTCAGCAAAAAAACACCCGGTTGTAATGACCCAATACAGCGGCCCCAATTCGCAGAGCGTTGCCGATTCCTGGCGCGGGGCAGGATGGGAAGAATACTTAGCCCAGGAAGGATTCTTAGTGGTTTGTGTGGATCCGCGCGGAACCGCTGCACGGGGTGAAAAGTTCAGAAAGGTGACCTACTTACAGCTTGGTCGCTACGAATCGGACGATCAGGTGGAAGCTGTAAAATATTTGGGAACATTACCTTATGTCGATAAAAACAATGTCGCCATTTTTGGCTGGAGCTACGGCGGTTTTATGGTTTTGCTCAGCATGGAAAAAGGTGGCGAATTATTTAAAGCAGGAATTTCGGTGGCGCCGGTCACTAGTTACCGGTTCTATGATACAGTTTATACGGAACGCTACATGCGCACACCGGAAGAAAACCCGGAAGGTTATGATGACATTGCTCCCCTCGCCCATGCCGGCAAGATTAAAGGAAGATTACTGATTGTTCATGGTTCGGCTGACGACAATGTTCACGCACAAAACACCTATGAATTTACGGAACGAATGGTGCAGGAAGGCATTCAATTCGACATGGCCATTTACACCAACCGCAACCATGGCATACGTGGCGGAAACACTACCATGCACCTCTACACAAAAATGACTGATTTTTTAAAAAACCAGTTGAAATAAAGTTGCTGCTTACTTGAAAATTTTATTCGCGTCCAAAGCCCTTCGGTATTTTGCCGCATTGCGGTTGTGTTCTGCAAGGGTTACTGAAAAATTATGGTAGCCCGAAAAGTCTTCTTTGGCACACATATAAATGTACCTGTGCTTTTCGTAATTCAACACGGCATCGATGCTGGAAGTTTCGGGAAAATTGATTGGCCCCGGAGGCAGGCCCGCGTATTTATAAGTATTATAGGGAGAATCAATTTCTAAATGAGAATTTAAAATGCGTTTTAACAAAAAATCACCAACGGCATATTTCACTGTCGGGTCGGCTTGCAACAACTGCCCTTGTTTTAAGCGGTTGATATACAATCCTGCAACGGTAGCCAGCTCTTCACGCTTTGCAGTTTCCGACTGCACAATGGAGGCCAATGTAGCTACTTCCACCGGAGTTAGGTTCAATTCCTCGGCCTTCCTGCGGCGTACTGTGTTCCAAAAGCGGTCGTATTCAGTTTTCATGCGTTCGGCAAATTCCCTCGCAGTAGTTGTCCAGTAAAACTCGTAGGTGTTCGGGATGAACATTGCCTGATAAGTTTCGGACGTGAAACCAAATTCTTCGATTTGTTTTTCATCGTAGAACAGGTTCAAAATCGAAAGCGAGTCGGCCTGCAGATATTTGCTCACTTTTCCGGCCAGCTCTTCTTTGAAATGAACGTTATTGAATGTAACATCCAACGGGGTTTGCAAGCCGCTGCGCAACATATTTACGATTTGGTTGCTAATCATCCCTTTTTTCAAAACATATCTTCCCGGCTTTACCGCCAATTGATAGTTTTTCTTTTTCGCCACCCATTTGAATGCCTTTACGCTTTGCAATACTTCGCGGGCGGTTAAACTGTCGAGAACTTGTTCATAGTTGGCGTTGTCGGGCACGTATAAAACATATTCCGTTTTAACGTTCGGGCGAAAGGCGTATTGATAAAGCTGATAGGCTCGCACGCCGACAATTACGAACGCAATGGCAACAAATAGTATGATGAATTTCCCGAATCGGGGGAACAACATGATTCTGCTTTTTTGGTCAATACTCATGTGAGATTTTTACTGATTAACAAGTTTTAAGAATTAGGCATTAAAAGAAATTTCAAATGTGGCTAAAGCCCATGCAAGCAACTTAACTAAACCCGTCAGCTAAAGCTGACGGCAATAGAATTGCAAAAAAGTTTATTTTATTGCCGTTCACTTTAGTGAACGGGTTTGTTAAAATAAGTTGCGAAAGGGGTTTTAACCCCATACATAAACTTTTATCCATATCTACAATTAAACCCACTTCAATGGTTTTAATATCTTCCAATTCAGCGGTATTTTATCAATTCATCAGAGCTCATAAGAAAATTCCGTCCCTCAAAATGTTTTTATAAATAGACAGAATAATTTTAGCAGCCGGATCTATTTTTGAAATCCGCTCTTTAACCGCTGACAGTATAAATTCCCGTTTGTTCATGGGCTCAAAGATAAAACATTTTGACTGAAACGGCATTTACATTTCAATGTTAACAAAGCCATACCAATTTTTCGTTTTAGCTGTCATTGCTATTGGTGATAAGCTTTTTCGTACTAAATTCCTTATTTTAGCACCTCGAAAAAAATCAATTCAAAAATACCCATGATGCAAAAAGTAAATCTATCCGAAAACATTTATTACCTCGGGTTTAACGACCGTCGTACCCATCTGTTTGAAAATATCTGGCCGATACCGCATGGCATTTCGTATAGCTCCTATTTAATTGTTGACGAAAAGGTTGCACTCATCGATACCGTTGAACGCTCGTTTATCGACGATTATTTGGATCAGATTGAAGCTATCATTGGTGATAGAAAAGTGGATTATTTGATCATCAACCACATGGAACCCGACCATTCGGGCGCATTAAAGGCCATTGTCCAAAAGTACCCGGAGATTACTTTGGTAGGGAACAAAAGAACCTTCGATTTGGTGGAAACATTTTACATGACGCCTGAAAAGGTATTAATGGTGTACGACGATGCAACCCTCGATCTCGGTAAACACAAACTGCAATTTCAAATGATCCCGATGGTGCATTGGCCGGAAACCATGGTTACTTTCGAAGAAATAAATAAAATTCTATTTTCAGGCGATGCTTTTGGAAGTTACGGCACGCTGGATGGCGGAGTCTTCGACGACGAAATCAACCTCGATTTTTATGAAACCGAAGTGATGCGCTATTTCACTAACATTGTGGGCAAATATTGCCTGCAAACGCAACGCGCCATTAAAAAACTGGCCCCCTTAGACATTAAAATGATTGCCGCCACCCATGGCCCCGTTTGGCGTACCGATTTAGACTGGATTTTAAGCCGGTACAACAAATGGAGTTCGTATGACTTAGACCAAGGAGTAGTAATTGCTTACGGCTCAATGTACGGCAACACTCAAAAAATGGCGGAAGTGATTGCCCGCCGAATTGCCGAACGCGGCATTAAAAACATACGGGTTTATGATGTTTCAAAAACTCATTCTTCCTACATCATCAATGATATTTTTAAATACAAAGGATTTATTGTGGGCAGTGCAGCGTACAACAACGCCCTGTTCCCCAACGTAGAAACTTTGCTCTCTACCATAGAACACATGGCGCCAAAAAACCACTTGCTGGGTATTTTTGGAAATTACGCATGGAGCGGCGGCGGAGTGAAAAACCTTAAAACTTTCGCCGAAAAAATAAAGTGGGATTTGGTTTATGACCCCGTTGAAGAACGCGGTGCATTGAAAGCAAACATGCGTGAAGAACTATTAAAACTGGCCGATGCCATGGCCGATAAATTGTTAGAATTGTAAGCGGCATTTCCCAGAATTGGACTTTCGAATAAAATTATTAAAATAATTGCAGATATTTAGGTCTCATTGAGTTTTATTCCGTAGCTTGTCAAGAATTATGGATGTTTAATATATAAAACTTAATTAAGTTATGAAAAAAATTACTTGCAAAGCCTTTCATTGTTGTTCTCTTCTAAAAAATCTAAAATTTCTCTTTTTTGTCAATTTTTTTAAGCGAAATACATCTCGTCTTAATCAAATTCTGCCTGCATCGATGATTTTGCTTTCGATGATTTTAATGCCTGCTCTTGGAAGTGCTCAAGGTCAGCCAAATCCAAACGAAGCAACCTGGAACGGCGGCGGATATTCGCTCAAAAAAATTGTGAGCAATACCGCCATCCCAAGTGGTGTGAATTTTAGTTACACCATTATGTTTACTGCTCCTGCCGGAGCCACTACCGTTAATATATTTGATGAAATTCCGCCAAGTTTGCATGTAGTAAATGTTCCAACACCTGCAAATGTGAATGGTATAACACCAGCCGTAACAACTTCAGGGGCACCCGGAGTTAACGAAAAAGTGAGCTATTCGCTTAGTGGATTGCCGCCAGGAATGGCTTCCTCAGGTTCGTTTACAATTGTGGTAAAATTCCCTGAAGGCGTGACTTGCGATGGAACTGGTGCACGAAATCGTGCTGCCATTCTAATCAATGACAAACCCAACTACACACCGTTCGTAAGCACATCGGCCACTGCTGAAAATCCCTGGAAAGTTACAAAATCAATCCTTGCCGGGCCGATGGTAAATCCGAATGGTGGAACTTGCGGCTATATCATCGCACCGGATGACACCGTAAAATACCGGCTATCCGTTTTGAAAAAAAGCCCGTTTTATGGCAATGTGGTTGGCCAACAAAACATGAGCAGTGCCGTAGTAACCGATGTTTTGCCTCCCGGTGCAGTGGTAGTCTCCAGCACTTGTGGAATTGCACCCGGTTCAACCGGAACAATCACCTGGAACCCAAACAGCGGCAACCTAAACGCCGCAACTCCTTATGCTTATTACTATTGCGATATCGAAATATATTATCCCGCCACATCGTTCCCGATTGGTTCGTTCATCAATAACCAGTTAGAACTTGACGGCACCATGTGTAACCAGCAGGTTTCCGATACCAGCAACGAAACCTGCATCGAAGTAGTCGGAACTATTGCTGTCGATCCTGATGCTTATTTCAGGAAGTACCTTTTCATGACCAACCGGGTGCCCGGATGCGACGGTTATTACCGCGTTTCATTTAAAAATACCGGGAATGTACCGCTCTCGGCATTTGATATTGAAGATGTAATTCCTTCCGGCATTACGGTAAACAAGGTACGGGTTTCTGGCGCAAGCGCGACTACCACCATGTCGCTCACGGCTAATTCCGGTGCTAATGTTATCAATTCTAACATCACAAATTATTTTGATTCCGGGGCACTAAGCTTTACCGTCAACAACTTGCAGTGGCATATGACAGGGTCGTTACCGGTTGGAAATTGGATACACCTCTATATTCATTTTACAGTAGATCCAAATCCTACCGGGACAGTTGTTGAAAACTGTGCTACTTTCAACGGTTTATCCAATGCCCTGACACTTAGCAATGCCTGCGTAACTTTTACGGTTGACGAAGGTGCACCACGTCCTTGCGTAGTGAAAGACGTTTGTTCGCCGGAAACCGAATACGAACCGGGCGATATTGTGCGTTTTCGTATTCGCGTTCAAAATATAGGAAGTGCCGACATTACGGGTGCAACCTTTCAGGATAATCTCCACAGCAACTTCACGTATGTGGGTAACGAATCGTACTATGTAGCCAATACTTATAATGTGGCGTGTTCGTCCGGAAGTTCAATACCTGCCGGAACAACAGCATTAACCGGTGTGACGCCAAGCCATAGCGGAAACAACCTTAGCTGGTCGCTGCCCGATATTCCATCCGATTGCCAATTGTTTTACACGGCTTATTGCGGTTATTATGGAACCTACGGCTTGCCTTATTATTTTGTTGAGTTCGATGCAATGGTTGACAGCGCGGCTTTACCGGGAGTTACACCCAACAGTTATGAAATTTCGGGTGGAAACTTAACCGGGACAACTACCTCTAATACGACCTATACCTTGGTAGTGGCTAGTTTTGGACAAGAAGTCCAAAAACAAGTCAGCACCGATGGCGGAACAACTTTTTCCTCAACGGGCACAGTTGCTCCTGGCGGAACAGCACGGTACCGGTTGAATTATAAAAACACTTCAAATGTTCCGCTGAGTTCGTTGGAATTGGTCGATTTATTGCCAATGGACGACGGTGCGAACGACTGGTTGATATTAAACCGTACAGCCCCAAGAGGCAGTGCATTTGGTGTGGCTTACAACAGCAACCACTCCAGTTCGCTATCACCGGCAGGCACTGTTCCTGCCCCTGCATTGACCTATGCCGCAGGTGCAAACATCTGTTTGCCGCCATTCGGAATTAGTGCTGGCTGCAACCCAACAAGCTGGACGGCCTCGCCCGACCAAAACATCAATGTGAATTATGGCACCTTCTCACTCGCCTCAAATGTTACCCTCCGGGAAGATTTTGATGTGACAATTCCTACCAATGCCACCAATCAGCAAACGGCATGTAATGATTTTGCAGCACTTTCAACTGCCAACTTTTTGTTAGACGGAACTCCCCAATCGGTAGCGCTCACGCCGATTGCGGCTCCTCCGGTTTGCGTAACGGTTGACTCAACTGCCATTGGCGAAACTTGCTGCGACAGTGTTTTAATAGAACAGCTCACGAAGGACCCTGCTACCGGGGAAGATTGTTGTGTGCGTATTTCAACAAAATGCGAAGTGAAAGAAATCTCAATTTCTGTTTCCGGTGGAACAATCAGTTCTGCTGCATGGAACTGCGGGGCGCTTCCCTCCGGATATGTAGGGCAAACGAATTTCACTTTTCCTGCCAATGGTTGTGCAGTTGACTTAACAACTTGCTTTAAGCCGGATAAAGTTGGAGGGACCATGTCGGTTGGTTATTCCATTGTGTTTGCCAATGGCGAGATATGCGAGAAAAAGATTGAAGTGAACTGTGAAAACACAGCAGGAGAATGTTGCGAAAGCGTGAAGTTGGATTTGGTGCAAGACCCCGACCTTGGAGGAGAATGTTGCGCAAGTCTAACCACGGAGTGTGAAGTGGATTCCGTTACGGTGAATGTTTTGAATGGAACAATTGCCGGGGCAAGCTGGAATTGCGGTGTTTTGCCATCAGGTTACATTGGGCAGAGCAGTTACACCTTCAACGCCGCAAATTGCGTGTTAAACATGAATACTTGTGTTGAACCAGATTCAAGCGGAGTAGTTACCATCACTTACGTGATTTATTTTGCCAACGGCGAAAAATGTGAAAAACGCATTCAAATGGATTGTAAGGCCGAACCAAAAGAATGCTGCGACAAGGTAAAACTCGAACAGGTTTCAGATGCTGCCGGTAATGAATGCTGTGCACAGTTAATTACAGACTGTGAAGTGAAAGCAGTTCAGGTGGATGTTACCAACGGAACTATTTCGGCTACAAACTGGAACTGTGGAGCTGTCCCGGCTGCTTCGGCAGGACAAAGCAGCTACACCTTCGATGCCAATGGCTGTAAAGTTGAAATGACGAATTGCTTCAAGGCTACTGCGTCAGGGCCGGTAACCGTTGACTATGTCATTACTTTTGCGAACGGCGAAACGTGTAAAAAAACGCTCACATTCGATTGTAAAGCAACCGTTGAACCCTCGGAATGTTGTCCGATTGTGGATTTCAAACTGAAACAAAAATGGCCGTATTTCGGCACACAAATCGGTTCATTCAGCATCACAAACCCCGATCCTTCATCGCCAATTTGTTCGGTAAGCATCAGTGCATCACCGGCTGCAACATTTGCAACCAGCGGTTTGGTGATTGACGGGGTTTCCTCAAGTCAGCCTTGGACTTCAACTTCCATTCCTGCTTCTGGCTCACTTATACCGGCAGCAGCCAATACCATCGACTTCAGCCTGATTTCAAAAGGCTACAAAGGTACAATCACCGTTTGTGTGGTAAAATGCGATGGCACAAAATGCTGTTACGATTTTAACTGGAACAAAAAACCGATAATCGACATTGATATTGAAATTGGCCAGTTGCCGCACACGGGCAAATTGCTTGCCGTTACGGTTAACCCGGTGGTAAGCACAACTACCGACGAAAAAGTAAAATACATTTCGTTTGGCATGAGCGATGAGCAGGAGATTGCAGCCGACGATCCCCAGTTTTTTGCGATATCAGCAGCCGAATTTGTTGGGGATGAATATCCTGATGATTTGGTAGCTCCGGTTTCAGCTTATATGAGTAAATACAATGCTTTCTTTGAATTAGGTGAAGCGAAAAAGGCAGGTGAGAATTTAGGTGCCTTCAACCTGGTTTTCAGTAAAAAATTGCCAAAACTCGGATGCACGCTGTTTAACGAAGAAGGGAACATCCTATTCTCCGGCGACATCGATGTTGCGTTCTCCGATTCGGTCAATACATCGGCCATCCGCCCCGGAGAAAAATCCGGAAGCATGTTCGAATTCATCAAGCTCTATCCCAACCCGGCAAATGGGTCGTTCAATGTGCAGTATGCAACCGGCACGTCGCGTGAGGTTGAAATACGGGTGATCAATCCATTGGGACAAGTCATTCAAACCATTCAAGGCGGGGACAGCTCCGCAGGTGTTCATAACGTTCGCATTGACACGCATGGATTGGCGAGGGGACTGTATAAAGTTGTGTTGTATTCCGAAGGAAAAGTACGCAGTAAATCGGTCATAATGAACAAATAGGAACATTCCTAAGAGAAAAATGGAACCGTTCTTTTATCGACAAAAAAGTGCAGTTGAGTTAATCCACTGCCGTTTGCGATAAGAGAATGGTTCTTTTTGCTATTGTATTGTTTGCAATTTCACGTTTTTGTTCTGAATGCCAAATTAATCGACAACTCCACCGGGCTTAACACATTTTCCTTATATTCCCCGTAGTTGGGTATATATTTCACTTCGAACGAAGGAGTAATAAAACTTTTGTTTGGGAACTCGATTCCAGCTAAAAGCCCAACGTACATTTTACGAAACAAATGTGAGGGATCTTCTTTGTAATTTGAATCCTTCCAGTTTGCCTTCGGATATAAAGTACTGTAACTACTTGCGCTTCCTTTCGCCCAGGTATAAAAATGCGCACCTCCGAAAGCCCCAAAATAAAAGACGGCAGGTTTAATTTTTTCCAGATTCATTTTGTGGATGATTTTTAGATATCCGCTAAAAGAATAATGATTTAAACTGCTCGACGAACCTCCGCCCAAACCTCCACCACCAAAGTTTTCATGAATAGTTTTAAATGAAAGTCCGGGACTAAAACCAACTGGTTTTAAAAAATCAAATTGAAACGGCTTTTCAATAAAAACACCTCCCCGCGATGAATATTCCACTGATCCATATGCGTTTTCATAGCTGGCGTGTAGCAATAAATAATCGATTCCTACATTGAATTTTGGAATATCCTGTGCTTTTGAATAAAAAGAAACAAGGAGAATTAATGCGATAATTTTTGTTTTCATGATCCAAAAATACAATATTCTCATTGATTTCCACAATGGCTCGTTCCGCTAATTCTCCCTATAGGTGTAATAGCCAAACGCTCATGAGGTTATTGTTAAAAGGTTGCGTCCTTCTATAAAAAATATTCACACAAATGCAATAAATAGCTTTGTCTTCGATGCGTTAAGTACTTTGCAGCCGTTTATGAGGAGAGAATGTTCGCTCAGTTACAATAAATTCGCGAGGGAGCAAAGGTGCTGTTGTTAAATTGCAAATGCAAATCAGCATCATCGTGTTACAAAAAAGGCAGATGTGGTGGAATTAGAATATACATTCAATATCTTGTATGAAAAACTCTTTTAAAGCTGCTTCCTTTTTCGCTTTTCCCATGCCTCCGAATTGCGCAACGGATTGAGCAACGGGAATCTCGATGTATTTTGCATTTCCAGAAAAATGAACTCCTGCAAGTTCCTTATTTTTCAAATTCCAGAAAAACGAAATTGCCGGTATTTTTATACTTTTGAAATCAAAACAGAATAATAGTAAAAATGAAACGGTCTCAAAAGTTTCTGCATTCCAAAAGACTATGAATAAAAATTAAATAACAATATGGAATTATTCTACAAAAAAGAAGGAACCGGCCCTGCGCTGGTAGTGTTGCACGGGCTGTACGGCTCCAGCGATAACTGGCTGAACATCGGTAAACGACTGGCAGAGAAATATACAGTTTACCTCATCGATCAGCGAAACCACGGCCGCTCGCCTTTTGCCGACTCGCATACTTATAACGATATGCGTGACGACCTGAATGATTTCTTCATTCAGCACAACATCGAAAAAGCTACCGTACTCGGTCACAGTATGGGCGGGAAAACCGCGATGTGGTTTGCCGCCGACTACCCCGAAAAAGTGGAAAAATTGGTTATTGCCGATATTGCACCAAAAGATTACATGTTGCTTAAAAACGACAGCCAGTTTTACCTGCATCAAAACATACTGCTCGCCATGCAGGAAATTGATTTTACGCAAATAAAATCACGGAGCGATGTGGACGACTTTATGGCCGAAAAGATTGACGATGCCCGCATCCGTCAATTTCTGTTGAAAAATATGACACGAAACAAGAAAACCAAACAATACTACTGGCGACTGAATGCAGAAGTTTTGTACAATAATCTGGAAGAAATCGTAAGTGGCGTAAACCGTCGCTGGTTAGGCGCTCGTTTTCCCATTACGACGTACCCCGTTATTTTTATTCGAGGCATGAAATCACATTATATTTTACCCGAAGACGAAGCGCTCATCAAAGAGATTTATCCGGATTCCAGAATCATTGACATCCCGGAAGCCGGCCACTGGCTGCACGCCGAACAACCTAAAAAGTTTATGAAGGCGGTATTGATGTGTTGTTGAGGGAAGGAGGGAGAAAGCCCCCTCTAACTCCCCCTAAGGATAGGAAGGAATACCGAAAAAGTAAGGCCGGAGACGTGTCGAAGCTGCTAAGCGAGAAGAACAAAGGCGAAAAAACTAACCACAAAACCGCTAAGGCACAAACTTATCTTGAAAGTGGGCTTCTTTAAATCCAACTGTTTAGTCTGGTTTATTTTTACCATTTTTGCACGTTCAAAATCGAAAAATGAGCTATGCGGAAATATGTAAATCTGTTGAAAACATTGATTTCCACGCCTTCGTTCAGCAAAGAAGAGGAAAAGGCGGCAGAAGTAATGCGCAATTTTTTGCGTTCGGAAGGCATTCCGTTTAAAACGAAAGAGAACAATACCTGGGCATCCAACAAATTTTTTAATGCTGAAAAGCCCACCATCCTTTTGAATTCGCATATCGATACGGTACTCCCGGCAAAAGGATATACCAACGACCCGTTTGATCCTATTGAAGAGGGCGACAGGCTTTATGGCCTGGGAAGCAACGATGCCGGCGGCCCTTTGGTGTCGCTGCTTGCAGCTTTTGTGCATTTCCACAAACGTGCTGATCTGCCCTACAACTTAGTATTTGTGGCCTCGGCTGAAGAAGAAATTTCGGGGCGAAGGGGTTTAGAAATCGTAGTGCCACAAATTGCACCGGTTGATTTTGCCATCATTGGCGAGCCTACACGCATGGAGTTGGCCATTGCCGAAAAAGGATTGTTGGTTCTCGACTGTTATGCCTACGGAAAATCAGGTCATTCGGCCCGGAATGAAGGAGAAAATGCCCTCTATAAAGCCATGGATGACATTTGGATTCTGCGTAACTACCAATTTGAAAAATCTTCGGACCTGCTGGGAGATGTGAAAATTTCAGTTACCCAAATCGAGGCCGGCACCCAGCACAATGTAGTGCCCGATGTGTGCCATTTTGTGGTGGACGTTCGCACCAATGAACATTACATCAACAAGGAGGTTGCTGAAATTATCGATAAACTTATCGACTCGGAGGTGAAACCTCGTTCGCTGCGCCTGAACTCTTCCGGAATATCGGAACACCATCCCTTTCCGCAGTTAGCAAAACGCAAAGGGATCAAACTTTATGGATCGCCTACTACTTCCGACCAAGTTGTTGTTCCGTTCCTTTCCGTTAAAATGGGCCCCGGCGATTCAGCCCGCTCTCACAGTGCCGACGAATTCATTCTGAAAAGTGAAATTTTTGACGGGATAAAGCTGTATATCGAACTTTTGGAAGAACTTGTTTTATGACACAGCCCAATAACCCGCTTCATGGGATCACACTCGAAGCACTTATGATTTATTTAGTGAGCTTTTATGGCTGGGAAGAATTGTCGGAACAAATACCGATAAACTGTTTCCGCAAAGATCCTTCCATTAAATCCAGCTTGAAATTTTTACGTCGTACACCCTGGGCCCGCGAAAAGGTGGAAAAACTGTATGTTGAAACGGTGGAAAAAAAATAGGGTAGCTCTCTATTAGTCACTAATCATTAGTCAGAATATATCTACTGCTATTTCATCCGTAAATAATTTATTTTTTAAGGTCGGATGGAACTCGCATGTGAAATTTTCATCCGTGTTTGTGTTCAACGATCCGGGTAGAGCGGTTCGTTGCCTCCCCGCTCCCCCACAGACCCGGACGAGCGGC
>CAZNEV010000054.1:0-32309 GCA_964572085.1 uncultured Maribellus sp. | reverse complement strand
ATCGCTGATACAACCTTTTCATTCGACAAAGAAGAAAAACGATACAGGCTTATTGCTGAAAGGCACGGGGAGGTTAAAAACGGTTACACGTTCAATGCATTTATTTCAACATTTCACGTAAAATGTATATCACATCCGGGGTATTGGAGTATTTTTGAGACTAATTATGCTTTGTATTCATCTTAAAAATACCGATCCCTATTTTTGTCTTGCTGCCGAAGAGTATCTCTTAAAAAATTTCGCTGAAGATATTTTTATGCTCTGGCAAAGCAAAAATGCCGTGATAGTGGGCAAGCACCAGAATTTACTGGGCGAAATCAACTATCCATACGTGCGCGAAAACAGCATAGTGCCTGCCCGTCGTATTTCTGGTGGCGGCACGGTTTTCCACGATGCGGGAAATGTGAACTTCAGCTTCATTAAAAATGTAAAAAGCCCCGGGGAAATTTCGTTTAAGCAGTTTACCCGGCCTGTAGTTGAAACACTGGCGAAACTCGGGATAATTGCCCTGAACTCGGGACGAAACGATTTGTTGGTTGAAGGTTTGAAAATCTCGGGGAATGCCGAGCATATATTTAAAAACCGTGTGCTCCACCATGGAACTCTTCTTTTTAATTCCGATTTGAAAAATCTAGGACAAGCCCTAAAAGTTGCCCCCGGAAAATATGAAAGCAAAGCGGTACAATCTAAGCGCAGCCCGGTAGCCAACATCACTTCATTTCTCAAAAATGAAATGAAAATTGAAGATTTCATCCGGTTCTTGCTAAAAATGCAGCTTGAAAAACCGGGAAGCATTTTGTATGAAATGAATGCCAACGACCTTCAAAGCATCGAAAACCTGGCCGACGAAAAATTCCGCACCTGGGATTGGAATTTTGGCTATTCACCGAAATATTCGTTTAGAAACAAGGTAGAGATTGCGGGAAAAACTTTGAAGATTGAACTGGAGGTGAAAAAGGGGATTATTGAGGAATGTGTGATTTCGGGGGACTATTTTTCTGAAAAAGGTAATAATGAATTTACAAACCATTTGATAGGGAAAAAACATTTTTTTGAGGATTTTTTTAAAGTTCCACTTTTACTTCTAACAGACTCAGATGAAAAGTTAGTCGTATGTTTTTTTTGATTACATTACAATCACCAATTACCCAAAACTACGACGTCCAATAACTCAGATTGATCGAAATTGAGTTGTTTCCTCCAATTGTATTTATAAAAGACAAGCTATTATTCCAAAATCCCTTTGGATTTTATTAATTAGCTATCAAATGTAGCAATTTTGACATTGTTTCTTCTTGTCTGACGAACAATTTTATTTTTGTTGAATGGATTGCGTAATAACTAATTTAGGTTGCAATCGACATCGCTTGCCGGTCTATTTTTTGGCGGCAGCGGGTCGTAACCGTGCGTTCCCCAAGGGTGGCATTTCGAAATCCGCCGGATTGCCAGCCATATGCCTTTAAATGGCCCGTGCATTTTAATGGCCTGCACCGCATACTCCGAGCAGCTTGGCACATGCCTGCACGATGCGAAGGTAAGCGGCGAAATGGCGTATTTGTAGATGTAAACCGGAACGAGCAAAATCCAGCCCAGTACTTTTAAAATGGCTTTAGCGATGCACTGCATAATTTCATTTTATGCCGCAAATTTACAAATCTATTTTTAATGAGGTTTCTTTTCTTCGGAATGGTTTTAAATTGCCACAGGTTCACAGATTAAATTAATCTTTAGATTGTTTTCTCGAAGAACAGGAACAACGGCATAATATTTATAAATTTGCCCATTACCTCTCTAAAATAGATTTTAATCAGATTTAAATACTACCTACATGAAAAAAGTTGCAATAGGCATTGACATCGGCGGGACAAATACGGCCATTGGCGTTGTGGACCAGGAGGGAAATGTGCTGATAAAGGACAATATTCCCACTCCCGCACATGGCGATATCATTCAATACATTGCCGACCTTTCCGCAGCAGTAAAGGAGTTGATTAAACCGGTTAAATTGGTGAATGACGATTTAGAGGTTCTTGGCATGGGAATCGGGGCACCCGGCGGAAATTATTACACCGGAAGCATTGAGTATACGTCAAACCTGTCGTTTAAAGGGGTAGTACATTTGGTGAAATTGTTGCGCGATCAGTTTCCCGATTTGCCTGTGCTGGCATTGACCAACGATGCAAACGCCGCCGCCATTGGTGAAATGATATACGGCGGAGCCAAAGGCATGAAAAATTTTGTGATGTTCACGTTGGGGACCGGTGTAGGCAGTGGAATTGTGGTGAACGGCGATTTGGTTTATGGCAGCGATGGTTTTGCCGGCGAGTGCGGCCACACGACCCTGATTCCCGGTGGTCGCCGCTGCGGATGTTCAGCTTTGGGGCATCTGGACGCCTACTGTTCGGCACTGGGAATGAAACGCACCGCGTTTGAATTGTTGGCCCATTACAACGCCAACGATAGTTTGCTGGCCGACAAAACTTACCGGGAACTCGACTCGAAAATGATTTATGATGCTGCAACGAAAGGCGATAAAATAGCCTTAGAAGTGTTCGAGAAAACAGGAGCCTGGTTGGGACAGGGGTTAGCCATCACAGTTACTTACCTCAGCCCCGAAGCGATTTTTTTGTTTGGCGGGCCAATGGCTGCCGGCGATTATATTTTCAAACCTACCAAGGGAAGTATGGAAAAACACCTGCTTCCAATTTTTCAAAACAAAGTAAAAATCCTGCCCTCACAGCTTAAACCCGGTGTTGCTGCCATTGTTGGCGCAAGTGCGCTGGTGTGGAAAGAATTGGAAAAATAGGCAAAACTTTAGTGTTTTTTACGGATAAAAACCATAAACTATTTTGATTTGGTGATTATTTTTTATTCTTTTGACAAAAAATAAGACAAAACGATGCAAAAAATAAATACAATATGGCTTCCGTGGTGGGGTCTTCTTACGTAAGCAAGGAGTTAATAGCCATATTGGTATTTTTTAAAATGATATTTCAAAATGAGCCTGCTCCTTAAAAGAGCAGGTTTTTTTATGGTATGATAGAAGAAATAAAAAATAGGATTGAACAGGTTAACGAGGTTTGCGAAAAACTCAGTGTTGAAAAACTGTGGGTTTTTGGTTCAGCAATCTCAACTAAATTCACCGATGATAGTGATATTGACTTTCTTGTTTCTTTTCAGAAATTAGCGGTTGAAGATTATGCGGAAAACTATTTTTTATTGGCTGAGAACCTTGAAGGAACGTTTAACCGCGAAGTTGATTTAGTAACGGTTAATTCATTGTCAAATCCATATTTCATTGAAGAAGTTGAGAAAAATAAAGTCTTGATTTATGACCGAAAAAATCAAAAAATATTTATTTGACATTTTAGAATCCGTTCAATCCATTGAAGATTTTTTGACTGATGTGGATTTTCTGCACTATCAGAAAAACAAAATGGTTAAGCGAGCTGTTGAACGGGAGTTGGAAATTATTGGTGAGGCAATGAGCCGACTGTTAAAATTAGATGGGAATATTGAAATTTCAAGCTCTCAACGAATTATTGGAATGAGAAACAGGGTAATTCATGGTTATGACAAAATTGATGACGGAATAATCTGGGGAACTATAAAAAGACATTTACCAGTTTTGAAAGATGAAGTGAAAGAAATGATTGAGAAAAATTGAAAAAAATGAACAGAACAATTACAAATATTTGGTGGTGGCGCAACAACTTTTTATCAACAAAGTGAAAGGAAGATACGTCTATGCAAAAAAGCGGCTCATCGAATTCACGGTGAGCCGTTTTTTTTGAAGGCAGCCCCACCCCCTGCCTACCCTGCCTACCGGCAGGCAGGCGGCAGGCAGGCGACCCTCCCCGGAGGGGAGGGAGTAAGAGAGAAAAAACAAATTTGAAAAACAAACTTAAATAATTGCATCTTCCAAAAGTCCCCCTTGGGGGGGGATTTAGGGGGCTGTCTTTACATTATGAAATTAAAATTCAAACCCGTAGTTCGGAAAATATTGGCGGATACCGTTACGCCAGTCAGTATTTACTTGCGCTTACGAACGCTCTACCCAAAATCGATTTTACTGGAAAGCAGCGATTACCGCGGCAACGAAAATGCGTATTCGTTCATCTGTTTCAATCCTGCAGCAGATTTTACGGTGACCAATGGCGAAGTGGAAATAAGACTTCCACACGATGATACTGAAAAGTTTAAGCTCTCCGCAGAACGCAGTCTTGATGCGGAATTGGAGCGGTTTTTCCAAGTCTTCGATGTCGATTCAAATGAAATTGAACTGCACGCCAACGGATTATTCGGCTACGTAAACTTCGATGCAGTCCAGCATTTTGAGAACATCACTTTCACTTCAAAGAAAGTGGAAGAATATCAGATTCCGGAAGTAAAATACTGTTTCTATAAGTATGTGGTAGCCATCGACCATCATAAAAATATTATCCACATTGTGGAGAATTTATTGGATGGTGAAACTTCGCAAATGGATTATGTGCATCATTTGTTGGTGAACCTTAATTTTTCAACTGCAAGATTTGAATCCATTGGCGAAGAAACTTCAAACATAAGCAATGAGGAGTACAGGCACATGGTTACCAAAGGGAAAGAGCATTGTTACCGTGGCGATGTTTTTCAGATTGTATTGAGCCGGCAGTTTGCACAGGAATTCCGTGGCGACGATTTTAACGTCTATCGTGCCCTACGCTCCATCAATCCCTCGCCTTATCTGTTCTTTTTCGATTATGGCGATTACCGCATTTTTGGTTCCAGCCCCGAAGCGCAGATCCGGATAAAAAACAACAAAGCCTACATCCATCCCATTGCAGGCACATTTAAACGAACTGGCAACGATGAGCAAGACCGGATGTTGGCAGAACAGCTCAGCAAAGACCCGAAAGAAAATGCCGAGCATGTGATGCTGGTCGATTTGGCGCGGAACGATTTAAGCCGCAACGCCGAAAAAGTGATTGTTGAAACCTACCGCGAAGTGCAATTCTACTCGCACGTTATCCACCTCGTTTCACAAGTTTCAGGTGAAATTACCGACGAAACAAACCTCATAAAAGTATTGGGCGAAACTTTCCCGGCAGGTACACTTTCGGGGGCGCCCAAATACAAAGCCATGGAACTCATCGATAAATACGAGAACCAAAATCGTGGATACTATGGTGGTTGTATCGGTTATTTGGGTTTCGACAGAACCTTGAACCATGCGATTATGATTCGCTCTTTCCTCAGTAAAAACAACAAACTGTTTTACCAGGCCGGCGCGGGCATTGTTGCCGATTCGCAGGAAGAAAGCGAATTGCAGGAGGTGAACAATAAACTGGCAGCGCTAAAAAAGGCTATTGAAATGGCGAAGGGGATATAAGCCCCACGGCCTCCCCCCGACCCCCTCCAAAGGAGGGGGAGGAAGAAAGCCCGATAGTATCACTTTCTCCTATAGAAACGGAATTAAAACATGCAGTAAAATAAAAATAATAATGAAAAACATAACATCAAACGAAGCAGCTTCTTCACTCCCCTCCTTTGGAGAGCCTGTCCCGCAAAAGCGGGAGGTTGGGGGAGGCTCGGTCAGGGGGGAGGCTCTATTGGTCATCGACAACTACGATTCGTTCACCTACAATCTGGTACATGCAATTAAAAAAATCTCCGGTTTGCCCATCGATGTGTTTCGCAACGACCAGATTACCTTAGAAGAAATCGAAAAGTACGATAAGATTGTGCTTTCGCCGGGCCCCGGATTGCCTGAAGAAGCCGGCCTACTGCTCGATATCATTAAGAAATTCGCAGCAAGCAAAAGCATTCTGGGTGTTTGTCTCGGTCAGCAGGCAATCGCCGAAGCATTTGGCGGCACATTGCGCAACCTGAACCGCGTATTCCATGGAATTGCCACCAGTATTGAACTAACAGGGAATCATTCTGTTCTTTTTGAGGATTTGCCCAAAACCTTTGAAGTGGGGCGGTATCATTCCTGGATTGTGGAAAATGAAACCTTACCCGCTTGTTTCGAAGTTACAAGCTACGATGACAATGGAACGATAATGTCCTTGCGGCACAAAGAGTTTGATTTGGAAGGAGTTCAGTTTCACCCTGAATCGGTGTTAACTCCCTTAGGTGAAAAAATGATTGCGAACTGGCTGAAAGCCCCCTCTAACTCCCCCAAGGGGGAGGACTTGAATAACCCCAGACTTCAGCCTGGGGAAAAATAGAAAAAAATAGTTAAAAGGTGCGTCTACAAAACTTGAATAAAGCAATGCTGTTGTTCGCACCGCAAAGCTAAAGCAGAATAAAAATGAAAAATACATTAGAATACCTTTTTGAAGGAAACACCCTCACCCGGAAGGAGGCAAAGGACAGCCTTCTCGAAGTTGGGGAGGGAAAACATTCGGAGGTGGAGTTTGCCTCCTTTCTCACCGTATTCAAAATGCGGCCGATTACCTCCGAAGAACTTGCCGGGTTCCGCGATGCCATGACCGATCTTTGTCTCGTTACCGACCTTTCTACTTACAACGGCATTGATGTGGTGGGTACAGGCGGCGACGGTAAAAACACGTTCAACATTTCTACACTCGCGTGTTTTGTGCTGGCAGGTGCGGGTATTAACGTGACGAAACATGGCAATTACGCGGTATCTTCAACCAGCGGTTCGTCCAATGTGCTTGAATTGTTGGGATACAAATTCAGCAACGATTTGGGAAAATTGAAAAACGACTTGGACAAAAGCAATTTCTGTTTCTTACATGCACCGCTTTTCCATCCGGCAATGAAGCACATTGCCCCGGTGCGGCGGGCATTGAGGGTATATACGTTTTTCAACATACTTGGGCCGATGGTCAACCCGTCGTCACCAAAGCACCAGGTACTTGGGGTCAATAACCTGGAAAACTTCAAACACTACAAACATGTGTATGAAAGTCTGGATGTTAACTTTGCCGTGGTAAACAGCCACGACGGCTACGACGAAATTTCATTGACCGCCGATGCGCATATTTCATCCAACAATAAGGATTACAGTATTTCGCCTACCGATTTTGGGATGAAAACGATTCAACCGGAGAAATTATATGGCGGCGATTCTTTGAACGATGCAGCACGTATTTTTGTAAATATCCTGAAGGGGAAAGGTACAACGGAACAAAACAACGCCGTGCTGGCCAATGCCGCATTGGGAATCAACCTGGTGCATCCTGAAAAATCGCTCTTGGAATGTGTTGAAATAGCCCGGGAATCGTTGCACAGTAAAAGAGCATTTAACAAGTTAAAAACGGTTTTGGAATAAAACAAGAAATGAACATACTCGATAAAATAATTACTACAAAAAAGCGGGAAGTGGAACATCAAAAACTAATTGTTGGTGTGGCCGAATTGGAACAATACCCAATGTATTCACGAAAGTGCAATTCTCTAAAAGCAAACTTGTTGAAGGAAGGCTCGTCCGGAATCATTGCCGAATTCAAGCAAAAATCGCCTTCTAAAGGTGAAATTAATTTCAGGGCGAAAGTGGAAGAGGTGACCAAAGGTTATGTGGAAGCCGGTGTTGCCGGCCTTTCGGTATTAACGGATTACGAATATTTTGGGGGCGACTTAGACAATCTGGCCAAAGCCCGCGAAACCAATCCCAACATTCCGGTTTTGCGAAAGGATTTTATGATTGATTCCTATCAGATTGCAGAAGCAAAAGCCTATGGTGCGGATGTGATTTTACTGATTGCGGCCTGCCTTGAAAAGGGGCAGGCTGAACTCCTGGCGAGAAAAGCAAAAGAATTGGGCATGGAAGTTTTAATGGAAATTCATGATGCCGGAGAGCTTGAACTCATTAACGATTTTGTTGATGTGGTGGGCGTAAACAACCGCAACCTGAAAACCTTTGAGGTGGATGTGGAAACGTCAGTGAAGCTTTCAAAATTAATTCCGGATAAATTTGTAAAGATTTCGGAAAGCGGTTTGAGCGGAGCCAAAGAAATTGCGTACTTGAGACAGCATGGTTTTAAAGGGTTTTTAATTGGCGAAACCTTTATGAAAACCGACAACCCCGGCGAGGCTTGTTCTAAATTTATTGAGAAACTATAACATTATTAAAAGCAAAAGATTTGACGTATCTGTTTTTTTGTCTTGATACTCACATCTCATAATCTCATATCAAAATGGAGCGACCACTACGGATAAAAGTTTGCGGCATGAAATTCACCGAAAACCGGCAAGAAGTTGAGAAGCTAAATGTTGATTTATTGGGCTATATTTTCTATTCCCCATCGAAACGGTACATTGGCGAAACCCCTGAAACGGGCTTATTCAATTCTGCAAAAGCAAAAGTGGGTGTTTTTGTGAATGAGAATGCTTTTGAAATTCTGGCCCTGGCAAAAAACCTCGGCATAGATTACATTCAACTGCATGGTAACGAAAATCCCAAAACATGCCAGATTTTGAAACGACAAGGCTTGAAAGTTATAAAAGCATTCAATGTAGATGAAAAATTCGATTTTAGAAAAACGCAGGCATTTGCAAAAGTGACCGATTTCTTTCTTTTCGACACAAAAACGGAGGAATATGGTGGTTCGGGCAAAAAATTCGATTGGCAAATTCTGGGGAAATATGAAGGACATACACCGTTTTTTTTGAGCGGTGGAATTGGTCCTGACGATGTGGAAAACATCAAAGCCATCAATCATCCAAAGTTCACCGGAGTGGATTTAAACAGCGGTTTCGAAGATGCCCCGGGTTTAAAAAACATTGAAAATTTGAAAATATTTATGGAGAAACTCAGACAATGAAGTTTTCTTTTTTTGATGCTCACATCTAAATGTCTCACATCTAATTAAAAAATGAAATACGAAGTTAACGAAAAAGGTTACTATGGCGAATTTGGCGGGGCATGGATTCCGGAAATGATGTTTACGAATATCGACGAACTAAAACATCGCTATTTGGAAATCATCGAGTCGGTAGAATTCAAAAAAGAGTTCGACCAACTGCTGAAAGATTATGTAGGCCGGCCATCGCCGCTCTATTTCGCCGGACGCTTATCGGAACATTACGGCACAAAAATTTATTTGAAACGCGAAGACCTGAACCATACCGGCTCGCATAAACTCAACAACACGGTGGGGCAGATTCTGCTGGCACAAAAGCTGGGGAAAACCCGCATTATTGCCGAAACAGGTGCTGGTCAACATGGTGTTGCCACCGCCACGGTTTGTGCGCTGAAAGGTATAAAATGTGTGGTTTACATGGGCGCGCTCGATGTTTCGCGGCAAGCACCGAATGTGAAAAAAATGAAGATGTTGGGGGCAGAAGTGGTTCCGGTGCACAGCGGCAATAAAACACTGAAAGACGCTACCAATGAAGCCATGCGCGACTGGATCAGCAACCCGGTGGACACGCACTACATCATCGGCTCGGTGGTGGGGCCGCATCCTTTCCCTGATATGGTGGCGCGGTTTCAATCGGTTATCAGCGCCGAAATGAAAGACCAGCTTTTAGACCAAACCGGCAGCAATTTTCCGACGCGGATTTTGGCTTGTGTTGGCGGTGGCAGTAATGCCGCAGGTGCATTCTACCATTATCTAAACGACGAAGCCGTAGAACTCATTGGCGTTGAAGCTGCCGGCAAGGGAGTCGGAACTTCCGAAACTGCCGCAACGCTGGCTGTTGGAACGCCCGGCGTACTGCATTCAAGTAAAACCATTCTCATGCAAACGGCCGACGGGCAAATTACGGAAGCCTATTCCATCTCTGCCGGGTTGGATTATCCGGGAATTGGCCCGCTGCATGCACACCTTTTTAAAACCGGACGGGCAAAGTACCTCACTGGCACTGATGAAGAAACGCTGAAAGCTGCTCTGTTGCTTACCCAAAAAGAGGGAATCATCCCGGCATTGGAATCGGCGCATGCGCTTGCTGCACTCGAAAAAATTAAAATGAAACCGGACGATGTGAACGTTGTCAACCTTTCGGGCAGCGGCAACAAAGACATGGAAACGTATTTAGAATATTTTGGGTATTGACGCCCCTCTCCAACCTCTCCCCAAAAGGGAGAGGTAAGAATGGGAATACAAACAAAAATGAAACGATTTTCTCTTAAGTCCCCCTTGGGGGATTTAGGGGGCTTTAAAATAATAACATGAACAACCGCATCAACGAGCTTTTCGAAGCAAAAAACAAAGTTATACTCTCGGTGTATTTTAGTGCCGGTTATCCCAATCTGAACGACACGGTGGAAATCATTCAGCAATTAGAAAAAAATGGTGTGGATCTGATCGAAATCGGTATCCCTTTTTCTGATCCTACTGCCGATGGGCCAACCATTCAGCGTACCAGCGAGATTGCATTAAAAAACGGGATGAGCCTGAATGTGCTTTTTGAACAACTGAAAAACATTCGGGAGACGGTGGAAATTCCGCTGGTTTTAATGGGCTACTTCAACCCGGTTTACCAATTTGGCGTAAAGCGGTTTTGTGAAAAATGTGCTGAAATTGGAATCGATGGTATAATTTTGCCCGATCTTCCCTTGGACGAATTTGAGCAGGAATACCAATCAATTTTTGCCCAAAATAACCTGTACAATATTTTACTGATTACGCCGCAAACTTCTGAAAAACGAATCCGCCAAATCGATGAGGCGAGTTCGGGTTTTATTTACATGGTATCCTCGTCGTCAACCACGGGCGCAAACAAAAGGGTGGAGGACTTTCAGCAGGAATATTTTGAGCGGATCAAAACCATGAAGCTAAAAAATCCGCAGCTTATCGGATTCGGAATTTCCGATAAAGCTACCTTCGACAATGCGTGTAAATATTCAAATGGGGCAATCATAGGAAGCGCATTTGTAAAATCGTTTCAACCCGAAATTACAATCGAAAATTCGGTTGCCCAGTTTGTGAAAAATATTCGCTTTGGTGAATAAATGAGCACTGTTTCGATGGAAATTAAATTTAAATCGAATACATGTTTAATAACAGTTTTTTTTGTTTTTTGCTGTAATCATTTACAGCACAATGGTATAAAACCAAACCATAAATCTATTATCGTTAAATAGTGTTAAACCCTATTCTACAACATACCGAAACCGGTTTTAAGATGTTATTTTAATAGCGCAAACCATAAAAAATGATTAGCTATGTTAGAATATGCGAAAGTTATTTTACCGAAAGTGAGTTTCAGCAAAGAGTTGTTCCGGAAAGAACTACACAAATGCATCAATTGGGTGGAAGAAAACGAGCTGAATGAATTGTATGAGTGGTGTTCCGAGAATTTCAAGGAAATTTATCCGGATGTGCTTTCCGAAGCATTCGCGGGGGTTGCGGCATAATTTTTAAAACTGGCGGGAAGCTTTCCCGCCTTTCTTTTGCCACCACTTTTTGCTACAATTCATTTTCAGCTATCGAGAGGACATTGCATTCCATTGAGCGAGCGTTGCAATCCATTGAAGCAGGAGTTTCGCCTCATTGAGCAAGCATTTCTCCCCACCCCTAATCTTTCAATCCCATCAATCTCCATCAATCTCCATCAATCTCCATCAATCTCCATCAATCTCCATCAATCCCATCAATCTCCATCAATCCAATCCTCACCGGCTCAATCAAAGTTTGGTTTTTGTCCTTTAAATTTTGAATTTCCCGAACCGTTTCCATTCCATCAATCACTTGTCCAAAAGCGGCAAAACCTTGTCCGTCGAGATTTCTTTTCCCCCCAAAATCAAGACTTGGCTGGTCGCCCACGCAAATAAAAAATTCAGTAGAGGCGCTTCCCGGCTCCATTCGTGCCATCGACAGCGTACCGTTTAAATGTTTCAGCCCTGTTTCTTTTGTGGATTCATGGCGAATTGGTTTTATTTTTTCAAACTGAACTTCGGTAAATACACCGCCTTGTATCACTTCAATTTTTACGTCATTTTTTGGTTGATTGTCCTGACGCACAACACGGTAAAACACCGCATGCTCATACGTCCCTATTTGAATGTGCTTCAGGAAATTATTTCCGGTTAAAGGAGCGTGGACGGTATCAATTTCACAGGAAATGTTTCCGAGAGAGGTTTGAATAGTAACAACGGGAAGTTGTTGCGCCATTGCCGTTAGAGCGAACAACGTAAAAAAAGCGATAAAAGCAATTTTGGGTTTCATATATTTCCTATTTTCAACCAAAATTATAAAAACGAACCATAAATTTTTCATCAACTATGCAAAAGCTACAAATCATTGTCCTGTTTCTTTTCAGCGCCATCGTTTTCGTGGCTTAAAATTCGTCGTTGGCAGAAAACGTTTTTTGTGCAGGCTGCCCGCGAATTGGGATACTATGGCTACAATACCAAACTGCTCAAAAATACATTCGCCACGCATCAACAACCTGTCGATCGGGCAACAACAACTGGTTGAAACCAAATTGGCGTAATGGTTGGAAATGCCTGTGAAAATAAAATATTGTCCAAACCTTAGATTTGTGTGATTTGATTTGTAAGTTTAAGCCAAATTTACGAACTAACTATGACTGGAGAGAAACTAAAACGGCGTCGGTTTTTGCAAATCTGCAGCAGTGCGGCAGTCGGAAGCACCTTGCAGTTTAGCCCGGTTTCGTTATTTGCAGGTTCATCACAGAACAAAAGAGGCAGCCGCTTTAAGCTCAACAAACCTCAGTGGGTTGTATATGAAAATGGCACATTCGATTTAATTGGGAAGGAACTTATTTTAAAAAATTGTCGCCCTTCCATCGACGGGCAAACAGTGATGCCCAAAAATGTATTCCTCGGGGATTCTCCAAAAGGCAAGCGGATTGTGTATGAGCTGTCGGGCGGTTTTTTGATGCTCGATCTGAAAAGCAATAAAGATTCTATCTCCATAAGTCCGGAGTTTAGCGGCTTTTCGAGAGCTCCACGGTGGTTCTATCCGATTTCGCAAGCCCAAATATTCGGTATGAATAAATGTTTTCTCGGAGGTTTTGGCACCAACGGACCAAGCCACGTGTTTCAGTTTGAAACGGGCAAGACTGTACCTGCCGGCGTAAACTGGAGTTACGACAGCTATCTCGCCTTTGCTTTTCTTGGAGAAGACGAAACCATTGCCATTGGTCAGCCCAACCACAAAGATTTCTTTCACCGAAGCTCCATCTATAGCCGCACGCACTACGAAGGAATAAATCAAACCAGGCTAACCGGTGAACAGTTTTTCTTTGAAGCAGGGATGCTATTAGAAGAGATAAAAATTAAAAACGATTACATTTTACTGCCCGAGGTTCATTTTTACGGCGGCAACAAGCCCTTCGAAACCCTGCAGGAGTTGGCGTGGAAAACCAGCGAAGAAACCGCTGCAAGGCAAAGTTCGGTAACCAGTTTTCACTGCTTCTCGGGCCAAGGTAATTCGCAAAACAATTCGTTCGATCAGCTAAGAAAACAAGTTGAATTTCTAAAAACAAAAACGCCGAAGATTCCTGTTCACACCCTGGGCATCAACCGGGGGTATTGCATTGATGGCGACTGGCTCGAACCGAATGAAAACTGGCCTGGCGGCTTGGACAAGGCTGCACGCGAAATTTTCAAAGAGGGCTACCGGGCAGGAATTTGGATTGCCCCTTTTCGGGTTTCGGACCGTAGCCAGATTTTTAAAAAACGCCGGAACTGGTTGATAAGAAATTACAATAACGAGATATTTCCCGAAGAAGCCGGCGAAAACGAATCCTTTTATGCCTTGGATATCAGCAATTCCGACGTTAAAAAACACATCGCTAAAACATTTAACGGCTTGCGCAAAATGGGTTTTCTATTCTTTGAAACCGGCCACTTAGATTATGGATTTAAAGATTCAATAGATGTTAAACGCGATGAGAAGGGGAAAACATCCGTGCAGGTTTTTCGTGAAATGTGTGAAATTATCCGCGAGGAAATCGGTGTCGGAAGTTTGTGGATGGCCGACCAAACTCCGTATTCACCGCTTATCGGGTTTGCTGACATAGTGCGGGTAAGCAGCAGGCAGAATAAGGAAGCGGATATTTTAACCCTAAATGATCGTGTAAGGGAATCGTGGTTTGCGCACTATTTCAACAATATTTACTGGCAAAATTCGCTTTGCGAAATTGAGCTTGCGAACAGCGAAAACCAGGTTTTAAACGACATGAATAACAGTATAGCCTTATGGACTGGAATGTTGGGCGGTGCCGTCGGAATTTCTACGGATTTCACAAAATTAGACAGCGAGCAGATAAAGCTATACCGGTTTTTGGAACCTTCAAGACGGCAAAAAAATGCGTTTTTACCCAATTGGCCCGGCTACAACGAGATAAAAATTGCCCTTCGTGTGTACAAAGAACAGGAAAGTTGGGGTGTGTTGTTTTTCAACGATACCGCAAATGAGGTCAGCAAAACATTTCCCCTTATTGATTTGATTGAGCAAGATTCGGCATCTATTTTTGAATGGGGAAAGGATTTTTCCATTGCTTTTGGTCGTCTTTCCACTATTACAATCAATCTTAGAGCCGGTCAGTCGAAGTTGTTTTTTCTTTCGGACAAGGACATTTCACCCCCGGAAAACATGACACTTGGCGGCGTAGAAACAGGAATATGATTTGAAATAAAATTTCAAAATGTGATTATGCCTCCAGGATTTTACCGGTGAGGTTGTTCATGCTGGTTTCTATCGCTTCGAACGGTTTCCCATTGCCCTGGTTGTCGTCTTCCACGAAAAAATATTTCATGCCGGCAATTTCCCTTGCCGCATAAATGCGTTTGAAATCGATAAGGCCGGAACCTACCGAGGTAATATCGTCTTTAATAACATCATAAAAAGGTTCGCTGCTTTCCGACATGTCTTTATAGTGGCACAGTTGGAACCTTCCGGGATATTTGTTAAACATTTCCACGGGATCTTGACCGCCTTTGGTGGCCCAATAGATGTCTAATTCCATGGTAATCAGGTCCGGATCCATTTCGGGCATAAAAATATCGTAATAAGGTACTATGCCATCCAGATTGGCAAATTCGAAATTGTGGTTGTGGTAGCCAAACTGGATGCCCACATTTTTCATGATTTCGCCCACTTTGTTCCAGTCGCCAATCATACGTTTGTAGGTTTCAACGGTGCGGTCTTCGTCGTTCACCCAAGGTTGCACGCAATATTTTGCACCAAGCCCGGCATGATCATCGGCCATCTTTTTAGCATTTTCAACTGTTATCCCGGTCGATTCAACCGCGGCATGACTGCTAATAATATCCATGCCCATATCGCTTACTATCTTTTTGAATTCTACAGGGGCATAGCCATAAAATTTCCCATCGGAATAATCGGCCAGTTCCACGTTTTTGTAGCCCATGTCCGATACTTTTTGCAAAGTGTCTATCGGGTCGGCTGCCATAGCATCACGAACGGTGTAGAGCTGCAAGCCCACACCAAAGCTTTTTTTGTCGGTACCTTTTGTCGGGGACGTGCAAGCCATAGGGCTTAAAACTACTACTCCCAGCGCACCTGCTGCTGAAACCTTCAGGAAATCACGCCTGTTTTTTAATGTTCTCATTGTTTCTATTTTTATTAGTTGATTAAAATATTTGTTGTCAATTGATTTTGAACGGCTAAATTAGTGTAAACGTTTTATTTATAAAACGAAACTCAAACTATTTGAGCATAAAACTATTATTCAATCAACGCTCTTTTTCTTAATTTTGAACTTTGAATCAAAAACAATACAATTGTGAGTGAAATCGAATTTTTAGGCATTTCTTTAATTGAATGGATCGGCTATACGGCTTCTCTGTTGGTGCTCATTTCGCTAAGCTTGTCGTCGATGTTGCGTTTGCGACTGATCAATTTGTTTGGGGCGGCAATTTTCTCCTTCTATGGCTTTTATATTGGTTCCTATCCGGTTGGGCTGATGAACCTCGCCATCGTGTTTTTCAATCTTTACTATTTGCAGCAGTTGTATTTTCAAACAGATAGCTTTGAAATTATTGAAACAGATGCCGATGACCCCTATGTGCAAAAGCTGCTGCGCCACTACAGAAAGGATATTCGCAGGTTTTTTCCGGGATTTAGCCTTCAACCCGACAACAATCAAATTGTACTGACTGTATTCCGGAACATGAATCTCGCCGGTTTGTTTGTGGGTCAAAAAAACGGCGATCAGTTGCAGGTGAAGTTAGATTATGTGGTGCCTCAGTACCGTGATTACAAAAACGGGGCATTCATTTTTGAACATTTCCGAAAAGTGATGAAAACGAAGCAATATTCAGCAATTACTGCCCATTCCGATGTTCCTCATCAAATTAGCTATTTAAAGAAAATGGGTTTTGTTACCGATGGTTCGGCGGATGGAATACCTTGTTTTAAACTAGTTTTATAAATTGAGTTTTCGAACATATTTCTGCCGTTTTATTAAAGTTCTGTGTAGGTTTGTGCCCTTTAGAAATTTACGATTCAATTCTTTTTAAAAATGAACAAAACAAAACTACCCGCCGTATTGGGCATAGGCAATGCCTTAGTGGATGTAATTACATTGTTGAACGACGACAATCTGCTGGAGATTTTCGGTCTGCCACGAGGAAGCATGACCTTGGTGGATGCCGTACTTTCAAAACGTATTTACGATGCGGCATTCTCGTCGAAAAGCAAAATTTCCACCGGGGGTTCTGTCGCTAACTCCATGCGTACTTTGGCGGGATTAGGCGGAAATTCCGGATATATGGGTAAAATAGGGAACGATGAATTAGGCCGGATTTTTAAAGAAGCATTTGAGAAAAAAGGAATTACACCGCATTTGTATTATAGCGAAAAAAGCACGGGTCTGGTAATGGGGCTGGTAAGTCCCGATTCGGAGCGCACCATGGCAACCTACCTCGGAGCGGCATCCGATTTGATCCCGGCTGAATTTACACCTTCCGTGTTTAGCGGCTACCAGTATGCCTACATGGAAGGCTACCTGATTTTTAACCACGATTTGATAAAAACCGGGGTTGAAATGGCCAAAGCTGCCGGCTTGAAAGTCGCCATTGATTTGGCCAGCTTTAACGTGGTGGAGGCTAACCTGGATTTCCTGAAAGAGTTGGTTAAAACAAGTATTGATATTGTTTTTGCCAACGAAGAAGAAGCGAAAAGTTTCACCGGAAAAGAGCCGTTGGAGGCTCTTCACGAGATTGCACAATTGTGCGAAATAGCCATCGTTAAAGTGGGAAAAGAAGGTTCTTACATTCAGCGTGGTCAGGAAGTTATAAGCATAGAAAGTATTAAAGCAAAAGCCATCGACACCACAGGCGCGGGGGATAGTTATGCCGCCGGGTTTTTCTATGGATTGACCCACGGCTGCGATTTGGACACCTGCGGAAAAATTGCGGCATACATTTCGGGCAAGACCGTTGAAGTTATGGGCGCAAACCTTCCCGACGATCAATGGCCGGCAATAAACGAAGAAGTCAGGAAAATTATGGGAGCAAAAGGTTGAGTGCATTCCGAAACGTAAAAAATGGAAATTCAACACTAAGACGCAAAGTCACAATGAAACACATGGTATAACAGATCGCTCGAAGCCACCATTCCCACGAAAGTGGGAATCCCTGCCTTCTATACCGAGAGTGCCATCTACGCCGATAGGGAAAAACTTGATTTATTGCCTTACACAATGTGAGGGGATTTCAAAGTTCTTAATCTGAGAATTAGTGGATACCATGTTTGATTAGAAATTGCCACAGATTCACAGATTAAATCAATCTGAAGATTGATTTTTCGAGTTAATTGTAAACATTTTCAACCACCACAAGACTTCCCCTATGCTTTAAAATTTCGGGGCATTCCACCACTTAAAAATTAGGATAGTTTGTGCAAAACTCAACACCCCTTTAATCACTCACTTCTCATTTCTCACCTTTCATCTCTCACCGTTCACCTCTCATCTCTCACCGTTCACCTCTTACTGTTCACCGTTTACCTCTTGCTTTTCACCTCTCACTCTCTTCCCCTCTCAAAACAAGCCATGAATCTGCGCATCGATTTTGTCGATAATAAAACTCAGGTCTTCGGGCTTGGTGGTAATGTCTAATTCGTCAACATTCACAATCAGAAGTTTGCCTTTCTTGTAGGTATTTGCCCATGCATCGTAGCGTTCGTTCAACTGCTTCAGGTAATCAATGCGAATAGAACTTTCGTACTCCCTTCCGCGTTTCTGAATTTGATTAACAAGGGTAGGCACTGAGGCACGCAGGTAAATCAGTAAGTCGGGCGGTTGCACCAGGCTGATCATCAGATCGAACAAGGCTTTGTAGTTTGTAAAATCGCGGGTACTCATCAGCCCCATGCTGTGGAGATTGGGCGCAAAAATTTCGGCATCTTCGTAAATCGTACGGTCCTGCACAACGGTTTTGCCCGATTTTCGGATTTCGATGATCTGTTTGAAGCGCGAGTTCAAAAAATAGATTTGCAGGTTAAACGACCAGCGCTGCATGTCGTTATAAAAATCGTTGAGGTATGGATTTTCGTCCACGTCTTCATAATGGGGCTTCCACTTATAATGTTTTGCCAAAAGTTTACTCAGGGTGGTTTTTCCTGCTCCAATATTTCCGGCTACTGCAATGTGCATAATGATTTGTTTTATAGGAATATCGAAAATACAAAAAATTAAGATCGTTCCTGCATCAGTTTTAAAAGATCATCTAAGAAAACACGGTTGTTGGCCAAGCGTGGAATTTTGTTCTGTCCGCCCGTTTTTCCACGGCGTTTCATCCATTCATAAAAGGTCCCTTTTGGCGCAAGTACCACTATAGGCAGGTCTAATGTCAGATTTTTATGCCGCTTGGCTTCGTAATCCGAATTTAAGGTTTTAAGTGAATTGTCGAGAATCGTAACAAAAAAATCCAGATCGGCCGGTTCTTTATCAAATTCGATAACCCATTGGTGCGCCCCTTTTTGGTTGTCGCCCATAAAAACGGGCCCTGCCGTGTATTCGTTCACAATTGCCCCGGTGTGGTCGCAAGCAATCAGGATAGCACGATCCGCATTGTCAATGATCACTTCTTCGCCAAAGGCATTGATGAAGTGCTTGGTGCGGCCGGTTACTTTTATCTTGTAGGGATATTTACTGGTAAATTTCACCGTGTCACCAATTAGGTATCGCCACAGTCCCGCGCTGGTGGAAATCACAATAGCGTAGTTCTCGTTCAATTCTACCTCTTTCAGGCTTAAAACTTTTGGGTTTTCCGAATCCCATTCCGACATGGGAATAAATTCATAAAAAACGCCATAGTCTAACATCAGCAGCATATCGTCGCGGTGCGGACTGTCCTGAATGGCAAAAAAACCCTCTGAGGCATTGTAGGTTTCCATGTATTGCATGTTGTTCGAAGGGATTAATTTCCGGTATTGCTCACGGTAGGGCTCAAAGTTCACACCGCCGTGCACAAAAACTTCCATGTTGGGCCACACTTCTAACAAATTGGACTTGCCAGTTTTCTCAAGCACTTTTTTGAACAGCACTAAATACCACGATGGAACACCCGAGAAGGAAGTGATATTCTGGTCGAGGGCAGTTTCGATTATTTTTTCGATTTTCTCTTCGAACTCCTCAATTAGTGCAACTTCGGTGGTAGGTGTGCGGAGGAAATCGGCCCAAAAAGGGACATTCTCAAGCAGAATAGCCGAAAGGTCGCCATAATAGGAGTCATTGTTCGAATTATTGATGCGGTGGCTGCCACCCAATGTGAGTGTTTTGCCTTTCAGGATTTTGGTTTCGGGGAAGTTTTTAATGTATTGCGCAAACACATCCTTCGGTCCGCGCATGTGGCAGTCGTCTATGGCTTCTTTCGTTACCGGAATAAATTTGCTTTTATCGCTGGTAGTGCCCGACGACTTGGCAAACCACTTCACCTCGCCCGGCCAGAGCAAATCTTTTTCCCCGTTGCGCAAACGGTCCACATAGGGTTTAATGTCGTCGTACTGCTGCAAAGGGACCGCATGCTGAAAGTCTTGTATCGAATCAATGTTCCCGAAACTGTATTTTTTGCCCCATTTTGTATCGACAGCGGTGTGCAGAAGGCTGAAAAGCACTTCGTTCTGAATTTCATGCGGATGTTCGCGGTACAAGTCAATCTGATAAGTCCGCTTAAAATTGATCCATTTCACCACTGAATTTAATAGAGGCATCGGTTATGATTTTTTAAAAAATGTTATATCCTACGTTAAAATCCTTTATGGCAGCGGAGTAAACCAATTTTTCCTAACGGATTTCCGTAGTCCTTAAAGTTGGTCAAATTTAGGAAATAATTTGTGATGCAGGGAAAAAAACGGATTTGGCGGGATATTAACAGTTGTAAGATTGAGCTCACTCCGAAAAGTGCTCTATTTGCAAAGCCACCGCCAACAAAGACATCAACGAATCGAGCCGTGGCGATGTCCGTAAAAAATGAGCGACACAAAAAATGACATAATCAAAGATAGGCTATCCCGCCTTTTTTGCTGAGCGCTTTAAAATACGTTAAAATTGATCCTTAACCATTTCAAATCATTAAATTTGCAGCGAGTTTTTAGGAAGGAATAAAATGAATTTATTGATAATCTTGTTTTTATTAAATTTTTTAAGGACTGTTTTCATTATCCTTATCATCTATTACGGTATCCGTTTAATTACACGGTATGTGTTGCCGTTGTTGGTTGACAAGGGATTAAAAAACATACAGCAAAAAATGCAGGAGCAACAACGCGAACATCAACGCAACGTTCGGCGCGACGGCGAAGTGACCATAGAAAACCGCACCAACCCGCGCAGCTCATCGCAGAACAAAGGCGAATATGTCGATTTTGAAGAGGTGGAATAGTTCTATATTCCTAGCAATTCTTTGATATCCTGATTTTCCGATGAAGTGCTGAAAGTAAGGATTGCCCTGCAATTTTCCACAGCGAGGGCTTCGCTTTGAGCGAAACCCTCGCTTTTGGTAAAATAAAAAATATCAATTTTTCCACCTTTTCCATAAAAACTTCAATAACTTTGAAAGCATCAAAATCAACGACCCATGGTGAAATCCTTTTTTCTGATTGTACTATTGCCATTCGTTTTTTTCGTATCGTTTTCCCAGGACAGCTTATTGACCATACAGCAAGCCGTGGATTCGGCCTACCACCGAAACGCAGAATTGCAACAGTTGCGGGCGCAGTTGGAGCAAAAGCAAAATGTGTGGCGAACCGAAATGGGTATTTCAGCTCCTGAAATCAGCTATTTTAAGGAAGGCATGAGTAAAGGGCCGGGTGATATTTTCGACGAAAAAAGGGTTACTGTTTCCCAGGAAATTGATTTCCCGTTGACCACCCACTACCGCATAAGAGCTTTGAAAGAACAAGCAGCAGCCTTAGAACTTCAAATTAAAGCACGTCAGAATGAAATTAAAGCCGAAGTGAAGAGCCGTTATATTGATGTGCTATACGCCTTGCACCTTCAGGAATCACGACAAAACCAACTGAAACTGGCACAGGATTTATACAATGCCGTTTTTACTAAATTCGAATCGGGAATGGGAAACGGCATCGATCTGGCCAATGCCGAATTGCGCCTTGATGAGGCCAAAAACGACCTCGACCAAACTGAATGGATTTTACACAGAGCCCGTTACGGCTTGTTTTATGCTATGGGTTTGCCTGTTGAAGACCAAAAATACTCCATACAGTTTTCGGATACCCTACACGCTGAAAATATTGAAATTGCACAAATATTTGCATTGGCCGTGCAGGATCAGCAGCCCGATTATCTGGCCACCGAACATGAATTCAACGCCTCGGAACTGTTTCTGAAAGAGGCAAAAAGTAACATTTTACCCGATATCCGTCTTAGCTTGTACAAACAAAATTACGGTTCGGGCTACGACTTCAATGGTTTTGAAATAGGGATGAGCATCCCCATTTGGTATCCGTTTGAACAGCGCGGGAGAATTAATATGGCCCGCGCCAAACAGAGCGAAATACAATGGAAACAGCAGGAGGTCAAGCTGAAAATGAAAAGACAGATTGAATTTGCCTGGCACAATTATTCGGTGAGCCGCAGCATTGTTAACCGTTACAACTCCTCGATGAAAGACAAAGCTGCTCAACTGCAACGCTTGTCGTTGCGCGCCTACCAACTCGGCGAAATCGATTTGCTGAACCTGCTGAACGCCCAGCAAACTTTCCTGGCCAGCGAACAGCGTTATTTAACCGCCCTGCACGACTTCTACCTGCAATTAGTGGCCATCGAAATCTATCTCGGGCAAGACCTCGTTTACTAACCGTAAAAAAATGAAACCATGAATCGAATATCTTCTATCTTTCCAAAATCAAATGCCCCCTTTAAAGTTTGTCCCAATTCCTTTTTGGGTGGGTTGGGGGTGTATTGTTCTGTTCTTGCCTTAGCGCTGCTCCTTTCCTGCGGCAATAACAAATCGGCAAACGAAACCACAAATGCCGAACAAACAGAACTTCCGCCATCCTTACAAACGCAAAATAATTCACCTGTTCTGGTTCATCTTTCCGAAAAAGAACAGAACGAACTAAAGGTTGAAACGGCGAAAGTTAACAGCAATTTTATCGACTATTCGGTAGCAGCGCCCGGCGTGGTTTTTTACGCGCCCGAACATGCCAGCATCATCAGCACGCCCATTAACGGACAAATCAACCGCATCAACAAACACGAAGGCAGTTGGGTGCGAAAAGGCGAAGAACTTTTCCGCATTCAAAGCCTGGAATTTGGCAATCTGGTTTCGGAATATTTGCAAACTTATGCCGAAGAACAGTTCCAAACCAACCGTTTGAAACGGGTGAAACAGTTGGTGGAAGAAACCATCAGTTCAACAAGCGAATTGGAACGTGCCACCGCCGAGTATGAGCGCGCTTCGGCTTCATCGAGGGCAAGTTACTCGAAATTGAAAGCAGTTGGTGTTTCCGACAGCGACATAAAATCGTTTGTGGAAGCTGAAAATATCGACCCCGTTTTGAAAATCCACGCTCCCATCGACGGCGTAATCGAGCGTAACTTTGTGGAATTGGGACAGTCGGTAAATGCACTCGAAAATCTTTCACGCGTGCTCGATACACGGGTGGTGCTGGTTCGTGGCTATCTTGCCCCTGACGATGCGCGCCTGATAAACAGCGGCGATTCGGTGGTTATTTCAAAACGCGAAAACGATGCAGCTATCGCAAAAGCAACCGTTACTTCCATTAATCCCGGCCTCGATGAAGACAGTCGTTCGGTAATTGTAAATATCATTTTGCCAACTACCGGAGGCTGGCCAAAGCCTGGCGAAAATGTACGTTTGGAAATCCGCACTTCATCACAAAAGGAGGTGATTGCCATTCCTGTTGAAGTGCTCACCTATGACGGAAATCAAGCCGTGGTTTTTGTGAAAAAAGGAACCGGCATTTTTGAAAAACGCCCCATCGAGGTAGCCGAAATACGCGACAAATATATTTTTGTGAACAGCGGTTTATCCCCGGACGAGGAAATAGCCCTCACCAAAGTTTTTAGTTTGAAAGCCTTATCGCGGTATGATATTATTGCGGAAGAATAGATTTTGCACCGTCCTTTAGGGCGGTGATTCATTGCAGAATACGATAACTGGCTTTAGCCATTAATCTTAAAACTATGTCATTTGTAAAAATTTGGATTCATGCAGTTTGGGCTGTCAAAAACAGAAAACCGGTTTTAAATCAAGAAAAACATCATAAAAATAAAAGTTGGGAAGATGAATATAATGAGTTCATCACAAAATATGGTTTTCAGATTATTAAAGGCTGAAGCCCGGAATCTGGTCTCCATTGAAAATCACCCGGCTAAAGCCGGGTGCAAAAAGTAAGAAATTCCGGTTTTAGAATAATTAAAATTGAAGATAGGAGCCACTTAAAAGAACTGTTTTTGCACCGTCCTTTAGGGCGGTGATAGAAAGGCAACAACAACAATCGGGCTTCAGCCCTTAATGCAAAAAAAGAAAGTTCATTGCAGAATACAAAACTGGCTAAAGCCTGCCTACCGGACAGGCAGGCCGGGTGCAAAAAAGAAAAGAAAAAAAATCATACTTCACTATGCTAAAAAACATCATCACATTCAGCGTTCGACAAAAGTTTGTAGCACTTTCATTGGTGGTGCTAATGGGGGTGGCAGGGTATTTTTCGCTCATTCAGTTGCCCATTAATTCACTGCCCGATGTCACGCCTGTGCAGGTTTTGGTAATTACCAAAGCAGGCCGATATGCGCCTTTCGATGTGGAAAAATTGGTGAGTTACCCCATAGAAACAGCTATGAACGGCCTACCCGATGTAGCCCAGGTGCGTTCCATTTCGCAATTTGGTTTGTCGGCGGTTACGGTTGAATTTGATGAAAAAACCGACATATTTTTTGCCCGCCAAATGGTGAGCCAACGGCTGCAATCCATTTCCGACGAACTACCGCCCGATGTTTCGAACCCACAATTAGGCCCAATTACCACGGCTCTGGGCGAAATCTACCAATACGTGGTTCGTGGCGAAAATTACTCACTTACCGAGTTGCGCGAAATACAGGACTGGCTTATCGCTCCGCAACTTAAAATTGTAAAAGGCGTTACCGAAATCAACTCCTTTGGGGGATTTGTAAAGCAATACAACGTAATGGTTCAGCCGGGCCGGTTGAGGCTTTTTGGCATCGGTATTTCGGATGTTTTCGATGCCATTGCCAACAACAACAGCGTTTCGGGCGGGAATTTTTTGGAGCACAACGGCGAACAATTTATTATTCGCGGCTTGGGCCAAATCAATAAAATCGACGACATCAAAAACATCATCATCACTAATGTTGATAACAAACCGGTGTTTGTGCGCGATGTGGCAAGCGTGGAAACCGGAACACAAATTCGCCAAGGCGGTGTAACGCAGGACGGCAAAGGCGAAGTGGTTACAGGAATTGTGATGATGTTGCGCGGCGGAAACGGGCGGAAAGTAATTTCGGCCATCGAAGAAAAAATCGACAACATAAATACCAATCTGCCGGAAGGCGTAAGCATCGAAAAATTTTACGACCAGTCGGATTTAATCAGCCGCACCACCTCAACACTTACCACGAACCTTCTGGAAGGCGGATTCTTAGTGATTGCAGTGTTGCTTTTTTTGCTTGGCGAAATTTCGGGTGCATTGATTGTCGCCATGGTCATTCCACTTTCGATGCTTTTTGCCTTTATCGGGATGCGCGAATTTGGCCTCGCCGCCAACCTCATGAGCTTAGGCGCCATCGACTTTGGGATGATTGTGGACGGCTCGGTGGTGATGGTGGAAAACATCGTTAGTAGCCTTCAAAAAGACAAAAGCAAAAGCAAAAACAAAGATGAAATCATTCGCAAAGCGGCGATGCAGGTGGCGCGCCCCATATTTTTCGGGGTGCTCATTATTCTAATGGTATATGTTCCCATTATGACCTTCAGCGGAATGGAGGGGATTTTGTTTCGCCCCATGGCCATCACCGTAGCGACGGCGGTACTGGGTTCGTTGTTGCTGGCGCTTATTTTTGTGCCGGCCATTTCGGCCATCGTTTTCCGGAAAGGTGTGAAAGTGCGCAAAAACTTTCTGATAAACTGGTTGAAGCCCATTTATACCAAAAACCTCGGAATTTACATGGAACGCAAATGGTTTGTGGTAGCGGTCGCGGTAGTTATTTTTGCGGCTTCTATGTTTTTGATGACCAGGTTGGGAACTGAATTCCTGCCCGAATTGGATGAAGGCTCCATTTTAATCGAGCAAGTCAGGATGCCGTCGGTAACACTCGACGAATCGATTGAAAATGCCAATTGGCTGGCTGGAAAACTTGTGGAGAATGTTCCGGAAATTCTAACCGTTGTGCCAAAAACAGGGCGTTCGGACCTCGCCAACGACTGGATGGGTGTGCACCAAACCGATGTGTGGGTGGTATTAAAACCTACAAAAGAATGGCGCAAAGGAATGACCAAAGAGGATATTATTACTGAAATTGAACCTTACCTGAAAACTGAACCCGGCTTGGTATATAATTTCACCCAACCCATTGCCATGCGCGTTGATGAACTTACCAGTGGAGTAAAATCAGATTTGGCGGTAAAAATCTATGGCGAAGATTTGGATGTGCTCGCAAATATTGGCGAGCGTGTTTCCGCCATTTTGCCCGGCTTGCAGGGGACCGATAATTTTTATGTGGAACAAACGGTGGGGCAACCCTATGTTACTATCGAAATCGACCGTGAAGCCGTAGCCTCTTTTGGCCTGAACGTAAACAACGTGCAGAAAGTTATCGAAGCCGGGATTGGTGGACAGGAGGTAAGCCAGTTGTACGAAGGTCAACGGCGTTTTGGGATTGTAGTGCGCTACCCCGAAGGCATTAGAGATGAATTGTACAAAATTCAGGACGTGCCGGTGCATTTGCCCAACGGGGAATTTGTTCCCCTAAAACGGGTCGCCAAAATCGAATTGCAGGAAGGCCCGCGCGAAATTCAGCGTGAAAATGGATGGCGACGCTTGATTGTGGGCATCAACATCAAAAATATCGACCTGGGAACTTACGTGGCGAAATTACAGGCAGAAATTAAAATGAAAGCAGAAATTCCTGCCGGTTATTTTATCGACTACGGTGGCACTTTCGAGAACCAGCGACGAGCCATGCGCCACTTAATGCTGGTAGTTCCGCTTTCCATTTTTATTATAATTGGCTTATTATATTTGAATTTCGGGCAAATGCGCTATGCCATCCTTATTTTATTGAACCTGCCATTTGCCTTGTCGGGCGGAGTTTTCCTGCTGTGGATGCGCGGAATGTATTTGTCGATTTCGGCAAGTGTTGGCTTTGTGGCGCTGTTTGGTGTCGCGGTGCTCAACGGGATTGTATTGATTGACCACATCAACGAACTGCGAAAGGAGCAAAAAGGCGACTTGAAAAAACTGATCCTCGAAGGTTCAGCCGACCGCTTGCGGCCGGTATTGATGACCGCGTTGGTAGCCAGCCTTGGTTTCATCCCCATGGCATTCAACACCGGGCCCGGCTCCGAAGTGCAGCGCCCATTGGCAACCGTAGTCATTGGCGGGTTGATTACTTCCACCTTTCTGACCTTGCTGGTTTTGCCCATTATTTACCATTGGATGGAAAAACGCAAGCACAACAAAAAGGTGGTCACGTAAAAATCGTGGATGAAAGTTTTCGCCGGATGACACAGAAAGAAATCGGCAGAAGTTGAGCCTGCTCTTTTCGAAAATGGCATTCCGGGTGCTTTAAAAAAGTTCGTATTTTTATGCGATGCAAAATCAGTCGGAAATATCGGGTAAAATAAAAACGAAAGCACGCGAACTGGGCTTTTTAGATTGTGCAATACTTCCTGCCGGCTTTTTGGAGGAAGAAGAAACACCTTACAAAAATTGGTTAGACAAGGGGATGCACGGCGAAATGGGCTACATGGCGCGCAACATCGAAAAGCGCCTTGACCCAAGGCTTTTGTATGAAAATGCGAAAACGATAATCGTTGTGTTGCAAAATTATTTTCCTGCCGAAACGCAAAAGGATAAATCGGCTCCAATTCTGTCTAAATATGCTTATGGAACCGACTATCATTTTGTGATGAAAGACAAATTGAAATCGCTTTTGGCGTTTATTCAAACTGAAATCCAAGCCTGTAATGGTCGTCCGTTTGTTGATTCTGCACCAGTTTTGGAACGGGCCTGGGCAAAGCGGGCCGGTCTGGGGTGGGTAGGAAAAAACAGCAACCTTATTTCGGTGGAGCACGGAAGTTTCTTTTTTATTGGCGAACTGATTTTGGATATTGAATTGCCTTATGATGAACCGAAATTAGTGCGCGACCACTGCGGAAATTGTACCCGTTGCATTGATGCCTGCCCCACAAAAGCAATTGTTGCCAACAGTGTGGTGGATGCCAGAAAATGCATTTCATACCAAACCATTGAACTGCGTGGCGAGTTGGATGAAAACCTTAGCGGACAATTTGAAAACCGTGTTTTTGGCTGTGATATTTGTCAGGATGTTTGTCCGTGGAACCTGAAATCGGAGCCGCACAACGAGCGGGATTTCGATCCTCATCCCAAATTATTGAATTTAAACAGCGACGGGTGGCATCAAATGGAGAAACCGTTGTTTAGCGAGCTTTTCAAAAAATCGGCGGTAAAACGCACAGGTTTCAAAGGACTGCAACGAAACCTGAAATTCATTCAGAAAGCATAAAGTTGGTAATAAACAAAAGATCGTGCAATACAAACAAAAGGATAAGCTTGAAATGGCTTTTTAGTTTACAATGTATGCAAAAGCAGGTTTTTGATCTTCTGTCCAAAGTGGAATGTCAACAGGCTTGGCCGTTTCAATAGGCATCCCCGGATTGTTTTTAATATAATTAATGACTTTGTCAGCGTACAAATAATCGTTTTTATAGCGTTTGTTTTTGAAGAGACCCGTTGTCATGCTTTTCAGTTCGGCATGAATGTTTTGTATCGAGTTCAAAATTGTTTTCCTGAACAAGTCCACGCATTTAATGCACGATCCCCGCTTCATTTCAAAGGTTTCGTTGTACGCTTTGCCAAGTATGTCGATGGCTTGCCGATAATCTTTGTCGAGGTGCGATTTGCTTGAAAACGTATAGCATTTATTGATTTCTTTCAAATGTCCTTCACAACTTTCCCCATCAGGCACACAACTAATTACTTGTATTTTGTCTTGTTTGTTGTTCAGGTACTCGTGCTCAGTTATTGCTAAAGAAAAGGGTTTGTTTTTTCTTATGTTCATGATTCTGCCGAATTTTTGGTTAAGTAAGCAAAAATTATTCAAACCACAATACAATTTAACGTTTTTCCATATTTGTAAACATGGGGGTGTTTACTGCAGCGCTTGGTGTATATCTTCAATCAAATCCTCCACATTCTCTATTCCCACCGAAAGGCGCATCATCGTGTCGCGGATTCCGGCTGCAGCTCGTTCTTCTACTGAAAACTCGGCATAAATGGTGGATTCGGGGTGGATAATCAGGGTTTTATTGTCGTTGAGGTTGGTGGCGCGCCGAATAATTTTCAGTTTGTTCATAAATGAAAAGCAGGCTGCTTTCGATTTCAAATCGAAGGACATTACAGTTCCCGGAACGCCGCCGAAATATTTCTCCGCCAGTGCATACCCCTTGTCCGATTTTAATCCGGGATAATCCACTTTTGTGATTTTCGGATGTGCTTCAAAAAATCGTCCCAACGCCAAACAATTTTGATAGCAGCGTTCGACACGAAGTTCCAGAATGTCTAAGCCCTGAATCATAAATTTCGCGGTTTGCGGCGTCATAGTAGGACCGGTATGCCGGTATATGTCTTTGCGAAGCTTGGCCATAAAGGTGTTTTTGCCGTGCTTTTCGGTGTATTTCGCGAAGTTAGGATTGACAGTCCAGTCGTAATTTCCATGGTCGATAACCGCACCGCCAAACGCAGTTGCCCCGCCCGAAATGAATTTTGTGGTGGAGACCACTTCGAGGTTCACACCAAATTTTGCTGCCGGAAAAACATTAGGTGGGGTAATGGTGCTATCAGCAATTAAAACCAAATGGTGCTTTTTCGCAATTGCTGCCAGCATATCTATGTCGGCGATTTCAAGTTGTGGGTTGGTCACCGTTTCAAAATAAATGGCACGGGTATTTTTGTCGATTAAGGCTTCGATTTCTGAAGCATCCTGCAAGGCGGAGAAACGTGTTTTTACGCCGTACTCGGGCAAAGTTTGCTGAAATAGTGCTATCGTATGCCCAAACAGCAGCTTGCTCGAAATGATATTTTCACCCGCTTTGGCAAGGGTAAGAATCACAGTCGAAATAGCTGCCATGCCCGAGCTTACCGCCAAAACTGCATGACTTTCGGTGAGTGCTTTCAGTTTTAGTTCAAAATACTCCACCGTGGGGCTCGAAGTACGCGAATAGGTGTGCGCCACATATTCACCTTTGAAATTGGCTTCCATTTGTTCGGACGAATCGAATTCAAAAGCCACAGTTTCGTACAAAGGCATTTGCAGCGATTTGTGCGGGTCGGTTTTCGTGAAAGGAACATTTAACGCTGTGGTGGTGAAGCCTTTTTTCTTCATTTTAATTATGAGTTTTTAACTAAACAGCCTTTTTTCTAAATTGTTTTTGAACACGTGCAGGTAACTTTGGTCAGTTATTTCTTTGATGACCGCATGGCTTTGACTTTCTTTATTTCATTGTTGCTCAAAAAGTTCTCATATTCGTCTGTTTCCATTCCATACAAGGCTGGCCTTTGAAGAAAAATTGTTCCCTCGCCGTCTTATTCTCTGTGTCTGTTAAGTCGTTTCTGCTGGCAAGAACCTGAAAAAGCACATCATCCGAAGTGTATTCGTAGGGATTGCGGGCAATTAATTCATACTGCATTTCCGCAACCGTTTTCCTATCGCCTTTGGATGAGAGGAGTCTTGATGAAATGAGGGGTTGTAGGGGTTTAACTTTTTCCACTTTTCTTCATCATCAATTCTCAAAATGTGTATGCCCTTAACTCCGCAAGACAAAATTCATAAAAATCGGAAAGCCCTGTAGAATTAATATCTACAGAGCTTTGCCGATCACATTATCGGCAACTCTTCAGTTTATAAAGCTATCGATGAAACCTTTGGCCAAAGGGGCGTAAAAGCCGGATATTCATACTGCGGCCTTTTCCGATCGTACCTTTTAATGGTGCTTTGTGGCGGCCAGTGTGCCGAAGGCATTACCGAGGAGCATTTGCGGGCAGAACTGTCCCATGTAAAGGGTTTTGAAGTGAGTTCGGCTGACACCTTGCTGCGTATGCAGAAAGAGCTGGCCACAGAAAAAGAAACGGTAGTTTCAAAGACAGGTATTGAGCATGATTTCAATATCAATATGGACATGAACAAGTTGCTGGTCAAATTGCTGATACAGACAGGCCAATTGTCATCAAAGGGCTACGGTTACATTTTCGACTATGACAACCAATTTATCCCCACCGGCAAGTACGATTCGAAGAGGGGCTATAAACAGGCCAACGGGTATTTTCCTGGCATCGCCTCAATCAGTAATTTCCCTGTTTACATCGAAAACCGCAATGGCAACAGCAATGTAAAATACAAGCAGGAGGACACCCTGGAAAGGGCATATGGCATATTGTCTGATTTCGGGGTCAAAGTGAAGCACAGCCGGATAGATTGAGGCCGTTCGACCAAAGCGTTGTCCCGGTGGTAGAAGCCAACAGTGAACATTTCTACATTAGGGCACAACGTTGCGCCAACCTATACGATATGTTAAAGGACATAACCCACTGGGAAACAGGGACGGTCGGGTTCAAAGACTATCAGCTGGCATCCATTGGATATGCGCCCTTCGGAGGGAAGAAGACCTACCGCTATGTTATTGCCCGTGAAAAGAAAGCCGACCGGCAGGGCGGCCTGTTCACCGGGGACGATTTCACCTACAGGGCAATAATGATAAACAACTGGAAAATGACCTGCCTTGAAGTGGTTGAATTTTACAACGGCAGGGGCGATAGCGAAAGGTTGTTTGATGAGACGGACAATGATTTCCTCTGGAAAAAGATGCCGTTCTCATTCCTTCATGAAAACACCGTGTTCCTTGCCATGATGGCCCCCCCGAGTGCTCGGGGCCGGAACCTTTACCGCTTCCTGATCGATTTCATCAGCAAAAGGTTGGATTTCATCAAGCCGACCTTCAGGTTGAAGAAATTTATTTTCCGTTTCATGGTTGTGCCCTCCAAATGGATACGCCGGGGGCGGCAACAAATCCTAAAGCTGTTTTCGGCTAAAAAATACCACCTGTTATTGGGGTAAACACCAAATGCTTTTAGCGGTTAAGTAAAAGGAGAATTTTGGAAATATTATTTTTTGCCATGTGTATGAATTTCGCTATTTTTGTGTATTAAAAAAGAAAATCATGTACAAAAGGACAAATGTTGAAATTAATCTTGAATTGGTTAAGGAAATAATGGAAACCTACAACTTAAAAAGTATTAAAGAAGCAGTAAACTTTTCAATGAAAAAAACCATCGATCAACAAAAAAGAAAAAAGTTACTTGCGATGGAAGGTAAGGTTCAGTGGGAGGGTAACCTTGATGAAATGAGGGGTTTATGATGAAAGGCTATATTTTCGACACAAGTGTGTGGATTGAGTTTTTTAATGGGAACAAATCAGATCAAACCCGTTTGCTTGTTTATCTGCTTGAAAATGATTTGCCTGTTTATTATTGTCCGGTTATTTTGCAGGAAGTTTTACAGGGGATTAAAAACGATTTAGAATTTGAAGAGTTAAAAGATACCTTTAGTGTTTTAAACCAACTGTTGAACTAAACCTCACTGGCGTTCGGTGGTTTTTGAGTGCCACCGGAAACCAG
>CAZNEV010000053.1:18031-33444 GCA_964572085.1 uncultured Maribellus sp. | reverse complement strand
GTGACCCTGGGAAGACTCGAACCCCCAACCTTCTGATCCGTAGTCAGATGCTCTATCCATTAAGCTACAGGGCCAGTATTTTATTTTTAAAGCGCTGCAAATATAACATTTTTTGATAAAAGCCTCTACGAATAATCAACTTTAAGCCTACTTTTATAGTGTCAATAACTACATCCCGTTATAGGCAACACGCATATTTGGCTTTATGCCTCGTCGAATTCATCGAAGCCTTCCGCTTTATTTTGATGCAACAGTTGTATGATTTCGCTTCGGGACATCATTTTAACATTCGTAACAATGAGATCGTCGTTCAGAAAATTGCCGTACTGGTTGCATTCATCAACAATGTTTCGGAACATCATCTTGATATCGGTTTGCAAAGGCAATACAACCAACGAAGTAGAAAAACCTTCCATAAAATCCATGGACTCAAACTCACCATCGTACGATTTTAGTTCGAAAACCAATTCATCTTTTAACAGCTTTTGTTGTGTGTTTGTCAGTAATTCATGTTCATTCCGGTTAATAAAAACCACATAATAGCGAAGTTTTTGCCCCTTCCCTCCTAAACCGGTCGAAATAAAAACCTGCTGTTCGTCCAGTAGCGAACTTTGTATCAGCATTTTGCTTTCCTGCATGGCTAACACTGCCCACTGCTTCAATTCACCGCTTGATTCGCCAACAAACTTTTCAATGGTCCGATAAGCCTTTACATCGTCGATTGAGGCAATTGCCGATAATATCTCACGCTTACGGGCTTCTGCCACATCAGGAGAAAACAGCTCGTCGCGCTTCGTAAAACATTCGTCGGATATACGGCGGCGACGGATCTCCTTGGCAAAATCGAAATAGCGCATCTGCAAATCAATTTCAATTTGTTCCTCCAAAATGCTGAAGTTTTCCGGCAAATGTTCCAATGCTCGCTGAATGTTACGGTAATACTCTTCTTCTTCTTCTTCCATTGTGCTCAATAATATAGCAAAATTAATTACTTGTTGTTATAAGCAAAGAAGATTTGAATTTTATTTCCATTAGTTGGAAATGTGAATATATTTGCAGCTTATTTTGAATCATTATAAATATCGAAACGAGAGGAGATCTGTGGAGAAGTGAAGTTAAGTGAGGTAAAACATAAGGAAACAGTAGTAATAATAAAGGTTTTAGGGCACGGTTCCTTTCAGAAAAGGATTTCTGAAATGGGCTTTATTAAAGGTAAGGAAGTTAAAGTAATTAAAAACGCTCCATTTAACGGCCCTTTTGAGTTCAAGATTCTAAACTACAACATTTCGTTACGGAAATCAGAAGCCGATTTGATTGAGGTTGTTCCTTTTGATGAATTTATTGAAGTCAAAAATGGGAACTATGAAGGTGTTATCGACCGGAAAATCAGTCTGATTAATCAATCGGAGCGCACCCGTACCATCAACATAGCCTTAGTGGGCAATCCAAACAGCGGGAAAACAACGCTTTTCAACTCCATTTCGGGGTCCAAAGAAAAAGTAGGCAATTACACTGGTGTGACCGTGGACGTCAAAAAAGCAACGTTTAAATCGAAGGGATATACCTTCAATCTTTTCGATTTGCCGGGAACATATAGTTTAACCGCTTATTCTACGGAAGAAATATTTGTGCGGGAGTTCATTTATGAACAAACCCCGGATATTGTCATCAACGTGATTGATGCAAGTAATTTGGAGCGAAATCTTTTTTTAACTACGCAGTTGATCGACATGAATTTGCGCATTGTTGGCGCACTCAACATGTATGACGAATTGGAACGTAAAAAACTCTATTTTAACAGAGATAAATTAGCGAGGCTGCTCGGAATCCCTTTTGTTCCCACAATAAGTCCCAAAGGAATCGGATTAGATGCTTTGATTGACAAACTCATCGAAGTTTTTGAGGGGACGGAAAAAGTCATGCGGCACATACACATTAATTATGGCAAAGAATTAGAAAATGCCATTGTAGCCGTAAGGCTTAAGATAAAGCAAAATAAGCCGATAACCGATAAAGTATCATCACGTTTTTTGGCCATTAAAATGCTCGAAAAAGATGAACAAGTGATGAAGCTGCTCTCGAATTATTCCAATTTCGACGAAATTAAAAAATGTACGCAAAAGGAAATTCAAAGGATTGAAACACTGGAAAGCGAAAAAAGTGAGACTATTATTACCGATGCCAAATACAGTTTTATTAGTGGTGCATTAAAAGGCACTTTCCATGACCCCAGTTCGGCCCAAAAAACCCGTTCCGAAAAAATTGATTCGGTTTTAACGCACCGTTATTTTGGATTTCCGATTTTCACGGCCATTCTGTTTCTGATTTTCTACACCACTTTTACAGTTGGTGCTTACCCCATGGATTGGATCGACAACGGGGTGATAGTGTTTTCCAACTGGCTTTCCGGACTGATGCAGCACGGAATGTTAAAAGATTTATTGATTAACGGAATAATAAGTGGTACAGGCAGCGTACTGGTATTTTTACCCAACATCCTGATATTGTTCCTGTTTATTTCCCTGCTGGAAGGCACAGGTTACATGGCGCGTGCAGCATTTATTATGGATGAAATCATGCATTATTTTGGCTTGCACGGGCGATCGTTTATTCCCATGATTATGGGTTTTGGTTGCAACGTGCCTGCTATTCTTGCCACACGTTCGATGCGCAACCGGGGCGACCGCATACTGACTATGCTGATCATCCCCTTTATGTCGTGCAGCGCACGTTTGCCGGTTTACATCTTAATTATTTCGGCATTTTTCAACAAATACCAACCCTTGTATTTAATTGGGATTTATGCCGTGGGCATCGTCTTTGCTTTCATTACGGCACAACTATTAAATAAAACCGTTTTCAAGAATAAAGAAACGCCCCTTGTAATGGAACTGCCTACCTATCGCTTACCTACCTTGCGAAGCGTTATTTACCACATGTGGGACAAAACGCAACATTATATTCGGAAAATAGGGACCATCATTTTGGTTGGGGTAATTATTATCTGGGCATTGGAGTATTTCCCGCGTGAAAACGAAAAAACCATTGAAACAAAAAGTTCAATCAACCTGGTAATGAACAGTGAAAATATTGAAACGCCCCATAAAGACTCGCTTCTTGTGGAACTTCAACAGCGCATGCAATCACAACAGTTTACCGGTTCATACTTAGGCAGAGTTGGGAAATTTGTTGAACCTGCTATGCGCCCTTTGGGTTTCGACTGGAAAATGAGCATTGCGCTTTTAGCCGGTTTGCCTGCTAAAGAAATCGTTATCAGCACAATGGGAGTTTTGTATCAATCCGGCACTGACGAATCAACGGTTAATCTGCAGCAAAAGCTTAAAAATGAAAAGTTTGAAACCGGAAAAAGAAAGGGACAAGCTGTGTTTACGCACCCCTCGGCTTTAGCATTTTTAATTTTCATTCTCATTTACTTTCCCTGCATCGGTGTGGTAGCAGCAATAAAAAATGAATCCGGCTCTTGGAAATGGGCAGCCTTTTCAGTATTTTACACCACTTCGCTGGCATGGATAGCAGCATTTTTAGTGTTCAACATCGGAAATTTGTTTGTTTAATATGGCACAAGAACTAATAACATACATCATTGTGGCTTTCGCGGTTTTATTTGTCGTATCCAAAACGATGAAAAGATTGAAAGGCAAAAAGAAAGCTGCCCGGGCAGATGGTTTAAAAATTACGCCTTCGAATAATCACCAGGACTGCTCCGACTGCGCCGCTGAATGCATGTTGCGGGATGCCACAAAAATCACATTCGATAGTAGTAAGGATTTGTGCGAAAAAATCGATATTTAAGCCGATAAAGCCAACAGCTTAGCGATTGTTTTTTCCGGATCATCGGATCCAAAAACAAAACTTCCGGCCACAAGAACATTTGCACCCAAGTCGAATAATTTTTTCCCCGTTTCGTAGTTTACTCCTCCATCCACTTCAATCAAGCAATCCGGGTTTACGCGATCAATTAAGGTCCCGAGCTGTGTTAATTTATTATAGGTGTGCTCAATGAATTCCTGTCCGCCAAAGCCGGGATTTACCGACATCAGCAAAACCATATCCAATTCGGGAAGAATATCTTCCAAAAGAGCCACAGACGTGTGCGGGTTGAGACAAACGCTTGCTTTAATCCCCCTGCTCTTTATATGTTGAACCGTGCGGTGCAAATGTGGGCAAGTTTCATAATGAACCGTGATGATTGAGGCGCCTGCATCCACAAAAGCATCAATCAGATTATCGGGGTTTACAATCATTAAATGCACGTCCAAAGGTTTGGTTGCTATTTTTTTCACCGATTTGATAACCGGAACCCCAAAAGAGATATTGGGTACAAAAACTCCGTCCATCACATCGCAATGCACGTAAGCTGCATCGCTGCGGTTAATCATTTCGATTGCTGCACCCAATTGGTTAAAATCGGCTGCGAGAATGGAAGGTGCTATAATATGTTTCATGAATTGTGTGGGTTACTTACCAAGATAAGTTTTTAGCAACTTGTTACGGTATTGGTTTTTTAATTTCTTTATGGCCTTTTCCTTGATTTGGCGAACGCGCTCGCGGGTGAGGCCAAACTCAGTTCCAATTTCTTCGAGCGTGTGGGGCTGATTGTTGTTTAACCCAAAATAATAACGGAGGATTTCCGATTCGCGGTAACTCAAAGTCGCGAGTGAACGCTCAATTTCAATACGCAGGGAATCATCCATCAAGGTTTCATCCGGCACGGGCGAATCTTCATTCAGCATCACATCGTACAAATTATTTGCATCTTCCTCGCGAAGCGGTGCATCCATTGAAATATGGATATTGGAAAAATTGAGCGTATCTTCTATGATTTCGGGCTTAGAGTCCATGAGGTTCGCAACTTCTTCAATGGTGGGTTCGCGCTGAAATTCCTGCTCCAGTTTATTGAATGCTTTGTTGATTTTATTTATTGAACCAATTTTGTTCAAAGGCAAACGAACAATGCGTGCTTGCTCTGCCAAGGCTTGTAAAATAGATTGACGGATCCACCAAACTGCATACGAAATAAATTTAAAGCCCCGGGTTTCGTCGAAGCGCTCAGCAGCTTTAATCAAACCCAAATTTCCTTCGTTAATCAAATCGGGAAGGCTAAGCCCCTGGTTCTGGTATTGCTTGGAAACCGATACAACAAAACGCAAGTTCGATTTAATCAAGATCTCCAGTGCCTGGGAATCTCCTTTTTTAATCCGTTTGGCTAATTCAACTTCTTTTTCGGGAGACAGCAACTCTACCTTGCCTATTTCTTGCAAGTACTTATCGAGAGAAAGTGTGTCCCGATTGGTAACTTGTTTGGTAATTTTAAGTTGTCTCATATATGGGTGTTGCTAACAATTGCCTGACAAACAATAGATTATAATATCATGTTTTTCAGTAAATCAAAAGTATAAAATATTAATCAAATATGAAGGGTTTATGTGCGTATTTTTTTAATAAAGAAACATTCAACCTTTAATTAAGGTATAATAATTTTGAAATATTATTTTGCATTGCTTAAAAGAAATTGCTTAAAGGTCTGATAATCTGATTGTAACGAAATACTACTTCTTTCTCCCTTCAAAAAGTCGATAAGTTTGCCGGGCAAAGAAACTTTTCCTTCCCCCAGTATTTCATCCATCCTTTCCAGAAATTTTGCAGGATGGGCAGTTTCTAAAAATACGCCAATCTGGTTTTTTCCTAAACTTTCCTGAAGCGATTGGTAAGCACACGCTCCATGCGGGTCGCACATATAACCCGTTTCGTCGAATGTGCTTTTTATGATTTTTTCTATTTCCTCATCCGAATACCAATATCCTTTTATTATTTCTGAAATAATTTTATGGGAATGTCCATACAGGTCCAGAATTCGCACAAAATTGCTCGGTGCCCCAACATCCATGGCATTTGCTACGGTTTCCACCGAAGGTTTTGGCTGAAACTTTCCGGTTTTGAGGTAATCAAATACCACACGATTAGCATTGTTGGCAGCAATAAACCCTGAAACCGGAAGGCCCATTTCGCGGGCAAAAAGTCCCGCAGTTATGTTTCCCAGATTCCCGCTCGGCACCGAAAAGACTATTTCTTTATCTTCAATAACTTTCATTTCCTTTAATCTGGCATAGGCATTAAAGTAATAAAACGCCTGCGGCAGAAAACGCGCTACGTTAATCGAATTTGCAGAAGTCAGTATCAGTTTTTCGTTTAATTCCCCATCAAGAAAAGCGGTTTTCACTAAGTGTTGGCAATCGTCGAAAGTGCCGTCGATTTCGAGTGCAGTAATGTTTTGTCCGAGTGTGGTAAATTGTGATTCCTGAATCCGGCTCACCTTTCCTTTTGGGTACAAAACATAAACATGAATGCCGTCAACCCCGAGAAAGCCGTTTGCCACAGCGCTTCCCGTATCGCCCGAAGTGGCTACCAATACGTTCACCTGCTGGATTCGGTCGGCCATAAAATAATTGAGTAAACGCGCCATAAACCTGGCACCAACATCTTTAAAGGCCAGTGTGGGTCCATGGAAAAGCTCCAGTGCATAAATCGAATCAGTAACTTTTACAAGCGGACAATCGAATTCAAGTGTCTCGTAAACAATCTCCTTCAGTTTTTTGTGCTGAATATCTTCTCCAAAAAATTTCAGTGCCACTTCGTAAGCAATCTCCTGAAATGTCAGGTTTTGAATATTGTCAAAAAAAGAAGGTTCAAATTTTTTGATCCGTTCGGGCATAAACAAACCCTTATCGGCAGCCAAACCTTTGATTACCGCCTCTTTTAGAGAAACTTCAGGAGTTTCTTTGTTGGTACTGTAATAATTCATCTTAGAAGAACTTAAAAGTAAGCGAATAAATTCGTCACCTTGCACTGTTCCATAGGCCCCTTTGCGTACATCAAATTCATCGTAAACCTCAACATCGTCTGCCTGGATGTCCCGATTATAGATGGTAAATGGCACAGCGTCACGGGTATGGGTTTTCAGGGCGCAGGGTGTTGGGTGGTCAGGAAGGATGGCAATGGTAACCGGCTCGTCCATTTTTGCCGTTTCTTCCAAAATGTACTTCACCACGCGTTCATCGAGATACTCAATGGTGCGGGTTTTTAGCTCTACATCGCCTTCATGGCCGGCTTCATCGCTGGCTTCAATGTGCAGATAAACGAAATCGTGTGTTTTCAGTGCATCGATTGCGGCCTTCGCTTTGCCCTCATAATTGGTGTCATACAATCCCGTTACGCCTTCAACGTGAATCACATCCATACCTGCATAAACGCCAATTCCATGAATTAAATCAACTGCCGAAATAACGGCTGATTTTTCAATCCCAAACATTTCCTTCAGCGTTGGCATGGCAGGTTTGTAGCCGGGCGACCACGGCCAGATGCTGTTGGCCGGGTCTTTTCCTCTTGCTTTACGCGCAATGTTTATGGGGTGCCCGCTCAACAATTTTTGCGATTCTAAAATGAGGGAGTTCAATAAATCCGCAGTTTTTTGTGCTTCCACGGTTTGGGCTTGAACAAGAACATCACGGAAAGGTGTTCCTGTAACATCGTGTGGTGGTGTGCAATCCAAAAACTTCAAGCCATTTTTCACCACCAGCAAATGACGATACGAAACGCCGGAATAAAACTGAATCGTTTCATTTCCAAGCCTTTCATTTAAAAATTGGATCAAGGTCGCAGCTTCTTCGGAGGAAATGTGCTCCGCCGAATGATTTTTGATTTTTTCATTTTCGATAGTGAGCAAGTTGCAACGCAGTGCCAAATCCCCTGACTGCAATTCTACACCCATGCTTGCCGCTTCGAGCACTCCCCTGCCCTCAAATACTTTTTCGACATCGTAACCCAGAACAGCCATATTGGCGATTTCGCTTCCGGGGTGCATCGTTTCGGGAACAGTTTTGAACAAACCCGACCGCCCATTTTTTGCCAGCCAGTCAATGTGTGGCTTTTTGGCCATCTGCAAGGGTGTTTTATTGTCGTAATCTGCTAAGGGCTCGTCTGACATTCCGTCTCCGAGTATAATAATGTGTTTCATGATTAAATATTCGATACTTTAATTAAATCGGCAAAAACGCCGGCTGCGGTTACCGATGCACCTGCGCCATAGCCTTTTATCAACATCGGGAATTCGTGGTATCGCTCAGTGGTGTACATTACCAGGTTATTGCTTCCTTCCAAATCATAGAAGGGATGTTTTGAATCCACTTCCTGTAATCCTACCTCCGCAATTCCGTTTTCAAATTTCGCTACAAAACGCCATTTTTTATTTGCTGCCTCCAATTTTCTCCGGCTTACTTCAAACGATTGATCCAATTCGTGAATTGTCTTCCAGAAATCTTCCAATGATCCGTCGAAATAAGAATCCGGAACAAAACGGTTGATTTTTATGTCTTCCATTTCGATGACATAACCTGATTCGCGGGCAAGGATTAATATTTTGCGTGCCACATCTACCCCGCTTAAATCAATGCGCGGGTCGGGTTCCGAATACCCCTCGGCTTTTGCCATTTCAATGGTTTTACTTAATGGGATTTTTGCCGAAATGGTATTGAAAATATAGTTCAACGTACCGGAAAGTACGGCCTCTATCTTGAGAATCTTGTCGCCTGAATTCACCAGATCGTTCAGGGTATTAATGATAGGCAAACCTGCTCCAACGTTGGTTTCAAACAAGAATTTCACGCCTTTTTGCTTTGCAATGCTTTTTATTTCGGAGTAGTTTTTGTAATCAGACGACGCAGCCACCTTGTTGGCTGTAACCACTGCCACATTTGCGCGAAGGATGTCTTTATAGATGTTTGCTACTTGGTCCGACGCAGTACAATCTACAAAAACTGAATTAAAAATATTCATCTCCCTTATTTCATTCACAAAACCCTGTAACGAAGAAACTTTATCCGATTTCTCCAAAGTTTCTTTAAAGGTAGCGATATCAATCCCTTCGCGTTTAAACACCATTTTTCGTGAATTAGCAATGCCGGTCAGCTTTATTTTCAGGTGCTTTTCCTTCAGCAATTTCTCTTGTTGTTTTTGCAATTGTTGCAACAGACTGCCGCCCACTAAGCCAATTCCCATTAAGAAAACATTCAATTCCATGTGTTCCGAAAGGAAAAACGATTCATGGACTGTATTTAATGTTTTCCGTAGTTCTTCCGTTTTTACCACCCACGAAATATTTAATTCAGAAGCCCCCTGTGCAATGGCAATTATATTGACGCCACTCCGGCCTACGGCGGAAAATAATTTTCCCGCAATTCCCGTTGTCTGCTTCATGTTTTCTCCAACAATGGCCACGATTGACAATTCACCTTCCATGGCGATCCTATTAACTTGGCCTTTGGAAATTTCCTTCTCAAATTCATCGTGGATGGCATTCTTGGCCACTTCTACCCTATTTTCTTCGATGGCAACACTAATGGAGTTTTCTGAAGATGCCTGAGAAATCAGGATAACGTTTACGTTTACCCGGGCAAGTGCAGTGAACAGGCGCATGGAAATACCTGCAACGCCAACCATTCCAATGCCTTGCAAGGTAACCAAAGTGATTCCTGAAATAGACGAAATGCCTTTAATAATGTGCTCTGCACCATTAATCATCGTCTTAGAAATGCGTGTGCCGGAATTCTCCGGGTTGAATGTATTCTTAATAAGAACGGGAATTCCTTTTTGATAAACAGGCAAAATGGTAGGCGGATAAATCACCTTCGCTCCGAAATGTGAAAGTTCCAATGCCTCCGAATAGGTGAGCTCCGGAATGGTGTAGGCTTTGCTGATCACACGTGGATCGGCCGTCATAAAGCCATTCACATCCGTCCATATTTCAAGAATTTCCACATTTAGGGTAGCGGCAATAATTGCTGCGGTATAATCTGACCCTCCGCGCCCGATGGTCGTAAATTCACCTTTCTCATTTTTTGAAATGAACCCCGGAACTACGGCAACACCTTTAAAGTTTTGAAACGCTTTACGGATGTTGTTCCCTGTAACCAAAAAATCTACCGCAGCTTTACCGAAATTGCTGTCGGTGCGGATAAGATCAGCAGCATCTACCCGATCAACTCCAAGATATTGCGCGACGATGTGCGACGAAAGCCGTTCACCGATTCCGGCAATCCTATCGAGGGTTTTTGTGGTTAGCTCGCCTACCAGCGTTATTCCTGTTAGGATCTGTTCCAATTCGTCCAGCAGTTCGCCTACAATATATTTGATTGATCCGGAACCAGAAAAAAGTTCTTTCACAACATCTTTGTGCCGCTTTCTGATCTCAGCCAAATCGGCATGAAAACTACTGTTCCCAACCGAGGCATTTTGGGCAGTAATCAGAATTTTATCTGTAATTCCTCCCATTGCCGAAACCACAACAATCACATCACCCTGTTGACTTTCAACAATCCGTTTAACCTTTTTAATGTTTTCAGCCGAACCAACCGAGGAGCCGCCAAATTTTAACACTTTCATTCTTCTTGATTTTATCGATAAAAAAACTGGATGAATCGACAGAAGCGGTTCACCCAGCGTTTACCATCTGTTCATGTATATCTTATTCGGCAACAACTGTAGCACTCGTTTTTCCGCTAATTACCTCAATAATTTTCACTTCAAGTTCATGTGCCAGTTCAGGATTGTCAACAATTAATTTTCGCACCGTTTCGCGGCCCTGCCCCAGTTTGGTTTCACCATAGCTAAACCACGACCCGCTTTTTTTGATGATGCTGTACAGTACGCCCAAATCGATGATTTCGCCCGATTTTGAAATCCCTTCGCCATAAATTATATCGAATTCAGCTTTGCGGAAAGGAGGAGCCACTTTGTTTTTCACCACCTTCACGCGAACGTTGTTTCCTTGTATCTCTTCGCCGTCCTTTATTTGTCCTATTCTACGTATATCTAATCTTACCGAAGCATAAAATTTCAGTGCATTTCCGCCGGTTGTGGTTTCGGGGTTGCCAAACATCACTCCGATTTTCTCACGCAACTGGTTTATAAAAATGACACAAGTTTTGGTTTTGCTGATGTTTCCGGCAAGTTTCCGCAATGCCTGCGACATCAGGCGTGCTTGCAAACCCATTTTTGAATCGCCCATTTCGCCTTCAATCTCTGCCTTTGGAGTCAGAGCCGCTACGGAATCGATTACCACAATGTCGATTGCCCCTGAACGGACCAGATTGTCCACAATCTCTAAAGCTTGTTCGCCATTGTCCGGCTGCGAAATCAGCAATTCCTCGATGTTCACCCCCAGGTTTTTGGCGTAAGTTGGATCGAAGGCATGTTCAGCATCCACAATAGCTGCAATGCCACCCGCTTTTTGTGCTTCGGCAATGGCATGAATAGCCAGGGTGGTTTTTCCCGATGATTCAGGTCCGTATATTTCAACGACTCTGCCCTTGGGATAACCGCCAATACCGAGGGCCACGTCCAAGGCAATTGAGCCGGATGAAATTGACGCAACATCGTCAACCGGACGATCGCCAAGCCGCATTATAGAACCTTTTCCATAACTTTTTTCAATCTTATCCATTGTGAGCTGAAGTGCCTTCAGCTTTTCTTTGTTCATGGCCAGTTTTTCTTCTTTTGTCATGTTCTGCTATGCTTATATTTTTAATGATTTTATTATTCGATTGCTGTGATCTTTTGTTATTCCCTCAAAATTTGGTGCCTTATCACCCACTTTCAATTTCGATATTTTCTATTAGGATTTTAAAGTTGCACAAATATAAGTTTTTAAAGATAAACCTCCGCTTTTTCCAATTCATAATTATCTTGCGAAATCAGTGCTTTACTTTACTTACGGCCTAAATTTTTATAATTTTACCAAAGTGAAAAATAAGGATTTAATTATGCAATTGAAATTAGCAACACCGGTTCTAACATTACTGCTATTGGTTTTGTTTGTGCCGCTTTGGGCCAATTCAACCTATTCAACCTATTTGCAGGAAAATCCACTGACCAAAGCCATTCAATTATTCGATAAAGGGATGTACGCCGAAGCGGAGCCCTTGTTTAAAGAATTGATTGACTTGCAACCTGATGATTTTATGATTAATTATTTCTACGGCGCCTGCCGTACTAACAACGGACATTATTCCGACCAGGATTTGGCTTTTCTTTTAAGGGCTTCCAAAGAAGTATATCCGATAGATATAGATTATTATATTGGCGTTCAACAACATGCCCGCAATAACTGGAAAAACGCGATGGCCCGTTACGAAGCTTACAAAAAATCAGCAAGCCCGGATGATCAAAGAATAATGGGGCTTGCAGAAAAAATGGAGCAATGCCGAAATCAAATCAACCCGTTTACTTCCAATCAGAAAATTGAACCCGCACCGCTTTTGAGAAAGGTGGAGGAAAAGGCGGAGGCAGAGGCGAAGGCAGAGACAGGAATAGAGGCAGAGGCGGAGATGGAAGGAAGTATGCAATATGAAGTGGAGCAGGATTCTGTAATTATAACTGAGAATGAATCCGGAATGTCGGATAAAGAGGAAGTTGAGATTGAATCCATTCCTATCCATTTCAATATCAACCAACAAATCACCTATCGATCAAGCGCTCAATTTAAAACCAGAGAAGGGAAAGAGTTATTTGAAAGAGGAAACACAAAGCAGCAGGAACTGGATCGCACATTAAGTATAGCGAAAATACTCCGCGACCGCTATGATTCAATTCGATCGCAAAGTGAGCGGGATTCTTTGGGGCAGTTGATCCTCTCTGCTGAAAACCAGGCCTATGAATTAAAGGAAGAAACAAACCAACTCTGGGTGCAATCGAAAATGGCCGAAAAAGAATATTGGAAAAATGCGACACTGGACGAACTCGATCGGTTTTTGATGTCTGAGGCGGATTCTGCCGAAAAATCCAAAGCAAAAAACAAGGGCCATGAAACATTGTCCGATTCAACCGAGTTGCTTATCCCGGACATTTTAATCGGTGAGCGCGGAATGGAAAAACCCGCCTCGGAAGCAAGCAGTGCTGATCTTATTTATAAAATTCAAATTGGCGCGTTCAGCCGGGGAATTCCGAACTACCTGAAACCGATGTTCGAAAAATTATCCCTGCTCCGAAAAGTGGAGACCTATACCGACGAAAAAGGAGTAACTGTTTATACAACCGGAAACCTCACAAAATTAGATGACGCGTTGGTCATGCAAAAACAAGTTCGGCAAGAAGGTGCAGAAGATGCATACATTGTGCCGTTTTTAAAAGGAAAAAGAATAACTTTGGAACAAGCTAAAAAAATAGAGGGCATCAAATGACATCAAAGGGAACCAAAAGAAAACTGTCGGAGATTTTCGAGAACCGTTTGGTAAACGATAAATTTTTAATTTTGCATAACGACGATGTGCATTCGTTTGATTATGTAACACTTGCGCTCATCGAAATTTGCGGGCACAGTTACGAACAAGCTTCTCAGTGCACTTTAATAACGCATTACAAAGGAAAGTGCGACGTTAAAAGGGGAGCTTTCAAAGCATTGCGACCTTTGAAGGAAGCCTTGATTGAACGAAAATTAAACGCTACAATCGACTAAAATGAATATAATCACTATTATTTTGCTTATCTTCCTCGGGATGGTCCTACTGCTCATTGAGTTTGCGGTGATACCAGGGGTTACGATTGCCGGAATTGGAGGTTTTTCTTTACTTGCCGTCAGTGTTTACATCGCATTTACACAATACGGAACAGCTGCCGGTTTCCTAACACTAACCATTGTATTAATTTTTGCGCCAATGATGATTTACTACTTGTTTAAATCGCGAACTGGCAAAAAAATGATACTTGAATCGAAAATCGATGGTACAGTGGACAGTTTCAATCGCGAAAATGTAAAAGTGGGAGACGTTGGACAGTCTATCGGCAGATTAGCACCAACAGGCAAAGTAAGGATAAACGATGAAACGGTGGAAGCCCAATCAACGGGTGTGTTCATCGACCACCGTACAGATGTGCGTGTAGTTAAAGTTTTAAGTAATAAAATTATTGTTGAACCTATAAATAATGAATATCATGATTGAATCTATTGGTGCCATGGGAATGGTAATCGGAGTAATTGTCCTGTTGATAATTATGCTCTATTTTGTCCCGATCGGACTTTGGTTTTCGGCTCTTGTTTCGGGCGTTCGCATCTCGTTGTTGCAACTTTTTCTGATGCGTTTCAGGAAGGTGCCACCAGGAGTTATTGTGCGCGCATTGATTGAAGGCGAAAAAGCAGGTGTCGCATTGCATCGCGACGACCTGGAAGCTCATCATCTTGCGGGCGGGCACGTGGCCAACGTAGTACATGCCTTGGTTTCGGCCTCGAAAGCAAACATCGAATTGACGTTTAAAATGGCTACAGCTATCGATCTTGCGGGCCGCGATGTATTTGAAGCAGTGCAAATGTCGGTGAACCCGAAAGTGATCAACACCCCACCGGTTACAGCCGTTTCCAAAGATGGAATACAGTTGATTGCCAAAGCCCGGGTTACCGTACGTGCCAACATCAAGCAATTGGTGGGTGGTGCCGGCGAAGAAACAGTTTTAGCGCGCGTTGGTGAAGGAATCGTATCCAGCATCGGATCGTCGCACTCGCATAAAACGGTGTTGGAAAACCCAGATTTCATTTCGCGTGTAGTATTGGAAAAAGGATTGGATGCAGGAACCGCCTTCGAAATTCTTTCCATTGATATTGCTGACATCGACATAGGCAAAAACATTGGTGCGGTGCTACAAATGGATCAGGCAAGCGCCGATAAAAACATTGCTCAGGCCAAAGCGGAAGAACGACGTTCCATGGCCATTGCGCTGGAACAGGAAATGTCAGCGAGAGCAGAGGAAATGAGAGCAAAGGTTATTGAAGCCGAAGCTAAAATTCCAGAAGCCATTGCGGAGGCGTTCCGCAGCGGAAACCTTGGAATAATGGATTATATGAAATACAAAAACATTATGGCCGACACCGCCATGCGCGATTCAATTGCCGGCGACGAAAGCCCGAATAAAACCATCGAATAGAAAGAAATTAGTTGCGAAGTTAACATTAAATTCAGATACGATTTAAAACACGAGTCTTAACGTTGGCTTAACCTCCATTCGGGAGAAAAGACCTATCTTTGACTCAAAGTTTTAGTTTTATAGCCGAAGGCACTTCTTCGGTAAGGTTTGATTAGTTTTATTGGTTTAGTTAGTGAAAAGGATAGGTGTTGACCTATCCTTTTTTACTTTACACCTTTTCTGTTATAAATACCTTCAAATGTCAACGATGTTAAGCATGAGTTAAAATATGTTATAAATCATATTTCCCTGCTAAAAACATTGCCCGAATTCCAATAAATCCCTTACTTTTGCTGACAAGTTTTAGTTTAATCCGAAGGCACTTCTTCGGAAGGTTTGATTAGTTTTATTGGTTTAGTTAGTGAAAAGGATAGGTGTTGACCTAT
>CAZNEV010000053.1:0-17931 GCA_964572085.1 uncultured Maribellus sp. | reverse complement strand
TTAGTTTTATTGGTTTAGTTAGTGAAAAGGATAGGTGTTGACCTATCCTTTTTTATTTGACAAACTTCAACAATCAGTTTTTATACCTTCTTCATCGTTTTTTCCGAAACCAGAAACACCACAGGTTTGCCCGAAACGGGATTTGTACGTGTAATTACAACCGTATCGTAAACCGCTTCAATATCCTGGTAATTCAATACTTCATGCGGTGCTCCCTTTTTTCTCACAGCACCTTTTTGCATCATAATCAACGAGTCGCAATATTCACCTGCTAGGTTTAAATCGTGGATAATCATCAGAACAGTCAGTTTCAACTCTTCACTCAAGCGCCGGATTAAATTCAGAATCTGAACCTGGTGCGTAATGTCTAAATGTGAAGTGGGTTCATCCAACAGCAACAATTGTGGCTCCTGCGCCAATGCCCGGGCAATGCCCGCGAGTTGTTGCTCTCCCCCACTCAGTGCGTTCATGTTTTTATCTTGTAAACGGGTAACTCCTGTCAAATCCATGTATTTCTTAGCAATTGCAACATCCTCTGCAGTTTCAAAAAACTGAAACTGCCTGCGGTAAGGCATCCGGCCCATTAAAACATACTCTTCAACCGACATATTGCCCACTTCAATGTTTTGGGTAACCACTGCCAAATTTTGCGCACGTTCCTTTAAACTCATCGTTTGCGTGAGTTCCCCGTTCAATGTTGAAGTTCCTTTCAAAGCTGGCAGCTCACCAGAAATGCCTTTGAACAAGGTTGTTTTACCGGAACCATTCGGGCCGATAATTCCCACAAAATCACCTTTCGCAATTTCAAAACTGATATCGTCCAACACAAACCTGTTCGGGTAGCCGCAAGAGAAATTTTCTATTTTGAAAAAATGGTTCATCTAGTTCAATTTGAAATTCGATTTTGATCGGCTTAAAACCACAATAAACACCAAACCGCCAGCAAAGCCTGTGATTACACCAATGGGCAATTCATTAGGCGAAATAATAGTACGTGCCAATGTATCGCATAGAATAAGAAAAATAGCACCGCCCAAAAACGAACTGCCGATAATGATACGGTAATCGTTTCCAATAATCAAGCGCACTAAATGTGGAATTACCAATCCGACGAAACCGATCACTCCTGCCACCGAAACCGCAACTCCGGTGAGCAGCGAAGCAACTACAAATAACAGCTTAACGGTGATGTTGGTATTGATGCCAAGGTGCTTGGCTTTTACTTCACCCAAACGCAGTGCATTTAGCGGCTGGGCGAAAAAATAGGTTAAAACCAATCCTGAAATGGAGGAATAGAACGCAACTTTAACGAGCAAAACGTTCGATTCGTCCAATGAACCCATTATCCAGAAAACAATACTTTGAAGATTATCGGTTGTGGTTACCGACATTAAAAACATCATACCTGACGAAGCTATAAAGCTCACCATAACGCCAATCAACAACATGCTGTTGATGCTTAAACCGCCCTTTCTTACACTTAACATATAAACCAAAAACAAGGTAATTATGGCTCCCGAAAAACCAAAAAGTGGCAGCACAAGGAAACCTGCCGCATGGATGCCAAAAACAATGGCAATGGCAATTCCCAGAGCGGCTCCGCCGGAAATCCCCAGCGTATAGGGTTCAACTAACGGATTGCGGTAAATCCCCTGCAGAATAGCACCCGACAAGCTCAATCCTCCACCCACCGAAACCGCGAGAATCAGCCGTGGAATGCGAATTTTTGACAAAACCGTGTATTCCAGGCTATCTTTATTGCTCAGTATTTCGTGGAGTTGCGTCCAGGCTATTTTCACCTCGCCCGAACTGAGGGAAATAACCACAGAAATAAGCAATAGCAGCAATAAAGCAGACAAAAACAAAATCCAATGGAAATACTTTTTTTGCATAGTCTCCGGAAACTGTAATTATTGATTTACAAACTTATGAACATCGGTGAGCGCACTCACAAAGTTGGCAGGAGTTGGGCTACATGCTGTTTCCGAATCAACAAGGAAAATACGCTTATTTTCGGCGGCTTTTAATCCCTTGTAGCTTTGCCACACCTTTTGTTCGTTTTCGCCATAACCGCCCATAGTAGCAATTATGATTACATCAGGATTTTTCAGCAAAACACTTTCGCGGGTAACAATCCCTTTGTTGAGGCCGTTGAAAATATTATCGCCGTGGCACATCAAAATAAAATCGTTCATAAACGTATTGTCCAAAACCGTAAATACCGGGCTTGCACCCAATTGAAAGAAAACAGCCGGTTTTTCCGGTTTTTGAAAACTGAGTTGCTTTAAACTGTCAACGGTATGTTTTGCTTTATTTACTACTTGCTGAGCTGCATTTTCATGTCCCAGCCATTTTGCAATCAGCAAAGTCTGTTCACAAATTTCATCAAAGTTTTTTGGCGAAGGCATCACTTCCACCCGAATTCCTAATTTGCGAAGGGTTTCAACATCCTGTGGTTTGGTCATCAACATGGTAATCACCAGTTCGGGGCGCAAGGTTAAAATCTTTTCGATATTAACTTCCACGGTGGAGCCCACCTGTTGCACCCCATCGGCAACGGCCTGTGTGCAAAAGCTTGTGCAACCCACCAACCTATCCTCCGCCCCAATCAGGTAGATGTTTTCAGTAATGGATGGGGCAAGAGAAACCACGCGTTTTACGACTTGCGCGAAAGAGGAAAAAGTGAAAAGTAAAAATAAAGCAATTAGCAGAGAAGTGAAAATTAATCGTTTTTTATTGTCATTTCGAGCCGCAACCCTTTTTTTAGGATTGGCCATAATAAGGAAAAGACAGACTGCTCCATGCCACCATTCCCACGAAAGTGAGAATCCCTGCCTCTCATGCTGAGATTCCCACCTACGGGGGAATAAAGAGCATTTAAAAACTGTCATTGGTAAGGGGCACAGTCTTCCGAATCTATTTCGGAACAAGTCGTTCCGATTTGCCGGAAATTGAAAAACTCCTTGATTTAGAGTAAGCGATTCCCTCTTCGCCGAAATAACAGAGCAGAAATCAGCCCTTCCCTTTTTAGTTTGCAAAAAACTCATTTATAAAAAGCTTTAACCGGGAAAAATGTAGAAATCATTTTGTTGATTCCCGAAACTTTGTTCCCGAAGTCCGTTCATTTAAAATTTTTGCTGGCAGGTTTTCTGACTCGTCTTTCATTTGTTGCCTTCCCCATCCCGAGAGCTCGCGACAAGTGGCGTTAGTAACAAACATTTTACAGACTTACAGCTGCGGGCACAGTCCCGGTTTCGCACCGGATTCCCTTAAAGCGAAACAAATCGCAACCAACTGCAGCAAAGATAGGGGTTAAATTGGGACTTGATGACGCGACTAAAGGTAAAGTATGGATATAGGCGGTGGAATGATTATAGTTTTACTCTCTCCATCAACACTCTTGGCACAATTAAACGCTCCCTCAAACGAAAAGTGCACAGAGGCTGCTGCCCAAAGGATGATTGCTGCCGGTGAAGGAGCACTTAAACCGGTTTATGCACCGCTGGCAAAACAGATTGTTGCTGATTATAACCTGGTGGGTCAATCTTCAGGAATAGGCATCGACCTGGGAAGTGGCCCCGGTCAACTTATATTTGAGTTATGCAGCTAAAAGAAATTTTCAACACATTACAGATTAAGTCATACCGTATTGAACATCCCGTTCCACCGAATTCAGAAGGTGTGAATTATGGTATTTGGATTGAGCTACTATAATAAACAGGTGATACTCGGTGTTATTATGCGACGCGCTGTTGGTAAAGATGTTCCTGAAATTCTATAAAAAGTCTGCTGATGTTAGCCACATCGCCTAAAATCTCTTTGGCATCTTCCAATGATTGGTATTTATTTGTCAACAAGATGGGTAGTTTATCCTGATCTAATTCACCAACTCCGGTTTCAACGTATTTACTCAATACAAATGAGACAAATTCTTTCTGCCTGTCGTTAAGCAAAGCGTAAATAGTTGCTTCGGCAGCTTTGGCTCTGGCTTCCCTCGTCATTGCAATGTAGTCGCCATCAAAAACATATTCCAACACATCGTACAGATCGCTTTTTTCCATATCTACCAACTTCTGCAAAGTCAGCAAGTCCGCCTTTGGGAATCCCGCAGTATCTAAATTCTCCAACAACGTTCTTCGCGTGAGCGGATTACCCCAAAGTTTCCGTAATTCTTCCTCGTCTTTGAACAACTTTGGAAGTTCACCAAAAAGATTATTTAAAAATTCTTCTGAAGAAATGGGTCTTCCGTCTGCACTCCAAAACGAAGTGGAAATCATATGTTGTATTTCTCTTTCCTTACCGTTTTTTAGTTTGATTTTTACTTTCTTTTTGCACACGCAAGGTTGCTGACGGCATTTATAGCACGGTGGAGGCGGTTCTTGAACGCAAATGCAAGGTCTTTCTCCGCAAACCGGACAAGGCTTCGGTAGCACATATTCACACTCACAAGGACTTTTACCGCATTTCGTGCAAGGTTCTTCTTCTATAGGCTCACCATCCCATTCGGGGTCAGAGAAATGCTTATAAGCATCTACAAAGTCGTAAATAGTAAAGAACTCCTTGTCGTCAAACAAGCGAGTGCCACGCCCAACGATTTGTTTAAACTCAATCATTGAATTAATTGGACGAAGCAAAACGATACTGCGTATATTTCGAGCATCAACGCCCGTGGAAAGTTTTTGCGAGGTGGTTAAGATGGTTGGAATCGTTTTTTCGTTGTCCTGAAACTCACGCAACAATCTTTCGCCTTCTTCTCCATCATTGGCTGTTACCCGAACACAATAAAATGGGTCTTTATTTTTTGCGTACTGATTAATTAAATCCCTTATCAATGCAGCATGCGCCTGATTGGCACAGAAAACAATTGCCTTTTCTTTTTGGTTGCATTCGTCTAAATAGATGTTTACACGTTTGGCTTCCCGCTCAACAATTTCAATGGTACGATTAAAGTCTTTCTCTTCATACAGTTTCCCCTCTTCAATTTCGCCCTCTACAATGGTATCGTCCGAAGTATATCTGTAATCGTCTAAAGTGGTTTTAATGCGCTTTACCTTGAAAGGCGTAAGGAAACCATCATTGATGCCCTCTTTGAGCGAATAGATGTAAACAGGCTCGCCAAAGTAACGGTAGGTGTCCACATTGACATCTCGTTTTGGCGTAGCGGTTAAACCCAATTGCACGGCAGGACTGAAATATTCCATAATATCCCGCCAGTTGCTTTCGTCGTTGGCTCCACCACGGTGGCACTCGTCAATTACAATGAAATCAAAATAGTCAGGTGGATACTGACCGTAGTTGGGAAGGGGATTTCCCTCCTCATCTCTTCCCGACATAAACGACTGAAAAATGGTAAAAAAGATGCTTCCGTTTGTAGGAACCCGTCCCCTTTTATTCACTTCTTGTGGTCTAATCCTCACCAAAGCATCCTCAGGAAAAGAGGAGAATGAATTAAAGGCTTGGTCGGCCAAGATATTACGGTCGGCTAAAAACAGAATACGTGGTCGGCGGCTACCGTCACGTTGTAGCGTCCAACGGGTTTGAAATAGTTTCCATGCCACCTGAAAAGCAATGGCTGTTTTTCCTGTACCCGTGGCAAGGGTAAGCAAAATACGCTCTTTGCCGTTTGCCAGGGCTTCTAGGGCATTTTTAACGGCTATCTCCTGATAGTAGCGAAGCTGCCAGCTACCGCTTTTATCTTCAAACGGAATATGGGCAAATTTCTCTCTCCACTCATTTTGCTCGGTAAAAATTCTATTCCACAGCTGTTCGGGGCTAAAAAAATCAGTTACCAAGCTCTCTTCGCCCGTTTTCATGCAGATTTGGTAAATCTCTTTACCGTTGGTGCTGTATGTGATATCTAGCTGAAGTTTATGGGCGTACTTTTTGGCCTGCATTACGCCCTCGCCAACAGGCAGCTGGGCACTTTTAGCCTCAATAACGGCTAGTTTAAAGCCCTTATACACCAATACATAATCGGCAATTTCGCGCCTGCCTCTGCCACCGCCTGTTTGTATTCGACCCGCAGTAATACTGTACTCACGAAGAACTTTAGAGCCTTCTACAACGCCCCAACCGCAAGCCCGTAGCTTGGGGTCAATAAGTTCTGCTCGTGTTTCGGCTTCATTCATATCATTCTATTTATCAAGTAAAATTGGCTTATTAATCACATAACCATCACATAAAAAACGTCTGTTATTCAATCACTTATAAAGCCAACTGCTTAAACATATCACATAACCATCAAATAAGAAGCTGCGCTCTGTTTTATAACCACTACATCTGTTCTTAAGCCCAAATTGGGATATAGCTGGCGTATTTTTCTAATTAGTTATTGAACTTCTTGCAAGTTGCATTCAATAAAATCATTTTCCATTTATTTTTAAAATAAATTATTGCCAAATAGATTCTTCTTTCCAACTATCAGGAAAGCCCATTTCTTTACTATCAACTAGCGGGCATGTGTTCATCAAACTCCTTAAATTAGGAACAAAACTACTGTTGGGACTGATAATGCGGGTGATATAATTTATGCAACAAAGTTGGACGTAAAGCTTATTATCGAAAATATTTTTATTTTGAATAAACAGGTTATCAGGATTACGTGGTACTATTGGAGTTATGGTTAACCTCCTATTCCACAGGCGACCGTGGTGAGCGCAAATATTGCGAAGGTTAACAAAAGCATGAATCCAGCTGGTTAGGTGCTCTGCTTTTCTCAACCCAAACTCTTTAGCAACCTTCGTTTTTACCGTCCCCTGCTTTAGATTAGAAAACAGTTTTCCTAATAAGCCCATTGAAACAACCTCAAGACTCATCCACGAGGGAGGCTGGGTAGGCGAAGTGTAAGTTTGATTGTAGTGTTTTATAAAAGTTTCGGTGGACCGACTTACCTCTTTTTGTAGGGCTTTATTATTTACCTGAAAAAAATACTCATTGTAAAATAGTGAAGAATCCGTAAACCAATGGCTGCCGTGGGCTAAAGCGTACTCGTAAATAATTTTGGTACGCAGGGCAATTTCAATTTTCTCGATGGCATTAAAAACCAGCAAACGCAAGCGGCGGTCAAATACGTATAGCCCAATAATATCCTCGAAGCTAACTTTTTTAACGAATAAATGCGACGAATTTGAATTATCTTGAAATGGATAGGTATAAGCCCTTAACCTGTAATAGCTGATATTGGATAGATAATGAGCCGCCTTATGCTCATTGTTAAATTGTAAACCTCGCTGTTTAAGGTTTGCTATTTGGTTCTCTATAGAAAGTGGGGGTTTGGAGTACTTCATAAAACTAACCCTCCATAAAAATCGAAGACTCGCCTGGGTGCGCTGTTCAAATGGGAAGCGTGGCGAGTTCTATTAGTTACAAATATAGTATCATATTTGTAACTATTGCAAATTTTACAACAACTATTTAACACAATTGTGCGCAATGTTGGCATTGATAGTGTTTTTAGATATTTGTATTCTTCTAAAATACCCATTAATTTTTAAATTTCAATATCTTTTATTGTTGCATTCGAGAGTTCCCCCGCAAACGCCTTTTGCAATATACTCTTTTTTAGCTCTTCCAAATAATCAAGTTTATTTTGGTAGATGGATTTCAGCTTTTTTGTTTCGGCTCGCAGGGTATCTAATTGGCGGACGATGGATTGTTGGTCTGCTTTTGATTTTGGAAATGAAAAAACAAAATCTAAAACCTGATTCATATTTGCTCTTGGCATTCTTGCTCCCGTCCAAGTTGCATTTATTTTCTTAACTGTTGCACTTGCGATAAGCCAATAAAATAAAAACTCTCTTGAAATTTCTTTTTTGATTTTGATTGGGAAAATTTCAGTAGAACAATGTCCTTCAAAGTCAGGCAATAACACCTTGTTTAAATAAGGTCGTAATCTTCCATAAAGTACGTGTTCTTTGTTGAAGTAGAAAGTTGAACTTTTCACTTCTAGAGGTTTTAAACTGCCAATAAATCTGCCCGAATTGGATTCTATATTCTCTAACCCAACATAAGGCAGTCCTTTGTGGACACTTTGTTTTTTATCGTATTCTACTATTTCTCCCAACTTTTTCTCTTCCCAACCACATACATTCTCAAACACCCCCTGCAAATAGCTTTCAAAAAGTTCCTTTGCGTTTTTGAGGTTTTGTTCGGCATTGGCCTTTGCCTTGTCTATGGCAGCAAAGCACTTATCTAAAATGGCAACGATGTGGTGTTGTTCGGGGAGGGATTTTGGATAGGCAACATTTATTTCTTTCAAAAGTCTGTAATGTCGTGCATAACCCAAACTTCCTAAATCAATATTTTGTAGGAAATAATAAAAATACTTCGGGTCAATCTTGTCTTTTGGTTTTAGAATTTTTACACCATCAGCACCTAAAACGAAATCAAAATCTATAAATTTTATAACTTGTGTATGGTCTCCAAATATTACTACTGGTTTATCTACTCTAAATAAATCATCTTCATTATCCCAATAGCCATTTATAAAATCTTTTTCCTGCGAAATGATTGGGCAAATGCCTTCTTCTTTAAAATTCTTTCTTTGGATTTTATTCGTGTAAGTTACCTTTTCAAGGCAATTTTCAAATTCCGCTATTTCCCAACCCTGCTTCATATCAATTCCGTAATTGAGTTTAAAATATTTTCTAAAGAACTCTTATCCATTTTCGAGAAGGCGAACCACTTTTTACCCAAGTCTTTGAGCGTGGCACCCAAATGGTATGTCTCGCTGCTGTCGATAACTAGAAAGCGGTCGAGACTTTTACTGAACTCCATTATTCTAAAATTGCCATACTGCTCATTCGCTTTTTGAACATCTAAACGCTGTTGCTTACCAATGTTTTTAGTTAGCAACAATACGTTTACATTTTTATCTTTTTTTGATAGCTGGGTAAGCGTTCTTTCATCTATATAATTGTCAATTAGCACAATGTTTTTCTTGGCTGAGCGAATAATTTTGGAAACCAGCTCGTACGCATCGAAAATCTGTCCATCGAAAAAAACACCCTGATTTGGTATTTTATCCTTTCTTGCGAGGGCGTTAAAAACCTGTTCAAATTTCTGGTCAGCTTGTATTTGCTTGAGTTCAATTTTATCTAAACGTTGGCTAATTAGTGAGTTTTCTAATATTATCTGTCGCATTTTTACAAAAGCGTCCATTATCTGAATACTTACATTGATAGCTGTTTCGCTATTAAGCACAGCCGATAACATTGCAACGCCCTGCTCTGAGAACACATACGGAATTGTTCTTCGCTTTGCGGTCGCAATTTGCGACTGCAAACCAGTTAAACTTTCAGCGGTCGCAATTTGCGACTGCAAGTTTTTCCATTCGGCCTGCGAAAGTTGGAACATAAAATTTTCAGGAAACCGTTTTATGTTCCTTTTTACCTGCTCATTTATTCTTTTTGTTTCAACATTATAAAGTTCAGCAAGATGAAAATCTACCATAACCTGAACATTACGAATAGTGAAAATTCGATTTTCAATCCGTTTTTGTGATATGGATAATTCTATACTCATATCAGCTCGTTTATTTTATTCAAAATGCCAGCACTTTCCTCATCCAATGCTTTTATTTCTTTTAAAATCTCTTGCGGTGTACGTAAAGCGGCTTCTTCCTTTTTGTTGGGATTTTTTACGCTCAGGTCAAAAGTGTTTTGGTCAATATCTTTTATATTCAGTGTCCACGAGTTTTCGCTATCGGCAAAGGTTTTCTGCAACTCCACAAATTCAGCCAAGTCATTTTCGTTAAGCGGGTTGGTTTTGCCCAAATTGCGGTCGAGGTTAAGCTGGTAAAACCAAGTTTTTTGGGTGGGTTTCCCTTTTTCGAAAAATAGCACCACGGTTTTTACTCCTGCTCCTGTAAATGTGCCGCCTGGCAAATCCAATACCGTATGCAGGTTGCAGCTTTCGAGCAAGGTTTTACGAATGGCCGTGGTGGCATTGTCGGTATTGCTCAAAAAGGTGTTTTTTATAACCACACCCGCTTTGCCCCCCGCTTTAAGCATTTTAATAAAATGCTGCAAAAAAAGCGATGCGGTTTCGCCCGTTTTAATGGGGAAATTTTGCTGTACCTCGGCACGTTCCTTTCCGCCAAAGGGCGGATTGGCAAGCACCACATTGTAGCGGTCTTTTTCCTGTATATCGGCAAGGTTTTCGGCAAGCGTGTTGGTATGTATAATATTGGGGGCTTCTACACCGTGCAAAATCATATTCATAATGCCAATAATGTACGCCAATGATTTTTTCTCCTTACCGTAAAAGGTTCTCTTTTGCAGTATCTCGGTCTCTTTGGTTGAAAGTGATTTGCTGCTTTTTAGGTAATTAAACGCTTCGCACAAAAAACCTGCACTGCCCACCGCACCATCGTAAATTTTATCGCCAATGCTTGGGTCAACCACTTTCACTATGGTTTTAATCAACGGACGCGGGGTGTAATACTCACCACCGTTTCGCCCTGCATTGCCCATGTTTTTAATTTTGTCTTCATAGAGATGGCTCATCTCATCCTTCTCTGCATGGGTACGGAAACGCAACTCGTCGATGCGGTTAATCACTTCACGCAAATTGTAACCGCTCTGTATGCGATTTTTTAACTCGCTAAATATCTCGCCTATCTTGTATTCAATGGTATCGGCTCTCTCGGCAGAGAGTTTAAACGTTTTGAGGTAAGGAAACAGCTTGTTGTTTACAAAGTCGGTCAAGTCGTCGCCTGTCATTGCGTTATGGTCAATTTTTAATGCACCATTCCCATTTGTAATCTTAGGTGCAGCCCAAACGTTCCATTGGTACTCTTTGTCGATAATGGAAGTGTATGTTTTTCCTGTGAGTTCAGCAGCTGTGGCACGGTCGCGCTCCAAATCCTCCAGATATTTCAGAAACAACACCCACGAGGTTTGCTCTACATAATCTAATTCGCTTCCACAACCTGCATCTTTGTGCAGTATGTCGTCTATATTCTTAAAAGTCTGTTCGAACATTATTCGTTTTTTCTTAAATTCATTATCAATGCACACAAAAGTATCAATTTTTTCGAGCGCGGCGACAAATAAACTGCTCATTTGTTCGTAAAATCGGGATGAATCGAGGCTTGCAAATCCCTAAGAATCAGTTTGAATTGATTAATTTCCAAATAATTTTACAGTTAAGTGATAAAGCAATAAGCAAGTTCCATTATTTTTTTCTATCCTAACGAATTAGTACGTTCAATGCTTCCTTTAAAAACTTATTCTTCTTATTTTTAGCCTTCAATTTAAAACTTAGAATTAAATGAATTTATCACGTCGTAATTTTTTGCTGAAATCGGCAACAGGGGCTGCTGCATTAGCAAGCATTCCTGCGATTGTTTCTGCCACAATTCCGGCAAACCGTAAGTCGAAATCTAAATACTCCATTTTTGAGAAAGGCAACATCGTTTTGTTTCAGGGCGATTCGATTACCGATGCAGGCCGTGAAAAAGAAAAGGAATTGGCGAACAGTCCGGCATCGTTTGGCCGGGGCTACGCATTTTTGGCAGCTTCGGAACTGTTATGCGCGCTTCCCGAAAAAAACCTGACGATATACAACCGTGGAATTAGCGGAAACAAAGTGTATCAATTGGCCGAACGCTGGCAGAAAGATTGCTTCGATTTGAAACCCGACGTATTAAGTATTCTGATCGGAATAAACGATTATTGGCATTTCAGAAACGGGAAATACGAGGGAACAGTGGAAACTTACGAAAATGATCTCCGAAAATTATTGAAAGAAACAAAGGTAAAACTACCTAAGGTAAAATTGGTGATTTGTCAGCCCTTTGCGGTAACCAACACCAGTGCAGTTGACGAAAGCTGGATGCCGCCGGTTAGAACATTCCAGGTTGCTGCAAAAAAACTGACCAATGAATTTGACGCCATTTGGGTACCCTTCCAGGAGGTTTTCGACGAAGCGGTGAAACATGCCCCGGCAACCTATTGGACAGGCGACGGCGTACATCCCGGAATGCCCGGTGCACAATTAATGGCGAAAGCCTGGTTGAAAGCAGTACAATAATAAAGTAAACAAGGCGGCCCAAATCATTGAGCCGCCTTGTTTTTTTAAGAGAATTGTTGCCGCTTATGCCAACATCTCTTTTACCTGAACATATACGTTTTCGCCGTTGAAACCGAGTTTATTGTCCAGAACAGTGTATGGCGCTGAAAACCCAAATGATTCCAGTCCCCAAACTTTTCCGTTTTCGCCAACCAAACCCTCTAAGGTTACAGGCAAACCTGCTGTCATCCCAAAACGAGGGATTCCAACGGGCAATACGCTATCCTGGTATTCTTTTGTTTGACTCCGGAACAATCCTTCGGAAGGAACAGAAACAATTTGTACCTTCAGATTGTCTTTTTCCGACAGTAATTTTGCTCCTTCAACTAAAGTAGAAACCTCTGAACCGCTTGCCACCAATACCACATCTGGCGTACCTTCAACACTTTGAACCACATACGCGCCTTTTTCGGCTTGAAGTGCCGCCTCGTAGCGGTTTCCTTTCACGGGAAGGTTTGCAATGTTTTGGCGCGAAAGAATAAGCGCAGTAGGAGTTGATGTGTTTTCCAAGGCCATTTTCCAGGCTACTGTAGCTTCGTTTGCATCGGCAGGGCGAATAACCAACATGCTATTTTGACCGTTATGGTTTTTGAGTTTTTCCAACAAGCGAATCTGTGCTTCCTGTTCTACCGGTTGATGGGTCGGGCCATCCTCTCCCACCCTGAACGCATCATGGGTCCATACGTATTTTACCGGAAGCTCCATTAACGCGGCCAAACGAACTGCCGGTTTCATGTAATCCGAAAAAACAAAGAAGGTTCCGCAAACCGGGATCACGCCGCCATGCAACGCCATTCCGTTAGCCATGCACGCCATGGTGAGTTCGCTCACACCCACTTGCAAAAACGAGCCGGAGAAATCACCTTTTTTAAATGCTGTGGTTTTTTTCAGAAAGCCGTCGGTTTTGTCGGAATTGGACAGGTCGGCAGAGGCAACAATCATGTTTTCCACTTTTCCGGCAAAGTCTGCCAGTACAGTGCTTGATGCGCCACGGGTGGCCGAATTATCTTTTTGCTGAACCGATGCGAAATCAAATTCAGTCCTTTCCTTTGAGAAGAATGTATTCCATTTTGCAGCCAATTCCGGATTTTTAGCTTCCCAGGCCTTTTGCTCGGCTTTTTTGGCGGCGGCCATAGCAATCAATTCTGCCTTCCTTTTTTCGTAAAGGGCTTTCACGTCATCAAATATCACCAAAGGGTTATCAGCATCCGCGCCCAAACTCTCAATGGTAGTTTTGAAACTTGCTCCGGCATCGCTCAACGGCATACCGTGTGTTGAGACCTGACCTTCAAAGCTTTCACCCGATTTGGTAAGAGCGCCTTTGCCCATTATTGTTTTGCCGATGATCAGCGTGGGTTTTTCATTTTCATTTTGTGCCGTTTTGAGGGCTTTTCTAATTTGTGCAGCATCGTTTCCATCGATAGTAACCACCTTCCAGCCCCAGGCTTCGTATTTTTTTGCGGTGTCTTCCTTAGTTACGGCGTCCGTTGTGGTGGAAAGCTGAACGTCGTTCGAATCATAGAACATAATCAGGTTATGCAAGCCCAGGAAGCCGGCAATGCGGCCTGCCCCCTGAGAGACTTCTTCCTGTACCCCACCGTCGGAAATAAAGGTGTATATCTTATGGTTCATCCAATCGCCAAAACGCTGCGAAAGAAAACGCTCCGTAATTGCCGCGCCCACTGCCATAGTGTGCCCCTGCCCTAACGGACCGGAAGTATTTTCCACACCGCGCAACACATCCACTTCGGGATGACCCGGCGTAACACTGCCCCATTGACGGAAATTCGCCAGATCGTCCATGCTGTAAAATCCGTTCAAAGCAAGGACCGAATACAACATGGGCGACATGTGCCCGGGATCTAAGAAAAACCGATCGCGGTTGTTCCATGCCATGTCCGAAGGATCGTAGTTCAGGAATTCGGAATAAAGAATATGGATAAAATCAGCGCCACCCATTGCTCCGCCCGGATGACCCGACTTTGCTTTTTCAACCATTGCTACCGACAGGACGCGAATGTTATCGGCTGCTTTTACTTCAATACTTTTGCTCATTATTTATATCTGTTTTGAATTATTTATATTGGGATACCCAAAACCCTAAAGTTAATAAAAATGAATCATTTAACTAACGAGGATTGATTACCCTTACCATATTGACGCCGTCGATAGCTTTAAGCTTTTGTATGATCGAATCGTCGATGTGCGTCCGGGTAACGTCAATAATGTTGTATGCAAAACCGTTTTGTTTGCGGTTCAGCATGCTGTCGATGTTTATACCGCCCGAGGCCAATACGCTCGAAATCTGGCTCACCATGTTCGGTACGTTTTTATTGATGATAAGAAGCCGGCAACCCTCATGAAGTTCCATGCTGGTATCGGGGAAATTCACGGAATTCACTATGTTTCCGTTTTCCAGAAAATCTCTCACCTGATTCACAGCCATGATGGCACAGTTGGTTTCCGACTCCATAGTGGACGCACCCAAGTGCGGAATTGAGATTACGTTATCCATGTTCAGTAATTCCTCATCGGGAAAATCGGTTACAAATTTTGCAACTTTCCCCGAAGCAATGGCATCTTTTAAATCGGCTGTGTCAACCAGACCGCCACGGGCAAAATTCAGAATGCGCACACCGTCTTTCATCATGGCGAATTTCTCTTTGTTGATGTATCCTTTTGTTTCCGGTGTGAGCGGCACGTTAATAGTGACATAATCCGCCTGTGCCAACAACGGTTCCATCCCTTGTATCCAGGTAACTTCGTGGCTGAGCTTCAGCGCATGTGGCACCGAAATGTAGGGATCGTAACCCACCACGTTCATGCGCAAACCCTTTGCTGCATTGGCCACTAAAACACCAACTGCTCCCAGGCCGATAACCGCCAAAGTTTTTCCTTTTATTTCTTGTCCGACGAAACTATTTTTTCCCTTTTCGATCAACGCCGGCACTTGGTCGCCTTGTCCTATCAGGGATTTTGCCCAAACCACCGATTCTATGATGTCGCGGGAGGAGAAGATCAATCCGGCAATCACCAGTTCTTTTACTCCGTTTGCATTGGCACCCGGTGTGTTGAAAACCACGATCCCTTTTTCGGTGCATTTCTCGATAGGGATGTTGTTCACCCCTGCTCCGGCACGTGCCACAGCTTTCAACGATTCAGGAAGTTCCATGTCGTGCATTTTGTGGCTGCGCAGCACGATAGCATCGGGATTGGGCAAATTGCTTGCGATTTCATATTCGCTCAAAGGAAACAAATTAAGCCCTTCGGGATCGATTGAATTTAAAGTCTGAATTTTAAACATGAGACATTTTATTATAAAGGATGAAGTATGAAAATCTGTTTAATGGCAAATATTGGCATTTTATTGAAAGATGAAGCACAAAAACCGATTTTACTTACGAAGTTAAAGTTAACATTAATGAATCGGTGGCATTTTCGAGGGGATTTAGGAACGGGAAAGTTTTTGCACCGTTCTTTAGAGCGGTGATCTTTAATTCAATGCAAAAACAGGCTTCAGCCTTTAATTTTTAGCGAATTAAACAACTATTAAAGGCTAAAGCCGATGCTCGATTAACAATTCTTAACACCCAGCTAAAGCAGGGTGTCAAAAGTAAAAACAATTGACAAAAAAGAGGATAAGTTTTGGAAATATCGATAAAGCACCTAATTCAATTATTTTTTTCAGACACACCCGGCCACTATTCCATTTTCTTACCCGTAACCGATGCTTCGCCCCTGTAGGAAGATGCTGTTCCTTTGTAGGTTTTGCCATCGATTTTCATGGAAACTTTAATGACATCCGAATCGGTTTTTATTTCGAAGGATAGAACATCACCTTCCTTCATTTCTATTTTGGAAAGCGGCAAGGTGTGGCCATCGTCGGTGAGTACGTCGCCACTGAGGACACCTTCTTTTTCGACGAATTTAAAAACACCCGAAATACTGCCCTGGTCGGTAACTACTTCGTATTTCCATTTTCCAACCACTTGGCTTACGGTAATTTCAGCAAAAACAGGCATTGAAAAACCCAAGACAAACAACAGGATAAATATTTTTTTCATGATACAAAATTTTAGAGTTATGTGAGGTCGAAAATAAGAAAATAAATGGGTTCTATCATGTTTGGTGTAGGTAAAGAATTAATGATATTCAAACCCGAAGGCGAAGGGTTGGGATGATTATAGCAGATAAGTTCTCGGGGTTCTAAACCGCGAAGCGGTGACACAATAATGTCATGCCTTCGGCATTTTTTCCTGCCTCTATACTCTTTTTTCTATAATAATTACATGCCTTCGGCATTAAAAAACGTTCTTAAATTACCCCACCTTATCCGTTATAGAACCAAATTAAACGACTATTGGCCCACTTTCTTTTTCTTCAGATGATAGATAATTTCGTTGTCGCCCATTCCTCTTTTAAACACCAGCGAGTCGGGTTGACCTGCATACACAAGGGCGTAGCTGCCGGGCAACAGCATAGCGGGAACGCAAGCTTCAGGGAATCCGGGGTGTTTAAATTTATCGGATTTAAACGTGATTGCATCGTTCTGCATCGTGTAGCTTCCCAGCGTTAGGTAGCCCATCGACTTTTGAAACATGGCGCCGCCCGAAGGCCATTCTTCGTATCGGCCATCGGCCATTTGAGCAAGGCACCAATAACTGGTGTCCCTGTAATCGAAATACCCTTCGAAATAACCTCCCACAATGGGTGCGTATAGATTATGGACAAACATATTGCAATGGGGTTAAAACCCCTTGTACACCTTCAACCCACAAATCCGTTCACTAAAGTGAACGGCAATATTCTGTTGCTGTTTCGGGCAGGCAGAGTTTAAAACCCAGTCAACCCTGATTTGAAGAACAAAGCCATTGGCACCATAATCACCAATACTACCGCATAAATCGACAAAACCACCAGCATTAAGATTCCCATAAACTTGAACAACGATTTCAGGTTGCGGAAGGCGACAGTGACTGTGTCCAATTCTTTCGATTGCAGCCCGCGCTTAATTTTTTTGGAATACCGGTGCAGGTAATTCACCGGGAAATAGTACAGCAGCGCAAACAATAAATACGGAACGGCCATGAAACCCATGGGAAAACCCATAGGAAAGCCCGGTATCACTTTATTGAACAAGGATGCGCCCAATAGCATGGCAAGGGCGAGAAGCACAATCAGCCCGATTCCCACATAGCCCACAATGGCCAAAATCTTTCCCCACCGCGAGGTTTCCAGCAAATAACCCTTGATTTCCGGATTGATAAACAGGGATTGTTCGTCGTGAATTTGAGTTTCTAAATTTTCCATAATTTTTTAATTTTTGGTTTTTATTCTTGTTTTGTCAATTTGTATGTATCAATGTAAGTGTCCGCTGTGGCCGAACGGTAGTCTTTTGAAAACCCCACTGTTTTTCCTGTTTTGGTTAAAAGATATTTACCCGCAAGAATTAAAGTCCAGTCAAATTCTGCAGTCCAACCACATTCGTTTTCAAATATAATGGTATCTCCATCAATTGAATAAGTACCATGACAAAGTGCCGGGTATTTTTCAAAATTACTTGAACCGCTCCACTGATTTCCACTAAATGTTAACGTTATATTTGCGGTGTCAGTTTCCGTCCAAACGATTTGTCGTTGAAAAGTTCCAACATAAGTTCCATCAGAAATCCACTTTTGGATTTCTTCTTCTTTTTCACAACTTAGAAAAACAAATAAAGCACAGATAAAAACGAGAGTTTTCTTCATGATGTTTCTATTTATGATGAAATAAGCAAATCATTGGTTAACAATTTATTTTAATTTAATTGAATTAGGTACTTAACCAATAACGATAAAAGTAGTATATTCGGGGAAACAA
>CAZNEV010000052.1:0-34109 GCA_964572085.1 uncultured Maribellus sp. | reverse complement strand
TTACGAACAAGTAGGGGTAACTGCCTGATTTTAAGATATGGGGTCAGGAGTTCTGGGGTTAAGGAAATTGAAATAAGATTTTTCATCACGATTATCCGTCAATCCGCTCCCACAAAGTGATCCTCCAAAAGAGTCCGATGGACCTATGGGACAAGCCGTTGAGCAGTTAAAGACCTGTCAACGTCCGCAGGATCCCGACGAGCTGGGGCAGGCTTTGACAGCGTCGAATTCGAGAATGACTATGAATTATTCTTTGCGTTCAGTTTATTGATTACCGGGTTGGCATATATTTTCAGAAACCGTTCCTGGATGTCGGTAATCGGATAATCGATGTGGACCATCGCATGTTCCATCATCATTTCGAATTTTTTTTCTTCGGCGTGAGTATAACGGTTTTTAAAACGATGCTCCTGCATCAGTAAATCATAAGCAATATAATTGTTGGGCCAGAGTTTGAAGTTGGTATAAATTTGTCGGTCGATTCTCTCCCCCACTTCCTGGATCACCTTGTTTTGTTGTTCCTTGGTTTTTGCTTCTGCCCAATTTTCGTCGATTTCTATTGGTGTGCCAAACGAAAAACGCATCCTCCCTTTGGGATTGAACATCCCCATCGACATGCTTTTCAAATCATCTTTGTTGGTTTTGGTTTGGCCGTAATGTTCTTTTTTTATCAGTTCTTTCAGTTTGGCCAAACCGCAGGGCTCCACTTCATACGATATGGAAACCGGTACGATGTTCAATTCGCGAAACCCTTCCGTCATACTTTTCTCATTGCTCATGTTCAGCATTTTCAAAACGCTCAACTGGGTTTTATCGAATCCGTCTTTGGTACGTCCTTCGCGCTGGGCAATCCACACCGAAAGGTTATCTTCGGTAATCGATTTACGGACAAATCGTGAAACTTTTTGTGAGGCTACCATCAATTCCCGCGGGGGCAGGTTGCGTCTTATCACAAACGCGCGGTTCAGTTTCACCGCATGTTCAATCCACTTGTAAAGCAACAAATTGTCACCAATGGCAATGAGCGCGGTGTTCATCCCCTTCTCGAAGATAAGGTAGTTCAGCAGCGCAGCATCCAACACGATGTCGCGGTGGTTGGATATAAAAAGATAAGGTTTCTTTTTATCTAACTTTTCAATTCCTGTGCAACTCAGTCCGGTTGAAGATTTGCTGACAATCATGCGCAATAAATCGTAGATAAAAGTGCCCTGCAATTGATTAACGGACCTTATCATGCGTAATTGCAGTTTCACCATTTCAATTTTTGGGCGGAACTTGAAAACATGGGTCAGAACCTCGTCAAAAACCGGGTCTTTCACCATCATTCTGATTTTTGAGCGCACTTCCTTATCAGTGTATGGACGGATGTCGTCAAAATTATACTCGGTCATAATAATTTTTTGTTGAATAGTACAAAGTAAGACATTCCAATCTATATTTTCAACCTAAGTTGGAATTTAAGCTCTGTTTTGTTGCTGCCTTCAATCTCGTTGTAGCCCGAACTTATGGTTTCGCGGTCGCTCCAGGCAGTGTTGGCCACTTTTATCCAAAAATCGAGTTTGTTGCTGATTTTATATTTCAGGTTGATGTAGGTTCTGAATCCTTTCCCGTAGTAGGCCGGAATTGAAAAGGTGTAAAGCAAATCGTTTTCGTAGGCATAAATCCGTGAATTGTAAGAGTCGGTTGAGAACCAAGCTACCCGTGTTGAGAGATTTACCGGTATTTTCCCGGGCTGAAATTGAATATCCTGAAACACCATATAGCCGTTTTCCTTTTCCTTTCCTTTGTAACCGGTATGTTCGAACCGCGTTTTCAGGATTAAGTTTTCCAAGGGTTTGTATTGAAGGTGGAACCGTGTTTTCCGTGTTGTTTCGGGCAAGTTTACATTGCGCTCGTTCAGGGCAAATTTCTTGTCTTTCTCTTCGTTTTTATAGCGAAGATAAAATTCAAATTTTCGCGAGAAAGCCACATTTGCTTGCACAAAAACATCCCATCCGCTTGATGGGGCCGCCGTGGTATAATTTATCCAGTTGAAGCGATAAAAGTCGGAATAAGCCGAAAGCGTGACGAATTTTACAGGTAATATTTTCGTGCCAAAATACAATCCCGATTCGTTCGAAACTGAGCTGCCTTCGGAAAACGCATTTCCCCAAAGCGACTGGTAATTTTTATCAAAATTGCGGAACAGCATTGAGAAACTGATCTGGTCGTTCAAACGGGCAACTGCTCCTTGCAACACAGCTTTGCCTTTGGATTTCGAAAGGGCAGCTTCGCCAAAAAGCTGATATTTCCCCTTATTGTAGAGGTAGTTGACTCCTCCCGCAAGATTTTCTTTGCCTCTAAACCGAAAGCGGTTGTAAAGTTGGTCGGAAGGTTGAAAGGGAATTTCAAAACCATCGTATAAAAAAACAGCGCCTACCTTTAGATTGGTGAAAATATAACTTGCAACACCGCCCAGATTAGTGTGCCTCACCGAATTTTTATCTTCAATCTCGCTTGCCGTGCGGTGATAGCCGGAGCTTTGTAAACTGGTAAAATGCTGTCCCCGGAGTTCGTTGTTTTCGATGTTGCCATCCGATTTCTTTTGAGAGTAGAACAAGCTCATGTTCGCATTTTCTGTGCTGAAGGTAGCAGCCGTTCCGCGAAAAAACAAGTTTTCATCCACCGAAGTATAGGGGCGCACTCCCTGCGCAGTTTTGGCAATGTCCATAGTGTAAACCGATTTTCCACTGGTGTAGCCCTGCCAAAGAATCAAACCCTGCCCTGCGCGAACAATAAAATCTCCAACGGTAACATTGGGAATAAATTTGTTGATCTTTAAACTTAAATGTGCCGAATAAAAATCGAAGCCGTTTTTGTTGGAACCTTTGAAAAATGCTTCGCCCGGGTCCTTTTCTGCGGTTATTCCTGCCGAAATTCGCTCACGGGCTACAAACTGGTAGCGTGAATAAAAACGAAACGGATTGCCTTCGTACGGCGTTGTCCCGTCTTCTTTTTCTTTGTATCCCCGCGCTTTTGGAACGGTTTCCATCGCGCGCAGCAACAATTGTTGATTGGCATATTTAAGTGCATTACCCAGCTTTTGAGATTTTATTTCTGCCGGACCAAAACGAATAAACAGACTGATTTTATTTAGCAAATCAGGGGTAAACCCATCGATAGTATTCAGTTCATAAATGGAATAGGCAGGACCAAATTCGCGGATATAATCCAGCAGCTTCTCAATTTGGATGTCGTTCAAAAGATAAAGCCTTTTTAATTCGGAAGCACTTGTATTGTTAATGTTGATGGGATTTTCAGCGAGGCTTTCGAGGTCTTCGAGAATTAAACCCGCATCCGTTTCTTCGTCAAGATTTTCCAGGTGAGCTTCCATAATGGCTTCAATCATTTTGTTCGTTTCATTCTCCTGCGCCAACAATGTCATGCATACCACTATCAGCAAAACCGTGGAACTATATTTTAGTAATTTTATCATTCATAGTTTTATTCCATTTCCAACTTTGCACCTACCTTCCTGCCACCCGTTCCGGGTTTTGGGTGAGCCTTACCCTAATCTTCAGGCTTGGGTCATTCTTCGGTCTTCCGACTTCCCACTTCCGTCTGTCGTCTTCTCAACATCTGCATCTCTCAAAGCTCATCTCTCAAAGCTCTACTTGCAATGAAACCGATGGTGTAACGCCCAAATTCCCATGGTAACCAAAAGCAATGTCCGTGCTTACTTTACCCACCCGGTAGCCAATTCCCGAAGTGTAATTCACCGGTTTTCCCGAAACGCCAAAGCGCAAAAAGAGGTGTTGCACAGGCGAAAACTCAAGCCCTGTTTTCAGCACAAATGGATTTTCGCTGTCTTTTTGAGTTTCAACAATCCACAGAATCTTCTCATCGAATTTATAATGACCGCCTACTCTAAAAACAACAGGCATTTTTTGTTTGCCGTTTAAGGTCTCAATTCCACCGTAAATGGGATTGAATACATGGGCGCCAAGGAACAGTTTTTCTGTTGGATTGTATAGAATTCCAGTCTCAAACGTTGCAAAGCCTTTTGCCCGTTCATTCTCGGGAAATGTTTGCGAGAGATAATCGAATTGAACTGCTGCGCTGAATGTTTCGCCCAATTGCTTGGAAAATGCGAGCCCTACTTTATTTTCCTTGAAACTGCCCTTTCCAAACTGAAAAAAACTTAATCCAAAAATTCCTGATTTTGTAGGTAAAACAAAGGTTCCGGCTGTTAGTGAAAGCAGATCGACTGAAAACCGCGATTCGTAATAAATACCCGCGGAAAGTTGGGAAAGATCCGCCAGGCCGGCCTGATTATGGAAAGTACTCCACACATCGGAAGCCGAAACAAAAGCATTTGATAGTGCCAGCGACCGCGCTCCTGCCGGATGGTTCTCGATTGCATTGCAATGGATTGAAAAAGAAAGAATCAGGATTAAGATGGTTGTCTTTTTCATGTTAGACTAGTTTTTCAACGCTTACTTTGCAGGCTTCAGAAAAAGTTTAATCCTCAATTGATAGCACTTTTGAAAGCCCAGCTTTTAATTCATTTAATTGATTATTTGAAATTTCACCTAATTTTTTGATAAATCTTTTCTGTGAAAGAGAACGAACTTGAAAACAATCAGCAGAGGACTCTTTTGTTAACCCATTTTGAGAGTCCGGCTCAATTCTCACCATCCATGGAGCAATGCTGAATTTACTTTTCCAGTCGGTAAGCGGAACAATAACTTTGAGGGGAAGTTTACCCAAAGCATCATCGTTAACAATTATTGCGGGACGTGTTTTTTTTATTTCCGCACCCACAGTTGGATCCAGGTTAATGAGCCAAATATCACGTTGTTTCATAAAAATCTTCGTAATCAAGATTAGAAAAGATTGTCAACTCTACATCGGAAACATAATCGGGAAGCAATGCCTCTGAGGCTTTTTCTAATTGGTACTTATCTTCCTGCTTTATAATAGAATGAAGGGTTTTTTCAATTACATACATCCTTTTACGCACAGGAAGCTGTTCAATTTGTTTGATTATTTCAGTTGTATTCATTGTATGTAATATAATTGGATGTTCAAGATAATTCTTATTAGTAATAACACACAAATTCAAGACTTAATTCGTTTTAAATTTAAACTTCACCCCGGCTAGTTCCTCATTGGCTTTCACAATTTTCTGTTTCAGGCTTTCTTTATAATCGATAAGTTTTTGCATCATGGCTTCATCGCCGGTGGCCATCATCTGCACAGCGAGAATGGCAGCGTTCATCGCTCCGTCAACAGCAACGGTGGCAACAGGAATTCCAGGAGGCATTTGCAAAATCGCCAGAATGGAATCAAAGCCTGAAAGGCTCGCATTTATCGGTACACCAATCACAGGCAGCGGGGTCATTGCGGCAATTACACCCGGTAAGTGAGCCGCCATTCCCGCACCGGCAATAATCACTTTTATCCCCCGGTCTTTTGCTCCTTTGGCAAAAACTTCCACTTCGGCAGGCGTGCGGTGTGCCGAAAGTGCGTTCATTTCAAACGGAATCCCGAAATCTTCCAGCAGTTGCGCTGCTTTTCCCATTACGCCCAAATCGGACGTGCTACCCATGATGATACTAACTTTTGTGTTCATGTTTTGAAGTTTATATTTCCAGTTAATCGAATTGTTTCGTTAATTTGCACCCTTGTTTTTCAATAAGCGAAAATAGGGCAATTTAGCTATTTATAAAAATCAATTTACACCAAATGAGACAAGTTAAAATTCACGATAAATATTTTGAGGTCTATATACCTTACGAAAAAATACGTTCGGTGGTCGAAAAAATGGCGGATAAAATGAATTCTGATTTTGCCCACAAAAAACCATTGTTCATATGCATTTTAAATGGTTCGTTTATGTTTGCCGCAGAACTTTTTAAGCGGATTGCGTTGATTGAAACCGAAATATCCTTCGTGAAATTAGCCTCCTATCATGGAGACAAAACAACGGGAGAAGTGAAACAACTTATCGGTTTGAACGAAAACATAGAAGGTAGGACAGTAGTCATCCTTGAAGATATTGTTGATACCGGAATCACGATAGAACACATTTTGGAACAACTGAGGGAACTTAATCCGAGGGAGGTAAAAATTGCTACATTGCTGTTAAAGCCCGACGCTTTGCAGCGAGACGTTCAATTGGACTACATCGGCCTGGAAATACCGAATGATTTTATTGTTGGGTACGGATTGGACTACGACGGATACGGGCGAAACCTGTTGGATATTTATTCAGTTGTAAACAACTAAAAGATAATTTGATGTTGAATCTTGTTTTATTTGGTCCCCCCGGTGCCGGAAAAGGTACGCAGGCAAAGTTTCTTGTGGAATCATTTGGGTTGGAACATTTGTCAACCGGTGATCTTTTGAGAAGCGAAATTGCAGCGGAAACACCGTTGGGCAAGAAGGCAAAAGTAGCCATAGAAAAGGGTGAGTTTGTTCCCGATGAAGTGGTTATCGGAATGATAAAGAGTAAACTGGAAAACAGCAACGGAAGTAAAGGGTTTATCTTCGACGGCTTTCCGCGCACGGTGGACCAGGCAATTGCTTTAGACGAATTGCTCAAACAATACAACTCGTATGTTGCCGGAATGTTAAGTTTAGATGTAAATAAGAAGGAACTGATTGCCCGCTTGTTGAGCCGTGGTAAAAATTCGGGCCGTGCCGATGACCAGGACCAGGCAATTATTGAAAACCGGATTTGCATTTACAAAGAAAGAACTTTGCCCCTCATTGAATACTACCAGCCTCAGGGGAAGCATTTTGGAATTAACGGAATGGGAAGTATTGAAGACATTGCAGCCCGTTTGAAGAAACGGGTTGATAAACTAAATAGAAGATCTAAGGAAACATAAAAAATGGCTGAATCTAATTTTGTTGATTACGTAAAAATACATTGTAAATCAGGGCACGGCGGAGCCGGCTCCGCCTACCTCAGACGTGAAAAGTTTGACGCGTTTGGTGGGCCCGACGGTGGCGATGGAGGTCGTGGCGGGCACATTATTTTGAAAGGCAACCAACAACTTTGGACCTTGCTTCATCTCAAATTCCGGAAACACATCAAAGCAAATTCCGGCGAGTCAGGCGGAAAATCGCGAAGCACCGGTGCCGATGGCGACGACATAATTTTGGACGTTCCGCTCGGAACCATTGCCCGCGATGCGGAAACCGGCAAAACCTTATTTGAAATAACCGAAGACGGTGAAACTCAAATTCTTGCCAAAGGCGGTCGCGGGGGATTGGGTAACGACCATTTTAAATCGGCAACCCGGCAAACTCCCCGCTTTGCCCAGCCGGGCGAGGAGGGCGAAGAGGCATGGAAGATTTTGGAGCTTAAGATTCTTGCCGACGTGGGTTTGGTGGGTTTCCCCAGTTCCGGGAAATCAACACTCCTGTCGGTGGTATCGGCTGCAAAGCCAAAAATTGCAGCCTACCATTTCACCACCCTGGCACCCAACCTCGGCATTGTCGGCCACCGTGAAAAACGTTCGTTTGTGATGGCCGATATCCCCGGTATTATCGAAGGGGCACACGAAGGGAAAGGACTTGGACTACGTTTTCTTCGCCACATCGAACGAAATTCGATGCTGTTCTTTTTAGTTCCTGCCGACAGTAAAAATCATCTCAAAGAATACAAGATACTTTTAAACGAACTCGAAAAGTATAATCCTGAGTTGTTGGACAAGCACCGCTTTTTAGGAATCAGCAAAGCAGACATGTTAGACCAGGAATTAATGCGCGAAATCAGTATAGAACTGAAAGGCATTCCGCACCTGTTTTTTTCGTCGATTACCGGATGGAACATTGCAAAACTAAAAGATCAAATCTGGGAAATTCTAAATAGCTAATGGAGTGGTTACAAAACATATCTGCATTAGATACCCGGTGGTTTTTATTCTTGAACGGCTTTCATAACAGCTTTTGGGACACCATTTTTCTGATGATTACCCGGATGGAAACATGGGCACCGTTCTTCGTGGTTATTTTGTATTATTTTGTTCGCAAATACCGCATCAAATCAATCCTTATTTTCATATTTCTGGCGCTTACCGTTTTGGCTAGCGACCAGATTTCCGTTTTGATAAAAGATACCGTTCAGCGTTTACGCCCGGTTCACGAGCCGGCGATTCAGCATCTCGTTCACAATGTTTTGCGCAAAGGAGGATTGTATGGTTTTGTATCGTCCCATGCCACCAATTCGTTTGCGTTGTGGGTTTTTACCTCCCGGGTTTTCAAAAACCGTAGTTTCAATTTGCTGATGTTATTCTGGGCACTTATCTTTTCCTATTCACGCATTTACGCCGGAGTCCACTATCCTTTCGACATTTTAGGCGGTGCGCTTTTGGGCAGCACAATTGGCTATAGTTTGTACAAGGCAATGATGTTTTTCGAGGATCATTTTTTAATCGCCCGCCCGCCCATGATCCGAAAAACACGGCTTTCCTCACAACATTCCGGAAGGATTTACTTAGTTTTCATCGTGGTTTCCACAACAGTTTTAATTATGGCCGCGCTGCTTCATCGCTACAGTTATTTGTAGATTAGAAAATAATCATCTTAAAAATGAACGAAGCCCAAAATACTTTTTACACAAAAAAGCTCCAAAAATACAATGTCGAAATCACATCGCTTAAAGCAAATTTAAAACGGTTTGCGTGGTATCGGTTTTTTGCGTTTGCGGCTATATTTGCCCCGCTTTTCATCTTTGGCCTGAACAGTTGGCTCACCCTTGGCTTTTCTTTGGCGGCCATCGTTTTGTTTTTCTATCTCATCAAAAAAAATATTCAGTTAGAAAAACGAAAGAGCAAACTCACGGTGCTGAAAAAGATTTGCGAAGACGAATTGCTGGCCTTGAAACATCAATTTTTACATTTCACAAATGGCGAAGAATATTTAGACACTAACCACTTTTTTTCTTACGATTTAGACCTGTTTGGCAAAGGCTCGCTGTTTCAGTTCGTTAACCGCACAACAACCAAAGCCGGTGAACAAAAACTGGCCGAATGGTTTCTCCATCCCCCGTTAGACAAAAAAGAAATTGAACGAAAACAACGGGCAGTTCAGGAGTTAGCCGAAATTCCCAATTGGCGTTTACATTTTTTGGCCAATGGCAAAATGTTCGACGAAACCGACGAAATGAACCGTGGAATATTGTCATGGTCGGAAATGAAGTTGGAACTAAACAGCGTTTCCAAAATAAAATGGCTCATAAGAATCATTCCATTTTTAACCTTGCTCTCCATTATTCCTTCAGTGCTGGGAATTACAGATTTATTCTTGATTTTAATGATTTTTACGCAGTGGCTATTCGCTTATTTCTATCGAGAAAAAATTACACTGTTTTACGATTTTTTTGGCCGAAAATCGGAGTTGCTGGCCAAATACATGAACCTGCTCCAGTTTATTGAGGAGCGTGAATTTCAGTCGGAATATTTGTTGGAATTGCACAAAAAACTGCACCGTTATTTTACAGCGAGTGAAGTTTTTAATGAACTGAACAAGCTGGTGAAGCAATTTGAATACCGCCAAAATCTGTTGGTTGGCTTTTTCCTGAATTCCGTTTTTATGTGGGATATCCGCTGCGTTTACAAACTCTGGCTCTGGCACAGGCAAAACCGTAAGAAGCTAACAGCATGGTTGGATGTAATTTCCGAAATCGACGCCTTAATCAGCCTTGCCAATATGGCCAACAATCAGACAGAATTTATCTTTCCGGAAGTTCACGAAGGTGGCTTTTCCTTCCGTGCAAAAGAGTTGGGGCATCCGCTTTTGAGCGCTGAAAAACGAATTTGCAACGATTTTGAAATCAACGGCTGGAACAAAGCCATCATAGTTACAGGAGCGAATATGGCAGGCAAAAGCACCTTTTTGCGAACGGTTGGTGTGAACCTGATTTTGGGACGTTTGGGCGCGCCCGTTTGTGCCGAGCGAATGGTGCTAACGCCCACCGCTATTTACACGAACATGCGCACTACCGATTCGCTGCTGAAAGACGAGTCGTATTTTTATGCCGAGCTGAAACGCATAAAAGGAGTTTTGAATAGGCTGCAAATGGGCGAGCGAATTTTCGTCATCCTCGACGAAATACTGAAAGGAACCAATTCCATCGATAAGTTGAACGGTTCAAAACAACTCATCCAAAAACTCATTCAGTTTAATTCCGTTTCGTTAATCGCCACCCACGATCTCAAACTCAGCGAAATGGAAAACGATTTTCCGGAACAAATTTTCAACAAATGCTTTGAGATCAGAATCGAAAATGATGAACTGGTTTTTGACTACCTTTTATCCGACGGGGCAACCAAAACCATGAACGCTACCTTTCTGATGAAAAAGATGGGGATAATTTAATGAACCGTCTTTTGTTGATTAATGGCTTGTTCCGGCTTTCGCTAAGGTCTTTTGTTTTCATTATATTTGCACAAAAAAAAATAAATGGTTGAAGAATATAATGAAGGGACGATTAGAACGCTGGATTGGCAGGAACATATCCGCAAACGTCCCGGGATGTACATTGGAAAACTGGGCGATGGCTCAACTTCGGACGACGGTATTTACGTTCTTTTAAAAGAAGTGCTCGACAATTCCATCGATGAATTTATGATGGGCTTCGGAAAAAAAATTACGGTCGAAATTGACCAAGAACGCGTAATGGTGCGGGACTATGGCCGCGGAATCCCGTTGGGCAAGCTAATGGACGTAGCCAGCAAAATGAATACAGGAGCAAAATACGATTCCAAAGTTTTCAAAAAATCGGTAGGTTTAAACGGCGTCGGTATCAAAGCGGTTAATGCGCTTTCATCCGATTTCACTATAAAAGCCGTGCGCGAAGGCATAGGCAAAGAAATCAATTTCAGCAAAGGAATGGTCATGGGTGAAAAAGCCCTGAAAGGATTAGATGAGCCAAACGGCACAATGGTAAGTTTTGAGCCCGACCAGACCCTTTTCAGGAAATACCACTACATCAGCGACTATGTGGTAAACATGCTCAAAAACTACACTTTCCTGAATGCCGGGTTGACTATCGAATTCAACGGCGAAAGGTATTACTCCCGGAACGGACTGCGCGATTTGCTTGAGGAAAACATGGATCATGAACCGATTTACCCGATTATTCATTTGAAAGGTGAAGATATTGAGGTGGCCATTACCCACGGCAACCAATACGGTGAAGACTATTATTCGTTTGTAAACGGGCAGCACACCACGCAGGGAGGTACGCACTTGCAGGCTTTTCGCGAAGTGCTGGTAAAAACTGTCCGCGATTTTTATAAAAAGGATTTCGACCCGTCGGATATCCGCGCATCGATTGTTGCGGCTATAAGTATCAAAGTGGAAGAACCGGTTTTTGAATCACAGACCAAAACCAAGCTTGGCTCACGGGATATTGGCCCCGATGGCCCCTCAGTGCGGGCACACGTTTCAAATTTTCTACAAAAAGAACTTGACAACTACCTGCATAAAAACCACGAAACCGCCGAAACACTATTGCACCGAATCGTAGATTCCGAACGCGAACGGAAAGCCATTTCTGGCATAAAAAAATTGGCCAGACAGCGCGCAAAGAAATCGAACCTGCACAATAAAAAACTGCGCGATTGCAGGGTGCATTTCGGCGACAAACACGAACGCAACGAGGAATCCAGCATTTTCATTACCGAGGGCGATTCGGCGAGCGGTTCCATCACCAAATCTCGCGATGTGAATACACAAGCCGTTTTCAGCCTAAAGGGGAAGCCTTTGAATACGTATGGACTAACAAAAAAGGTAGTGTATGAAAACGAAGAGTTCAATCTGCTACAAGCTGCACTGAACATTGAAGACAGCATGGACGATTTACGCTATAATAAAGTGATCATCGCCACAGATGCCGATGTGGACGGGATGCACATCCGTTTGTTGCTCATCACCTTTTTCCTGCAGTTTTTCCCGGAATTGATTCGTAAAGGACATGTTTTCATCCTACAAACTCCGCTTTTCAGAGTGAGAAATAAACAAAAAACCTACTACTGCTATTCCGAGGTGGAGCGACTGGAAGCTATAGCTGCACTAAAAGGGAAACCCGAGATTACGCGGTTTAAAGGATTGGGGGAAATTTCGCCGGATGAATTCAAACACTTCATCGGTAAAGACATCCGCCTCGACCCTGTAATGATGAAAAAGCACGAATCGGTGGCGCAAATGCTCGAATTCTACATGGGCAAAAATACGCCGGACCGTCAGGATTTCATCATCGAAAACTTGTATGTAGAGAAGGATGAAGTGGCGTAGGGCTATTGTGAAAACCAACTTTTTAAATATGATCAAAAATTATAGAATGGAGTTAAAACCCCTTAAACATCTGCATTCCACAAATCCGTTCACTAAAGTGAACGGCAATTTGCGCATCAATGTCAATTCTGTTAGTTTTTTATTGCCGTCTGCTTTAGCTGACGGCAATGATAAGTTTCTGTTGAACTGGGCTTTAGCCACATTCTAATTTGTATTCTTTAAGTGCCTAACAAAGATGTATGGGATTCAAGAAGAAATTCGAATGAATTGATTTACTAAAAAAAGGGAAAATAATCCACCTCGATAAAAAACGACAGCGAATAAGAGAATGTCAGAAGAATATTTAGATAATGAAAACCCTCAGGAAGAAACGCGGGATGAAAGCGTAAAAGACGAAATCATCTATTTGTCGGGCATGTACCGCAACTGGTTTCTCGATTACGCTTCGTATGTGATTCTGGAGCGGGCGGTGCCCTACATCAACGACGGTCTGAAACCTGTGCAGCGACGCATTATGCACGCCATGCGCGAAATGGACGACGGGCGCTACAACAAAGTTGCCAACATCATTGGGCAAACCATGCAGTACCACCCCCACGGTGATGCATCGATCGGCGATGCGATTGTGCAATTGGGGCAGAAAGATTTGCTGATTGACGCGCAGGGGAACTGGGGGAATATTTTAACCGGCGACGGCTCGGCTGCACCGCGTTACATCGAAGCCCGCCTCTCGAAATTTGCCCTCGAAGTGCTGTTCAACCCAAAAACTACCAATTGGAAACTTTCGTACGACGGCCGGAAACGCGAGCCGGTTACACTGCCTGTTAAATTCCCGCTACTACTGGCACAGGGTGTTGAAGGCATTGCGGTTGGATTGGCTTCCAAGCTCTTTCCGCATAATTTTATTGAATTATTAGACGCTTCCATCGCCTATTTAAATGGCGTCGATTTTGAGTTGTTACCTGATTTCCCTACAGGGGGCCTGGCCGATTTCAGCAAATACAACGATGGTTTGCGCGGTGGAACGATTAAAGTGCGTGCTAAAATCGAAAAGCGCGATAACAAAACGCTGGTGATTACCGAATTGCCGTTCGGAAAAACCACTACTACGTTAATTGAAACCATTATAAGAGCTACCGATAAAGGCAAAATAAAAGTCAGAAAGATAGACGACAACACGGCGGAAAATGTGGAAGTTCAAGTGCACCTAGCACCCGGGGTTTCATCCGATAAAACCATTGATGCACTGTATGCTTTCACCGATTGTGAAATTTCACTATCGCCCAACTCGGTCATCATCGAAAATGACAAGCCCATTTTTATCGGGGTGAAAGAAATATTGCGCCGTTCGGCCGACAGTACATTGCAGTTGCTGAAACTGGAACTGGAAATCCGGAAATCGGAATTGGAAGAGTCGTGGCACTTTTTGTCGCTCGAAAAAATATTCATCGAGGAGCGAATTTACAAAGACAAAAAATTCGAGGATTCGGAGAGCATGGATCAGGCCATCGCGCACATCGACCAGCGCTTAGAGCCATGGAAACCAAAACTCCGGAGGGAAATCAACCGCGACGATATTTTACGCCTGATGGAAATTCGTATGGCGCGTATCCTGAAATTCAACAAAGACAAGGCAAACGACCAGCTTCAGGCCATCGAAGACGAAATTGCCGATGTGTTGAATAATATCAAAAACATTGTGCCTTTCACCATAAAATGGTTCCAGCACTTAAAAAACAAATACGGTGCAGGCAAAGAACGCCGGACCGAGATCCGCAGTTTCGAGAACATCGAGGCATCGAAAGTGGTAATTCGGAACGAAAAACTGTATCTGGACCGAAAGGAAGGATTTGTGGGAACCGGGCTGAAAAAAGCCGAATACGTTTGCGATTGTTCCCATATCGATGATATAATTGTGTTCCGTCGCGACGGTTCATACTTCATAAGTAAGGTCGCCGACAAAGCCTTTATAGATAAAAACCCGTTGCATGTGGCAGTATTCAAAAGAAATGACAAACGTACCATTTACAATGTGGTGTATAAAGACGGCAAGTCGGGCTTTCACTATATGAAACGCTTCTCGGTTACGGGCGTCACACGCGATAAAGAATATAACCTCACCAAAGAAACCAAAGGTTCACGGGTGGTATATTTTTCGGCCAACCCGAATGGCGAAGCCGAAGTATTGAAAATTATATTGAAACCGAAATCCCGCATTAAAAAGCTGGTGTTTGAAGTCGATTTGGGCGAGCTTGCCATAAAAGGACGCCAGTCGATGGGCAATATCCTCACCAAACATGAAGTCCACAAAATCAACCTGAAAGAAAAAGGGGTCTCGACTCTCGGAGGACGAAAAATCTGGTTCGACGAAGATGTTTTGCGACTGAATGCCGACAATCGCGGAAAGTATCTCGGCGAATTTTCAGGCGAAGACCAAATTCTGGTGCTTTACAAAAATGGCGAATACCAGCTCTACAACTACGATTTAAGCAATCATTTTGAAGATGGCATTTTGAGCATCGAGAAATACGATTCAAACAAAGTGCTTTCGGTGGTTTATTACGATGCCGAGCAGGAATATTACTATGTGAAACGTTTTGAGATTGAAGAGGTGGAAGGAAAATCTTTCCGTTTTATCGGTGAATATCAGGGCAATAAGCTGGTGAGTGTTACGTGGGTACGCTATCCCAGGCTGGAGCTTGAGTTTGGCGGTAAAAACTCGGAGCGCGAAAACGAAATCATCGAACTGGATGAATTTATTGGTGTGAAGTCGTGGAAAGCAAAAGGCAAGCGATTGTCGAACTACCACGTTGAAAACATTATAGAGCTTGAACCTGTTGTGAAAGACGAACACGACAAACCCGAACCCGACGAGTTAATCGTAGAAGAGAAACCGGAGCAAAAGGATTTTGACGATATCCCCTTTGAAATAAAACGGCCCAAAAAGGATAACGACAACTCAAATCAGATGTCACTATTTTAGTTTCGAGTTCCGGATTTAAAGTTCAAAGTTTGGCTCTCCACTTTAAATATTGGGCTTTAAACTCTAAACTGTTTTTTTATGAGAATATATTTAATCGGATACATGGGATGTGGAAAATCGACGCTGGGGCGCAGGCTCTCGAAGCATCTGGGCGTGCAGTTTATTGATATGGACGACTATATCGAAGAGCGTAATCACAAAACCGTTCCACAGATTTTTGAAGAAGAAGGCGAGGCGGAATTCCGCAAAAAGGAACAAAAAGCCTTGCACGAACTTTCAGAATTTAGCAACATCGTGATTGCCACCGGCGGAGGTGCGCCTTGTTTTTTCGATAACATTGAAGTGATGAACAATAGCGGGACGACCATTTATCTGAACATTGCCTCTGATATCCTGGCCGATCGCCTGCTGAAATCTAAAACCGAACGACCGCTCATCAAAGGCAAATCGCGCAAAGAGCTGGTCGCCTTTATTGACGAAAACCTTAAAAAGCGCAACGAGTTTTACAAGCAAGCCAAGCTCCAAATTACCAAACCCGATATTGATTTGGGGGAATTGGAAAGTTTAATCGCTTAAAAATACTTGCATAAAGACATAACAGTTTGCAACGTACTGGTTGATGGAAATGAATACGCCGATTTGGTTTTGAAATCGAACAAAATTTGAACGGTTTTCAGCACACACAAAAACATGGATGTACGCATTAAAGATAGGCAATACTACAAATTTTGTTTTTACGGATTCCTGAAAAACCTGCGCTTCTTCGATGCGTTTTTCATCCTTTACCTCCTCGAAAAGCAATTGTCGTTCACGCAAATCGGGGTGCTGTATGCCATTCGCGAAATCGTTACCAATATTTCGGAAGTCCCGAGCGGCATTGTCGCCGATGCTTATGGACGGCGAAACTCGTTGTTGGCTTCGTTCCTGATTTATATTTTTTCATTTGTCATATTCTATGTTTCTGGCGAATTTGGGATTTTTGCAGCAGCATTTTTATTGTACGGTATTGCGGAAGCGTTCCGTTCGGGCACGCACAAGGGCATGATCATTGATTACCTCGCCGTGAAAGGCTGGGAAACCCAAAAGATTGATTACTACGGGCACACCCGTTCGTGGTCGCAATTAGGATCGGCCATTTCGGCGTTGGTGGCGGGGCTAATTGTTTTTTACAGCGGCAGCTATGCCAATATTTTTTTGTATTCCATTGTTCCTTATTTGCTCAATTTTTTGCTGCTGATATCGTACCCCAAATATTTGAACGGCACAGAAAGACAGCAAAACTCCCACTGGTGTAAAGAAATGCTGACGCTGGTAAAATCGTTTTTTCAGGCACTCAAAAAAACCGAAGTGCTGCAAATAATCAACACCACCGCAGTTCATTCAGCATTTTTAAAAGCCGTAAAAGATTACATTCAACCGCTAATAGTAAGCATTGCCGCACTGCTCCCAATTTTAGGGTATGTGGATACCGAAAAGAAAAATGGCGCGGTGATTGGCGTAATTTATTTTGTAATTTATATGCTTACTTCCCTTGCTTCGAAAACCTCATCCCACTTTGTTGGGAAAAACAAAAAAGCCATTTCGTTCGTGACTTTGTTCATCGGTTTTCTTTTCGGTATTTTCTGCGGCATATTTTATTACTTTGAGTTTTGGCCATTTTCCTTGCTTGCCTTTATCGGTATTTTCATCATCGAAAACGTGCGCATCCCCATTTTGACGGGCTTTGTATCCGACCAGGTTCCCAACAAAAACCTCACTTCGGTGTTATCCGCCCTTTCACTGTGGGAAACCATGGTTACCGCTGCCATTGCCGTTTTTGTTGGTGTTGTGAGCGACAAGTTTGGTATCGGCATAGCAATTTTTACGATTTCAATGTTGCTGGCCATCTTTTCGTTGATCTTGAAGTTTGTTTCGCAGAAAAAGATGCGGAATGTTTTAAATTCAAATTAGGCAACTTTCTACTTTTTCCCTATTTTTATGGAAAACTTGAAAATGAACAATTCCGGTATCGAAATATTCAAAGCAAATAAAAACAACATGCAAACCAACAAAGCCCTGGAACTTGCCTTCGATTTTGTGCAATACACGGGGCAAAATATTTTCCTGACCGGGAAAGCAGGAACCGGGAAAACTACCTTTTTAAAAACACTGAAAGAGCGTTCGCCAAAACGTATGATTGTGGTTGCACCCACGGGAGTTGCCGCTATCAACGCTGGCGGAGTCACGATTCATTCCTTCTTTCAACTTTCGTTTGCGCCGCAAATAGGCTTAGAAACAGAACAAGTGCGGCAGATGCGCTTCAATAAAAACAAAATCAACATTATCCGCAGCCTCGATTTGTTGGTGATCGACGAAATCAGCATGGTGAGAGCCGATATTCTGGATGCCATCGACCGGGTGTTGCGCCGCTTCAAAAACGGGCGGAAACCCTTTGGTGGCATACAGGTTTTAATGATAGGCGACTTGCAGCAGTTGGCACCCGTAATTAGAAGCGACGAATGGGGCTTGCTGAAACGCGAATACGATACCGTTTATTTTTTCAGCAGCAAAGTACTTCAACAAACTTCTTATGTGAGCATCGAACTTACTCATGTTTTCCGGCAGCAGGACGATCGGTTTATTTCCATTCTCAATAAAGTGCGCGACAATAAGCTCGATCAGGAAGCGGTGCTTTCATTGAATCAGCGGCACATTCCTGACTTTGAGCACAGCGACGGGGAAGGTTACATCACGCTCTGCACGCACAACATTCAGGCCGAACGGATCAACGACTCAAAATTGAGGTTGTTGTCATCGAAAACTCACGCATTCAGATCTGAAATTGAAGGGAAGTTCCCGGAATACGCTTACCCCACCGAGGCCGAACTAAAACTAAAAGTAGGTGCACAAGTGATGTTTGTAAAAAACGATCCCGAAGTGGAAAAACGATTCTACAACGGCAAAATCGGGAAAGTCACCAAAATTACGGATGAATCCGTTTTTGTGCAATGTCCCGGCGAACAGGAAGAAATTGAAGTAAAACCCTTGGTTTGGGAAAACATTAAATACTCCATCGATGAAAAAACTGCCGATATAAAAGAAGAAAAGGAAGGTTCGTTCAAGCAGATTCCGTTGAAACTGGCATGGGCAATTACCATTCATAAAAGTCAGGGTTTAACTTTTGAACGGGCGATAATCGATGCTGAAGCCTCCTTTGCACACGGACAGGTTTATGTCGCCTTGAGCCGCTGCAAAACCCTCGAAGGGATGGTATTAAGCACACCCATATCGAACCGCAGCATCATAAACGACGGAACAGTGAGTGGCTTTATTCAGAAAGTGGAAGAAAACCAACCAGGTGAAAAAGAGCTGATAGAAGCTAAGTATGCCTACCAAAAAGAGCTGGTTATCGAGCTTTTCCGGTTTAGTCTGGTTAATTATCTTGTGCGGGCAATCAATAAGCTCGCAGAAGAACACAAAGGCAGCTTTCCGGATAATTTATTGAAGATTTTTCGTAAAATGCAGCTTGCATCGCAGTCGGAATTGCAGGAAGTGGCGGATAAGTTTCAAATTCAAATCGAAAATTATTTGGCGCAGAACCCTGACCTGGAGCAAAACCAAAAGTTGCTGGAACGAATGATGAAAGCGGCAAGTTATTTTGGGGAAAAGTTGGAATCGATTGTTGTACAACCGCTGAACACGGCCGATTTAGACATCGACAACCGTGCGGTGAAAAAACAGTTGACGAACACGGTTGACAACCTGCTGACCGAAGCTGAAACCAAACTGGCAGGGTTTGAAGTGTGTAAACAAGGTTTTTCGGTGAAGAAATTATTAGATGCCCAGGCAAAAGCGGTAATCGAAAAAGAACAACCTGTGCCGAAAAAACAAAAAGTAAAAGAGGTTCAAGACACCGGACACATTCCGCACCCGCAGCTGTATAATCTATTGCGCTCGTGGCGTTACGAAAAAACCACCGAGTTGGGTATTCCGGGCTACATGGTTTTTTCGCAAAAAACATTGATTGAATTGGTAACTTACCTACCCACCGATACAAAAACACTTCAATTAATTAACGGTTTGGGCGAGCGGAAAATTGAGCAATTTGGTGCCGATATAGCACAAATGATTCAACATTATTGTGACGAAAACAGCATAGAAAAAGGTGAACTTCCCTTGAAAACGGTTTCAAAAAAAGAGAAAAAACCAAAAATTGATACAAAGAAGGCCACTTTCGACCTGTTTAAAGCGGGCAAAACTATAGCAGAAATTGCAAGCGAACGCGAACTGACCACAAGCACCATCGAAAGCCATTTGGCGCATTACGTGAAATTAGGGAAATTGGACGTAAAGCAATTTTTGGATGAAATGAAGCTTAAAAAAATAACGGATTATTTCAAAAGTACCGAAAACAAAAGTTTCGGCGAAGCCAAAAATGTGCTGGGCGATGAAATTAGTTATGGTGAACTGCGAATGGGGTTAAGTTATTTGGAGAGTCTGGAAAACAAATAAGCCGATGGCTTTGCTCCTTTATACATTTAACCTCTTGAAAAAGAAATTGAAAACATGAAGCTCCTAACATTTATCGCTTTATTCCTTCTGTCAACTTTTGCTTTTGGGCAAACCGAAAACTCAAACTCCACGCGCAAATTTTCTTTTGGAATCAATTTCTCGCCCGATTGTGCTTATCGGCATTTATCAGCGAACAACAACGGCGATTGGCTTCTGGAAATCCGTAATGATATGGAAAGCGCCAGGTTTGGTTTCACAAGTGGATTTACGGCCAAATACGAGTTTCGTCCGCATTTTGCCCTGGAATCGGGCTTGCAGTTTGTTGACAAAGGGGATAAACACAAATTTGATTCGGATGATTTTGTGACAATCGACCCTTATAGAAATGATCCAAGTATCCCCGAGAAAGGTAAAATAAAGTATCACTATTATTATTTGAGCGTACCGCTGAAAGTAAGTTATTATTTGCTGCAAAAAGACTTCAACCTATTTCTTTCACTCGGTGCATCGGCGGATTATTTTTTAGCTGGCCGCCAGAAATCAATCGTGCACTTTCCGGAAGAAACGCAGAAGGAAAGCAATAAAATAGATGGGAAAGTTAATCCGTTCGGTGTTGTGGGCTTGGCCGGTTTTGGAATAGAAAAGAACATCTCACAGCATCTGCAATTTCGACTTGAACCTCTTTTCAGATATGCGTTAACACCTCTTGCCGACGGACTTTTAAACGAGCATTTGTATTCGTTTGGTGTAAATTTCACGATGTTTTATCGCTAAGCCTAATTCTTTTCGAACACATAAATCACCGAGCTGCATTTGGCTGGGTTTAAAATACTGCCTATCCACGAAATTTTACCGCAGAACATCCCCTTCAGCAGCCCAAATTTTGATTTTTTGTATTTTTCGCTCAACATTGCAACATAAAATGAATCGAAAGGCATGCCATGAAGCGATTTAAGGGCAAATCCGTGCTTTTCGCCCAACAGCTTCATTTGCTTGGGAGCAAAATGCCAAATGTGCCGCGGTACATCATAAGCCGCCCAATATGCCTTATAGTGTTTGGCATCGTATGATTCGGAATTGGGTACTGCAACAATCAATTTACCTTTGTTGCTCAGCAAGCGGTTAAAGGCGTGCATGTTTTCACTCAACTGGTGAACGTGTTCCAACACATGCCAAAGTGTAATTACATCGAAACTATTTTCAACCAAAGAAAAAAGCTCTTCCGACGGCAGATTGTTTAGGTTAAACTCTTTCTGCGCAAAATCCCGTGCATCCTTACTTTTTTCAGTTCCGGTAACTTGCCAGCCATTTTCTTTCATTTCGTTCAGAAAGAAACCTGTACCAGTGCCCACATCCAAAATACGCCCGGTTTTCAGTGAAGTAACTTTTTCTACCAGCCTGCGCTTGCGCCCAAGCATATACCTGCGCACAGCATGGTAAACCGAATTCACAAATCCCTTTGTAGTGTTCGAATGCGAAATATACTTTTCGCTTTGGTAATAGCGGCCAATATTTTCCTCGTCTTCAATATTTTCGGTGATTTTAAACCCACACAAATTACATTGTTTGATGCGGAACTCTTCTTCAGAAACAAAAAAATCGGTGCAAGTCAAGAACAGGGAAAAATCGGTTGAACCGCAAACCGGACATTCCAAAACATTGAATTTTTTCATTCTTTTTTAGAAATTCTGCGCAAGATAGTAATTCTTGCTTTTTTGGATGTTTTATCCTTTTTATTTAACTCCCTCGAAGGAAGAAGGCTCTAAATAATCAACATCGCATCGCCATAAGTACCAAAACGATAATCTTCTTTCAGCGCTGTTTTGTATGCTTCCATTACAAAATCGTAGCCGCCAAATGCTGCAACCATCATTAATAAGGTAGAATAGGGTAAGTGAAAATTGCTTATCATCGTGTTGGCCACGCTAAATTCGTAGGGCGGAAATATAAATTTGTTCGTCCAACCTTCAAAGGGTTTCAAAAAGCCCTGGGTGGAAACTGAACTTTCCATTGTACGCATTACGGTGGTACCGACTGCACAAACGTTCTTTTTTAACATTTTCGCGTTGTTCACCATGTCGCAAGCATCTTCTTTAATCCATATTTGCTCCGAATCCATTTTGTGTTTCGTCAGATCCTCCACATCAACGCTGCGGAAATTACCCAAGCCAACATGTAGGGTCAGATAGGTAAAATCGATTCCTTTGATTTCCAGCCGTTTCAGTAGTTCGCGGCTAAAATGCAGACCTGCCGTCGGGGCAGCTACTGCGCCTTCGTGCTCGGCAAAAATGGTTTGGTAACGGTCTTTGTCTTCGGGCTGAACCGGGCGGTCTATAAACTTTGGCAGCGGAGTTTCGCCCAATTCATATAAGGTTTTTTTGAATTCGTCGTATGGACCGTCGAAAAGAAAGCGCAGGGTTCTGCCGCGCGACGTAGTGTTGTCGATTACTTCTGCAACCAACAACTCATCTTCACCAAAATAAAGTTTGTTCCCAATTCTGATTTTGCGTGCAGGATCCACCAAAACATCCCAAAGCCTTTGTTCACGGCTCAGTTCGCGCAAAAGGAAAACCTCAATTTCAGCACCTGTTTTTTCTTTGTTTCCATGTAAGCGTGCCGGGAATACTTTAGTGTTGTTGAAAACCATCACGTCTTTGTCATCGAAATAATCCAATAAATCTTTAAACAGTTTATGTTCAATGGTGCGTTTCGCGCGGTTTAATACCATTAATTTCGATTCGTCACGGTTAGCAGCCGGATGCAAAGCAATTTTGTTTGTATCCAATTCGTATTTGAATTTCGATAGTTTCATACGTACAATTTTATATTAATAAGGTGTTACGGGATTTTCTTAACCGTAAAATTATTTTTGAACAAAGCGGCAAAGGTAATACAGTTCGTTGGTTTTGATATAATGCCGCGTCAATAACGCGATGTTTTTCAAATAGTTTCAAATAAATTTAAATTATCAAGAAAAAAATCAATCGTCATTGCTTCTTCCACTCCAAAATCCCCAATCTTTGTGCGGCGCAATTCATATAAATAAGCACCGCATCCCAATTTTTCACCAATGTCTCGTGCCAGCGACCGGATGTAAGTGCCTTTGCTGCACCTTACTCTAATTTGCACAAAAGGGAAATTGAAGTTTTCGACCGCAATTTCTTTTATAACAATTTTTTTGGCTTGAAGTTTTACATCTTCCCCATTTCTTGCGTAATCGAAAGCTCTTCTTCCCTTCACTTTCACGGCTGAAAACACGGGCGGAACTTGTTCTATTTCCCCTTCAAACGTTTTAATTGCCATTTTTACGCCCTGTTCCGAAATAGGAGAGCAATCGGTTTGGCTTTCTTCTTCGGTTTCCCGATCGAATGACGGGGTTATAGCTCCTAATTTCAGAACGGCGATGTACTCTTTTTCCTGTGCCTGAAATTCCTCGATCCGCTTGGTAGCTTTGCCCGTACATAAAATCATTAGCCCTGTTGCCAAAGGGTCGAGAGTACCCGCATGACCCACCTTCAATTTTTTGATGCCCATTTTTCGGCAAAGCGTATTGCGCACACGTTGAACGACATCAAATGATGTCCATTCCAGGTTTTTATCGAACAATAAAACTTCACCGCCGATAAAATCGTACGTTTTTTTGAATTCAGACATGCGCAATGATCTATGTCCCAGTATTTTGAAAGATCGTGGAATCAGGCTGCAAATATAGCAATAACGCCCACAATTAAACAATAAATGGCGAAATAAATAAGTTTGCCACGTTTTACGATTTTTATCATCCACGAACAGGCCAAAACACCGGTAACAAACGCAGCAAAAAAACCAATAAGCAACGGCAAGTTACCAATGCTGTCGCTCGAAGTTATATCACCACCAACAATGTCAAGGAAGGCTGCGCCAAGTATGGGAATAAGCACCATTAAAAAGGAAAAACGTGCAATTTCTTCCCTTTTTGTGCCCAGCATTAAACCGGTAGCAATTGTAGAACCGCTTCGCGAAATACCGGGAATAACGGCAACTGCTTGTGCAACACCAATAATCAAGGCTTTAAAGAATGTGATTTTTCCGTCGTTTACTTTTATAAAAGCCGGTAAAGCCAGCAAAAATGCAGTAAATATGAGCATACTCCCAACCAATACCAGATTGCCTGTAAAAAGTTCTTCTATTTGATCCTTGAAAAACAATCCTATTATTAATACAGGGATAGCCGAAAAGAGCAATTTAGATACAAACTTGGTGGGTTTGTTCCATTCGAATGCAACTAATCCTTTTAGAAGTTCCAGAATATCTTTACGGAAAACGACAATGGTACTTAAAACAGTTGCAACATGAACTACAATTGCAAAACGTAAATTATCGGTTGATCTGTCGCCCAACAGAGCATGTCCTAATTCTAAATGGCCGCTTGAGCTGACCGGGAGAAATTCAGTGAGACCTTGTAGTATTCCAAGAATTAGTGCTTGAAGTTCGGTCATATTTATTTTGTCTGGTGGTCGCTTTTCGGTTTCTTCATGATGGCATAAATCTCGAACACAAATCCGAAAAGCAATACCAGCGGGGCAACTGTCAATCGCCTGAAGTTAAAAATTTCCGTACTAAAAACTTCCGGATCATCACTCCCTCCTCCCGCTACCAAAATAAACCCAACAACAATGATTGCAAAACCAATCGCCATTAATTTGTAGTTTCCTTTTGGAAGAGCAAAACCGGGTTCTTTTATTTCTTTTCTAACCATAACATTACTTTAAGCCGACAAAGGTAATTAATAAAACATTTCATCAAATTTCATCTTCAGGAATTTGTTTACCGCAAAATAAGTAGAAATCAATGAAAACAATAAGCCCATCGCTATCACAAGGAGAAAAACAACTCCGGTGGTATTTACATCGTCGAGAGCAATAATTCCGCGCAGTTCTTTTTGATAGGAAAAAACAGCGGCAAACAGAATTAGATTTGCCAACAAGGAACCATAAATCCCCAAAAAAAGGCTTTGCTTTAAGAACGGTGCACGAATCAACGCGTTGCTTGCGCCAACCATTTGCATGGTATTGATGGTAAACCGCTGCGAATAAACCGAAATCCGGATGGTATTATTGATAAGCGCAATGAAAATGAAGGTTAGCAGCGCACTTAATACCAAAATAATCAGTGTTATCCGCCTAACGTTTTTATTAATTACCTCCACCAGATCTTTTTGATAAAAAACCTCCTGCACCTGAGGATAAGCCAAAAACTCTTTTTCCAAAGTCAGTAAACTGTCGGCGTTGGTGTAGGCAGCATAAAGTTTAACTTCAAAAGAAGCAAAAAGCGGGTTGTAGCCGAGAAAGCCATTAAAATCTTCCCCAAGGTTTTGGGTCAATTCCCGGCTTGCGGTTTCTTTATCGATATATCGCGTGGATTTCACATAATCGGTCGCCTCTAGCTTTTTTTGGAGACGGGTGATTTCAGAATCTTTCAACTGGTCGTGCAAAACCAGTGTGAAACCGATTTTTTCACGCACATAATCCGATAGTTGCCGGGCATTAACCAGAATCAGGCCTAAAGCACCAAGCATGACCAATACAAGAGTGATGCTCACCAGCGAGGTAAACCATGATTTAACAATTCGTTTTTTCAACCTTTTGGGCCTTGATTCTTTCATGTACGGTACTGTAAATAACTTCATACAAAACATAACCGGAGCAAATGTAGAAAATTATGAGTAAAAAGGAATAGGAGTATTTCAGCTCCTACGCGGAAAACTTCGGTTTAATCAAGCATTCAACTTTTTCGTTAACAACCACTTAATAAGGAGAAAAAAGATTTGCTATTTTTTGGATATTAGAAAAAAGGAAATACTTTTGCAGTCCCGATTGTTATCCTTAGAAATAAGGAGTGTAAATAGTTGATTTTCTTATTAGTAAGCATTTTTTATTGATATTATTCCGTTGAGATAAAAAATAAACTTTCAGACAAATCACAAGTTTTTGAACAAATAAATTTAATAAAAGTGGACACACTTAGTTATAAAACAGTTTCGGCAAACAGTGCCACAACCAACAAAGAGTGGTTTATTGTGGACGCGGAAGGTCTTGTATTGGGCCGTTTGGCAAGCAGGGTTGCCATAATTTTAAGGGGAAAACATAAGCCTTCGTTTACTCCGCATGTGGATTGTGGCGATAACGTTATCATTGTAAATGCGGAGAAGGTATTGTTGACCGGCAATAAAATGAGCGACAAAACTTATATTAGCCATAGCGGTTATCCGGGTGGGCAACGCGAACAAAAAGCTACTGAACTGCTGGCAAAATATCCGGAAAGGATGGTTGAAAAAGCAGTTAAAGGTATGCTGCCAAAAAACAGGTTGGGAAGAAAGTTATTCACCAATTTACGTGTAGTTGTTGGCGCCGAGCATGCATATGCAGCCCAGAAACCAAAAGTTGTTGATTTAAATACGATTAAATAAGCAAGATGGAAATAGTAAACACATTAGGCCGTAGAAAAACAGCAGTCGCCCGTATTTACGTGAGTGAAGGAAAAGGCAACATTACTGTAAATAAAAGGGAGTTCAAGGAATATTTCCCGGCTTCAACGCTGCAATATATTGTTATGCAGCCCATTCAATTGCTCGAGCAGCAAGAAAAATACGATATTAAAGTCAATCTATACGGTGGTGGAGCAACCGGTCAGGCAGAAGCATTGCGTTTAGCAATTTCACGCGCTTTGATCGAAATAGACCCCAACTACCGCGGACAATTGAAAGCCGCCGGTTTTCTGACAAGGGATCCGCGCGAAGTGGAACGTAAAAAACCGGGACAACCAAAAGCACGGAAACGTTTCCAATTCTCAAAACGTTAATAGTAATTATTCATTTATATGGATCTAAAACGGTTGAGATTCCCGAGTTCTCGGGACTACTCAATAGTTGCTTTTAGGACATAAAAAAAGTAAACAGATGCCAAGAACAAATTTTCAGGAATTATTGGATGCAGGCGTACATTTCGGCCACCTGCGCAGAAAGTGGAATCCCAACATGGAACCTTATATTTTCATGGAAAAAAACGGGATTCACATCATCGACCTTCAAAAAACAATTGTAAAAATTGACGAAGCCGCAGCAGCTATCAAGCAAATTGCTAAATCAGGCCGGAAAATCTTATTCGTAGCCACAAAAAAACAAGCTAAGGATTTAGTTTCCGAACTCGTTAAAGAAGTGGGAATGCCTTATGTTACCGAGCGCTGGCCCGGCGGTATGCTCACCAACTTCCCAACAATCAGGAAAGCCGTGAAAAAGATGGTTTCCATCGATAGAATGGCTAAAGATGACAGTTGGGACAACTTGTCGAAAAGAGAAAAATTGCAAATTACCCGCCAACGTGCCAAACTCGAAAAAATGCTGGGAAGTATTTCTGACCTTTCGCGCCTGCCCGCCGCATTGTTTGTGGTTGACATTATGAAAGAAAGAATTGCTGTACGCGAGGCTCAACGCCTTGGAATTCCCATTTTTGCCATGGTGGACACCAACTCAAACCCGGACGATGTGGATTTTGTTATCCCGTCAAACGATGATGCTTCACAATCGATTAAACTTATTGTGGGCTTAATAACTGAAGCCATTCGCGAAGGGTTGAACGAACGTAAAATGGAAAAAGACAATGAAGAAGACTCTGATGACAAAAGGCCCGCAAAAAAAATAAAAAAACGAGTAAGAAAAGCGGCTGTCGTTGAAGACGAGGACGAAGATCAGGTGGATGGTGATGAAGATACCGACGAAGAAGATAGCGAAGATTAATTAAGTCATTTTAAACAAATAAGGAATTAAAAAAATTACATTATGTCATATACAACTGCCGACGTAGTAAAACTGCGTAAAGTTACCGGAGCAGGAATGATGGATTGCAAAAACGCACTTGGGGAAGCTGAAGGAAACTTCGACAGAGCGTTGGAAATTATCCGGGAAAAAGGAAAATTAATTGCCAACAAACGTGCCGACAGAGACGCATCGGAAGGTGTGGTGCTGGCAAAGGTTACAACCGACAATAAATTAGGTGCAATCGTTGTGCTGAATTGTGAAACCGACTTTGTAGCCAAAAACGATAATTTTGTTGCTTTTGCCAACGATATTTTAGATCTGGCATTACAAAACAATGCTCAAACCCTGGAAGCTGTAAAAGAACTCAAACTTGACGGAAGAACTGTGGAAGCACAGGTGTCTGAACAAACCGGAGTAATTGGTGAAAAATTGGAATTGTCCTATTTCGGCAGCATTAGTGCCGAATCGGTAGTAAGTTATATTCATCCCGGAAACAAACTTGCTACTTTGGTTGGATTCAACAAAGCAGACATTGACGTGCAAGTGGGCAAGGATGTGGCCATGCAAATTGCCGCTATGGCTCCTGTTGCAGTCGATAAAGATTCAGTACCACAAGAGGTTATTGATAAAGAATTGGCCATTGCCAAAGAAAAATACCGCTTAGAGGGTAAACCTGAAAATATGCTCGACAAAATTGCACAAGGTGCATTGAACAAATTTTTCCAGGATTCAACCCTGCTGAATCAAACCTACGTGAAAGACGGAAAAATTTCAATCAAAGAATTCTTGTCTCAAAACGACAAAGGACTAACCGTAACAGCTTTTGACCGTTACGCGCTCAACGCATAGTAAAAAATAAAACACCATAGTAAAGGGCTATTCGTTTATTCGGATAGCCCTTTCTTTTCTATTAAAAGTCCAATCCGCCCATTCCAATTCCGGCAATTACTCCAAACACGGTTAATAGGGTTACGCTGATAAGGATTAAAATACCGCTGCCAAAAGTAATCCATGCCCATAGTTTGGCATTTTTACTTGCATTGGCTTTAAATTTTTAAGATTTTGATACTGGTTGAAATTATAGCCGTAAACTTACAAGTCAAAATTGTAAAAACGAAAACATTTGAACAGAGAGTTTGGCTTCGGAACTTATATTTGCACGAAACAGTAACTATGAAGGAGCACGACTTGCTAATATTGATTGAATACCTTTACTTCTACAAAGGAAGCAATCGCGGTACGCGTTCACGCCATGCAAATATTGTTCAACATTTCGGAAAAAGAACCCCAATTGAAACCAGAAATACTGGCGGTAATCGAACACGAAATGGAATACCATTCCACAGCCGGAATTCTTGCCAGGGGCAAAAAATTGGCGGGGCAGCTCCGCAAACAAATCAATCCATAAAAACCTATGACGGGAATTGATTCTCCAACCGTTCGATCAATGCTTTCAACTTATCATCAATTTCCTTATTCAAATCAGTTTGCGCATAGCGTTTCGTCAGAATCAGCATGTTGCGGATGGATGACATTTCTCGGTTTTGCTCCTCCTGTGTCGCCGCGTTAAATCGGTCGGGCAGGCTAATGTAGTATTCTAATAGTGCAAAACTGTTTTCGGTGAGGGTGCGAACCAGCTTATTGGCTTTTTCTGTTTCGTTCAGCAAATAATAGATTTCTACCGCTGGAGACGAATCGTAGGTCAACGGGATTTTGCTATTGGGAAATATCTCGAACATTTTGTCAAGCACTTCGGTAGCTTTTGCATTTTCTTCGTTTAGAAACAACGCTTCTGCCAGTCGCGAAAACATATAGCGTGCCTGAATGATGTTGATTGCCCTACGGTTATATTCATCTAAAAACACATCGGGATCATTTACATTTCCCCAGGCAAATTTTTGCATTACATTTTCGTACAGGATATCGGGGTCAATTCGCCCGGTGTTCATCCGTGAGGAAGTGGTTTTTATAGGAACAAAACGATAGGCAAGTCCTTCAAACTGCAAATAATCGGTGAAAAATATGTTCCCGGTGTAAAGCAAACTGTGATCGATGTATATCGGACGTTCCCAGTTGTTGGCTGCAATCATATTCAAAATGGCCATTTCACTTTTCATGATGTAGCTTTTGCCGATACTGAATTTAACCGAGTCCACAATCTGATCGGCATCCTCCGGTTTTACTGTTCCGCTTTCAATCGCTTTTTGTTTGTCAACGGTGATATGAAAATTGCGAGCAGGCAAATAGTCCATCATTTCACCGTTCACTAATTGCACTTTGGAGCGGGGATCGTCACTGCCAAGAAAAGCCATTGCATCCGACAGCTCCACGGATTCTTTAAATTGTTCCTGAAACAAAACTGCATCCATCCGGCCCATGTAATACTTTTCCTTGTCGAACGAAAATGGCACGGGCGCTGCCTCATTGGTTTTCATTTTTTGCTGCGTGATGTACCAATCCATTCCCAAATAACTCAGGTTGATAATTTTAATGTCAGGCCGCACACCTTCAACTTCCTGTACATACCAAAGCGGAAAGGTGTCGTTATCGCCATAGGTGAACAGTATGGCATTGGGTGCACACGATTCTAAATAATTTATGGCGTAATCGCGAACCATGTAACGACCAGAACGGTCATGGTCGTGCCAGTTCTCCGAAGCCAAAATGCCGGGCACCAACACCAACAAAATTCCAGTTGCGAGCACCGCGCCCGAAACACCTTTTATTAGCCGGGTTACCATCGAATACAACGCAGGAACAGCCAGGCCAATCCAAATGGCAAAGGCATAAAAAGAACCGGTATAGGCATAATCGCGTTCGCGCGGCTGATAGGGATATTGGTTGAGGTACACTACAATGGCAATTCCCGTAAAAATGAACAGCAGCATAGTTACAGCAAAGCCTTCCCTGCCCTTTTTCCCTTGGTTATACTGGTAAAACATACCGAATAAGCCAAACAACAGCGGCAGAAAATAATACGTATTCCGGGTGGGGTCGTTTTTCATGAATTCGGGCATATTATCGCGCGGCCCAACTTTGGGATTGTCGATGAAGGGGATTCCGCTTACCCAATTTCCATACATGAATCCGCCGTGGCCTTGTTCATCATTTTGGCGGCCAACGAAATTCCACATAAAATAACGCATGTACATGTGCCCGATCTGGTACGAAAAGAAGAAACGTAAATTCTCGGTAAAAGTAGGTTTGATTAGGGTTTTCACCTCATTCCCGTCACGGATGCGTACCGGTTTCCCTTTTACCCGGCCCCATTCCTGATAAGCCTGAATGTGGTTGGATTTGTTGCTGTACATTCGCGGAAAAATAGTCTCTAACTTGGGTTCGTACACCGCACTTCCCGATAGGGTTCCGGTAACTTTGTATTTGCCATCCACTTTGTTGTACTGTGGTTTATCTTTGCCGCTATCAATTGCCGGAGCGGTATAATAAGGGCCATAGAGCAAGGGCCTGTCGCCGTATTGCTCCCGGTTGAGGTAGCGCAAAAGAGCAAATGCATTGTCGGGGTGGTTTTGGTTCATAGGAGGGTTGGCATTGGCCCGGATAATGATCAACGCAAACGAAGAATACCCAATCAAAATGACGATAAACATGGTTAATGCGGTATTCCAGACGATTAACTTTCTTTTAACCGTGAAATGCACTGCCCAAACAAAAAATGCAATTACAGCAACGATAAGAAACAAAATTCCTGAATTGAACGGCAAACCAAAAGTGTTGACAAACAATTTATCAAAAATGAAAGCCACACGCGGAACTCCAGGAATGATAACATATTGAATGGCAGCCAAAATGCCAACAGAAACCGTGAAAGCAGTAATAGCCCCCTTTCGTGAAAATGAATATTTCTTGAAATAATAAACCATGCCAATTGCCGGAATAGCAAGCAGATTAAGTAAATGCACGCCCGTTGACAAACCTACCAAATAGGCAATTAAAACTAACCACCGGTTAGCATAGGGTTGCTCAGCAACGTTTTCCCATTTCAAGATGGCCCAAAAAACGATGGCGGTAAAAAACGACGAGAGTGCATAAACTTCGCCTTCCACGGCTGAAAACCAAAACGAATCGGTAAAAGCGAATGCCAACGCACCTACTAAACCACTGCCCCACACTACTATTTGCTCGCCGCTTGTAAGTTCCTTTTCAGGGAAAAGTTTCCGTGCCAAATGAACGATACTCCAATACAATAGCATAATGGTTGCGGCACTGGCGAGTGCCGAGAGGGAGTTGACCAGGTAAGCGGCTTTGGTTGGCTCGGGGGCAAAGAGGGAGAAAAAGCGGCCCAAAATCATGTGCAACGGAGCCCCGGGCGGATGGCCTACTTCAAATTTATAAGCACCGGTGATGAATTCGCCACAATCCCACCAGCTTGCAGTGGGCTCCAACGTTGCAAAATAGGTGAGGGCAGCTATGAGGAACACAAACCATCCTACAATATTATTGATGAACGTCGACTTGTTTTGCATATCATTTATTTAAACCGCACAAATATAAGGTTTTAATAAGAACCAGATGGGCACTACACCTTGAATAGAGGTAGGTGTAAACCAACAAGAAACGAAAAAAAGAGTTTAGTCATCCCAAATTGAAAAATTTTTCTATTTTTGCACCGTCTTTAGAAAAAGGCATTAAAGTTTGACCCGTGGTGTAACTGGCAACACGTCTGATTTTGGTTCAGAAGAGTCCAGGTTCGAGCCCTGGCGGGTCAACTTAAAAAAGGGATGCAATTAATTATTGTATCCCTTTTCTTATTTTAGAAACTTATTAAATCAACTACAAATTACCAACGTGCGGATTTAGAGCCGTCCTTAATAATCCTGCCATTTGTAAGCTACTTGAATGCACAAATTAATATCTAAATTTCAACTACCGTTTTATTTTGCGGGTCCCACTGGAGATATTTCCGGTGGCGCATTGATTGAACACCCATCATACATGCCACGACTCCATAAAAGCCAAGGTTATGATCGCATTTTAAGGGTTCATTTTTCCTTATTGCAGCCTGTAAGTTCCTATGGTGTAGTGTTACGTCTTCAGCACCGGTTTTAATATGGGTAAATTGTTTAGTCCCTTCCAGAGATTCACCTGTACCAGTGATTATAGCCTGTTTTGATTGTTTCTGTGGGGTAATTGTAAATCCTTCTTTGGTAAATTCCAGTGTTGCTTCGTGCCCTCTGATAACGTGCCTTATTGGCATATCATTAGCCAGAGATGAAACAAGCATGACGGTGGTTTTTTCAGGATAGTCCAACATCATGTTAAAAGTATCAGGTATCTCTGCCACACTGTCAACAAAATTCCAGGTGCCACCGGTCCCTACAACATAATCTGGGAACTGTAGTCCTACAGCTTTAATAATCCTTGTCACGCGATGAATAAACAGATCTGTGGCAATTCCTCCGGAGTAATCCCAGTACCGTCTCCATTGAAAATACCTTCTTGGATCCCACGGACGTTTTGGGGCAGGACCAAGCCATGCTTCCCAATCGAGGTTAACACCGGGTTTAGCGTCAGCATCAATTTCATATGCCCAGAAATCGTCTGGATAATTCCTTGAATAATCAATATGAGCCATAACAACTTTTCCAAGTGCCCCTTCCTGGATCATTTTATGTGCAGTTTCATACGAATCGTCTGACATCCCTTGTACTCCAACCTGCAATTTGAGTTGCGATGCTGCAATTTTTTCAGTTATATCTTTAGCCTGTTCAATAGTGTGAGTCATTGGCTTTTCAACATAAATGTGTTTCCCGGCACTAATAGCATCAAGGGTCATTTGATAATGCCAGTGTTCCGGTGTGCCTATGAGCACATAATCAACATTTTTATTTCCCAAAATATCCTGGTAATTCTTGAAAGCCTCGGCTTTTGTTAATTCTTTTGCCTGTTCCAGCCTCTTTGTGTAAACATCACAGACAGCAGTAATATCAATATTGTCTGATTTTTTCATTTGCAATAAAGCTTTCATGTGTGCATTGGACATGCCACCGCATCCAATGACTCCGATATTCAGCCTCTCGTTTGCTCCGACGATGCGGGAATAACTTGCAGCTGACATCCCCAGACTGCTTCCGAATACGGCAATTCCGGCAGTACTACCTGCGACTCTTTGAACAAACTTCCTTCTAGAAATATTAGTGTTTTTCATTTTGAAATTATTTTAATTGGTTTGGCAATGTAATGATTTTGTTTCAAAACGTAATAAGATTGCCTTAATAGATCAAGTCATGCATTGGTTAAAAACTTTTCCGATATAATAAAGTCCGGGCAGGCCACGGGTTTTTCTTTTTTTCGGTCGATTGTTTTTTCTTTTTCCCGTTAAAAACATGCCCATGGCTGGTTTCCGGTGCCTTTTTCTGGCAACAGGGCATAGCTCCCCATACAGCCTATTGCCGTTGCAGTCTTTGTACCCTGCCGCAATCCGGAAAACACGCCGGGCCATCAGTTCTTTTATTGTATGGCCGATGTACCGCTAATCCCTTGCATCGCTTATACAGGGGCTTAACCCGTCTATCAGGCCAATCTGGTTTT
>CAZNEV010000051.1:0-34918 GCA_964572085.1 uncultured Maribellus sp. | reverse complement strand
CATAAATAGTCGTTTCCTGGGCATAAAGTTGAGAGACTATAATTAATAGAAAAAGTACCGACATCTTTTGCATTTTATTCCAAATTTAATGTTTTTCATATTTTGATTTCCTTCAAAAAATAAATATCAAAAATTCCCATTTAAAAAATACAAGTATTTTTTAAATGGGAATCTACATTTTATTATGCATAATTTAGTTTGCAAAGTAAAGAGATAAACAAAACTGAGTCAATGCCTAAAAATGCAAAAAGTATATCTGTACAGGCAATTGTTTTTATTTTCCTCAAATTAGCAAGTAAATAATTTGGTTTGAAAAGTAACAACTTCAGAGCTCCTGACTTAACAGCAAATTATTATGTCGCAAATTTATAAATCATTTTCATATTTGTACTTGGTAATAGGGTCTGGGTATTATTTAATATTTCGTACATTTGTTCTATTACTTTATTTTCTCTTGGTGAACTCATTGTATAAAGTTTTACGGTTAAGGTGTTGTTTTGATAATCTGGTATAATATCGCCTTTTCGCTTTATAAGGCTTTTTATTAATGCCCTCTTTTCATTTTCAAGCCTTTTGAAATCATTGGGAATCAATGTAGAAAGCGTTGTTTCTGCCCGGCAACAAATCATTTTTATGATATTTACAAACTAGTTTCTTTCCTGTTTTAACTGGTTGTATCGTTTATGATCCGGCACATTTTTCAGTGCAATTTTATAGGGATGGTTGTGGAAATATGGTATACTTGCCTATATGCAATCACTGGGCGAAACTGAGTATAGCATAGAGATTGGAAATGATTTTATACTAACCTGCAATGTTGAAGGTAGTATAGGAAGTAGGCATCGTGATATGATAAAGAGCGTAATAGTTCTGAATGATATCCTAAAAACGGGAAAAGTCCAGGGCAGGCGCCATATACCTGTTAATTATCCTCTTAATGGCAAAATAGGTGTTCATGCTCAAAGGTTTATCGAACATCTTACCAATTTGCGGAGGAATATCAAGACAGTAAAATATTATAAGAAAAGACTTAGCATCTTCATTGATTACCTGTCAGAAAACGGAGTGAACAACCCTAATGAAATTGATGAAGGAAATATCGTTGCATTTATATCCACTCATACGCACGGTTGTTCAAAGACATAGCAAGCGTAAAATGGTTCCTCCGATTTATGAAAGAAGGACATGTAATCGAAAAGGATTTTGGGTATGTGTTGAAAAATCGAAGCTTCAAGCTGCGTGAACGTGAAAGGATACCTTCTTTCTACTCCGAGGAAGAAGTGAGAAAAATAGAACAGTCCGTTAACAAAACAGATGAGGTCGGTAAAAGGAATTATGCGATGGTCTTATTAGCCTCAAGATTAGGACTTCGCATATCTGATATTGCCGGTCTTGATTTTAATAATTTAGATTGGGATACGAATCAAATAAAGCTGACCCAATATAAAACAGGTAATCCAATAACACTTCCATTATTGCCCATTGTCGGTAATGCAATTATTGACTATCTCCGTTATGGACGAAAAAAGTCTTCATTCGGATAAAGTGTTCCTTAGCTGTAGACCACCTTACCTACCTATTACCAGTGGTGCTGTCCATCAGGCTATAATGAAAGCATTTAAAACATCCGGAGTAGAAATAGATAAAAGGCATCATGGCGGCCATGCCCTGAGGTTTAGTTTTGCTCAAAGAATGCCGGACTTAAATACGCCTATGCCAATAATATCTGAAGCTCTGGGGCATAAGAACAGGGATGTTACACGAGAATATGTCAGGATAGACCTCCCTTTGCTTCAGAAATGTTCGCTCGACGTTCCGGTTGTTGATGATAATTTTTACATGCAGAAAGGAGGGTCCTTCTATGAATAATATGTTTAAATATTGTAGTATCCTGGCTCCATATATGAACGGGCTGATAGCAATAAAAGAATCACAAGGCTTTACTATGATCTCGATGAAGTGGTTCTTCAAGGAGTTTGATTCTTTTGTTATAAATTATGGTCTGAAAGATCCTGTCATAACGCACGATCTGGTCGATGTATGGCATAAGTCACGTATCAATGATTGTGCTCGAACCTTATATGGCAAATGTTCCAAATTGGTTCAGCTTGCAAGATATATGTGCGAGCGTGGGAAAAGCTCTTATATAATAATACTGCCTAAGGTTAAAAATGACAGGGAGTTTACACCATACATTTTCTCAGAAAGCCAAATACAGGCGATCTTTGAAGAATCTAACAGGCTAATGCGTTTGAGCCATCGTATGGATGACCCTATTATGGTTATTCCAAGTTTAATTAGGCTTTTATATAGTACTGGTTTAAGGATAACCGAAGCTATATCAATCAGAAATGAGGATGTTCATCTTGGCCAAGGTTATATACATATCAGAAAATCCAAGAATGATTCTGAACGGCTTGTTCCTGTGTGCAATACTTTAAAGCAAACACTAATGCAGTATATCAATTACAGAAACAAGCTGCCATTAAAGGGATTACAAGAAGGCACTCATCTTCTATTTGTGAAGTTGGACGGAACGGAAGTATCTGCGTCCTGTGCTTATAAATGGTTCATAAAAGTGTATACCAACTGTGGTATCCCTTATAAAGGTGGCCACTTCGGTCCACGTCTGCATGACCTTCGTCACAGTATGGCTGTTCATGCTCTGGCAAAGTTGGCAAGGGGGGGGAATGGATGTATATTCGGCATTATATCCTATCTTCAATATGAGAAAATCGAAAAACTTAATGAGTGGCAAAGTATCTTGTCGATAAAGACCATGAAGAAAGAATTAAATACTCCAAACTATCCGACAGTTGACGGTATTAAACTCTTATTGGCACAGCCTAATGTCGAAGACTATTGCGGTTTGAGACATCTGGCCATACTTGCGCTAATGTACGATACTGGATGCCGCGTGCAGGAACTGATAGATTTGACGGTTGACTCTCTTAGGATACAAACGGAACCATATACCATACGTATATATGGTAAAGGCAGGAAAACAAGAATAGTACCGATGGTTCGTAACCAAATAGTTTTCCTACGAAAGTATATGGATAGATACAGACTTAATGAGGACAACTGTCTTAGTTATCCGCTGTTCTTCAATAGTAGAGGTGAAAAAATAACCAGGTCAGGTGTTACTTATATTTAAAAAAAATACGCCGACATGGCGAGACAAATAACTCCATCTCTAATCCCTGAAAAAATCAGTTGCCATCTTATAAGACACAGTAAGGCCATGCATTTATTGCAAGCAGGCGTGAATCTAATATGGATAAGGGATCTGCTGGGACTTACAACCATCCAGACCACAGAGGTCTATGCAAGGGCAGACTCAAAACAGAAGAGAGTAGCACTTGAAAAGGCGAATACAGATATGTTGCCTGATAAAACGAAGGATCGTGAGTGGCAGAAAAGTCATACGCTTCTTGATTGGCTGAAAGGACTTCAAAAGAAGTAGTATATCTTATTTTATGCAAAGTTTAACGGTAAAGTTGCTTGGCAATATGCTATAGATCAAGAGACTTGTGCTATAACGTTTGCGTAATGTAGGAGTTGCCATAACCGTTCAATTCTATCCGGTGTGAAGAGTAAACAATCCAGTCAAGTATTGCGTCTGCGATTGTGTCTTCCCCTATCAGTCCGTGCCAATCTTTTGCCGGGGCGATGTAAATATTATTGAAGCACTATCGTGTTTGTGTTCAACAATGTCGAGCAATGCCTGTCGTTGCATTTGGTCCATGGCTGTCAACCCAAAGTCGTCGAGTATCAGCAGTTCTGCATTTTGTATTTTCCGGAGAAAGGGCAAATAGTCCCCTTGTAGTTTTGAGAGTTTGATTTGGTCCATCAGCCTTGCCGTCAAGTTCCCCCGGCATACACGAGAGGTTTGCCCCGACTTTTGTCTTTATTTTCCCGTCCTGGCGGTACTTGGCACACAGCAGGGCAGAAGTGTACACCTTGCCGTTTTTGCCTGTTGATTTATTCCTTTTGCACGTACATGCCGCAAAGACAATAATAGTTCCTGCATTTAGGCAATAGTTATGCAATCTAATTAATTTACAAACAATAGATTGTTAATGAAAATTATATATTAGTTGCCACAAATGTTGAAAAACATGAAGCTTCGGGCTGACAGGCAGAAGGCTGTGTAAGTAAAATCCGTTCAAAACCGATATTCTTTCAATCGCTCCCGCAAAGTTTTAATTGCCAAACTCATTTGGGTTTCCACGGTCTTAATCGAGATGTTTAATTTTTCCGCAATTTCACGGTATTTTAAGCCTTCTTCGCGGCTTAAACGAAAAATTTCCTGACGTTTTTCGGGCAATGAGCCGATAGCGTCTTCAATCTTTTCTGCTAAATCGAATTCAACATATACTTCGTCCACAGAAACGGAATGAGCAGTTTCGGAAAGTAACCTTTCAGCATATTTTGTTCTGATTTTATGGTGTTGAATGAGATTTAGACAGCGGTTTCTGACCGACTGAAATAAATAACTTTTAATGGAAGTTTCTATAATAAGCTGTGCCCTTTTTTCCCAAATCTCCACAAAAAGGTCCTGCACAATTTCCTCTGCGACATCCCGGTCGTCAAGCATTTTTGAGGCATAGGCACATAAAAAGCTATAATACCGGTAAAACAAGGTTTCAAACGCTTTGATGCCGCTCTTTTTTGTTTGTTCGAACAATAACTTTTCGTCTGGCTTATTCATTTCAAAATAAATAGATTACACTTGGGCTAAGGTAGAAAAAAAATAAAAACATCGAATATCAGTTCCCGCCGCTTTGTTTCATTCGTAATTCATGTTGCAAATTTAACAGATTTTTGTATTTTGAACGAATGACGATAACTAAAAGTCGTAAGAATGAAAGTTGAACTAAAGTCCACCCATTCCGTACACAATATAGAAGCCATTAAATACCTTTGTAATGATGAGTTCTCCAAGAACAAATAACCGGGAGCCGCAATTTGCTGGACGGTTTTATCCCGAAGATGAAAACAGTTTGAAATCTGAACTCAAAACGTTATTTTCCGAAGCAAAAGTCGATTTCAATAATATTTTCGATTCCCGCGACCGCTTGCGTGCATTGATTTCACCACATGCCGGGTACGTTTTTAGCGGAAAAGTTGCGGCTACCGCTTTTCATCAGATTCCTGAGAATGCCCGCTACAAGCGTGTTTTCGTGCTTGCGTCAAGCCATCGGTTTTCGTTCAACGGAGCAGCCGTGTTTTCCGGAAACTACAAGACGCCCTTAGGCGAAATTAAAACGGATGTTAAACTTTTAGGCCAATTGAAGCAGCAATCGCCCCTGTTTATTCAGCACGACGAAGCGCACTATCAAGAGCATAGCCTTGAAGTTCAGTTGCCTTTTTTGCAATACAAGCTAAATAATAATTTTTTGCTTGTTCCTCTGATTTTGGGCACCCAAAGCCCCGGAACGTGCAAGGAGATAGCCCGCGTTCTAAAACCTTGGTTCACGCCTGAAAACCTGTTTATAATCAGTACCGATTTTTCACATTACCCGAAATACGAGGATGCTAAGCAGGTGGATTTTTTAACTGCGGCAGCCATTTGTGAAAATCGCGCAACAAAGCTTTTGGAGGTTCTCGAAGAAAATAAGCAGTATAAAATTGATAATCTCTCCACCTCCCTTTGTGGCTGGACTTCGGTGCTAACGCTTTTGTACCTCACTAAAAATGAAGACTTCCGGTTCCGGAAAATCGCTTATCAAAATTCGGGCGATTCGGTGATTTATGGGGAAAAGGATCGTGTTGTGGGTTATTGGGCAATCGGGGTTTTTAATGAAGGTGAAACTCTCGAACTTACTGAAGCCGAAAAAGCCGAACTTCTTGAAAAAGCACGAGCGGGCATTGAAGAATTTGTAAAAACCGGCAAAAAGAGGAAATTATCTCCGCCACAATCAAATGGAATTTTAAACGACGTTGTGGGGGCTTTTGTGAGCATCTATATCGAAAAAGAACTGCGCGGTTGCATCGGCAGTTTTGCCCGGAAAGAAACGCTTAATGACCTGGTACAGGAAATGGCGGCTTCAGCGTCTCGCGATGAACGGTTCGAAGCAATTAAAGCTGATGAGTTGGATAAAATGAAGCTGGAGATTTCGGTGCTTTCGCCCATGGCGGAAATAAAAACCCCGGATGAAATAGAATTGGGGAAACATGGTATTTTCATTCGGCGAGGAAGCGATTCGGGCACTTTGTTGCCACACGTAGCTATTAGAGAAGGATGGGACATCGAACAGTTTTTAGGGCATTGTGCCCGTGATAAGGCAGATATTGGTTGGGATGGATGGAAAACGGCTGAAATTTTCACTTATGAGACAGTTGTTTTCTGTGGAGAATAATTTCAAAGGAACACCTCGCGCAATACTTTCAATGATTTTATTTCCCCTAAATTATCGAAATGCAGTTGGTAGTAGTCAACCAAGGCAGTAAGAAGCGAATCGCGCATCGAACGTGTAACATGAAACTCACTGATATTTTGCATTTTTACAGGGGCCAAATTCAGCAAAGCTTCAGTAAGCTCTTTGTTGGCATAAAACGGATGTGGCGGCTGGAAAGGTATCACTTCGCCTTTTTTCAAATCGAACCAATTTTGAAATCCGGCTTTCGAGAGTTGAGGTAAAAAACCTAAATATTCGGTCAACCGCAACAAAAACCAAAGGTGAAAATTGGATGACCCTTTTTCCATTAAATCGAAATAAAGCAGTGAGTTGACCATAAAATCGTACAATTCGGTATAGCTTTCCTGTTCGCTTATCGATTTATAGAGCATTTCGGCAAGGAAAATTGCGACGGTGGATTTGGCCACATCGAACGGCAGATTTTGGTAAATGCTGAGGCTTTTCAGCTCCTTTATCCGGTGCAGCTCCCGTGTTTGCTTTTGGTAAGCCACCAGTTCAACCAAAAAAAGAGGTTGCAACAGCCCGGCTTTGTTTTTTGATTTTGTGCTTCGTGCAGCGTTCAGTAGATAGCTCTGCCGGCCAAAATCCCGGGTGTAAATGGTGGCGATAACACTGCTCTCGCCGTATTTTATAGAATGTAAAACAATTCCTTCGGTGCTTGCCAGCATAGTGAGTTTCGAGTTTAAAGTTTCGAGTTCCGAGTTCCGAGTTCCGAGTTCCGAGTTCCGAGTTCCGAGTTCCGAGTTTAAAGTTCCGGGTTCAAAGTTTACTGTTTCACTGTTTACTATTTGTCCCTAATTACTAATTATTGTTTACCGCTCACTGTTTACTGTTTACTGTTCACCGTTCACTGTTCACCGTTCACTGTTCACCGTTCACTGTTCACCGCTTGTCCGTTTCGAGTTTAATGGATGAAGAGCAATTTTTCGATGTGGGTTTCTTCGCCCATATTATCGTTGCAGAAGACTAAGTAAACTCCCGTTTTCACGCGGTTGCCGTTCAAATTTCGTCCGTCCCAAATGGCCTGGCCGCCTAAAGACGTTACCCGGAACACAAGATTGCCTGCGATGTCGGTGATTTTTACCTCCGAGTTTTCGATTAATCCGGTTACGGTTATCGGGCCGTCATAGGTCTCGCGCACCGGATTCGGATAAACATAGGCTTCAGCATAGGACTTTTTCCCACCGATTGCCTCGCCCATATACGAAATTAAGCCCTGGTCGGTACCAATGAAGACCTCACCGCTTTTTTGGTTGATAGCAATCGCGGTGATGTTGTTTGAGAAAAGCGGACTATTGTCGGTATTGAAATGCAAAATTTCCCGGTCGCCCGATTCCGAAACCAAATACACGCCCGAATTTTGTGTGCCCAACCATTTTCTATTGGCACCGTCAACCGCAATGGCCGTCACCGTTTCGGTTTGAAGCAGAGGGTGATATTTGCCATCGTTCAGGTCAACGCTGGGTTGTTGGGCATAAAAGCCCTCCGTTTCCCATATCCGCGATGGATTGTTGTAAACCGCGACACCTTTTGAAGTGCCTATCCAAACAGCACCTTCGTTGTCTTCGACCATGGAATAAATATCGTTCATGCGGGTATATTCTTCAATCGTACCATTGTTGAAGTAGGAAGTAACCAGCAGGCGTTTTTTACGGTCGCCGGTTTTGTCCACCACATAAGCATCGTAGCCGCGAGGTGCCACAATCCATTTATCGTCGTTTTGGGTCACCAACACCTGCCCGATGTTGTAATCGGTGGCGAGTTCCGGGAGTGTGAATTCCTTCCACTTCTCGTCAGGTGTGAGCATAAACAGGTTTATGGGCGAACTGGAATTGGTGATCCACAAGTTGCCCTGTAAGTCGAAATCCAATCCCCCTACGCGAACATAAGGCTCGTCGGGTTCCTGCGGAAGTGCGGTTTTCAAGGGGCTGTTTTTGTTGGTATATCGTTTAAAAAATTCGCCATTACGGTATTCAAGCAATCCTCCGCCCCAACTTCCCACAAAAACGCGTTCGGCATTGGCCGGATCGCTTGCAATGCACAGGATGTTGAAAAAGCCGTCCAGTTCAGGATGATTGTTTTTATTGAAATATTCCCAACTGCCTTGATGAAAGCGTTGAAAACGGGGCAGTTCCCATCCTTTGGTTCCACCCGGCGTCACCCACAATCCCGATTCGGAGGGGTACAAACCATATACAAAATTATCGAAAGGTCCGTTGATGCTAACTTTTTCGAAGTTTGAACCGCTCACTTTTACCAGGGAATTGTCATAGTCGGCCACCCACAAAATTCCATTGTCGGCCACAACTGCGCTCAAAGGGCTGATGCCAGGAACACTTACGTTGCCAAACTGATAATTATTCAATTGTTTGACGATCGAATTTGTTTCGTCAATAACATAAACATCGGTGCGGCCGGCTATGGTCAAATATTTTCCGTATTGCTGAATATCGTGGGCAAACTGAATTCCGGACACGAAAGGCTCCCATGTATTTCCGTTAAACGCATACATGGCGTCGCCAGCCCATTGTCCGGTGGTGTAATTTGCAATTAGTTTTCCGGCAAAGGTTTCAAGGTGGTTGAATTTTCCGGTTGAATTTGGAATGTCCTCCACCCGTGCCCAACGATTAAAATCGGCTAAATCTCCGTCGTTCAGGGGAGCTTTCAAAATCCCGTTTTCCGTTGCCGCAAATAAAGTCCCAGCATATTCTTCCACATCAAAAACCGAGAGGGATGTGCCGCCTTTGCCAATGAAATAGGTTTCTTTCACTTCTTGTTTTTGAAGGTTTAAAACCACAATTCCAAAGCCGCACGACAAAAATGCTTCGTTGCCGATAAACGATATGTTGTTGATAGCCTTGCTACCTGTCATTTGTTTTCGCTTGATATCGGAAAGATTGACGACTCTGTTTCCATACACCAAATCGATATTGCTGTTTTTGTAGGCTACTACCAGCACGTTATTTCCCTTGCTGAAGGCAATAGTTTCGATGCCAAAATCGGAAAGCGCAGCCACATCCGAGAAACGGGTCACGCTGTTGTCTTCCAGATCGGAAATCATTAAACCGCCCTCGGTGGCACAATACACTTTGCCGGGTGCAAGCGCAACTTTAATGGCTTTGTTGTAGGACAGATAATCGTGCCAACTCCCTTGTTTTTTTTGAGCCAGCGCGCTTAACACGATTAAAATAAAGAGAAACGAAAACGTGTATTTTAGCATGAAGTATATTTTATTTTATTTCTTTTAAGTAATTCACCAGTTTTTCCACGGCCAGGCTCCGATGGCTGATTTTGTTTTTTTCGTCAAGGTCCATCTCTGCAAACGATTTTTCAAAACCCGTAGCCTGAAAAATGGGGTCGTAACCAAAGCCGGAATTGCCTTTTTTTCCCCGTAATATTTTGCCTTCCACAATTCCTTCAAATTGTTTTTCGTGCCCGTCGATAACCAGCGAAATTACAGTTCTAAAACGTGCATTCCGTTGATTTATTTTGAGCAGTTTATCAAGGACTTTGTCCATATTGGCTTCTGAGCTTTTCAAGTCGCCTGCATAACGGGCAGAGTAAACGCCGGGTTCGCCGTTAAGTGCGTCTATTTCCAGGCCGGTGTCGTCGGCAAAACAGTTGCGCCCAAATTTATTATAAATGTAGAAGGCTTTTTGTGAAGCATTTTCTTTTAGAGTGGGCTGTTCTTCGGGGATTTCCTCGTTGCATCCTATGTCGGATAGGCTGAGCAACGTAAACCGCTTGCCCAAAATGGCTTGCAATTCCTCTAATTTATGTGGGTTGTTGGTGGCGAATACCAGTTCCATAATTCGTAATTTTTGGCAAAAATAGCTTAAATGATATTATTTTCAATTCGCATAAAAATCAACCTTCACATTGTCAACCCTGAATTCTTTCTTATTTAAATTCCAAATAAACACGTTGATTACTTCATTTTCTTTCAAATCATAAAAATTCCGGTAATAGACAATCTCGTTCCATTGATTGAGATGTTCAAACTGCTTTTCGATTTTTGTTGCATGCCAGGCGTCTTTTGCTTCTTCACCGCTGACGCTGCTCACCAACAGTGCTTCGGGATAGTTTTCAGCATAAACTTTCGCGCTTACTGCCAAAGTTCCCTTTTTCAGTTTTCGGGTTGAATTGTCGATGTTTACGAGGTTAAAATACTCCCTATCCGCGGTTATCGACTCGCTCTTTTTACCGGGAAAAGCTGTTAGCGTATCGCCGGTTGGCAAGTTATCTTCAAAATCTTTTTGAAAACTGAACACTGCTTTTTTATCCTTCCACCGTTCAACCTGAGATTGATGAGCACTGAGGTTTTTGTCTTGATACGAAAGTCGTTTCACCAGAAAAAATCCGGTAATCAACAAAATGGCCAAAGGAAGAAAAAGATAAACGTTGCTTTTTGATTTCCGGTTCCGAAGCGAATAGCCGATGAAAAACAGCACAATAAAAAAGAAAAGCACATTGGAAAGAATGTACAACACCAGAATTTTATTGTTTTTATATTGATAACGGACCAGGTGGTTTCCCTTCGGTAAAAACACGGTTCGGTAGTTAAAATTGGAAGTGTAAATGCGTGTTTCAATATCGTCGATAGTGGCAGTCCAGCCCTTGAAATTGCTTTGCAACAAGGTGAGAAACTGGTCATTTCGGGTGCTGGTTTTTACGCTTGTTTCATTTGGTGAAAATGCGGTGATTTCGATGTTATCGGAACTGTCGCTTGCTGTTTCCTTTTGCGAAAGCAAGGAATAATCTTCTTCTGAAAGATAAAGCAGTTGCGCGCTTTTTTGTACGTCGATAAGGCTATCCTTAAATTGCGATAAGGGCAAAATTGAATCGGAAAAATAAAGCAGATGGTTGTTAAGCACTGCATCCTTCAGGTTGGGGAAATCGTCGTCAAGTTTGCTGTACGATTTCAGTTCGAACGATGAAAAGGAATCGAAAGCAATTTGTTTTGAAAAAATATAAGTATTTCTCCAAAAAGGCGCGAAAAATGTATGGTTCCGGTCGTTGTAAATGACCTTATCGTTAACCGGAATCGGGAATTTTTGGGGAAATAAGGCCAAATCCTGTTTCATATGCCGGGGTTTAAATTCCGTCCCCACCACCGTATGTGCCATATTGAGTTGTGTTGCTGCAAACATTTCGACAAACACAATAACAACAAGCAAATGAAAAGGATACTTTAGTTTTTTGTGAAAAAGGATAACAGCCAAAAACGCAGAAACTACAAGAACCTGAAAAATCCCCTGAACCAGAATGTTTTGGTAAAAAGACATTTTATTCAACAGTTCCGTTAAGGTGCTAACATCCAGCAAAGCACGATAATCGTCTGCTGTCACTTTTGTGATTGAATATCCGAGAAGAACCAGCAATGCGATCAGCAAAAGACCTCCCAATGCAAGCACTTTGTTTTTTTCTTTAGCGATGTCTTTTTGAAAGTGGGAAAAATAGTTGGCGGCCAATAGAATAAAAGCAAATAATCCAAAAATACGATTTTATGCTGCATATTTAAACAGGTTCATAAACGGGACGTATCGGAACAGCAACTCCCTGAACGGCAGAAAAAGAAACGACGAGGCAAAAATGATGAGCCCAAATCCAAGGAAGATATATTCCAAAACTGACCGCTTTTTTAGCAATGCTGCAGCAAAAAAGAGCAGAGGAATCAACCCAAAATAGTGATTGGTCATCGACATATCGGCGTTTCCAAAAAATTCGGCATACTTTAACGTGGCAAAAGGAATGAAGAACGAAAGGATTGATTTTAAAGTTTGCCCGGAACGAAGCGTTTGATTTATATCCACTCCACTTTCTAAACGATCGACCAGGTTAAATACCTCGAAGGTGGAAACAATTAATGGCGAAAGTAACACCAGCACAATGAGCAGAAGTAGGGCATTCGATTTAATAATTGCTTTGATTCCTTTAAAGTTGCGCTCCCGAAGTGCTTTGACAATAAAGTAGATGAACAGCAAAATCAGCAAATAAAACAAGGTGAACGAGAGTGCCTGATAAGCCCCGCTTACCATTAAAAAAACAAAAACTGCTGTTTTCAAAGTTTGTACAAGTGTGTGCTTCTTGTTGAGTTGCAAATAGTTTAAGATTACAAAGGGAATCCACGCCGTACCGATCAACAAAAAAAGATGTTGCCCGTGCCCCACAAAAAAACCGCTCAGAGCATATGCTATTCCGGCAAGCAGCGATGCCAAACGGTTTTGGTTGAATTGAAATGAAAGTTTGTACATCCCGATTGCCGCAATTGCTGCGTAAAGCACAAACAAAAAGTGCATCACATAAATACCGTATCCGGTGAATAAGCTGGTAAAAAGCAACTCGGGATAAAAGAAAGGCACCTGAAGATCGGCAAAAAACGGGGTGCCGGTTTGTTGGTAAGGATTCCAAAAAGGAAAATAACCGGATTGAATGCTTTCCGAAAAATAAAAGCGAAAAGGAAATACAACATCGATTAAATCCCATTTCAAGGAATAAACCAGGAACGAAACCTGCCAATAACTTAAAATGGCTATCGCAATTAGCAACAGGATTGGGGCTTGTCTTCTAAGAAAATTAAATTTCATTTTATTCGCACATGCAGGTATGCAGACAATCGATAATCTGGCTCAGGATGTTGTGCTTCATGTAGTAAAATGTGTTTTTCCCTTCGCGTTGAGAACATAGTACTCCTTTGTCTTTCAGGATGCCCAAGTGGTGAGATGTGGTAGATTGCTCTATGCCAAGTAGTTCGTGTATTTCGGTAACGGTCAGTTTTTTAGCACCTTCAAGGTGTTTTAGTATGGCGATGCGCATAGGATGTGCCATTGCTTTTAACATACTTGCGGCTACTTCTAATTTTTCCGCGTCTAACTCCTTGGTCTCTAACATGATTTTAAAATTTGATGAATGCAAATATATAAATATTTAAGAATACTGCTATCTAAGGGGGTTTATTCCGATTCATTCTGAACAAAAGAAATATTCCACAAATATTCCTGTAAAAAGTCAACCGCTTATCATCGAAATTGTTTTATGTTCGTTTTCAAATTAAACAGAGAGCACCTGGTTACATGACAACGATCGCTAAAATTAAATCACCAATAGAGCAGGAACTCAAGGATTTTGAGCCGTATTTTAAGAAATCGTTGCAAAGCGATATTCCTCTCCTGTCCACCATTTTGAATTTTCTGTACCGTACAAAAGGGAAGCAATTGCGTCCTATTTTCGTTTTTTTGTCGGCAAAGCTGCACGGCGAAACCAATGAATTTTCGAAACTTGCGGCTTGTTCTGTTGAACTGCTGCACATCGCAACCTTGGTGCACGATGATGTGGTTGACGAGTCGTATGAGCGGCGGGGGACTTTTTCGGTGAAAGCTCTTTGGCGCAATAAATTGGCTGTTTTGGTAGGGGATTATATTTTAGCACGTGGACTAATCCTTCAGTTGGAAAATAAAAAATACAACTTTCTGCACCTCATTTCACGTGCCGTGCAAGATATGAGCGAAGGCGAGATCCTGCAAGTTAAGAAAAGCCGGAAGCTCGATATAACCAATGAAATTTATTTTGATATCATTCGCAAGAAAACGGCTTCGTTGATTGCTACCAGCATGGCCATTGGTGCGGCATCGGTCAGCGATGATGAAGAAGTTGTGGAAAAAATGTACCGCATTGGGCAGGATGTTGGGGTCGCTTTTCAGATAAAAGACGATATTTTTGATTACAAGGCCAAAGGGCTAATCGGGAAGCCTACGGGGAACGATATTAAGGAGAAGAAAATTACATTGCCGCTTTTATACGTGTTGAACAACTCCGAACCGGGAGAGCGCAAACGTATTCTTCGTTTAATCAAGCGAAAGAATAAAAACGCAGCGGTGGTGAAAGAACTCATTCAAATGGTGACCGAAAGAGGGGGCCTCGAATATGCCGAGAAAAAGATGAATGAATTCAAAGAAAAAGCCATTGCCGGGTTAATGGAGTTTGACGATTGCGAAGCCAGAACCTCACTGATTGACCTGATGGAGTACATCACGACACGGAAAAAATAGTCACACAGCGTAATCAATCATACCATTTACAGCAATCATCTCAATCAATATGAAATCTCCGGATGCGGTTGACGAACGCTTAGCGATGTAAAAAGCATAAATTTAGATGGTTTGGTTTTGAATCCAGCGTTGAAATAACACATCGTAAACACTGTAAAACATTTTCATATCTTACATATTACGCAAATTGCAAATTACATTTTGCAAGTTACAAAATGTGATTTATAAAGTGCGAATTTTGAATGTCATTTTAAAAAAGTTTGGAATTATTCCTTCAACTTCTCGTTGTTCCGATGTCTTTCTTTGTCCCTCACCGTTTTTTTCTCTATATTTTTCTGGAAGGCTTCACTCAAATCAATCCCGGTTTGATTGGCGAGGCAAATTAGGACCCACAGCACATCGGCCATTTCGTCGGCAATAAGCCCTTTCGTGTCCTCCGCCGTATGAGGAGGGGTTTCAGTAGCCCGATACGACTGATCCCCATATTGCCGGGCAAAATGCCGGGCCAGTTCACCCACTTCTTCGGTTAAAATGGCCATGTTGGTCAATTCGCTGAAATAGCGCACCCCAATGGTTTTTATCCATTCGTCAACTTGTTTTTGGGCTTCGCGAAGGGTAATGTTTTTATTCATATAAATGTTATAAATGTCAAAAAATGGGATTATGATCTCAAAAATCCATATAAAAATGGAATTATGATCCCAAAATAATACTTTAAAAATGTTTCCTCTAAAAATCTTTTTGTTTTGAATCCAGAATTATCGTAACCGGGCCGTCGTTCACTAACGACACATCCATCATTGCCCCAAATTGGCCGGTGACCACTTTCTTGTCGAGGGCCATTTCTGTCGCACCTATAAATTTCTCGTACATCGGGATGGCAAATTCCGGTCGTGCAGCTCGAATGTAGGATGGCCGATTCCCTTTTTTAGTATTGGCGTGGAGGGTAAACTGACTAACAATAAGGATATCTCCATCGATATCTTTCACCGAAAGGTTCATCACTCCGTCCACATCGTCGAAAATGCGGAGTTGCACTATTTTTTTAACCAGAAAGTCGATGTCTTCCTGTTTATCTTCCGCCTCAATGCCTAATAAAACCAACAACCCCTGTTCGATAGAGGCTACGTTTTCATTTGCAATGGTTACCGAAGCGGCCGAAACCCGTTGAATTACAATACGCATAGCTTAACTATTTTTTCTATGGCTAATATAAAAAAACCATAGCTATCCACAACTAAGGAAAATAAGCTGGAATACATATATCCGTCCCCGGTGAAAGATCAGATCGGTTTGGTCAATAAAAGGGCCGATTTTCAACTTTCCCTATACCCTTGCCCGAAGCGAGTTTAAAGGTGCCTCAGGGAATTATGTTCTATCCAGTTAGATGTGCGTGTGGACAAATCTTTTTATTTAGACCGGTTGATTACCAATAGGTAGTGACACAGCCTTCCCTGCCCGTCCAGTCAGGCGGGGACTACGCTCAGTCTGACAGTCACCCTGAGTCGCCACCCATTTTTTTGAATGGGCATAATGAGGAAATGACAGGTTGTTCGAAGCAACCATTCCCACGCAGGTGGGAATCCCTTCCTTTGATGCTGGGATTCCCGCCTTCGCGGGAATGAAGTACATTTAGAATCTGTCATTCGTATTGCATCTAATAAACAGGTAATGATATAAACTTGTCATTGGCAGCGTAGTCTTCCATAGGAATCACTTCGTGAGAAGGGTTTTGGTGCTCTAATAATCATTTTGCAACCGTAGTAATTCACGCTATTAGCTTCGGTCAACCGTAGGAATTCGCGCGAATAGCTTCGGTTACAACTTTAGTTCTTGACTTTTTTGCCGAATTGAAATACACAATTGAATCCACTCCGAAAAGTAAGAAATAAAGATTCAACACGAAGGCACGAAGACACAAATAAACACAAAGTGTTTATTATTAGCAACTTAAATTTCTAAAAACTTTGTGACTTAGTGTCTTTGTGTTAACAATATTGTTTTCGGAGTGGGCTCACAATTGAATTTTCAGAGACTATTTTGATTTTTTAAATTTTAAATAGATTCCTCATTTTATTACGAACAACGGAATTTCATTCTGGCTTATCATTCCAGCGACTTCGGAGGAGAAATCCCTTATAGAATGAACGGATTTCTCATTCGTGCCTCATTCGAAATGACATCTACGATTTACTGTATTCCTCACATTCCGCTTGATCAAAAAAATGATAGAACAATCTAAAACTGATTTTTAAATCATTTCAAAACAGTCTCTCAATATCCGGGAACTTCCACCAAATTCCCTTGGGCAATTTCCTTATCCGGCCGTTCCACATCGCTTCCGGCTTCGCGGAAAACCCAGGGCTGCCAAAGCTCCAGAACGCGTTCCCATTCTTCCAGACTGCGTGTTGGGTAGGTGGCAGGCCAACCGCCATTACGAAATTCTTCGGTAACCCCTTTGTCGTTGATTACGTTTTCGCGCCAGTTGTTGAGTTCTTTTAAAAGTTCGGATTTAACAGTTGCATATTCAGGATTTTCAGCGAGGTTATGAAGTTCGTAGGGGTCGTTTTTCAGGTCGAACAATTCAAATTCGGGTTTAGTGGCTGCCATGAATGCGGCCTGCTCAGGCGGCAATTCGCCTTTTAGGTTCAACACGTTCAGCTCGGCCAAAACCGGATAGCTCATTTCTTTGTAGCGGTTGAACTGGCAATAGGCCCGTTCGGGCATCAAGTTGTGGATGAGTTTGAATTCTTTAGAACGGATAGCACGCATGGCATCGTGCGTATCGTCCATTTTGTCGCGGGCAGCAAAAATGTATTTACGGCCTGCGGTACTTTCATCCAACAAATTTTTCCCGTGCAAAGGGTGCGGCGGTGTAATTCCGGCAGCATCCAAAATGGTTTTTGAAATATCGATCGTTGTAACCAGATTATCGTTGACCTGATGGGGTTTTATTTTTGCCGGCCAGCGCACCATTATCGGCACCTGTATCCCGCCATCGTATAAAAATTGTTTGCCGCGTGGCATGCACCGACCATTGTCGCCAATAATAAAAACCAAGGTATTTTCTGCCAGCCCTTCATCAGCCAGGCGTTGCAACACCTTTCCAATTTCGCGGTCAACAATTTGGGCACTTTCAAGGCCGTTTGCCCAATCGCGTTTTGCCAAATCCGACTGCGGGTAATACGGTGGAAGCCTCACCTCTTCAATTTCTACCGGATTTTCAGGATCGCGATGCCATTTACGGTGCGTTTTGGGAAAGGTAAGTTGGGCAAAAAACGGCTGCCCTTCGGCACGTTCGCTCCAATCCTTACCCTGATACACCGGTTTGTCGAGCGTGAAATTCAAATCTGTTTTCCGCGTCTCCATAAAACAGGTGAAATAACCGGCTTCTTCCAAAAGGTGCGTAATGGGTTTAATTCCATAAGGCAGCGGTTTTTTATCTGCATCGGCGGTGCGGTGCTGGTTGGCGCCAATATAATTCTGGTGAAAGCCGGTAATCATGGCCGAGCGCGATGGCGAGCAAACCGGAGCGGTGCAAAACGATTTGGTGAAACGGATGCCCGCCTCCGCAAACTTGTCGATGTTGGGCGTTTCGATGCCCGGTTCGCCATAGCAAGAAAGCTGGTAGCCCCAGTCTTCCATCATCATCCAAACGATGTTGGGTTTTTGTTCGGGTGCTTTTTGTTTGCAGGAAACAGTTGTGAAAACCAGCACAACAATTAATAAGATTAGATTTTTCGGTTTCATATTAAGTGATTTCAATTTTGCACTAAAATTAAGAATAAAAAAGTTGCTTAGTTTAGATTCCACCGAAAAACCATTCCAGCGTAGCGAGAGAAACATATTTCTTCGAACCATCATCTAATAAGGTACAAAGCTTTTCTGCATAATGCTCTTTATATTACTAAAGTTAATGAAAGGGGTTTTCTTGATATTTATTTCTATAAATGTGTATCATATCACTTAAGACTTAAGTTTTCGAGAGAGCATTTAAACTGAATACTGTGGTTTCATCTCTAATTTACGGTGCTATGTCTCTTAAAATTATCGAATTCGGAGAAGGTGAATCAATTAGGATAGGTTGGTCGCTCCAAGCCTCTTTCCGCTTATCCCAAATTAGGGAGTGAATAAACTCAGGGTTTCTGCCATTTTGAAAGTTTTCAAGTTGGCTTGTTTCAAATGCTTCAGTAACCAGTCCATCTGTGGTCAGGTGGACGACATTAATATGATACGATTGGCTCCCACTGAAATGATCCCCACCTTTGGCGGGATCAACAAACCACCATCCAGCATTTCCAGCACCACGACCACTAATACTGCTTCGTCCTGCCGCCCAACCACCATAGCCGAATGCACGCATCCCTTTCGGATGGTATGTAATATAATTGCCTTTATATTCCCATCCTATAATTTCATGAGTCTGATTGTCCTTTAAGCAGTTCACACTATAAAACTCATCTAAATAGGACTGGGGAAGATTAGAAGTTAAACTCCACGATTGTGGCTGGTAATAAACTTTCTCTATGTAGGAGTTAGGCGGTTGCTTTTCAGTAATGCCCATGGGAATGCTACGGGCATATAAATGATCGTGTGCTTCAGCAAAAAATTTGACCCTGTTCCTATATAAAATTGGTAGCCAATATTCCATCAGGGCACGATTTTTTAGACTCATATTCAGCCGAGATGAGCCAAACAGGCCTCGATGCCAGACAGGTATGATATGTTCATATTTTTGACCTGCAGAAGGCCTGTCTTTAGGTTCGAGCAGGTCTTTAAGCCATAAATCTTGGCGCACATCGGAATGAAGGGTTTCAAACCATGGCCATGTATTGGTAATCGGGTTACCCTGCCAGTCATACAAACCCCGATCTGGTTTACCTTCCCAGTTTTGACTATTGTCGAGCGCAATCAGCAACAAATAATCCGAAAAACTCAATTTTCCAAAACCACCATGCCCAAATCCTGGCTGTAAGTTGCTTTTATTGATGTTTGGATGATCGGGCCGGAACTCACTATAAAACCCTTCACTTCGAAATGGAAAATGAAATAACAATTCCATCCAGTTGGCCGCAGTAAATTGAGGATAACCTGGATTTGAACTGCCTGTTACAACACAAGTTGGCCATCGGATATGGTTTTTATCTCCAGTTTCGTGGTTGCCCAAAATAGCCACATGTGGAATAATCATATTTAAAAATATTTGTCCGTCAATTTCAGCATCGTATAAAAAATACCCTGTAGTTGTGTTGTAAAGATTGTCCAGATAAAGTGCCCATCGGTTTGCATTTTCAGGTGTTACCAGTCCTTCGCAGTTGACAAAATCACCAAGTGCCAAAAACATATCTGGTTTAAGTAGCGCTACCATTTTCGCATTGTCATGAGCATACTTGTTCCAATCTGGTGACTGATGATCACTGGCTATAGCTATCTTTACAGATCTCTCCTCCAAACTTGACGGCATTGTACGGAAATGATAAATATTGCCTCCTTCTTTAACCCGGAAAGCATACACCGAGTTTGATTCTAAATCCTTTAGTATTACACGATTTACAAGTTCATCTCTGTGCCAAAATTCATATGATTCACCTTCGGTAACTTTCCATGAAGAAGCAGAAGGATGCACACGACGGAACTCTAAAAGCGCACGGTTTTCAGGAGTTTGTTTTGATGTTTTGTGCCAATTAATCACCATCGCTGTGGTAGCATCGTAAGGCTCATCTGCAATACCCCCCAAGCCAGTTTTAGAGTCGTACATACCGCGGTGTGTGCCATCGGCAAATTCTGTATACACTCTGATGGCTTCATTTTGTCCTAATAGTTCAGAGCCTGCAGAACAACCGGACAAATAGAATGTGAATATCAATATCCAATCAAAGAGCTTAATATTTCTATCGATTTTCATCTTTATTTTTAAATAAATTAATTGCTGATTAGAAAGTTTTTTCTGATTAAGTATTAAAATTACTACCGTAAACACTGAAAGCTTGGATTGATAAGTTTTAAAAATTAGAAAAGTGCGCGGCTTGTTTCCAAGCCACGCAATAGAAAATCTATCTAACCAAGACTAAACTAATCTTCTTCATAAACTAATGGTGGAACATTCCTTTCAGTACCATAATAACCTTTATTTTGATTGATAACTCCTCCTGTATTTGAATTAATTACATAAGAAGCCACTGGCCAAAAAATATGATGGGGTGATATTGTAAAAGGATTACCCGTTCGGGTAATTACGCCTTTATTATAGAAGTCACTTATTTCAATAACTCTGTCATAATAAAAATTATCCTCATGCATATTTCCAAGTGAATAAGTTTTTCCATTATAGCATTGAATGCCTTTCGATGCGTATATATAGGCGATGCGTACCAGTTCAAATTTGCGCAGTTCCTCATAATACAGCTCTCTTGCTCTTTCATCGAGAACTGCGCCAATCTTTTGACTTTGGACATTAGCAGATGTGTACATGTGTTTAGCATTAGCTCTTTGCCTTATAACATTAAGGTCATCCGAAGCCTTTTGCCATTCCTGTTTCCAAACATAAGCCTCAGCCCTGATAAGGTATGTTTCTGCCAACCGAAAAATATACCAGTCTCCCGGACCTCCCTGAGGTTGGGGTCGATCTGGGTCAGGTACAAATAACTTGTAATGTGGCCAGGCAAACCAAGACCGAATAGTATCAAAACACAAAAGAGCCCCAGCATCGGTGTATAACTGAATATTTTTACCGTACCAGGCATTTTTACCTTTTAATGCAGGATTATTGTACACCATCATTTCCATTGTTACCCAGTTCCCATTGTCTTTACGGTGACGGTAGTCCTGCCAATCCATCTCACCATTCATTACCCAAACATCACGTTGGGAATAACCACTTGGACGAATACGCGCCTGGCCCCTACCATACATTTCAAGTAATCCATATTCTAATCCCGGAGTGTCAGACATTCCATTTGCTCCATCAGGGGTTTTAATCATTCCAGCTTGTCCAAAAGCTGGCCCTGAATTTCGCATAGAAATTATTCCTGTTGTATTACCTTCGGTGCCATAACGATCTATCGTCATTAACAACCCCTCGGTATTGCTTGCCAAGCTTTTATTTTCAACCCTGAACATATCCCAAGCAACATCTTTGTCTGCAATATTGGCGTCACTTCCAAAACGATCAATATTTAATTGATGAACTCCGCTATTTATTATTTCCGTTGTAAGTTTTATGGCATCGTCGAATCTTGCTTCGAGTAAATAATACTTTGCAAGCAAGTGTTTACATGCCGCTTTAGTTACCTGACCTCTTTGTACCTGATTGGCTTCTGGTACATGTTGAACAGCGTATTCAAGGTCTTTGATCATCTTTTTCCATATTGATTCTTTCGTTGTGGAATAAAAATCAACTTTAGGTTGAGTTAGTTCTTCCAATACCAAGGGCACATCACCATAACCCAAAGTTATACAATAATATCTATACGCTCTTAGAAAATAAGCGCCCCCCAATAAAGCTTTTTTGGATGCCTCTGATTCAAATTCGGCATCATCAATTCTTGTGATCACCGTATTGCAATCTTTAATTATTTTATATGAATCATCCCAGTACCATGGGATTGCTGTGTAAGAATCAGGATGATTTCCATCCGGATGCATCTGATTATTTAAGTCTTGCCATGGAGCATTTCTATTGGTGGTTCCGTCAACAGCCACATCAGAATATTTCATTGTTACTAGAAAAGGGGCTTGATCAGTACAATATTCAACCCTTAACTGTTCTAAGGCATTATCCAAAACTGCTTGTAACCCTTTTTCATCTACTAAAACATTTTCAGGAGCATAAAATGATAATGGTTTAGGCTCAAGGAAATTCTCACTACAAGAGACCACTATAAGCATTGTTAAAATACCCATAATTTTTGCTATTTTATTATTTTGTTTCATCTTTTTATGTTTTTTAAATTAATTACATAGTTAGATTTATACCAAATGAAAATACTCGCTGGGCACGGGTCGGATCTTCAGGATCGCCATAATCCCATCCAGGCGCCCATACTGCCACATTCCGTATATTCATGGAAAATTTTACAGCATCTAAAAATGTTTTATTCAATAATTTACCAGGCATTCTGTATGCTACAGCTACGTTTTCAAGCCGAATATATGACCTGTCAAACCAGGGATCATAAGCTACACCCAATGGCGGAGATGATGCTAAACGCGAATAATTATCAATCTGATTTTCAGGTGTCCAATAAGGAATATCCCAATCATTATAACGATCCCTGGTATTCCCGTCATGTTTGGCAGCTGAAATGGAAGACATCTGGCCCCATAATGAATATAGTACAAATGATGCTTCTATATTCTTAAACAGTTTAAAATTATTAGTCATGGTCCATGTAAAACGTGGATCCCGATATCCTATGAATTGTTTATCCTCATCTGTTAATAATCCATCGCCATTAGCATCTTCCAGCCTGTAATCACCAGGGAACTGTTGCCATTTTGCTGCTTCAACTTCCTCACCAACCTTCCAAGTGCCAAGAATATTGAAATCCCAAACAACATCTTTAGCTTGTCCTATAAACCAGTTATTATCTTTATCATCAGGCTCTTCTTGTCCAATTACATTACCGTTTTCATCAAATATGTCGAATTTTTCTCCCGTTATGGATACAATTTTGTTCCGATTCATGGAGAAAATGAAATTTGTTCTCCACTCAAAATTATTCTGTTTTATGTTATTACTATTTAATGTAATCTCCAAACCTTTATTTCTAACTTCTCCCAAGTTGGCATAAACCCTGTCAAAACCAGTAATGCTTGGTAGTGACCTATTCACAAGCACATCAGTAGTGGACATATTGTAAATGTCGAACGCTCCACTAACTATTCCATCAAAAACATTAAAATCAATGCCCATGTTTAATGCTTCAGTTCTTTCCCAGCGAAGGTTTTTATTTTCCATTGAATTAATAACTAAGGTAGGTATGGTAATCGCAACCCCATTCTGATCTGCGTTCAGTGATTTGCCAGTAGCTATTCTGGATAATGCAGCATAATTAGAAATCGCACGGTTACCATTTACTCCCCATGATGCCCTGAATTTTAAATAATCTATAAAAGATACACCAAAAAAACTTTCATCAGAAATGATCCAACCAAGAGCTGCCGCAGGGAATGTAGCTCTTGGGTTGGAATAACCAAATAGTGAGGAGCCATCTCTGCGTACAGATAATGTTAATAAATACTTGTTGCTATAACCGTAATTTAATCGTGCCATCAACGCATCGGCACTTTGTACTTGATCGGAACTGGAAAGAATGGGTAAAATTCCTGTTGAAATATCATGATACCCTAATACATCATTGGGAGAAAAACCACGATTTGACATTCCTTCTGAATCACTTCTGTATTTCTCTGCATTTGCCAGTAAAGTAACGTCAAATCTATGCGAGTCAATAAAGGTACGAGTCCAGTTTATTATATTATCAATTTGCCATTCCCTCCTCAATACATTGTTTCTGGATGCAGAACCACCGAATAAACCCCAAGCGGGGTGACTGGAAGAGTCATGTATGTAATCATGATAAAACTCCATTCTGGTGGTGAGGTTCATAGTATAAGTAATACCAAACGGTAAATCCAGAACTGAATAAATTTTTGGAAAGATGGTGTAATTTTGTCTTTCTCTTTCCCTGTAGGTTAAATCCAGCAAAGGGTGTTGTTGGTGGTCGTCGTTTGTATATAACCTTAATGATACTCCATCGTCTGCATAATATGAACCATAAGGTGACAAACCCCTGAAATACCCATTATTTGCTGGAACAGAACTTTCATCCCTGAATGAAAACTGCGCATTTAATCCAACCTTTAGAAATCTACCTACCTGTCCTTCCAAATTTACCCGTGAACGAATAGTCGAGAATTCCTCGCCGATTGTAAGTGCTTCATTATCCATATATCCAAGCGACCAGTAATAAGTGAGATTATTTGTTTTACCAGAAAGACTAACATTATAATCTTGGCGGAATCCATTTTGATAAATAACATCTTCCCAATTAACGACCTTCCCTGCTTTATAATTTTCTTGTTCAATCCCGGTTAACCTGATTCCTGAAAGCCACGCATCTACCATGTTTTCCTGTGAAGTACTATGAAATTCTAACCATTCATTCAAATATTGCGAATCAATAGTCCGGGGATCATCAAATGGGCTCCATGGATTCTGCTGAACTGTAGCACTATAAACTGACTTAAACCAATCAGATCTCCATTGAATAAAACCATCAGCATCATAAGACTTCAATCTTTTAGCTGAGGTCGAGAGCCCAAATGTACTGCTAACTTGGATGATTGGTGTATCGCTCGTACCTCTTTTGGTAGTAATTGAAATCACACCATTTGTTGCCCTGGAACCATAGACAGCTGCGGAACTAGCATCTTTCATTACGTCCATTCTATCAATATCATCTGGATTGATATCGGAGAGATCTCCGTTAAATATTACCCCATCCACTACAATTAATGGACTCGAACCAGCTGTCAATGTTGTTTCTCCACGGACTAAAAGTGAATTATTTCCCTTTGCTGATGTTGAATAACCAACATTTAATCCAGGAATGGTTGTTCTTAATAGTTCACTTATATTTGATGGTCTGTAATTATTTAGGTCATCAGCTTTAACTTGTGTTATAGCACCAGTTAGATCTGACTTTTTTGCCACACCATACCCAATTGCCACCACCTCTTCAATCCCAATGGCATCCTCCACCATACTGACATTTATGGTGGTTTGGTTTCCAACCGCTATTTCCTGCGACCGCATCCCCACAAACGAAAACTGCAAGATGGCATTTTCAGGGAGGTTAGGGATCGAATACTCCCCATCCACATTGGTAACCGTGCCTTGGGTGGTGCCTTTTACCACAACGGTGACTCCAGGCAGCGGCTGGCCGGTGTTGTCGGTTACCTTGCCCGAAACGGATTTTTGCTGCCCTGCGGCTGCCACCGCCGCAATAGTCCCCGCTTCGTTTTTGTTGTGCACAATAATCAAACGGTTGTTCACGGTGTAGGTCATTTCCGTTCCTTTCAGCACCTGGTTCAGCACTTTGTCAACGGTTTGATCTTTCACCGAAACATCCACCCGTTTGCTTAAGTCCACTTGCTTCAAGTTGTAGAAGAAAGAAAACTCCGATTGGTTTTCGATCATCCCGAACACCTCCTCGATGCTCAGGTTTTTGCCCGAAATACTGATTTTGGCGTTTTGCGAGTACGACGCTGCCGTTACCTGCAACAATCCGATAGCCATAAACAGACCGATTAGTCTCATAATTTTTAATGTTTTTCGGAGGCCGGGGCTACCCGTGAAGCTCCGAGGTTTCCATTTTTTTTTCATAGATTTGAACTGTTTTAAATGATGATTAAATTCATTATGTAACTCAAGGCGGGAAGTTGTGGAAGACGGACCGCCTTTTTTTTATTTTTATAGTGGTTTATATTTTAAGTTGAATTCCCTGAAATCTTTCCGTTCGTAATCGATTGGCGAAGTGAGTTGCAAGGCGTCGAGCACTTGCCAAATCGTTTCCTGGTTTTTAAAGCGCCCGGTATATTTATAGGTGTCGAACCGCTTGTCGGTGTAGTTGATTTTCACATCGTACCAACGTTCCAGTTTTACCACCAAATCGGCAAAGGCAATTTCTTTGAAAATAAATTCGCCCGATTTCCAGGCGGTTTCCATTTCCACATCTGCGTTGGTGATTTGTGCTTTGTTTTCTTTACGGTCCAAGGTTATTTTTTCACCGGGTTTTAATTTTGTGGAAGTTCCTTGTCCCTCAAGTGCAATGTCGATTATCCCTTCCGCCAAAGTTGCCGAAACCGTTTTGTCATCGGGGTAAGCCGAAACATTAAAACGGGTGCCGGTGACGCGGACTTCAAAATCGGTAGTAGAGACCATGAAGGGGTTTTTACGATCCGAATGCACTTCGAAAAATGCTTCGCCGCTGAGCGACACATTTCGCATGTTTTGAGAAAACGAAGAAGGATAGGTGATGCTTGAACCGGAATTCAACTGAACTTTGGTGCCGTCGGGGAGCAAGACTTGCGATTTGGAGCCCAAAGGAACGGAGAAAACCGTATTGTCCACGGGAAAACTTTCAGGATGGTTGGGGATTAAAATTCCGAAAAATAACCCGATCAGCAATACGGCTGCAATGGTGCCAACGGTTTGCCAAAGGGGGATCCGTTTTCTGGAATGGGCTTGCTGCCTGTAAAACTGAAGCAGTTTTTCGTTCGTGCCAACCTGTGTTTTCGCCGAAGAATCCCAGGTATCTTTAATTTCGAGAAAAGTTTTTTTGTTGGGGGGCGAGGCATTTATCCAACTAAACAGGCGATTTTTTTCCGCATCCGAAATGGAACCGTTGAGGTATTTGGCGATAAGATTTACGTATGAATTCGATTCTGCCATTATCAGTTTGTGAAACGTTTGTTATTGCTAATACAACTTCACATCTGAAAATACGTCAATCGTGGGAATTATTTTTTTGAATTCCGGAAAAGTGACTTTTCGTCATTGAAGATGTGAATCGTGGAAATCCCTGCCTGCTATGCGGAGATTCCCACTTTCGTGGGAATAGAGGCTTCGAGCAACCTGCCATTTCCTCATTGTGCCCAATAATAATTGGGTGGTATTTTCAATTAGGAAGGAAATTATTTCGTCTGCATTAAAAATAGGATTTGAATATCTTTTCGCGTCAATTTTTCCCGGAGTTTTTTCAATGCCCGGAAAAGGCGGGTTTCCACTGTCCGGACAGGAACCTGCAATTGGTCGGCAATTTCGTGGTTTTTCAAGCCCTCAAAACGGCTCAATTGAAGGATTTCTTTTTGCTGTGCCGACAAAGAATCGATGGCTGCGTAAATCCGTTTTAAGCCCTCTTTCTGAATGAGCGATTGCTCACCGCTGCCGTAATGATTGGTTTCGATTTCTTTTAAAGCATAAGTTACCTCCGATTCATATTTTCGAATCACTTCGGCATGTTTCAAATGATTGATACAGGCGTTTCGCGCCGCATTAAAAAGGTAGGCTTTCAGGTGTTTCTCCTCCAGTCTGAATTTTTTCTGTTCCCAAACAACGGCAAACAGGTTTTGAACAATGTCCGCCGCATCGCCTTCGTTATCAATAAACTTTCGGCAATACACGATGAGGGGATGATGATATTCTCTAAATATTTTATCGAAATCTGTCATAAACGGTTCAAACGAACCGCAAAAATAATGCTTTTAAACTTCTAATCCGTTTTTGGCAATGTCTCCCGGCTCTTCTGTTCTACAAAATAAGGCTGGAAAGTATAGTTGGAGTGAACATTCCATCCTACATTATTTTCCGGCAAATAGTCCTTCAGTTTATCTTTAATTGGAGAGCTGTTTTCGTTTGGGGCGAGGTTGTACCATTCGTTCGGGTCGGAATTGTGGTCATAAAGTTCTTCGCTGCCGTCTTCATATTGAATATATCGGAAATCCGAAGTGCGAACGGCATGGTTGTTCCTGCCAAACGTGGTGATGGCTGCCTCGTTTTTGTTTTGCATGGAACCTCCGGTCATGGCGGGTTTCAGGCTTTTCCCTTCGTTTCGCTTGTAACCTGGCAGCCCGCACAAATCAAGCAAGGTAGGATAGATCGAAAGCATTTCGGCGGGGGAATTGATTACTTTGCCTTTGGGGAGGCCCGGTGCGGCGAAAATCAAAGGTGCATTGGTGGCTTCTTCCCAAAGCGCGTGTTTGGCAAAAGTTCCCTTTTCGCCCAATCGGTAGCCATGGTCCGACCATAACACAATAACCGTATTCTGCGCATATTTGCTGTCTTGAAGCGCATCGAGGACACGTCCCACTTCGTAATCGACAAAACTAACGCATGCCAGATAGGCCTGAATAATTTTTGGCCATTCTCCGCTTTCGATGGCCCAATCGGTTGAAGGCATCATGGGCAGGTCATTGATTTGAAGCGCGACAGACGGCACATCGTCCAAATCGTCGGCTTTGTAGGGTGTCATTTCCAAGCCTTCAAGTGGGTGTAAATCGAACCATTTTTGAGGAACATACAGCGGAACGTGCGGGCGCAAAAAACCAACTGCGAGGAAAAACGGTTTGTTCCAATCGCGTTGCAGGCGTTCGATTGCCCAATCTGCGGAACGATGATCGGGCATCAAGGAATCGGCTTCGGGGAATGCGCCCCAATCGGTGCTGGTGCGGCCATATTTTGTGCGGTCGGATGTTCCGTAGCCATCCCACACAAAACGTTCTTTAGGTGCGGGGCCAAAGCCTTTTTCGCGCCCACCCGATTCGTTGAATACGCCATCGGGGGCATGATCATGAAAAAGTTTTCCAATTCCCATGGTGTGGTAACCGTTATTTCTGAAATACTCAGGCAGGTATAAAATATCGGAAGTTGCTTCGTTATCGCTCCGAATTTTATTATCGGGGATCATCCCATAAATTCCGGTTGTTGACGGCCGCAAACCAGTCATTATCGATGCGCGGGAGGGGCCGCAAAGGGGAGCTTGGCAATGGGCGTTGGTGAACAAAACTCCCCCGGCAGCGAGTTTGTCCATGTGGGGTGTATGGGTGTTGGGGTGCCCGTTCATGCAACCCAACCAGTTGTTTAAATCGTCAACTGCGATAAACAGGACATTCGGTTTTGCTTGTGGATTTTCCGGGGATTTTGGGTTTGAACACGATAACAGCAGAAGGACTGCAAGCGGCGTTAAAAAGAGATTTGCAAATTTCATTTTTTTTTGGTTTTTGATTGAATGCCCAAAAGTAAGGATTTTCTAATAAAAAAGTTATCGCATGACTATCGCAACTGTGAAGGGTAGTCATACGATGACGGGGTGGCCATCCGCTCAAAAATTTCCAGGAAAGAATATATTTGTCAAAGGAAATTGTGCCGTGCAGTAATTTAAAATAAATTTGTTTGCGTATTTTCAACTAAAGTTGTAAACTTGCACTCCGAATTTTTCAAGTTGAATTTCAAACTTTGAACCTTCAACTCGGAACTCGAGACTTTCCCGGGCCTATAGCTCAGCTGGTTAGAGCACCTGACTCATAATCAGGTGGTCCCTGGTTCAAGCCCAGGTGGGCCCACACTTTTGACAATCAAAATTCACAAAGACACTCGTTATCAATGCATAACGGGTGTTTTTTTTGGAACAATCCTGAAATTTACAATTTTTCCCCTTTTAAAGGTGTAGAATTCGGGAGTACTTTTCGAAATATAAAAATCATTCCCGAATGGACATATAGTTAAGGTGAGCGGTAAAATTTTATACACCAAAGAAAGCAGGGATGCTTTCTTAAAAAGGCACACAGTAAAGCAAAAGGAGAAAGTGCCATTTGCATTGTGCGAGAATCTGAAAGCATCATCTATTACGGCTACAACTACTTTATTTATTCTAATGCTGTTTTTTGATTAGATTTGTATCGTACAAAAACAAAAATAACGTTTAACTAATTAGTATAATATCATGAAAAAACAAAAAATTGTCCTGTTGTTATTTGTCATAACACTGATTGGGTTTACGAATACACAAGCACAACGTGTTGAAAGTGATTCGGATGTGATTGGCAAATGGGACCTCACCATAACTATGGAAGAGGCTCAGTTAAAAAAGCTCGGAATTTTCAGACATGGATTAATGGCATCTGATGGTTTCCCGGGATGGTTAGAAATTAAATTATCAGGTTTCTCAACGCTTGTTGGGTATTATGTTGGCTACGAAGGAAGCGCACGTCCGATTGCCGAAGTTCATTATTCTGCCGATGAAAAGAAATATCATTTTACGATTCCTCCCCAGTGGATGGATATTGATGATATTTATTTTGAATTCACTTTAAAAGATGATGTGCTTACCGGATATAAAATGCTCGATGGCAACAAACTAAAATGGACCGGTGTTCGGGCCCCGTCCTTAGAAAGAAAAGAACCACCTATTTGGGGAAATCCTATAAATCTACTTACCGATAACATGGCACGATGGATAATTCCCCAGAATAATAAGTTTCAGATGTTCGATGGAGTAATGGTGAACACAGAAAAAGGTGGAAACTTAATTTCCAACCAAAAGTTTAACGATTTCAAGCTTAGTGCAGAGTTCAGGTATCCTGAAGGAAGTAATAGTGGAATTTATCTGCGTGGCCGTTATGAATTACAGATTGAAGACTCTAAGGGAAGAGCCGACGATGTAAGTATAGGTGGTATTTACGGATTTATTGCCCCTTCTGTTAATGCTGCCAAAAAACCCGGAGAATGGCAAACCTTCGAGATTACGCTTGTTGGTCGGCATGTAACAGTTGTACATAATGGAATCGAAGTAATCTTTAATCGGCCTATCCCGGGAATTACAGGAGGTTCGCTCGATAGCAACGAAGGAGAACCAGGGCCAATTATGATTCAGGGAGATCACGGTCCTGTGGAATTTCGTAAATTTGTTGTTACACCATCGGTCAACTAAATTGCATCAGTAAAATTTATTCGTAAAATGATTGACCTTTTTATCTTCATTTGTTACAAACCTATATTTTCCTGATTTTAGTTGGAATATTGCTTTTCCATTCTCATGGTTCACTAATGTACATCCATCGGAGTTCTGTACTGCATTTTCCGATTTTGCCGGCAAATATAATGTGGCAGATGTATTTGCCGGGACGGTTGCCTCGTAAATAAGTTGTCCATCTTTCGCTTCCCATTTGCTGGTTATACGACCGTACATCGAATCGTAATGTCCTTCTGCCCAAGTCATTTCACCTGTCGGATCGGGAGTGGGTTGAAGAATAAATTTTTGGAATCCGGGTTCGTCCCTTTGAATCCCAAGAGAGTAAGCCAGCATCCATTGGCCAACAGCACCAAACGTATAGTGGTTGAACGAATTCATGCTGTTATTTCCGCCAAATCCGCTTTCAATGGTGTAACCATTCAAACGTTCCCAAATGGTAGTGGCACCCTGGTCAATCGAATACAACCAGGAAGGATATTGGTTATTTTGTAGCAGTTTGTAGGCTTGTTCGTTATATCCGTTATCGGAAAGGGCTTTGCTTACCCAAGCTGTTCCGATAAAGCCGGTCATTAACGAATATTCAGGACGTTGGATGCCTTCGTCGTCCGTATTCTTACGTTCAATCGTTCCGGCCAGATTTTCAGCCATTTGTGGGACCATATCATCATTGAATGCACCCAAAGCCAAACCAACGGCGTATGATGTTTGTGTATCGGCCAGTTTAAATACCGATTGTGCCGGGCCAACAGGGCCAAAACCACGGGCGCCACCAACCAATCCCATCGTCTTTCCTTCTTCGTTCACGAATGTTTTATTAAAGAACTCTTTCCGTTTTTGGTACATTTCTTCAAATCTTGTTGCATCTTCTTTTTTGCCCAACACTTCTGCGACATTTTTCATAATGTACAAATTAAAAACATGGTATGCTGTTGTAAGATAAGGGGCTCCCAAAATATTGTTTTGTGGCCCGAGCCAGTCGCCCAATTGACCATCGCTGGTAATTCCGGATTCCGGATTGATAGTAGTTTCCAGGTAATCGATGTATGCCACCATTGCATCGTAATGTTCTTCCAACAAAGCAACATCGTTATACTGCTGATAAACTTCCCATGGAACCGTGATCCCCGCACTGCCCCAGAGAACGCCACCAAATCCACCTCCAATCGGAGCCACATCAGTAAATCTTCCTGTTTCATTTTGTACATCGCGCATAGCGACCATGTGTCTTCTCAGGAATTGATCGCAATTGGAAACATAAGTTGCTGTTCTTGAAAAAACAGAAATATCTCCTGACCATCCCATGCGTTCATTACGCTGCGGACAGTCAGTTGGAATGGTAAGAAAATTGTCGACATTTGACCATACCAGATTCGACCATAGCTGGTTTACTTTTGGGTTCGATGTTTTATAATCGGCAGTAAGATCAATCACAGAACTAATCGATACCCCCTGTACTGCTTCCATTGGGAGTGGTTCGTCCAATCCTGTAATTTCGATGTATTGGTACCCACGCGAAGTAAATTTAGGCTGAAAAACCTGTTTCCCGTCTTTCATAATATAAATATCCTGACAGAGCGCAGCTCGGTAGTTTTCAGTCATTATCATTCCAACATTGTCCGCCGATTCCGGCAAATCGGGATAAAGAATTTCGGCAAACCTTAAAATCAGAGTGTCCCCGGCTATTCCATTTGCAATGAATATTTTGGGTACTCCTACAAAATTTTGACCCATGTTATACACATAAACCCCCGGGCGAACCTCTACCATGCTTTTCGCTGTTAAGGTTTTAAATTCGCCTGCGTTGTTTCCGATCTGTCCTATTAATTTCACACTATCGAAATCAAGCTTTGTTACCAGACCATTACGGTCTATATCTTCGCCCGAAAAAGAAGTATCCTCCAATGGAACAACTGTTGCGCTTTTCCAGCCGGAATCATCAAAGCCCGCTTTAGCCCAGCCTTCAATTTTTGCTTCTTTTGTGGCGTCATAAATTTCTCCTAAATCTAAACTGCTGTAAACAATCGGACCTTTATTGTAAAATTTCCAGTCATTATCATTGGTGGCAATTATTTTTTTTGAACTGTCGCTATATGTAATAACTAATTGCGCAAGAATAGATTGCCGGTCGCCGAAGTGATTCCAGATGGAGCCAAAACTAAGTAAGCCGCTCCACCAGCCTTCTGCCATCATCGCACCCATGGCGTTTTTACCCCTTTTGAGCATTCCAGTTACATCGTAAGTTTGATAAAAATGTGTTTTGTTATATTGTGTTTGTCCGGGATTGTAATAATCGTTTCCTACTCTTTCGCCGTTTATATAAATTTCGTAAATCCCGCGGTTAGTCACATACAAACGTGCAGACACAACCTTTTTGTCCGTTTCAAATTCAGTTCGTAGCATTGGAGTGGAATTCTTACTTGGATTAGCTACTACGAATGTTCCATTTGTTGCACCATCCAGAAAATAGGATCCGTTTAAAACCTCAACCTGGCCAGCAAAAATTCCGTCGTAATTACCTGATAAATCTTCTCTGAAAAGAGTGTTGTTGGGTAGGCGGTCATTAAAAACTTCAACATTCGAAAAAGCCGCTTTTTGACCAGCCTCCATGGCAAAACCCATATCGCAAACCATTCCGAACGGGACATAATCTCCTCCTGAGCCCATCGGGTTTAAGTTAACTGAAGCACCTCTGCCACCGCGGCCGGAACGAGGCGGTAAATTGTTTTGGTCTTCCGTTTCATCTTTCACAAAAAACTCACGTTCCCCATCTATCGATATGGTAATTTGACCAAAAGCGCTTTGAATTTCAAAATTGTGTTTGTTGTATTTATTTCCCGAATTGATTACTGATGATTTAATCGCAAAACTTTTCAAGGGAGCCTTAGGGGTGTCATCTTTTGTGTAGCCTGCACGGTAAATATTTAGTTTGGCCAATCCGTTTGCAGACTCGTTTACTCCTGAAATATCAAGTTCCAGTTTGATATAACTTTCGTTGTATTTGTTTTCTACCTGATAAATATTTTTGTATTTGTCCATTAAGCGAATATCGTTTGCCCCATAAACAAATCCTGCCTTTGAGCTTCCTTCTTCAATGGTTAGTGAATATTTTAATTTGAAAATAAGTTGATAGTGGGAAAAGAACACTAAATCTTCATTGCTGCCACCAATCCATTGTGCCCCTTCCCATGCTGATTGATTTGGATTCATTAATCCGGTTTCGAACCATGAGCTCGCTAAATGTTTCTCGTTATCCTGATTCCAAACGGTAACCGTCCAGTTGTATTTTGTTGTGGGCTGTAGTGGAGAACCATCATATTTTATTGAAAGAGCTTTACTTTCATTCACTTTCCCTGAATTCCAGACTATATCGCCTAAAGGATTTTTTACTTCAACTTGATAAGCAGTTTGATAAACTCCCCGTTCACTTTCAGGTGCTTGCATTTGCCATCCAAACCGGGGGGTTTCAACATCAATTCCCAACGCTGCAGAGTTATATTCTACAGTTAGGTTATTTATTGTTTGTTTTTCGTTGGTGCAATTTAAGAAAGTTGAGCAACTGATTAAAATAATTATAATGTGAATAACTTTTAATTTTACTTTTTTGGCGCCGTGCATTTTTTTGTTCATTTTAGCTGTTAAATTCTAATATTAGTTTAAATCAATATAACAATACTTCCGCATATCTCCAAATAGGCATATTTTCATCCTTTTGTTCCTGCCTCCTTGTTCCCCTAATTTGAACATCATAGAACGGTTATGGAGCTTGCAAAGAAATCGATCCGGTATGCAAAATACTATGAAACCCCGGCTAAATTTCATCGGGCGATAACAGGGTTCTTTGAAACAGTAAACCAAAAACATAATACCGATTTAAAAAAACTGTTGACATTGAACTTTCAATTCTTTGAAA
>CAZNEV010000050.1:0-35326 GCA_964572085.1 uncultured Maribellus sp. | reverse complement strand
TTGGAAGCCAGACGAGAATTAATGTTGGGATGGTGGTTGATGCGATTGGGATTGATGAGGTTGTGGCGATAGGGTATGGGGTGCAGAAAAAAGCTACTGTAACTGGATCGATTAGCACTGTTAGTGGAGATGAATTAAGAAAGTCACCATCCATTAATTTTTCGAATTCATTTGCTGGAAGAATGCCTGGATTGGTTGTTGTAACAAGGTCAGGAGAACCGGGAAATGATGCTTCGACAATCCGGATCAGAGGATCGAATACTTTAGGTGATAATAGCCCTTTAATCGTTATTGACGGTATTGCAAACCGGGACATGAGCCGATTGAATTCAGCAGATATAGAAAGCATAACGGTTTTAAAAGATGCTTCGGCTGCTATTTATGGAGCGCAAGCTGCAAACGGTGTAATTTTAATCACTACCAAAAGAGGTTTGGAAGGAAAACCTAAAATTACGATCAACTTAAACCAAGGATGGAATATGCCCACAGTTTTGCCTAAGATGGCGGATGCAGCAACATATGCAGAGATGATCAATGAAATAAATTACTATGACGGCAATCCGGCTAAATATACCGATGACGACATTCAAAAATATAGAGATGGATCTGATCCATGGAGGTATCCAAATACAGATTGGTACGCGGAGACAATGAATTCTTCCGCCATACAACAATATGCCAACGTGGAACTTAGAGGAGGTTCAGAGTGGTTGAAATATTTCGTTTCAATGGGGGCCAACTTTCAAGATGGCATTTATAAAAATAGTGCAACGTCATACAATCAGGCCAATTTCAGAAGCAACCTTGATGGCAAGATATCTGAAAATATTAGTTTAAGCATCGATATTTCGGGACGGCAAGAAAACAGGAATTATCCTACCCGTTCGGCTTACAGTATTTTTTCAATGTTGATGAGAGGCTATCCAAACACTCCTGCTTATTGGCCCAATGGGTTAAACGGGCCAGATATTGCCCTTGGGAATAATCCTGTAGTAATTACCACAAAACAAAGTGGTTACGACAAAACAGTAAATTACATCATGGAAAGTGTGATGAAAATAAACATTACTATTCCATGGGTTGAAGGATTATCCGTTACGGGAAACGTCTCGTTCGACAAAAACATTGAAAATGGAAAATTATGGGAAAAACCGTGGTATTTATATACTTGGGATGGTTTAACAGTTGACGAACGCGACATTCCCGTGTTAACCAAAGCACAAAGAGGTTTTCCAACGCCACAACTCACTCAAAGCATGGAAGATGCCAATAAAACCACCCTCAATGCTTTAATCAATTACCAACGAAGTTTTGCGGAAAAACACAGTGTCAATGTTTTAATTGGGTCTGAAAGACTATCAGGAGAAAAAATGGACTTTTGGGCCTTTCGTAAATACTTTGTTTCAACTGCAGTGGATCAGTTGTTTGCCGGTGGTGAATTGGAAAAAGACAATAGCGGATCTGCAAGTTTAAATGCCAGACTTAATTATTTTGGACGGTTAAATTATGATTATCAAGGAAAATATCTTGCTGAATTCGTTTGGAGGTATGATGGCTCGTACATTTTTCCTGCTGATAAAAGATTTGGCTTTTTCCCTGGAATCTCGCTTGGATGGAGGGCTTCAGAAGAAAAATTCTGGAAAAACAATCTTTCCTTTATTGATTATTTCAAGCTTCGCGGATCTTGGGGCCAAACGGGAAATGATCGCATAGAAACCTATCAGTACCTTTCAAGTTATGGTTTTGGCGGTAGTTCATATGTTTTTGCCGATGAAGAAAAAGTATTGAACGAACTCCGGATACCAAATCCAAATGTCACCTGGGAAGTCGCCAATCAATACGATATAGGTATCGACGGATCAATCTTGAACAGCAAATTGGAATTTTCGGCAGATTACTTTTATAACTATCGAACCAACATACTATGGCGGCGAAATGCCTCGGTGCCCGAATCAAGCGGGTTGAGCTTGCCTCGCGAAAATATTGGGGAAGTGGTAAATCAAGGATTTGATTTCCTGCTTAGTTATTCCGATAAAGTGGGAGATTTTAACTACAAAGTCTCTTTAAACGGAGGATATCAGAAAAACCATATCAAGTTCTGGGACGAAACGCCCGGTATTCCTGAATATCAGAAATCGACAGGACGACCGATGAATGCGACGCTAAACTATAAAGCCATTGGTGTCTTCAAAGATCAAGCAGCGATTGATGCTTACCCGCATTGGTCGAATGCGCGACCTGGCGATGTTATTTTTGAAGACGTGAATGACGATAAAGTGATTGATGGGCTTGACCGTGTACGAGCAGACAAAACGGATTTGCCAACATTTACCGGAGGGTTAAATTTTGACATGAGCTGGAGGAATTTCTATACTTCCGTATTCTTTCAGTGGGCGACCGGTGCTGAAAGGTACCGTTACTGGGAAATGCAGGGTGAAGCAGGAAACTTTCTGGCTCAGGATGCCGAAGGAAGATGGACTGAAGATAATCCAAATGCAACGAAAGCAAGAACTTGGAACCGCTACTTTGGTTATTGGCGTGAACAACGAAATACCTACTGGTTGGAAAGCTCAGATTACCTGAGACTTAAAAATGTGGAATTTGGCTATAATTTGGGAGGCCTACCCGCATTTACGAAAATGGGATTCGAAGATTTCAGGGTGTATTTTTCGGGATTCAACCTGTTGACTTTTGATAAAATGAAAGATTTCGATCCCGAATCGACCAACTCTACCTCTTATCCTTTAAATAAGGTATTTAACTTAGGTGTAAGTTTCACTTTTTAAAAATAGGAAAACATGAAATTCATAAAATATAACTTCGGATTATTAATCATTCTTTTGCTGATGTGTACAACGTCGTGCAACGAAGATTTTCTTGAAACTAAACCGCTTACGGAGATTTCGGAGGTGGACTTATGGGAAGACCCGGCATTGGTAAGAACGTTTATTAATAATATTTATTTGAACACTCCTGAACCTTTTTTAAGGGGAAGGCTCTCTGCAAATCTTGTGGATGAGGCTGATTATCGTGGGAATACAGCTTCCTTGAACTTCAATAATTGCATAATCACTCAAGATGCAACACCCACTTGGATCAGCATTTATTACGATAGATACTGGGCTGACTTCTATAAAAACATCAGGTATTGCAATGTTTTTTTACAAAACATGGATAAAATCCCCTTTGATGATGATTCAATGCGTAACAAAATGGAAGGTGAAGTTCGCTTTTTGCGTGCTTATTTATATCATGAGATGATAGCAATGTGGGGTGGTGTTCCTATTATCAAGGATGTTTACGGTTTATCGGATGACTTCAATGTTCCGCGAAATTCTTATGAAGAGTGTGTCAATTTCATTGTAACCGAGAGCGATCAAGCCGCAAGTCTTCTACCTGAATTCCAAACCGGAACAGATAGGGGGCGTGCAACTAAAGGTGCCGCAATGGCTCTGAAATCCAGAGTATTGCTGTATGCCGCAAGTGATTTACATAATACAAGTGCTTTCTCATCCTTTTCAAACCCAGAATTACTTGGATATCCTAGTGGAGACAGAAAAGCACGATGGACAGCAGCAAAAAAGGCAGCGAAGGATATCATCGATTCTGGCCTCTATGAGTTGTATAAAGGAAACCCTTCACCGGAAGACTCTATCGCTCAGAACATCAACGAATATTTTCTTACAAAGGATTATACGGACGAGGATATTTGGGCCAAATTTTTTGTGGAAGAAAAATCGAAGCAAATGATAGGGCTCTACAGTGGCCCTAACGGGTATCACGGTTGGGGCACCAATGCACCGTTGGGTGATCTTGTGGACGACTATGAAATGAAAGATGGTTCTGTATTCGACTGGAACAATCCAACACATGCCACTCGACCATATGCAAATCGCGACCAACGGTTCTATGCACACATTTTTTATGAAGGTGCAAAATGGAGAACAAGGCCTCACGATGCCATTGCACGGGATCCTGTGGGAGTTATTCAAGTGGGTACTTGGGAAAGATGGAACAGTTCTACCTCTGAGATGGTTCTGGAATTTGGTTTAGACACCAGAAGCGGTGGAATAGAAGAATGGAATGGCTCTTATACGGGATACTATATGCGGAAATTCGCCGACCCTGCTAAAGATTTGACTTATATTGAAGGTGGCGGCGGCGGTTACCAAGGTATTCCTTATCGTTTTTTCAGGTATGCGGAAATCTTACTTAATTATGCCGAAGCTTGCATCGAATTAGGTGAAGATGCTGAAGCGCGAAAATACATAAACATGGTTCGCAAAAGGGCCGGACAACCGGATTTATCAGTTTCAGGAAGCCAATTACGAGAGCGATATAGAAACGAAAGAAGAATTGAATTGAGTTTTGAAGAACATCGAATACATGATGCACGTAGATGGATGATTGGCCCTGTAGCCTATAGCCCTGTGTTAAAGGCAAATGTGAGATACAAATTGCAAGCTGATAAAACAACGTCTCCTGTTCCAACAATTACTCATGAAATTTTCCAGAAAAGGAGTTGGAACGACAAAGCTTATTTTATGCCGATTACCCGGGATGAAACAAACAAGAATAGTTCGTTGGTTCAAAACCCAGGCTATTGATAACGAAGGAAGTTGCCTTATCCAAAGGCAACTTCTTTTCATTTTTTCTGAAATTAATCTGAATTTTAATATTGTTTTATGAAGACGACAAAAACATTCTCACGATTCCTGCTGGTTATCTGCTGCACATTGCTTTCCTTCAGCTATAACTCAGTCGCCCAGGAGATAACTGTAATGACTTATAATATTTATCACGGCGAGCAAAACTACGACCCGGGTAAGAGCAATTTAAAGCAAATTGCAGAGGTTATCAATCAATACAAACCCGACTTTGTGGCTTTGCAGGAAGTGGACAGCATGACCGAACGGTCGGCATCGTTTAACAATGGGGTCCCTCAAAACTTAGTGGTGGAATTAGCGGAGTTGACCGGAATGCATGGTTTTTTTGGAAAGGCAATCGATTATAGCAACGGCGGTTATGGCGAAGGTATTTTATCGCGCTTCCCAACAAGCGCCACAAATTCAATTTTACCTATCCCGAAAGGAGGAGAATCCAGGGCTTTGCTTAGCGTCGAATATACCTTCCCCAATGGGCAAAAGCTAATTTTTGCGGGGACGCATCTTTGCCACGAATTTGCAGAGAACAGGCTGGCACAAGCTGAAACAATCTGCTCTCTTTTAAAAGATTCAGAAACCCCGATTATAATGGGAGGCGATTTTAATTTCAGGCCTGACAGCGAACCGTACAAAGTTATCCGGAATTGCTTTGACGATGCGGCAGTTGTAAAAGGTGATCCTCAGAACACTATTTCGTTTGAAAATCCCCGCGCCCGCATTGACTATATTTTTCTGTCCAAAAAACACAATTGGTCGGTTAAGGATGTGAAAGTAATACGCGCAAATGCATCCGATCATATGCCTGTTTTGGTTACCTTAGTGTTAAAAGAATAGATTGTCAGTAGGTTACAACTCATTGGACTAAAAGTTCAAACTCATTCAAACTATGGACATGCGGATGCCGCGTTTGGGGATTTTTTTGAACCATATGTTATTTTACGCTGAAACGTTCAATTTAAAAAACTAAATACAACTCACTATGAAAAAACATATCTTCCTGTTTCTCTTCTTCGTTGCCCTCAACCTTACTTCATTTTCTCAGGAGCTTCCGTTCTCTATTACGCATGGTCCATATCTTCAGGGCTTGGGCGAAACGGAAGTAACCATGGTGTGGACAAGCAACCGCAAAGGTATCGCGTGGGTTGAACTTGCCCCCAACGACAACACCCATTTTTATTTGACCGAACGCCCGAGGTTTTTCTCCGAATCCTACGGATTTAAAGTAGTTGACTCGGTTCACACCGTGAAAATTACCGGATTGAAACCCGATACGAAGTACCGCTACCGGGTGTATTCGCAGGAAGTGTTGGCCCACGTGGGGACAAAAGTGTTATACGGACCGATTGCTGCCACAGACGTATATCGTAAGCAGCCACTCGAATTCACCACAAGCAACCCATCGAAAAAAGATATTTCATTTTTGGTGGTGAACGACATCCATGGGAACAATGATTTAATGGAAAGTTTGTTGAAAGGAACGAACTGGGATAAAACCGATTTGGTGTTTTTCAATGGTGACATGACCAACGACATCCGCTCCGAAGATCAGCTTTTTGCCGATTTTTTGGATAAGGCTGTAGAGCTGTTTGCCAGCGAAACGCCCATGTACTATGCCCGGGGAAACCATGAAACACGGGGCAATTTTGCCACCACGTTTCCAAGGTATTTTCAAACGCCGACCAAAGAGTTATATTACATGTTCCGTCAGGGCCCAGTTTGTTTTGTGGTGCTCGATTGCGGTGAAGACAAACCTGATTCCGACATGGAATACAGCGGGATTGTAGCCTTCGACAGCTACCGGACAAAACAGGCGGCATGGTTGAAAGAAGCGTTGAAGCAGGATGTTTTTCGGGATGCACCCTACCGGGTAGTGGTGGTCCACATGCCCCCTTTTGGCGGTTGGCATGGCGAACAGGAAATTGCGGACAAATTTGTTCCTCTGCTCGAAGAAGCCGGGATTGACGTGATGTTGTGCGGGCATCTTCACCGCCATGTGTTTAAAAAAGCAGGCGATGGACAAAATTTCCCGATCATCGCCAATTCAAACAAAGCCATTATAAAAGCATCCACAGAAAATTCGCATTTGAAAATTAATGTTTTTGATGTTGAGGGAAAATTGATAGATTCGTTAACGGTTCAGCCCAGAAAATAGAAAGGGAGAAATATATTTGGCCAAAGCTAAAAACACGAACAGGGCAGTGGTTTTGAATTCCTTGTCCCGGCAATATCAGCAGAAAGGATATTGAGAATAGAACGTTCCCTGGCCTTATTGGACCAGGCTTCAACTCTTTTTTGTGGCCAGCTTCTTTCTGCATGCGCAGCAAAGTGTCAGCCGAACACACTTCAAAACCCTTTACATGAGACAGTCCTGCTCACAAATGTTCGGTGATGTCTTCGGCACATCCGCCGCCACAAAGCACCATTAGCAGGTACGAACGGAAAAGCTCGCTGTATGGATATTCAGCTTTTACACCCCTTTGACCAAGGGTGTCATCGATAGTTTTATAAACCGGGGTGTGTTTTACGATGTGATTGGCGAAATTTTTATTCCACCAAATGAGTTGATTTTTTCCGATTGGGCGATTATCAATTCATCTAAGGAAGACAAGCAAGAGGCAGGTTTTTTTCTTTAGACATCGGCTATTGACTTTAAAATGTTATCTACCGAATTTCTATTTAGTTATAATGCTTTTTTTGGTGAGTACAGAAATAAAAAAGCACTTAAAATCAACGATTTAAGTGCTTTTGATTCGGAATGATTTCCAGTTTGGTGACCCTACCGGAATTATTGCCTATGGCTGTAAGCGTCTCTTAATGAGTATTTTATAAAGAACATTTTTATGGGTACTCACCGTTTTGCTCACCCAAATTTGTTTTGATGCTTAATCTGCTCTTTTGAGTTATAAAGATACTAAATCCGAATTATTCTGCCAAAAATGATGATATTTTGAAAGGCATTTTACTAATTTCAGAACTCCAGACCTGCCTGTTATAAATCAGCAAGTTAGCATGATTTGTTCGTAAACCCAAAAGTCGCATATTTGCATAAACACATAAAAGACAAAGGTTATGCAGGTGCAGCTTCCGATTTTTCCGCAGACGACAAAGTTAATCAATTCGAGTGTCGGTTTTTTTGAGAAGGACAGTTTTATATACTATCTGCATAACGGTTCCCCCATATTCTGCCACGACAAGAATGATTTGAACAGCTACCGTTTTATCGTGGCAAATTTGATAATCAACAATTTGTGCACAGCAACTGAACTTTCGCATGCATTAGGTGTGGGCAACCGCAATATGCAACGCTATGCCAAGACACTTCGCACAAAAAGCGCCACATGGTTTTTCAACAGGCCCGACAAACAATATGACGCCCATAAGCTCACCCCCGATAAACTGCTCCAAGCACAGGGTTTGCTCGACCAATCCATTTCTGTACTTGGCGTTGCAAGGCAACTTGGTGTAACAGAGGGCGCCATACGCTATCATATAAAGCAAGGCAGCATAAAAAAAAAGTGTACAATAGGCCTGCATCCAACAGCAAGCCAACCATGGGAGCGCAACCAGCGGGACTTACTTGCTTCGCACCTGATAGGCACAGGGGCGACCCGGGTTGAAGAAAGGGCATTGGCCGCCGCCCACCGGGTTGAAACAACCCCGGTGCAATTTGAACCTTGCCAAAGCGTGCCCGGGGCGGGGGTATTGTTGCTTTTGCCGTTTTTGGAACAGACCGGGCTGTTCAGTTTCCGCAGCCACTACCAAGAGCTGGCCAAGGGGTACTATTACATTGATTTTGTTGTTTTGTTCCTGTCCTTCATGTACCTGCGAAGGATAAAAAACCCCGAGAAACTGAAGTACCACAGCCCCGGCGAATTTGGCAAAATCATGGGGCTCGACCGTGTGCCCGAAGCAAAATGTTTTAGGGGGAAATTAGCTGAAATATGTTCACAACAGAAATCCGCCCAATGGAACATGGCACTGGCCGACCAGTGGGCACTGGCAGGGGAAAACGAATTTTACTATATCGACGGGCACGTACAGGTTTACAACGGGTACCAAGCCAGATTGGGCAAGAAACATGTTTCGCGGCAAAAACTGTGTTTGCCCGGTATGCAGGAATTTTGGGTAAACGATAAAAACGGTATGCCCTATTTTTATGTCACAGGCCAGGTAAACGAGAAGTTGCCCGAAATGCTGGACAAACATATCGTCCCCGCCTTGCTCAATGAAATGCCTTGCAAATACGGCGGACAAGAACTGGCGGACGACCCGGGCCTTCCGCGCTTTACGGTTGTTTTCGATCGCGAGGCCTACAGCCCGGCCTTCTTTCAAAAGCTATGGGGCGATTATCGGATAGCGGTGCTTACCTACCGAAAAAATGTAAAAGGCCTCTGGGACAAAAGCGATTTTGCGGAATGTGAAGTTGAAATCGAGGGGAATGCCGGCAAGATGCAATTAGCGGAAAAAGCAGTCGAACTGAACGGTGTGCCCATGCGCGAGGTAAGGCGCCTGTCCGATGGGCACCAAACAAGCGTTATTACCACCAACAAAAAACTTTCAATGCCCATGGTGGCCTTGTTCATGTTTGCCCGGTGGACACAGGAAAATTTCTTCAAATATATGCGGCAGGACTACGACTTTGACAGGATGTTGCAATATGCAATAGAACAGATAGATAGTGAATTTGTGGTAAACAACCCTGAGTACAGCAACCTGACCTATAAACTCAGCAAACTAAGGGAAAAGACAAGCCGGAGAAAGGCGGCTTTGTTCGAGTTGATGGAAAATAACGTTAATGACAACCTGGACAAAGCCAACCATTACCTCAAAGAACAGGCAAAAGTCAGGGAAGAACTGAAAATATTGGGGGTGCAAGAAAAAGAGCTATTGGCAAAAAGGACAAAAATACCCTCCCGCCTGAAGATAAAAGATATGCCCGGGCATATAAAATACACCAAACTCAACAGCGAGAGCAAACGCTTCCAAAATACCATAAAAATGATATGTTACCGGGCAGAAACTTCTTTTGCCAACCTGTTGGCCCTAAACTTTAAAAAGGATGTCAATGAAAAAAGGGCTTTGGCCAAAAGCCTTATAAACTCTACCGCAGATATTTTGCCAGATTATGCAAACAACAAATTAAACATAAAAATTTATAGCCAGGCAAATCCAAGGATGAACCATGCAATCGAAAAAATAATACCTCAGCTAAACGAATGTGAAACAGTTTACCCAGGCACAAACCTCGTCCTAAACTACCAAGTCGCGACTTGAGTTTTACGACAGGTCAGGAGTTCTTAAATTAAAAATTCAACTCCAAAGATACAAAAACATTTATAAAAAGACAATGATATCTTTTGTTTGTTTTGCTTCATAGTTGTATCCTTAACAGTAGCCCGAAGGTTGGATTAATTTAATGCGCACCATGTCGGGTCGCAAGCCAATTTTTTTGATTGGGCATAATGAGGAAATGACAGACTGCCTGAAGCCACCATTCCCGCAAAAGTAGGAATCTCAGTACAGGGAGCAGGGATTCCCACTTTCGTGGGAATGCGATGCATTTAGAATCTGTCATTCGTAAAGCATCTGATATACAAGTAATAAGATAATTCTGTCATCGGCAGGAATCCACTCAAAAAAAACGTACAAATGCTCAACTTTAAGTATTAAACCCTTAACTTTGAAACATAGCTTTGCGGCCTGAACTAAGGGAAAAACCGAGTTTTCAAAGCCTTGCATTCGATTCGGAAAAACTATCTTTCCCCAACATGCCCGAAGCCGATAAATTGATTCATCGCGAATATAGGGAAGGGTGGAAATTATGAACTTCCACGCTGGCTCATTTTTACAAACGAAGCCGGGCTGGAACCGATGTGTTTTGTAAATATGCGGGTGAAATAGTAGGGATCGGTGTAGCCCAATTTGTAGGCAACCTCTTTGATTTTTAGGAATTGGTTGGTCAGGAGGCGGATGGCTTCCTGCATTTTTAAATTGATAAAATAATCTAAGGGTGAAGATCCGGTTCTGTTTCTGAAAATTTTGGAATAGTGGGATTCCGATAACTTCACAAAGTTTGAAATATCACCAATCTTTAGAGATTTGTTGATGTTTCTCTGCATAAACAATATGGACTGGTCGATGGGATTGGAGATGTGGAATCCTTTAACAGTTCGGAAGGTTTCAATGTAGAAAAACGAAGCCAGCAAACCGTTCAGGCACAAATTTGCATAGTTGATGGTTTCTGTTGAAAAGCCGGATTCCAGTGCGGTCAGCAATTCGTTGAACAATTTAATCCGGTCGTCGATACGTGAATGTACGGATGGTTCGATGGACATCTTTCTGCAATAAAAATCGTTAAAACATTCACTTCGTTCGCCGCCAAAATGCAACCAGTAGATCGACCAGGGCGAGTCTTCCGAAGCCCAATAAGTGTGGGCTTTGTCGGAGTGAATAACAAAATAGTTGTTGGCCTCCAGATGGTAAGTTTTATCGTCAACATGGATGGAACCCGTGCCGGCGATACAATAAATAAGTATGTGTTCGCCGATGCCTTTTTTGCGTTTGCGAAAATGATTTTTCGCGTGCGGGTAGAATCCAATGTCGCTGATGTAGAGCTTTCCGTTATGCGGATTTTCTTTCACCAGTCTCAACTGCTTCTTCGATAATATCACGTCCTTTGACAAGTGAAATTACATCAATATTAACAATTTTAACTGAAACGTATGAAGAAAAAAATTAAGAAATTGAGTCTTTGTTTAGTTGCGGGTTTCTTTATTGCACATGCATGGGCTCAACAAAGAAGCATCACTGGGGTGGTTACCGACAGAAGTGGTGCACTCTTGCCGGGTGCAACAATTGTTGTAAAAGGCACAACCATTGGTACAGTAACCGATATGGGTGGGAACTATTCCATCCCGAACATCCCTGAAAATGCCACACTGCGATTTTTGTTCGTAGGGATGCTGAGCCAGGAAGTTGTGGTTGGAAACCAAACAACCATAAATGTAGCATGGTGGAAGATGCTATTGGGATTGAGGAGGTTGTGGCGATTGGGTATGGTACCAAAGTAAAAGGATAATTAACCGGATCAATAGCAAAAACGGATAATACCACGTTCGAGACCAGCCCTATTACCAATACCATGAATGCACTTCAGGGGGTTTTGCCTGGTGTAACAGTGACTATGGGAAGTGGACAGCCGGGTAGGGAAAACTATTCATTACAGATTCGAGGCGCTTCATCAATTAGTGGCAGTAAACCCTTGGTTTTAATTGATGGTGTTGGTTTAAAGGTAGGGTAAATGCTCATGCAGGGTTGGGAGATTGGACTGTGGATAAAAATAAATTTCCCAATGGTCTGAAACCAATGATTGAGAAAATAAATGCCATGGGCCTTGAATTTGGCATCTGGATTGAACCGGAGATGGTAAATCCTAACAGTGACCTTTACCGGACACATCCGGACTGGGTTTTTCACTATCCAAACCGAACACGCCACACAGGCAGAAATCAACTGATGTTGAATTTGGCCCGCGAGGATGTTTATGAATACCTTTACAAAAGTTTGCATAAACTGCTGAATGAGAATAATATAAAGTTTATTAAATGGGACATGAATAAGTCGCTGACTGATCCAGGATTCCCTTCAGCAGATAATGAGGAACAACGTAGTGTTCGTATTAAATATGTGGAGAACCTTTATCGATTGATAGAATCTTTGCGTCAGGAATTTCCAGATGTTTGGTTTGAAAATTGTGCCATTGGCGGTGGCCGGATTGATTTGGGAATGTTATCTCGCATGGATTTCAACTGGGTGAGCGACAATACTGATCCGGTGGATAGAATTTTTATTCAGTATTCTTATCTAAATGCTTTTCCTGCCAATACAATGATTAGCTGGGTAACACATGAAGACTGGCATCGTCAAAATCATCCCTTGGACTTTAAGTTCGATGTTTCAATGAGTGGTGTTTTGGGTGTAGGTTATGATCTTACAAAGTGGACAGAAGAGGAAAGGGCAATTGCAAAAGAAAAAATTTCCAGCTATAAAGAAATACGCGAAACGGTGCAGTTTGGAGACCACTACAGGTTAATTTCCCCTTACGAAAATAACAGGAGTGTATTGCAATATGTCAATAAAGATAAGTCTGAATCCATTGTTTTTGTATATAACCTGGCCGAATACCTGGATGGAAGTATTCCGCAAACACGGCAATCCAATGTGTTGAAGTTACGTGGCCTGGATGCTGAAGCATCTTACAATATACCCCAATTAGGCGATGCTGCTTATAAAGGAGACTTTCTGGCCAATGTAGGCATATCATGGCCGGTAAAAGGAGGATTTAATAGTATTATTCTGGAAGTAAAGAAAATAGACCAATAACCCGGTTGCTATGAAATTTTCAATCTTGAGTCCACTTTACGAAGATGATTCATGATTATGTTAACTGCATTGCAAATTATGGAGTACTGTCATTGTCTTTATTTGGGCGTTTTTAAGGCGCGTTTTGATCGTTATCTAAATACAAATAACTTTGGCAATATATAACTTTGGCTTAACGCTATTTCATCTCCGTCGTTTTCAGCTTTCTGCTGCCGTGCATTCCTCGAAAAGCAAATTGAATCTGCCAAAAACTGGCCCCACGAATCGAAGAAATCAACCCGCAACTGGATTTTATGCAGACAGAAAATTCTGTATCCTCGGAAAAAAAAAACGATGAGATCACTGGCGGCTGGAAACTGGTTCGGCTTCCCGATCGCTTGCCGATGTTGTACGATTTGCTCTCCGACGTTTCAGAACAAAACAATGTGGTCTTACAAAACATCGATAAGACGAAAGAACTATTGAAAAATTAGGCGATTGGGATGTTAGCCTCCCTTATCCTCTTTTCCTGAAAGGCGCCGTTTGGAAAAAATGCCAACTCGAACTTTATGATCGGGAATACCCGTTGAACCAACCAAAAAATTGATCGGTCTATTCAAATTGAAAGTTGACAAATCAACTTTTCATGGGATAATTAAACTTTCATAATAATCAAATAATCCATTTAATCATGCGGAATGTCCATTCCATAAAAGGGTTAAAACCATTTACTTTGAAAAAAAAATCAGCATGAACAAGATCAACACAAAATACATTCTCGCCATTTCCATGGTTTCGGCCTTGGGCGGGTTGCTGTTTGGCTACGACTGGGTGGTCATCGGTGGGGCAAAACCTTTCTACGAGAAATTTTTTGATATTGCCCATTCGCCTACCCTGCAAGGCTGGGCCATGAGCAGCGCTTTATTGGGCTGCCTGCTGGGTGCCATCAGTTCGGGCATGTTCAGCGACCGCTACGGGCGGAAAAAGTTGTTGATTTTTGCGGCTTTTCTTTTTAGTATATCGGCTTTGGGAACGGGGGCGTCTAACCAGTATTTCTGGTTCATCGTCTATCGGATTTTGGGTGGAATCGGTATCGGCCTGGCCTCCAACTTGTCGCCTATGTATATTGCCGAAGTTTCGCCGGCAGCCATGCGCGGCAAGTTTGTGTCGTTGAACCAGCTCACCATTGTAATTGGAATACTAATGGCGCAACTGGCCAATTGGCAAATAGCCGAGCCGGTGCCGATAGGCGCCACCGATGCCGAAATCCTGATGTCGTGGAACGGTCAAATAGGCTGGCGCTGGATGTTCTGGGTTGAGCTAATCCCGGCCGGCTTGTTTTTCCTGTTGATGTTTTTTGTGCCTGAAAGTCCGCGCTGGCTGGCAAAAAATGGCAAAGAGGACAAAGTGGAACGTATCCTTTCGCGCATTGGCGGGGAGGAATATGCGGTCAGGGAATACAAAAATATCCGCGAGACGCTGGCCACGGAAACCGGGAAAGTGAATTTCCGCCAATTGTTAGAACCCCGGATGAAGAAAGTATTGCTGATTGGCATTGTCATCGCCGCTTTTCAGCAGTGGTGCGGCATTAACGTAATTTTTAATTATGCCGAAGAGGTATTCGAGGCCGCAGGATTTGGTGTGTCCGACATCCTTTTCAACATTGTGGTAACGGGAAGCGTGAATCTGATTTTTACCTTTGTCGCTATCCACACCGTCGATAAACTGGGGCGGCGGGCTTTAATGCTATTGGGTGCGGGGGGCCTGGCCGGGATTTATGCTGTTATGGGTGCGGCCTACTATTTTCAAATTTCGGGAACCATTCTGTTGTTGTTGGTTGTGCTGGCCATTGCGTGTTATGCCATGTCGCTTGCCCCGGTAACATGGGTAGTGCTTTCCGAAATTTTCCCCAACCGTATCCGGGGCGCGGCAATGGCGGTTGCAACGGTTTCGTTGTGGCTGGCAAGTTTCCTGCTCACCTACACTTTCCCTTTGTTGAATGCGGTGTTTGGAGCATCTGGCACGTTTTGGCTTTACGGGGTGATTTCGCTTGCAGGCTTTGTGTTCATCTATAAAAAACTGCCCGAAACAAAAGGAAAATCGTTAGAAGAAATTGAAGCGGAATTGGTACAATAAATAAGGTAAAGGATAAACACGATTAATATCTACTAAGGTTATTTGAAGGGAAATAAGGTTTAAAAAAAGAATTGGATGTGAAGAGTAGTTTGGCGCAAGCAAAAACCTTATTCAAGTTCTTCAACCTTAGTAGCCAAAAGTTGAACCTCTCCACCGTAAACCTTATTAATTGAATGTTGAATTGAACGATAAAATTTTTAATAATGAATAAAATGAGAAATACAGTCAAATTGCTTTTTGCTGGTAAGCGAAACCTGATTTTGGTTTTCTTCGCATTTACCATCTGGAGTTGCTCCACCCGGCAACCCTCCGAACTCGGCCTTTCAGGCATCTGGAATTTCAAAATGGACGAGCAGGATGTCGGTATTTCCGAAAAGTGGTTTGCCGAAAACCTGACCGAAACCATTGAACTGCCCGGATCAATGCCCGACAACGGGAAAGGGATTGCAACGGGATATGATACCAAGTGGACGGGCAACTTCTGGCGGAATTATGCAGACGAAAAACCATGGTACGAACAGGAAATTTACAAGCCCTATTTAAGCGACGAGGAGTTCCGTTTTCCATTCTGGCTGATTTCGGAAAAATACTATGCCGGGGCGGCATGGTACCAAAAAGAAGTGGAAATTCCCGCCAACTGGGAAAACAAAACGCTTGAACTTTTTCTGGAACGCTGCCATTGGGAAACCAAAGTTTGGGTGGACGAAAATTATGTGGGCATGCAAAACAGCCTGGGTACACCACACCGCTACGACCTCTCCCAATTCCTAAGTCCGGGGAAACATAAAATTACGGTTTGTGTGGATAACCGCGTGAAAGATATTAAAGTGGGCGACGATGCACACAGCGTCACCGATAACACCCAAAGCAACTGGAACGGCATAGTGGGTGACCTGAAAATCATTCAAAAAAGTCCGTTTTTTATATCGGATATCCAGATTTTTCCCGATGTCAAAAACAAATTAGCAAAGGTGGAAATCCAAGTCGGAAACAACACGGGGAGTTCACAAACAGGAAAACTGAAACTTTCGGCAAAAAGCATTTCTGCTGCCTCGCCACAAAAAATCGAAGCAAAAACCCTGAAATTCGAGGTGGACGGAAAAACCGGATCGTTAACCCTGGAATACCCTATGGGCGATGATGTACGTTTATGGGATGAATTCAACCCCAACCTGTATGAACTGACCGCTGAGCTTTCGTCGGGGGCGAATAAGGACGTGCAGCATGAGACTTTCGGGATGCGCGATTTCCGGGTGGAAGGGACACGTTTTACAGTGAACGGTCGTCCGGTTTTCTTGCGCGGAACGCTGGAATGTGCCATTTTCCCAAAAACCGGCTATCCGCCCACCGAAGTGGAGTCGTGGGAACGAATCATTAAAGTTGCACGTGCACATGGCTTGAACCACCTTCGCTTTCATTCGTGGTGCCCGCCAAAAGCGGCTTTCGAGGCTGCCGACAAACTGGGCTTCTACTATCAGGTGGAAGTTTCGGCATGGGCTACTATTGGCGACGGCCAGCCCATCGACCAGTGGATTTACGATGAAAGCGAACGCATGGTAGCGGAATACGGGAATCATCCTTCCTTCTGCATGATGCCCTACGGAAATGAACCACATGGTGCGAACCATGCAAAATACCTTGCCGGATTTGTTCAGCATTGGAAGAACAAAGACCCGCGCCGCGTTTATACCAGCGGAGCCGGGTGGCCGGCCATTGCGGAAAACGAATTTCACAACCTGCCGCAACCACGAATCCAACGTTGGGCAGAAGAACTGAAAAGCATCATCAACGCAGAACCACCACGCACAGATTACGACTGGGCCGAACGGGTTGCCCAATACAATATCCCGGTTGTAAGCCACGAAATCGGGCAGTGGTGTGTTTATCCAAATTTCAAAGAAATGGAAAAATACGACGGTGTGATGAAAGCCACCAATTTCGAAATCTTTAAACGCAGCCTGGAAGCACACGGAATGCTCCAACTTGCCGACAGCTTTTTGCTTGCTTCAGGGAAACTGCAAGCCTTATGCTACAAAGCAGACATTGAAGCGGCTCTAAGGACGCCAGGTTTTGCCGGATTCCAACTTTTAGACTTGCACGATTTCCCGGGGCAGGGAACGGCTTTAGTAGGTGTGCTTGACCCTTTCTGGGAAGAAAAAGGCTACATCTCAGCCGAAGAATTCAGCCAGTTTTGCAATGAAACCGTTCCGCTGGCACGATTCAAAAAGCGCATTTTCACCGATAACGAGAAGGTTGAAATTGCCGTGGAAGTCGCCCATTTTGGTGAAAAAGAACTCCCGGCTGTGGTGCCAACCTGGAAAATAATAGATGCTGAAAACAACGAAGCATTCAAAGGCGAATTTCCGGCAATCGATCTGAAATGGGGAAATGGAATCCAATTGGGGTCAATCAATCAAAGCATTCAGGCAGTAAACGCACAAAAATTTACACTTCTAATAGAGGTTGCCGGATTTACCAATACCTGGGATTTTTGGGTGTATCCTGCCGTATTGCCACAAATGAAAAACGATGTTGTGGTGGCTACTACACTGAACCGGGATGCGCTTTCAACATTGGAAAAAGGCGGTAAAGTGCTGCTGACACCTAAGCAGGGCAGCATCAAAGAAGGCAAAGGCGGCGAAGTGGGCATCGGCTTTTCCAGTATTTTCTGGAACACGGCCTGGACCAACGGACAAAAACCGCACACGCTCGGAATTTTGTGCAACCCGCAACATCCTGCGCTCGCCGATTTTCCAAGCGATTATCATTCCAACTGGCAGTGGTGGGACGCCATGAGCCATTCCAACGCCATTTTGCTGGAAAGCTTTTCGTCAACACCAAATCCAATTGTCCGTGTTATCGACGACTGGGTGACCAACCGAAACCTCGCGCTGATTTTTGAAGCGAAAGTGGGAAATGGCAATTTGCTGGTTTCCGGTATCGATTTGCAAAGTGATCTGGAAACCCGCCCCGAAGCCCGGCAATTGCTGTTCAGCTTAAAAAATTACATGGCAAGTGAAAATTTTAAACCCGCGACAGGGATTCCCGCGAATGAAATTATAGCATTGTTTAAATAGTTTAATCAATTAAAATGTCGAAGACATGAAATTATTATAGCAGAAGGATGTGGTAGAATGGAGGAAATGCCGAAGGTATGACAAGATTATTCCACCACTTCGTGGTTCTGTTACTGAATGAACACTGTGCTATAATAATTTCAACCCTTCGGGTTTTATAAATATCAAATCGTAATAGATCCAAAACATTGAAAACACCAATATCAACAAGTGGTTGCCCAATGGATGCCTTTGGCGCAACCCCTTGTTCTAATGAAAAATAGTATGAGCCAAAAAGTAAAGTCACAGATAGAAAAGTGGAACATCCCCACCTACGAATTGGGAAAACCGGAAATCAATCCTGTATTTTTTGAAAAAAGGGTGTATCAGGGGTCTTCCGGGAAAGTGTATCCCGTGCCGTTTATCGACAAGGTATTTGATGAAAAAGTGGGTAAATTGTATGATGCGGCAACGCTCGAAAACGAATTTGTGAAGCTGGTGATGCTTCCCGAAATTGGAGGGCGCATTTTTGAAGCACAGGACAAAACCAACAACAACTACGATTTTTTTTACAAGCAGGAAGTGATAAAGCCTGCTTTGGTTGGGATTGCCGGCCCCTGGATAAGTGGAGGGGTGGAGTTTAACTGGCCGCAGCACCACCGGCTTGGAACGTATTTGCCCACCGATGTTTTTATAGAAGAAGTGGATGGTGCCAAAACGGTCTGGATGTCGGAATACGACCCCATGAACCGCTTGAAGGGAATGCACGGAATCCGTATCCGCCCGGACAGTGCGCTGATTGAACTTCGCGCCCGCTTGTTCAACCGCACCCCCTTGACCCAAACCTTTTTGTGGTGGGCAAATGTGGCCGTATTGGTTCACGACGATTACCAAAGTTTTTTTCCGCCCGATGTGCATTACGTAGCCGATCATGCAGTGCGTGCAATGAGCAGTTTTCCCGTTGCCGAAAACGATTATTACGATATCCCCTATCACAAACGTCCCGGTAGAAACGATTTGCGCTTCTACCAAAACATTCCCGTGCCCACCAGCTACATGGTGTGCGAAACGGAATACGACTTTTTTGGCGGATACGATTTTAAAACCGATGGCGGCTTTATCCACGTTGCCAACCGCCATATTGCCCCCGGTAAAAAGCAGTGGACGTGGGGAAATGAAGCCTTTGGAAAAGCCTGGGACAGGGAATTGACCGATGAAGGCAGTCCCTATTTTGAGCTTATGGCAGGAGTTTATACCGATAACCAGCCTGATTTTACGTACCTCTTGCCCTATGAAACCAAAACATTTTCGCAATTCTGGTGGAGCTACAAAAAAATTGGACCCGTGCAAAATGCCAACAACGATTTGGCCATCCAGCTCGAAATTCTGCAAGGCAATCAATTGGATTTGGGTGTAGCAAGCAGCCGGAAGTTGGAGAAGTTAAAATTCATCCTGAAAATCGGAAATTGGCAAAAAGAATTCAAAAACATGCAGGTTTCGCCTGAAATGCCCTGGATTGAAAAATCCCTCGAAATAGAAAGTGGACAAGAAAACTCCGTGTCCTTCATTATTCAGAATGAAGAGGGGAAAGAATTACTGGCCTACCACCGTCGTGAAATTTGTAAGCAACGCAAGCGGAATGTGGCAAAAGAGCCAGACCGGCCGGTTGAAGTGGAAAGTGTAAATGAACTGGAACTGATTGGCGAACACCTTGAACTGAACCGTCATCCCACGCGCTATCCGGAAGCTTATTGGAAGGAAGCCGTGGCTCGTGACCCGAAAAGCTACCGGTCATTTGTCGCATTGGGCCGCTCGGCATTGAAAAACGGAAAATTTGCGGAGGCCGAAAAACACCTCAAAACAGCCATCAACATTTTGACCGGCTATCATCCAAACCCGGTAACCGGCGAAGCGCACTATTTTTGTGGTCTGGCGTGTTCGTTTCAGGAAAAGTCCCAAGAAGCCTATTTCCTTTTTTACAAAGCTACCTGGAATTTTGAATGGCGCGCGGCTGCCTACTACCAACTGGCATTGTTAGATTGTAAAAACCTGGATTTCGATTTGGCATTGCAACACATAGAAGCATCACTTGACACCAACCGCCAAAATAACAAAGCATTCATTCTAAAAGCGATTATAAAAAAAAGACAAGGCGAAATAGCGGAGGCCAAAGACCTTCTTTCAACTTTGCTGAAAACTGACCCACTCGACCAATGGGCTAAGTTTGAATGGACGGGTTTAACAGGGAATTACGAAGATTTCCTGCTTTCTTCGCGCAACGATGCACAAACCATTATCGACATTGCTTTTGATTATGCTGAAGCCGGGTTTAATACCGAGGCCATTCAACTCATCCAACTTCATCACAAAAATGAAATTCCGGAGTGCGCGGCGCATTTGAAAAAGCGGTGCAATTGTCGCCCGATGATATGCGCATTCAATACGAATACGACCAGTTACGCAAAAAATTGAACGACAGTCCGGTGGAACGTTTGGCAGCACTGGAACCGTTCAAAGAAAAAATTCTGGTGCGCGACGATTTCAGTATAGAACTAACTGCACTATACAATTTTAACGGTGAACATGAAAAAGCACTGGATTTACTGGAAAATAAAAGGTTCCACCCATGGGAAGGCGGCGAAGGACAAGTGTTGAGACAATACACTTCGGCCTGTCTAAAGTTGGGGCAAACCGCCCTAGAAAACGGGGATGCCCAAAAAGCATTGGAATTCTTTCAAAAGTCACTCGACACGCCCGATAATCTCGGCGAAAAATACCATCCCTTGCAGGCCGTAGCACACATCAATTATTGGAAAGGAATGGCGTATAAAGCGTTGAACAAGCCCGACGATGCAACGGCGCATTTTGAGAAAAGCATCAGGGAAGAAGGCGATTTTGTAGATATGGCGGTGAGCGTTTTCTCCGAATTGTCGTACTTCAAAGCATTGTCGTTGAGCGAACTGGGCAAGACAACGGAAGCCAGGGAATTGTTGCTGAGAATCAAAGAATATGCGGAACAAAAACTCAAAGAGGAGGTGAAAATCGACTATTTTGCCACTTCGCTGCCCTTGTTGCTGGTTTTCGACGACGACCTTCAAAAGCGCAACGAATGGGAAGCCAAATACCTCATCGGCTTAGCGGAATTGGGCTTAGGGCATAAAAAAATTGCCATGAAGCTTTTTGAGAAAATTATTCAGGTTAATGCGATGCACGAGGGAGCAAAGGAAAAATTGGTTCCACCTAATTCTTAAATTTCTATTGACCGACGAATGATGTGGCTAATTTTGTTGATAGAAAATTGAAAGGAATTGCTATGGATTCGTAGATTTATAATTCAAAAACAGTATCATTTATGTCTATTTGCTGCAAGGTGGGACATTGAAGGGTATTGTTCTAAATTTTGTAAAAAATAATCTACCTACTGAAAAATACCTCCACCCCTTTAGTTTTGGGTATTTTGTGCCCTATTTTAATCGTTGCTGCAGCAGTCAAGGTTATAAATTAAATTATAGGTATAGGCGTTTAGAGCGCACTGATTTTTATATATTTGCCTCATGGCAGAAAGTAAATTTATTGGCGTAGTGTTATTCGATTTCATTCGGACTTTTAAAACAGATGAAGATTGCATGGAGTATTTAGCTTCAGTGAAATGGGTAAATGGTTACCACCAGGTGTAAATACGATGAAAGCCCTACTGCACATACCTTGTTTGATAAATGCAAGTTCCCTATATTGACAGCCTTTCATATTACGTTTAAAATATGTACAAAGAAGAAAGGCATGTCAACACTGGAATTGCACCGGGAATTTGGGCTAAGACAAAAAACATGTTGGGGCTTCAAGAGGAAGGTGCAGGCCGTAATGAAAAGCAGCCAAATGTTTCCTTTAACCGGAGAAGTGCATGTAGGTGAATTTTTCATCGGTGGGCCAGAAAAAAACCAACGAGGCCGGGGAATTGAAAAGAAAAGGCTAGCCGTAGTGGCTGTGGAAAAGGTTACTGATGGCATTGGGAGGGCTTATGCAGAGGTAATCGAAAACGCATCTTCAAAGATGTTATCCCCATTCTTTAAAACATATATAGCATCAGAGGCTATGATAATGACTGATGAATGGAACGGTTACAAACCATTATTAAAAGATTATCCAAATATGAAGCAAATCCCATCAAGCAGGGGCAATAATTTTCCAGGTTTACATATACACATTATGAATTTGAAGGGATGGCTGCGAGGGATACACCATCATTGAAGCAAGGAACATTTACAGGGTTATTTGGATGAATTTCATTATAGGCATAACAGAAGGAATAATATGGACACTATCTTCCATAAGCTTATAGTAAGAATGGTTTAATGAAATCTGAATAACCGATATGACTGCAAATTAATAGTGCGCTCTAAGTGCCTATACCTAAAAAATAAAATGGCAAGGTCAAAAGAGTGAGTTAAATGAATACATTGACACCATCGGGAATGATTTTAAAAGGGTGCCCCCCAAATCAGCCGCCGAGGCACAGGCCCGGATAGAGGGACTGACCGGGATAAGGCGAAGCCCAACACAAATAAGAAGTTTCATGAAAAAGAAACTTAGATATAGGTTTCTGAAAACTGGCTGCCGAATTAGGCAAGCAAAAAGCTGGAGGTTCAAAAGTTCAATATTGCCTCAAATACGAATATGAACTGGCAAACGATAATGGCGATTCGCACCCGAATGATTTGGCGTGTAAAGAAATTAGCCCTAAATTATCAGATTTTATAATCCAGATTTTGACCTCAAAAAATCAATAAAGAAGGGATTTGTCGTTGATAATTAAATCATTAAAAATATGAAGAGTTTTGCATACAGTTTAATTTTAGTCTTGGGATCATCGGTTTCGTGCAACCGTCCACAACAATTTGCGGATAAAATTTTGATAAACGGCAAAATTATTACGATTGACGAAAACTTTTCAATAGCAGAGGCCATTGCCATAAAAGGCGACAAAATTATTGCAGTAGGCTCAAACCGGGAAATAAATCACTATTCAAATAAAACCACTGAGGTAATTGATGCCAAAGGAAAGACTGTGATCCCGGGACTTATAGACGCTCATTGCCATCCTGAACATGCCTCACTCAGCGAATTGGAAGGTGAAATACCTGATGTGCATACAATTGAAGAACTTCTATTGTGGATAGTAACACAAGCGGGCGTAAAAAAAGAAGGTGATTGGATCGTTTTCCCAAAAATGTTTTACACGCGTTTGACCGACATGAGACAACCTTCACTTGCGGAATTGGACCGGGCAGCGCCCAATAATCCGGTATTCCTGAACGGTTCCTATGGAGGCATGATCAACACTATGGCAATGAAAACTTCCGGTATCACAGAAAACTTGCTTCACGAGGGGCTGATCAAAGATAAAGTTTCAGGTAAGCTAACAGGTTTTATCAGACGTTCCGCTTTTCCGTTGTTAAAACTACCTGCCGATCCAAAGCTAACGAACGAAGAAGAAGTAGATGCACTCCGGCTACTGTTTAAAGAATACAATAAATTGGGTATCACCGGAATTATTTCGGGGTATCATACTTTTGCCAATTTTGAAAGGTACGAGGATATGGCAGAAAAAAACCAATTGACAGTGCGTGTTTCGCAAAATTTCCGGTTGCCATCCGACATCAGAGGCACCAAAGAAAGTATTGTTGATTCGCTAAAAACATTTGGCACCGTTACCGGGCAAGGTAATGAATGGGTTAGAACAGGGAGTTTAAAGATATTTTTAGACGGTGGAATTTTAACAGGAACAGCATATTTGCGAGAACCCTGGGGCGAAAAGGCAATGGATATTTTCGATATCAATGACCCAACATACCGGGGAGTCGTCAATTATACAAAGGAAGAGCTAATTAACATTGTTTCAGCAGCCAACCAACTGGATTGGGCATTTACCGCACATTGTACGGGCGGCGGCGGAGTTGATCTTTTATTGGATGTTTTTGAGGAAGTGGACAAAATTAAACCGATTGCAGAGCGGAGGTTTTCCATCATTCACGGTAATTTTTATACCGATGAAGCCATCGGACGTATGCGAAAACTGGGAATACTTGCAAATTGTCAGGCAGCGTGGTTTTATAAAGATGCCGATGCTATGAAGTTTATCCTTGGCGACGAACGGATAAAAACGTTTAATCCTTTTGGTTCAATGGTGAAAGCCGGTGTAACCATCTGCGGCGGATCAGACCACATGGAAAAAATCGATTCTTATGCTTCAATTAACCCCTACAACCCGTTTTTGGCCATTTGGTCCATGATTGCCCGAACAACAGAACGCGGAAATATTATTGAACCTTTGGAAGCCATTTCAAGGGAAGATGCTTTAAAAATTTACACCATCAATAATGCTTATGCCACGTTTGAAGAAAACCTAAAAGGATCGATAGAACCCGGAAAACTGGCGGACCTCGCCATCCTCTCGGAAAATATACTTGACTGCCCGGAGAAGGATATTAAAAATATTCGTGCTGAATTGACTATCGTGGGTGGGAAAGTGGTGTATGTAAAAGGTGATTGAATTTTAAAAAACGACGGTGATTTCAAGGAGTCGTTTATTTATATGACCGATCAAGCGAATATACCGTATAGCAATTATGTTGAAGTTGGCAAAACGGACTTATTAGAGGAACACGTCCTTAAAGACTTTTTAAAATAAAAACGTACTATCGCAATTTTCGCAACCCCGGCTATTCCAATCCCGGCTATAAAATTGAAAAAGAGTTGCTAAACGTCTATAGCTTTGACACATTGGGCCATCGTCTGCTTTATAATAACCATTATCTTTTTGCATTTGTCGATAAATATAAAAAAAGCTACTTTAGCCGAATTATTACAAAAACATGAAAAATACCACACTTATTCAACCAAAATCCGTAAGGGACAGCTCGCAAACCTACATTGTCATCACTGCTTTTATGTCGCTTTTTGCGCTGGTAGGTTTTGCTTATTATGGAGTCCCGTTTTTTTATGATTTCATGGTAAATGATTTTGGTTTTTCCCGGGCGGAGGTAACCTCCGGGAATGCCGTTGGCAAGCTGGTGGTGGCGCCGCTGTTTGGGTTTCTTGCCGGATGGATGATAGACCGCTATGGGCCGCGGCGGCTGATGATGTTGGGGGCAGTATTGATGGGCGTTGCCTTGATCGGCTTAAGTTATTCCAGCACCTTGTGGATGTTTTATATGTTTTATGTGTTTAATGCACTGGGCTATGTTTTTGGGGGCCCGCTGCCTTGCCAGGTTTTAATTTCCCGCTGGTTCGACAAAAACCGGGGAAAGGCTATGGGAATCGCCTACCTCGGAATTGGCCTGGGCGGTGCGATTGTACCCATACTCTCCACTAACTTGGAAAGCCGCTTAGGCTGGCAGAATGCGCTAACCATTATTGGGGTACTGATTATTGTGGTTGCTTTTCCGATGTCGTACTTTATTAAAGATTCATCCACGGACAAAACAAAAACGAAAAAGAAAGCCCCTGAGGCTTATATCCCCATGAAAAGCATCCTGAAAAACCCCAACTTTTACCTTCTTGCTTTTGGGAGCATGTGCTCCATTGGAGCTGTGGGCGGCATGGGGCAACATTTAAAACTGTACCTCCGCGACCTTGATTTTAACCAGGCCAATGCTGCAAACATTATGTCGATAGTGTTGTTGTCCAGCCTGGTTGGAAGGGTTTTGATGGGCTGGCTGTCCGACATCATCAACCGTAAATATGTGATGATACTGATTTATCTTATTGTTGCCTTTGCAATTACCTTATTGTTGCTTCCCCCGTTCCCGGGCAAAATTTATTTTTTCGCGGCGGTCTTTGGGGTAGGCCTTGGAGGTGATTATATGATTATCCCCTTAATGGCAGGCGACCTGTTTGGCGTCAAAGCACTTGGCCGGACAATGGGGATTATCTTAGTGGCCGATGGCATTGCCGAATCTGCCTTCCCGGTTTTGGTCGGGTACCTTTACAACGTAGAAACGAAAAGCTATGCTTTAGGCTTTGCGATCCTTGTTGCCATCACCCTTATTGGCGTGTTTTTGGTGTCGTTTCTTCCAAAAACACCCGTGAAAGATGAAATTAGCAGCCCGGTAGGGCATTCATAACTATCAAGCCAAGTAGTATGTTTTCAAAAGATGCCATAGCATTAACGCGTAAACTCATCGCTTTTAACACGGTAAACCCGCCGGGGGATGAAGCGGAAATTGCACGGTTTATCGGAAGCATCCTGACAGAAAACGGTTTTTTTGTGGATTACATCCCTTATGAAGATAAGCGCCTGCAGCTCGTTGCCGAGAAAGGGGTTTCCGCTGGCATACCACCCTTAGTTTTCACGGGCCATTTTGATACTGTCCCGCTTGGGGCGCAAGAATGGTCTTTCGATCCATTTGGAGGCGAAATAAAAGGCGACCAACTGTTCGGGCGCGGATCCAGCGATATGAAAGGCGGGCTGGCAGCGATGATAATTGCAGCAATCCAGGCATTTCAGAACGGGGAGCCAAAGGAAGGAATTCGCTTGATCTTTACCGCAGCAGAAGAATCCGGCTGCCATGGTGCAAAACAATTGGTAAAAACGTATGATAAAATTGGTCAGGCCTGTGGCATTGTAGTAGGCGAACCCACAGCCAATCTTCCAGCTACCGGGCACAAAGGCGCTGTGTATTTAAACATGACAACTTCGGGAAAAACAGCTCATTCTTCCATGCCCCATTTAGGTGATAACGCCATTTACAAAGCCGCACGCGCGATCCTGAAAGTTGAGAAGTTTGATTTTTGTGCCGAAGAAGATCCTTTACTTGGTTGGCCCACCGTCAATGTTGGGAAAATTTCAGGGGGTTTGAACCTCAACTCGGTTCCCGACTTTGCCGGTTTTACTGTTGATGCCCGCACAACCACTAAGGTCGATCATGAAGAATTTCTCTCAAAACTAAAGAAGGAAATCGGAGTTGAAGTTACGATGGAAACGCTGGTCAACCTCAAAGCAGTAACCAGCAACGAAAATGATCCGTTTGTGCAGAGGGTGTATGCTGCCTGTGGAGTTGGCGAAGCCGCACCGGGCTATCCAAAATCCCTGCCTTACCTTACTGATGGTTCCGTTCTGCAAGGTGCTTATGGCGGCGTCCCTACGGTTATCCTTGGCCCGGGGCAACCGGAAATGGCACATCAAACCAATGAATTTTGTTCTATTGCAAAATTAGAAGAAGCAGTATCAATTTATAAAAACATCATTTTAAACAAAGGGAAAAACCATGAATGAACATCAAAACAGGATAGAAAATGAAAACCAGTTGGAGGAACTTTTGTCGCGGCCAACAAAAGAAACGGTTGAGCACCTCCAAAAACTGGACGGCGACATTATTTTTTTGGGGATTGCCGGGAAGATCGGTCCAACACTTGCAAGAATGGCCAAACGTGCATTTGACGAAGCAGGAGTAAAAAAGCGTGTCATCGGGGTATCGCGTTTCAGCAACCCGGGAGAAAAGGGGCACATCGAAAGTTTTGGGATAGAAACCCTGCAAGGCGATTTGCTTGACAGGGATTTCCTGGAAAGTTTGCCCAAAGTGGAAAATGTTTTTTTCCTGGCGGGGATGAAATTCGGTTCCGAAGGCAACCTGTCACTCACATGGGCAATGAACTCCTATCTTCCGGCTTTGGTTGCAGAACATTTTAAAGGTTCAAGGATTGTGGCGTATTCCACCGGTTGTGTTTATCCGTTGGTGGAAATAAACTCCGGCGGCTCGCTCGAAACAGACTCTCCGGTAGCAATTGGCGAATATGCACAATCTTGTCTCGGGAGGGAGAGGATGTTTGAATACGGCAGCACTAAATATGCTACCCCAACCACGCTGATCCGCCTGAATTACGCCGTGGAACCGCGCTATGGAGTATTAGTGGATATCGCTACAAAAGTAAAAAACGATTTGCCTGTCGATTTGTCCATGGGCTATTTTAATGTCATCTGGCAAGGCGATGCCAACAATATGGTGCTACGCTCCATTCAACATGCGGCCGCCCCTGCTTTTATTGTTAATATTACCGGTGCCGAAACGCTATCAGTACGAGAAGTTGCCCTCGAATTCGGAAAGTATTTTGGCAAGGAAGTGCAGTTCACCGGGAAAGAGGCAGAAACTGCGTTATTAAGCAATTCCACTTTGGCTTTCAATCTATTTGGAGAACCCCGCACATCGGTGCAAAAAGTTATTCAATGGACCGCAAACTGGATGGAAGATGAACATCGGCTATTAGGAAAGCCTACTCATTTCGAAGTTAGGGACGGGAAATATTAGGGGCCCCACAAACCTCCTGATCAAAATGTAAAATATCCAAGAAGGAATAAGGAATAAGGAATAATGAACAAGAACGAAATACCTAAGAAAGTTTTAAGCGCCTTACAAAAAGGGACGGTAATACCGGCGCTCCCATTGGCACTAAACAAAAACAGGCAGTTGGATGAACGGCGCCAGCGGGCGCTCATGCGCTATTACCTCGATGCCGGGGCAGGGGGCGTTGCTGTTGGTGTGCACACCACCCAGTTTGAGATACGTTTGCCCGAAATTAACCTTTACGGGCCCATCCTTGAAATTGCCAGGGAGGAGTTTGACCGGTTTGAAACGGTTAATAAAAAACCAATCATCCGGATTGCCGGTGTAATCGGAAAAACCGCGCAGGCGGTGAGCGAAGCCGGGTTGGCACTGGAAAAAGGATATCATGCGGTATTGCTTAGTGTCGCAGCTTTTAAGGATGCTTCCAATCAGGAAATACTGGAGCATTGCCAAAAGGTTGCCGCGATTGTTCCCGTTATCGGATTTTACCTTCAACCGGCAGTAGGGGGAAGAGAATTGGACGTGCAATTCTGGCGGGAGTTTGCCAAAATTGAAAATGTGATCGCCATAAAAATAGCACCGTTCAACCGTTACCAGACTTTCGATGTTGTCCGCGGTGTTGTTGAATCCGGAAGGGCTGATGAAATAGCGTTGTACACCGGAAATGACGACAATATTTTGGTTGACTTGCTGTCGGAATATGAGATAAAATCAGAAGGCAAGACAATTAAAAAACGAATCGTCGGCGGATTGCTGGGGCATTGGGCGGTATGGACTAAAAAAGCCGTTGAATTGCTCGGGGACGTGCACCTCGGAAAGTTCGACAATAATGCTAAAAAAATGCTGGCTTTGGCCCACCAGATTACGGATTCCAATGCTGCGTTCTTTGATGCGGCCAATAATTTCAAAGGATGTATAACAGGAATCCATGAAGTGTTACGCAGGCAAGGTTTACTGGAAGGCATTTGGACATTGAATCCAAAAGAGGACTTGTCGCCGGGACAACTAAATGAAATCGATAGAGTTTGTCAGGCATACCCTCACCTCAATGATGATGAATTCGTTAAAAAGAACCTTGATAACTGGATGCAATAAAATTATAATTCAGTATGCCACACACTACCATCACGGTTAGAAGAATGAATGAAGAAGATATCGATAGTGCTATGGAATTAGTATTGTCGGAAGGATGGAACCAGACGGAAAATGACTGGAATCTCTTTTTAGATAATTCATTAAATATTTGTCTGGTTGCTGAGATCGAAAATAGAGTTGTTGGAACCGTTACCGCATTTAATTATAACAATAAAATTGCCTGGATCGGGATGGTTTTAGTGAATAAAACCCACAGAGGCAAAGGCATAAGCAAATTGATGCTTGCAGAAATTTTTAAGCGACTAAATTACTGTCAATCAATTAAATTAGATGCAACACCCGCTGGATTACCGGTGTATAAAAAAATGGGATTCGAAGAGGAGTACTTAATAAATAGAATGGTTTGTGGCTCTGTTGATAAAATGCAAAAAAAGAATCTAACAGACAATTATCACATTGATTCTCTGGAAGGTAAAAGCATTTCGGAAGCAATTGAATTTGATGAAATCGCTTTCGGATCAAACAGAGCAACTCTTTTAGAATCGTTAATTGAAAGTTTTCCCGATAAATGTTTTGTGCTCAAGCATAATAGTAAATTAGCAGGATTTGCTTTGGGAAGAGAGGGCAATAAATATCACCATATCGGCCCCGTTACAGCAGTTTCAGCACAACAGGCATTAGATTTAATTGTTAACTCCTTATTTTATTTACAGGGAAAACCGGTAGTTATAGATATTTTGGACGAGCAAACTATTCTTATGGAAGCTTTGCTAAAACTCGGTTTTGAAAAGAAAAGACATTTTATGCGAATGTATTTGCCCCCTAATACATTCCCAGGAACTTTAGAGCTTCAATACTTAATTTGTGGCCCTGAACTTGGATAGATTGGGAACCCGCCGATGATATTGCAGGTGTCATGCTCTATTTTGCCTCCCCGGTTTCGGAAGAAGTGAGCGGGCAAATCATTTTTATGAATGGTGGCGGCGAACAAACCTAGACTAATAAAAAGATTTTTGAACTATTCCTCGTCGTCGTCGTCCTCGTCCAACAAATCCTCGTTGTCGAATTCCTTTTCCAGAAATTCTTCAGCTTCTTCAATCAATTGCGAAATCAGTTCCTCATCATCGGGCTCGGCATCCATCCAATGAACGACCTGGTTGCTCCAAAAGTCATCGATATCGGCTTCCACAATGAAACGTGGATTTTCTGTGTGTACAACAAAAATCGTGTCCGGAGTTTCCAGCGAATTGTCGGCTAATAAAAATTTTGGTAACATGGCTTAATGTTTTAAAGTTATTCGATTCAGATTTGTTGTTCTCTTTTCTACTTGTTCAATCAAAACAAAATTAATGTATTAAATTCAGATTAAATCCAAGTTTTAGAAGGAGAATACTATTTTTAGCAAAAATTATAAAACAAAACTGCCTGCATGAATAAAATCAACAGTTTCCTATCTATCATCGACAGCTATATCGGCGGATCGCAGTGGTTCGTTTTTTTGTTATTGGGCACCGGTTTGTTTTTTACCATCTATCTGAAATTCCCGCAATTCCGCTATTTGAAATATTCGCTCCGCATTGTTCGCGGAAAGTTCGACAAAGTGGGCGATGTGGGCGACACCTCCCATTTTCAGGCATTGACCACGGCACTTTCCGGAACGGTGGGAACCGGCAACATTGCCGGGGTGGCACTGGCCATTCACCTTGGCGGACCGGCAGCTCTGTTTTGGATGTTGATGACCGCCGCGGTAGGAATGACCACTAAGTTTGTGGAAGTTACCCTTTCGCACAAATACCGCGAACAAGCAGAAGACGGATCGATTTCGGGCGGCCCGATGTATTACATGAAAAACCGGTTGAATATGAAATGGCTGGCGGTAATTTTTGCCGTTGCCACAGTTTTGTCTTCGTTTGGAACCGGTAGCCTGCCACAAATCAACAGTATTTCCAATTCCATGTTTGAGACGTTTGGAATCAATCACATGCTTACCGGTGCTGTTTTGGCTGTGTTGCTTGGTTTTGTAATTATTGGCGGGATTAAACGCATTGCCCAAGTTACATCGCGTTTGGTCCCCATTATGGCAGTCATTTATTTTGTAGGAGGAATTGCGGTTATCGCCTTCAATTACCAAAATATTATTCCTTCGATTGTAGCTATTGTCGGAGATGTTTTTACGGGGAGTGCTGCCGTTGGCGGATTTCTCGGTGGAAGCATTGCTTTTGCATTTAACCGGGGTGTTAACCGTGGATTATTTTCCAACGAAGCAGGACAGGGGTCGGCGCCCATTGCCCATGCTGCAGCCCGTGCCCACGAGCCTGTCTCGGAAGGGCTGGTTGCGCTGTTGGAACCATTTATTGATACGATAATCATCTGTTCGCTCACGGGTTTTGTGTTGCTTTCATCAGGTGTTTGGAATGAAAAGCTGGAAAATCAATTTCAGGATACCGACCTTATCGTTTTGGCTGATAACTATTCGGAACAAAATGAAGCAGACCGCCAAAAATTGTTTCACTTTTTGGCCGGCAAAGATCAACTGAAAAAGTTTACCGGAACATTACAGGTTGCAGATGGATTTATCCTTCATCAGCCCACTGTTATTCATTCCCGTTCGGTGGCCGAAGAAGTCAGGGTTTGGGTGAACAGCCAACCCTATTCGGGCGACATTAATTTTGTTGAGGGAAAATTGGTAAAACAAGAGGGGATAACACTTTCCGGGAAGTCGTTGCTGCACAGCGCACCGCTTACCACCGTGGCTTTCACCCGCAGTTGGTTTGGCGGCTACGGCAAATACATCGTATCCATTGGGCTGCTGTTGTTCGCATTTTCTACCGCCATTAGTTGGTCGTATTATGGCGACCGGGCCATTACTTACCTGCTTGGTTCGAGTAGGGTTATTTATTACCAAGTGGTATATGTTATCAGTTTTTTTGTGGCGTCGTTCACCGATACTACCATTATCTGGACGCTCTCTGGCGTCACTATCGCACTGATGACCATTCCGAACCTTTTTGGAATACTTTCACTGGCAAAAGAAATGAAACGTGAAGTGAGACTTTTTTGGGAAGAATATGCTAACCGGTTTCCCAACGACAAAGTGCCGAAAGATTAGAGTTAATGGCGATTGATTATTGCCCGCCCGCCTGCCCGCTCTGGGCATTCCCGCCAGAAGAATGTCTTTCGGGCTGGCAGGCGGGGCTGACATGGTCTGATGGGGGCTCACACTAAATTACACCCTCTTTCAATCTTTTCGTTTTCAATTTGAAAGGTAGTATGTTCAATTTTAAACTCATGTCGTAGTTTTTGCTGAAGATATGCAATGAAACCATCACTGTGTCCGTCCGGCATTATTAAATGTGCCGTTAAAGCAACCTGCGTGGTGCTCATTGCCCAAACATGAAGGTCGTGCACATCTTCCACTCCTTCCTGCGAGATAAGAAAATCGTGTACCTTTTCAAGTTCAATGTGTTTGGGTACGGCATCCAGTGCCAAATCAATCGAATCGATAAATAAATGCCACGTTCCCCAAACGATGACCGCAACAATAATGAAGCTCATTACCGGGTCAATCCATTGAATTCCGGTGAGATGAATCAACAATCCCGCTATTAACACGCCAAGCGAAACAGCGGCATCTGCCGCCATATGAAGATATGCACCTTTTATGTTCAGGTCATCCTTTTGACCTTTCATAAACAATAAAGCCGTAGCGGTATTGATTATCACACCGATTCCCGCTACAATCATTACCTGCGTTCCTGCCACAGGCTCAGGGTTTTTAAATTTCCCGATGGCATCCCAGGTAATGGCAATAACAGCCCCAAACAGCAGAAGAGCATTCAGGATGGAAACTAAAATGGTGGTTTTTCTAAGTCCGTAGGTATATTTCCCTTTTGGTTTGACGGTGGCGAGCCAAATTGCACCCCAAGCAAAAATCAGACTTAGCACATCGCTGGCGTTGTGTCCCGCATCGGCCAATAACGCGGAAGAGTTGGCTAATAATCCATAAAAAACTTCAACGGCTACAAAAGCAATATTTAACGTAATGCCAATCACAAAGGCTCTTCCGTGGCTGATTGGGGTGGTATGTTCGTGTGTATGTGCCATATTTTGACTTTTCTTCTATTACTGAAAAAACAAATAAGCCATTGAAATAGCGGCAACGATTCCGACGAAATCGGCAATTAAACCGCACACAACGGCGTATCGGGTATTTTTGATTCCCACGGCTCCAAAATACACCGCGAGAATATAAAAAGTGGTGTCGGTAGCTCCTTGCACAGTACTGGCCACGCGGCCAACAAACGAGTCAGCGCCATAGGTTGTCATGGCATCCACCATCATCCCGCGTGCACCACTGCCGCTCAGTGGTTTCATCAATGCGGTTGGCAGTGCGGCGGTAAAATCGGTGTTCATCCCTGCTTTCTCAAAGCTCCATGAAACGGCCGAAACAAACCAATCCATTGCCCCCGAAGCCCGAAAGACCCCTATGGCAACCAAAATTGCCACGAGATAGGGGATTATCTTCACCGCTGTTTTGAAACCCCCTTTCGCACCATCGATAAATGCTTCGTAAACATTTATCCGTTTGCGCAGTGCCATCAATATAAAAACAACAATCACCGTGAATAAAATCAGGTTGCTGACCACGTTGGAGAGTTGCGTTATGGCTTCTTTTTCGAGGGTGGAAAAATACCAAATTATGCCGGCAATGAATACGGTCAATCCGCCAAGGTAAGCCAGTACAACCTTGTCCAATAAATTTATTTTTTGGTAGAGGGCCACCGTAATTAAGCCTGCCATAGTGGAGAAATAGGTCGCCAGCAAAATAGGGATAAAAATGTCGGACGGATTCACGGCCCCCAACTGGGCGCGATACACCATGATGCTAATCGGCAAAAGTGTTAAACCCGAAGTGTTCAGCACCAAAAACATGATTTGGGCGTTGGAGGCGGTCGTTTTGTCGGGGTTGGTTGCCTGCATTTCTTTCATGGCTTGCAAACCCATGGGAGTGGCGGCATTGTCCAAATTGAGCATGTTGGCTGCAATGTTCATCATAATTGCACCGTGAGCAGGATGTTCTTTGCCCAATTCCGGGAATAGCTTGTTGAAAAATGGACCAATCAACCTGGAAAATACAGCTACAATTCCTCCTTTTTCGCCAATCTTCATGATGCCCATCCAAAGGGTTAAAACGCCCGTTAAACCTAAAGAAATCTCAAAGCCCGATTTCGCCATGTCGAACGTGGCATTTACCATTTCAGGAAAAACTTCCGCATCGCCAAAGAAGATCAGTTTAACCAAACCGATTACAAATGCGCTTAGAAAAAAGAATATCCAGATGTAGTTTAAGGCCATTTAGAAGTAGTGAGTTTAAAGTTTAAAGTTCCGAGTTACTTGTTGCTTGTTGCTTGTTGCTTGTTGCTTGTTGCTTGTTGCTTGTTGCTTCCCGCCCGGCTGACGCCAGTCGGACGGGGTTGCTTGTTTGTATGCTCTGTGTTGCTGGTTACTGGCCATTGTGTTTGCAGTTCACCGTTCACCGTTTACTGATCACCGTTCACCGTTCACCGTTCACCGTTTACTGATTACCGTTCACCGTTCACCGTTCACCGTTCACCGTTCACCGTTCACCGTTCACCGTTCACCGTTCACCGTTCACCGTTCACCGTTCACCGTT
>CAZNEV010000049.1:0-36540 GCA_964572085.1 uncultured Maribellus sp. | reverse complement strand
TCCCTTGCATCGCTTATACAGGGGCTTAACCCGTCTATCAGGCCAATCTGGTTTTCTACTTCGCGCAGCAGCAACAGGCCGCTATCACTACTGATTTGTTCGCCGGTATAACTCAATTCAACTTTTTTCCCCGATACCGGAAATAGGCCTAATGTTTTCTGGTTGATTTAAAAATTATTCTTTATCACATTGCTAACGGGATGTTTGTTTTGAACACCTTGGAAATACTAATACTCTAACAATTTCCAGGGAACAAACTTCCCTTTTTTATGAATTATTCAGGTTAAGTTGTTTTATCGAATTTTCAACTGTAAACTTAACATTTAATGAATTCGATGTACAATAGAATCCTGCATGTAAAATTCCACTATTTCGACCGCTTGCATGCATAGCTACATCTTTTTCCTTTTCGATAATTGCAATTTTCTTTTCAGGGTGTTTTTTCCGAAGTTCATATCCGATTGCTAATTCCATTATTCTATCTCCAATAATCAGGAAATCACAATATTTAGAATCATTAAATTTCATAAAAATTAGTGTTTTAAACAATATAATTATTTTGCATACACAATATTTCTTGCAAAATTAAAAGTTTTTTATTTCCCATCGTAATAGTCCTTTATGACATCTTTATAAGCCTGAATCATGAGATTCACTGAATTGGCATTATCAAATTCGACCAATGCAAATTTTCGGGCTTTTTCAGCCAATTCTTTTTGTTTATTTATATCGCGCAATAAATGTACAATTTCATCAGCCATTTTATTGATATTTCCCTGTTCAACAAGTATTATATGTTCGTCTTCTTTGTTTAAATCAGGAATACCTCCTGTATTGTAGCATATCACCGGGAGTCCCAGTAGCATGCTTTCCACGATGGTCCCCGGAATAGTGTCGTTATAGGTTGGCAGTACCGAAATTCTTGCTTTTCTAACCTCATGATGCACTTCATTTTGTAAAGGAATAAAACCTTTAAAAGTAATATTATCGTCTAATTCGAGTTCTTTAATCTTACTTTTAAGATATTTTTCAAAAGCATAATTTGCATGACCAATTACACACAGTGATATTTCACGAATCTGACTTTTAACAATTGAAACGGCATCTATAAGATCTTCTATTCCTTTTTCTTTTGTTAATCTTGCAAAATACACCAGGTCATATTCTTTAGTTACATCATTTTTAGCTTTTGGCTTGGTAAAAAACAAATGGGACCAAAACATTTTCGCATTTGGATTGAAAGTTCTAATATATTTTTCCATTGAAGTTGCTTCAATTCCAAAATATTTAAAATCGCTGAGGATTTTTTTCTCAACTTTTACTCTTTTTTTATAAATTGTATTTATATTATCTAATTCATTATCAAGTGAAACAAAACCTTGTATGGTTATAAGAATAGGATAATTATGTATATGAAAAATTGATGATGAATAGTAAGCGTTTTCAGCTCCCCACAAATTTATTAAATCAGGATTAATTTTTTCAACTATTTTTCTAACCTGAATATTAAAGAAATAATAATTTGACCATAAATTGAATAAAAAAATACGTGGCCAGTTTCTTTTCATGAATGGAATCCCGATCTTGATAAAATAGTAATGGATGTTACCGTCGCTATATCTGTAATTTTTGAGGATACAAGAAAAGGGGGCAATTACATATAGTTCAATATCATCTCTTTTTTTTATCTCCTCGATTCCAAGGCTTATCCAGGGGCCTCTTTCACGAAATTTACCATTTAATCCAAATTTTTCAATTATGGTTTGATTCATCAAGTCACATATCCATACAATTCTTAATTTACTTTCATTCTCTACCATCGGGTTATGATTTTTTAAAAAGTTATTGATTATTGGAAACAGATATTAAAAATGGGTAGTGGTTTATTCAAAAACCTCGCTACCAGATTGAATATAGTTTACATACCATTCTACCGTTTTTTTTACACCTTCTTCCCAGTGTACTTGTGGTTTGTACCCAATTAGTATTTCAGCTTTGCTAGTATCAGGGCATCTGCGAGATACTGAGCCTGAGTGTGCGCCTTGTCGCTCATAAGTTCCTTTATATCCCATTAAATCTCCCACGTAATGTACTAATTGTTCAATTGTAATCTCAGATTTCATATCGCCGATGTGTAAAATTTCGCCATTGGTATCTTTAGATTCCATAGCATCAATTGTACCAGATACTGCATCGTCAATGTAGTTGAAAGCACGTGTTTGGTCGAAACCATATACTTTAAACGGATTTTCGTTGTCTAAGAAACGTTGTACCACTTGAGGAATAACATGTTTGAAGCCCATACGTGAACCATATACGTTGTGGTAACGTACAATAGTACACTCAAAGTCATATACTTTAGAGTACTGTAAAAAGCCAGACTCACCTAACATCTTAGTTACTGCATAGGTAAAACGTGGATGTGTAATATCATCTATACATAATGGCACTTCTTCTGGGGTTGGCACTTTGTACCCAAATGCCTCAATACTACCCGCATAGCACTCACTTGTGGATGTAAATAATACTTTTTTACACTTTGTGGTTTTTACCCACTCTAATGTGTTTAGAATTAAAGCTGTGTTGATACGAATCAGTTCATTAGGTGTTTTTTGTGTGTACTCTACACCTACAACAGATGCAAGCATGTATACATTGTCATAATCATTTTCTAATTCGTTAAAAGCAGATGCTTCTGTAAAATCAGCAGAGATAACCTTGATTTTATGGTCTTCTACCAATTTTGTTAATTGCGCATCCATTTTACCACGGAAGAAGTTATCTCCGATAGTGATTTGATATCCGCCTCTGTTTCCTAATTCTTTGATAATGTTCATGCCGATAAAACCGGCACCACCTAGTACTAATACTTTTTTATACATCTCCTCTTCCTATTATTTTAAATTCGTGGTTCGTATATTTCTTTCTTAATTCGTCTCCGATTACTCCATGCGGATCAAACACTACTAAGTTATGTGATTTTGATAAGAAAGCATCTAGCTTTCCTTCTTTTATATAAATATCATGCGGTGTACCAATAATTACCGCGTCAAAAGTATCATCAAAGACATCATCACCCCCGTCAATGTCCATATTTTTCTCTGCCCAGTGTAATACAAATGGGTCGTGTAATACAATCTCTATACCTTCAGCCTCTAGCTTATCGTACAATAACTCTACAGGCGTATATCTTGTATCTCCTACGTTTTGTAGATAAGAAACGCCTAACATCAATACTTTTTTACCCGATAAGTCAGAGTCAAAATGTTTTGTAATTATTTTGTAAGTATGCAATGGCATACGGTCGTTTATGCTTACTGCTTTTTCACTTTGTATCAAGGGAGTCGAATCAAAAAGCTCCTGGCTTGCCCAACTTGCCAAAAGTGGGTCTTTTGTGAGGCAATAACCACCGACACCTAAACCAGGGCGCATAATATTTTGATGTGTTGAACGCATGCGAATAGCACTTATTACTTCGTATAAATTTACGCCTGCACTCTCTGCAAATTCAGTCCATTCTTGGATGAAAGCAATGTTCATTGCGCGAAAAGAGTTTTCTAATACCTTGCTCATTTCTGTAGAATTGGTATTACCCAATCTGGTTAATGGGTACTCATCTGTAGTGATGATGGTGTGTAAAAACTTCTCTACTGCATCAGCACTCTCCTCATTAATACCAGAGAATACACGATAAAAATTCTTGATAGAATCTACATACCTCGGGCCTGGCATTACTCTTTCGTAAGAGTGACCAATTTTAAACGTTGGGGCTAAACCTCTTTTCTCAAATTCTTCTACAAAAATTGGCATAACAATTTTTTGGGTTGTTCCTGGAGGTACAGTCGTCTCCACCAATATCAAAACATCTTCTTTACACCTCGATGCAATGGTGCGCATGGCAGCTTTAAAACCATCCATGTTCACACTATATCCTTCTAATTTTTTATCAGAACCTACTTCTTTAGTTACATCAAGGTTGATGTCTACTATTACAACATCTGCTTTTGTATATGCATAGTTAGAGTCATAAGTATATCTTTTACCCGCAAGAATACATAGCCAATTTAATCGATTTAGTTTTTTTAACCTATCGAAATGTTTTTTTGTTTCTTTTATCGATTCAGGCAACCCATCCACTGGAAATATATCAATATACACTCCAATAGTATATCTCACAGTATCTGGCCATTCAATGAGAATCGTTCTGTCATCATAAAGTTTTGCATAGGTATAAATATACTCTTTTGAATTGTAGGGGGTTAACAATTTATAATGCGGCTCAAGCGAGGATCCAACTAATTGAAGAAATGTCATATAGTCATTTCTTGGCATATATACATCGATATCATCATCCCAAGGTATAAAACCTTTATGTCGTATGGCTCCTAACAGTGTACCGTTTGAGAGGAAATATCTTAATTTATGCTCATCACAAATTTTTGAAAAAGATTTTAATATTTCCAATTCAATTTTTTGCATTTCTTTTATTTCGATAGTCTTCATAAAATTTATCATTATTGGCCGGCAACGCCGGGGATTATTCCGTCTTGAAATTTAACTTATTGATATAAATAAATAGTAACATTGAAAATAGATTCTTACTGACATCCATATAGATCAGATAAACTACAACATCAATTTATTTTTTGACATTATAATCTTGTAAATTATAAAAATTGCACTTATACTTGCCATCACAGCTAGAACAATTGATTGCCCCCAAGCCGCACCGTAAAAACCAAATCTTCCAATCAGAAATCTGTATAATACTATGCTAAGTAATGCGCCAATTGCTCTGTTCATTAATTCAACCTTAGGATATCCAAATCCAATAATCACTGTAGAAATTAGAAAACAAAATGACATCGGAATGGTTTTTATAGCTAAAATTTGTGCAAAATCTGTGGATTCGATATATTTTCCATAGGTCAGGATGTTTATAATCGGGTGTGCAAATAGTATAAATAGTAAAACAGGAACAGTATTTAGTGCAATAATTCCGGCTACTATTTTTACAAGTTTCTTTCTTTTATTTTCGGCAATTGCCTGGTAAATATCTGGCTGAAAAGTTTGATCAATAGCAGCATAAAAGAAATAAAGGTAAGATGTCATTTGCATCGCTACGCTATAGATTCCAAAGGTATGAGTGTCATCCAATTTCTCTAGTATTGCACGGTCAAAGTCCGATAAAAAGTAATAAAGTATTGCAGACAGTGAAATAGGCCAACCAAAGGTGATTGCATCCCTTATTATTTTCCAGTCAAATTGAAATTTTGATACTAACGTAAAAATACTGTAAACTCCCATTCCAACCGCAGGTAAAAGAAGGCTCCAAAACCGGCCAATTGCACCTTTTTTTAAGATAACAACAAACAGAATTGCCAATAGTGCAATTGAAATAGTATATAATACAGTAATTTTAAAATAAGGCAATGCCTGCCTTTTCATTCTTTTTTCAACCAATAAATAATTATAAAAGCTACTGAAAAAAACCGGGATAAAACATAAAATTGCATAAGGGAAAAATGGAAAATTAACTTCTGCAATATGCAAGTAAAAATAGAATCCAACCAAAACAATAATCAGTGTTGTAAACCCCAAAAATACCTGGGAAATTATTAATGTATTGAGAACTAACTGTCTCTTATCTTCTTTTATTAAAAAATAGTTTTTGGCATAATATGTCAAGAATGAAAAACCGATAATAACTGAGATAAGTGAACTAAAGGACATAAAATATCCAATTATTGCATAATCTTTTGGAGATAAATTGGCTGCTAAAAATGGATTCATCAATACACCTATTGATGATGTAGCAATTGACGCCAGTAAATAAAAAGATAAATTTTTTAGCTTAGAACTTAAGCCCTTTATTCTGCTGAAAATTGATTTTATCTCTAAATATTTAATAGTCAAAATATCTGGTTTTTATTCTGCATATTTATATCAAAAAATGATGTGTAATTTATAAATGTATAAAACTTCTTTATATATTTACTCCCGAACAGTAACCTTATTTGTTAGAATAACCGTATCCCATTTGCTCGCTAACCAGTTTATTGTCGTTTAAAATAAGATATACGTTGTTAATGTTTTTGTTTTTTAGTTCACCCAATACCAATCTGAGCAATTTCTTTTTGGTTACATTGTAACGGGTGACTATCAAATTCAAATCAGCATGTTGAATTACTGTGAGCGCATCGGAAACCTGGGCCAATGGTGGTGTATCAACAATAATATAGTCATAACTTTTCTTAAGAAAATCAAACAGGTTGGTCAAAATCTCTTTTCCCAATAATTCCAATGGATCGGGAGGAACCGGACCTGAATTGATTAAATCAAAATTTTCAAGGTAGGTCTTTTGGATTACCTCGTCAAGTGAAGCCTCTTCGGATAAATAGGAACTTAGTCCTTTTGAGTTATCCGTGTTTTTAATAATGGAGTGTGAGTTGCGAAGATCTAAATTTATCAAAATGGTTTTTTTCCCTAATTGCGCATAGGCAGCCGCAATATTTAGGGCACTAAAGGTTTTCCCTTCACCCGAGATACAGGAACTCACTAATATAGTTTTATTGGAGTTTCCCCCAAGCGCAAAGTTCAGGTTGGTTCGCAATGTGCGGAAGGTTTCAGCAGTCCTGTCTCTTGGCGATGCAATAAAAACGTTATCCTCTTTTCGATTGCTGTAATGAAATACTTTACCCAGGATTGCTGCATTGGTAATATTTTCAATGTCTTCCTGTGTGGTGATCGTTGTTTTAAAGTTCATCTTAAGTAACAAAATGCTAAAAGGGATGGTAAAACCTATCAATAATGCAATTATATAATTGAACATTTTATTGGGTGAAACAGGCAAAAACCCCACCATGTGGGCAGGCTCGATAATTACATTGTCGGGCAGGTTGGAAGCTTTTGTTATTTTTGCCTCAGCCTGTTTTTCAAGGAGATAATTATAAATGGCGTCATTCAGCTTGTAGCTACGTTCAATCCCCCCCAATTGCATTTGTGTTTCAGGCAGTTTACTTATCCTATTATCCAATTGTGCTATCCGGTTTTGCAGTTCGTTAATGGACAGGTCATTGGCACGGTCGGCTGAAGATATATTTTCTGAAACCGTACTTTTAAGGTTGTTAATTTGAATGTTAAGGCGGTTTACCATGGGGTTGCGCCCCTGATTGTTTTTGATCAGATTGTCTAATTGCGATTGTGCTGTAGAAAGTTCCTCAATTAGTTTGTTTATCAAAGGATCCGTAACCCCCATGGCAGCCGGGGCAATAATCAGAGTTTCATCGGAATTTCCTGAATTATAATCCTTTATGTAATTGTAGTACTGTTTTTGAGTCATCTTCTCTGCCAACTGATTTTGCAGTTCCAATTGCTGTTCCGACAGTCTGATAGCCTGATCATCGACGTTCATTGCCTTATTGTCGGACTTGAATTTTTTAAGGTTGTCTTCGGTAAGAAGGAGGGATGAGGACACCTCGTCCAATTGCTGCTCAATATAATCGATGGTAATATTCGCCAGGTGATTTTTTTCATCCAATTTGGATGCCGTGTAAACATGCATCAATTCGTTTATTACATCTTGTCCTTGACTCACAGAGGAAGTTTCTGTGCTGATTTCAATCACTGTTGCCAACTTGTCCGGGAGTACAAATTCCAGACTTCCTATAAATTTGTTTGTTAGTCCCTGAACAGTTGTTAGTTTGAAGGCAAAATATCTCTCTTCATTTAGTTTTAAGCTATCTTCGTCGATGATTGTCACCAACAATTTAAGATCGGCAGTTTCTACTATTTCCCCCACATTTCCTTTTAAATTTAATTCCAGTTTTTCCCTTTCTCCAATTTTTTGATTTGTAATATAGTTATAGATTGTTGCATCCTGCTTTTTAACCTCAATTGCATAGCTTCCATCCGAATTGAAATTTATATCGAAAATGACACCTACCAATTGTGGGTGTTCTTTAAAAATAAATACTTTAAAAGGTGCCGCTTTATAAGCATTGTGGTATTTATAATTTTTATATTCATAGTAGGCCACTTCCAAATCAAGATTTTTTACGGTCTGTTCGATGATTGGATAAGATTTCAGGATCATCAATTCGTTTTGCAGGTTTTGAGTCCTGGTAAGCAGGTTGCTGTTGATAAATCTGGAGCCATCGTTTGAGCCACTACTGTTTGAGTCCTCCTTAATTAGTAGGGTGGAGGATACTTTATAGGAAGGTATTGCATATCGGTTGTAAACATAAGCAATACCAACTGCCAAAATAACAGATGGCAGGATAATCCAGATATTTCGAAAGATTAGTTTAATTAATTTTACGATGTGAAAATTCTCTTGTTCAGGGAAAGTATTTTGGTTCATTATATTATTCATGTGGTAAGAATTGCTGTGTTCGTTATCTCGCTTGTGGGTTTAGTCTTGCTACTTTATACTAAAATCTCAATACTGATTTAGTTACTTAACTACATTGTACATTAGCAAGCCTGTTGTTATTGAACTTAACAGAATATTCCATGGAAACTCACTAAAGCCCCAGAATCGTTTTTTCATTGGTTTTACGTAAACCATGTCGTTGGGGCGAATATAATAGTATTCGGAGGCCATGATTTCAGATGAGGTTAAATCGATGCTAACGCGTAAATTTTTGCCGTTTTCATTGCGGGCCAGTATCACTTCATTGCGATCACCATAAACATTAATATCTCCCGCCAGGCTGAGGGCATCGTACATCGTGAGTCTCTCCTGTGCGTAAGGAAAATGACCGGGGTTTCTAACTTCTCCAAAAACAGACACATAACGGTTTACCAACTTTACCGTTACGGTTGGTTTGCTTAAAATGTGGTTAAGTGAATCCTGCAGGATGTGCATGACCTCTGGAACAGTCCTGTCTTCGACAAAGATATTTCCAATGACGGGCATTTGTATATATCCTGATTTATCAATCGTGTACGACATCAGAGATGCACTATAAGGACTTATACTACTAACATAATTGCTTTGTTGATTACCTCCTTGTTGAAATACATTTGTAGAGGGGTCGTCCAGGCTTTTAATTTGTATGTATAGTTCGTCATTGGCTTTCAGTTTGTAATCAGGTATCTGAACATCGTCAAAAGTCTTGAAGGCTTCGTCATTCTTGTCCTTAACACGGAGGTATTCCAAATCACGCTGGGTTGCGCAGGAAGAAAAAAGTAATGTAATAGTTAAAATCATTATTGGAAATGTTCCAATCCGTTTAAAAGTGCGATTTTTCATGTGTTTATAATTTATTGTTTTTTAATGGTAATCCCGATCACTCGGGAGAACTCGCCATAATCATGCTCCTGCGTCTCAAAAGCTTTTGTGATGGCTCGTTTCATGATTCTCATGGTTTGTTGCTGCATTTTGTTAAAACGATTTATGCGAATCAAGAGTTGAAATTCGTTGAATATCAATGTTCAACCCGCTTCGGGGTTGTTTTTCGCATCGCAATGTTGACCCCGAGCTTCGCACGGGGCTATTATTGTTAATGTCCTACGGACATTTCCTTATCCCGAAAAGGATTAAACAATAATAGCCATCCCGAGACCTCGGGATGGTAATGAAGCAGATGTGAAGGGAACCCCGAAGTGGGTTCAACCCTTGATTGGCATGTTTTATTAATTTATAGCTTTAAGTAACGGAAATAATTTGAAATAATTTATTGTCCATCCCCTTTAAGAACTACTTTTATAGTCTTCATAAGAATGATGGCGTCGAGTTTAAGTGACCATGTATCAATGTACTGCATATCCATTTTCATCCATTGATCAAAGGGAATATTGTTTCTTCCTGAAACTTGCCAAATGCAGGTGATTCCCGGCTTCATGCTTAATCTTCTTTGCTGCCATCTTTCGTATTGTTTAACTTCGGAAGGAATTGGTGGCCGGGGTCCTATAACGGACATTTCACCTTTAAGAACATTGATAAATTGAGGAAGTTCGTCTAAGGATGTTTTTCTTAGAAACCGTCCGATATTAGTAACCCTTGGGTCATTTTTTATTTTAAAAACAGGACCTTGTTGTTCATTTTGATCCAGCAATGATTGCTGCAAACTCTCAGCATTAACAACCATTGTTCTGAATTTGTAACAATAAAAGTGCCTGCCACGTAATCCCACCCTTTTTTGCAGGAAAAATACCGGACCCCCATCTCGCTTTATCAACAAGGATATGATTAACATTAGCGGCGATAAAATAACAAGGGCAAATATAGAAATAGAAAAATCGAGAATTTCCTTAACCTTTAAGGCCAGATAATTATCCGGTGTATTTCTGAAGGTCAGGAAAGGCATTTGATTTAAGATTGAAAATGATGATTGCATTTTTACATAATTCAATAACATCGATTGCATCCTGAAAACAACACCTACTTCGGCACAAGAATAAATAAATTTTTGAATTTCGTTCTGGTCTAAGGAGCTTTTACAATAGAAAACCTCGTCAATTGTTCTCTCATCCAATATTTTTGAAATATTGCTTTCATAGGGTATTATAGTGTATTCATTGGTGTATTTATTTATTATTGTTTTATCATCTGTCATAATTGCACAAATTTCATATCCCCAGTCTTTTGTTTCAATTAAACTGTCAATAAAATAATATGAATCTGAATCAGCAATAACTAAAATCTGCCTGGTATTCATCCCTCTTCTTCTAAAGAATTTCATGGTTACAGACAGAATATACTTAAATGAATATAAAACAATAAAGTTAATAATTGCAAATACTCCTAAAACCAGCCTGGAAATTGCATCAAAGTCAAAAATCTTAATTAATGCGAAAAGCAGTATATTTCCAACAAAAACAAGGGCCAAATATTCTGTAAATACTACAGAGTACATTTTAATTCGACCAATTCGCCCCATATCGGCCTGCTCAAGCAACAAAATCCATAGAAGGACAATAATTAATGAAAGGATTTTGAATTGTGCTATATCCCATGTTATAGGTTTCAGAAATGTATCTGTTATGAATAATGAACCCCAAAAACATGCAAGGGTTAAAATTGCTTGAACAACGATACTTAATTTATCAAGAATAGGTTCTCTTTCTTTGATCATGATATTTAATTTTGAATGTGGGTAATTGCTGTAGAACAATAAACACAAAGTGTTTATTATTAGTAACTTAAACTTTCCAAAAACTTTGTGACTTAGTGTCTTAGTGTCTTTGTGTTAAAATATTGTTTTCGGAGTAGGTTCATTGTTCAATAACCAAAATGAATTGAAAAGGGGTTGGCTTTCAGTCAACCTCTTTTTTTATCCCCTCCTTTTTCCTTTTCTAAAATGAGTTCGTACATTTTTTGCCAGTCGGGGATTCCGAGGATGTTCCGGTCATCAATATAAATGTCTGCATAAATTTTTCGGCTGTAAGTATTATCAAATTCCTCGCCTTCGAAGTTATTATTGACGGCATGAAAAACTAAGCCCCGTTTGCGGCAAAATTCAACTGCCTTTTCGAGGTCTTTCCCTGCCCGGTAAGTCCAAAGGATAAGCTTGTGCCCCTTTTCCTGAAACAACTTCAACGTTTTAATGGCATAGGGTATTTCTTTACCAATTGCCGGGAACTTGTGTTTTACAATTGTGCCGTCGAAATCTACTGCAATGATCATTGTTATTATTCAATTTGTTGGAAATTATAGGCTTCTCAATCCAATACTTTAACTTTTTTCCCGACCGAATTGATTTTTAAGGTATCCGAGAATTCGATAACTTTTGGCACCTTATGCAACGCAAGCTTGCTCCTGCAAAATGTTTTCAAGGTTTCTTCGGTGATTTGTTCATGGTTTCTTGACTTAAGCACTACAGTTGCCTTAATGGCCTCACCCGTTATTTTATCCTCAATCGGCTCAATGGTACAATCCACCACATCGGGCAAGGAAAGGATTACAGCCTCTATCTCTTTAGGACTTACCCTTTTGCCGGATACTTTGATAATTTCCTTTTTCCTTCCTGTTAAGTAAATAAAACCTTCGTTATCAACTTTCCCGAGGTCTCCGGTATGGAGCCACCCATTTTTAATGGTTTCGTTCGTGGCATCCGTATCCTTGTAATAAGCGAGCATAATGTTATCGCCTTTGGCTACCAATTCGCCGGTTTCTCCTGCTTTAACCTCTTCCCCAAGCTTGTTGACCACTTTTAGCTCAACTCCCGGAATTCCTTTTCCTATCGATCCGATTTTATGGATTAAATCTTTGGGGTTAAGGTACGAAAGCCTTGCTGTTGCTTCGGTTTGCCCGTACATCACATAAAAATCGATGTCAGGAAAACACGAATTGAACTCTTCAATAAAATTGTTGTGCAATTTACCACCAGCCTGCGTAACGTAGCGCAGCGACGGGAAAGTTGTATTCTTAAAACTCTCCGATTTGCGCAACAGGATTTGAAAATGGCTGGGGACACCTGCAAATCCGGTACAATTGTATTTTTCAATGTTGTCCAGAACCGTTCCGATCAGTATGAAATTGTTGTTGAAAACAAGCGATCCGCCAACCCGCAAGTGGGTGTGCAGTAAGGACAAACCATAGCAATAGAAAAACGGCAGCACTACTTCAATAATATCGTTTTCATTAAGTTCAAGATAATCGATTATTGAGGAAGTATTTGCAATAATGTTTTTATGGCTTAATACCACGCCCTTTGACCGGCCTGTTGAACCCGACGTATAAATGATTAATGCAGGGGAGTTTTGATCAAAAACCTCCGGTATCGTATAGTTTGCTTCTTGCTGAATTAATCTTGGCAGCTCTTTTTCTGTTGCAACATTCGTTAGTTGCACATTTAATTTTTGCAACAACCGGCTTTCGATAAAATAAGCTGCCCCTTCAATTTCATTTACGATGTATTCAAAGTTTTCCTTTTCGATGGAAGGATCTATTGGCACACAAATGTTGCCCGATAACAAAATCCCAAAATAACAAACCAAAAAATAATTGTTGTTTTTGCTCGCCAAAAGGATATTATTGCCGCTTCCATAAGTTGTGGAAAGAAAATTGGCCAATCTTGAACTCTGATCGTAAAGCGATTTAAACGATAAGGTTTCCCGATGCCCCAACACAAAATCCTTTTCAAACGATGCACTGTTTTCAAACAGGTATTGAACGACGTTCATTGTATCAATTAAAATTCTTTTTACTGAATTGGTGGCATCCGCAGGTACTCCGTTGTTTTTGCTTTTCTTTCGAAATTGGTGAATATTGCGGCAATTTCTTCCTCTGAATAACCCATTACTTTACTAATCTCACTCTTCTGATATTCATTTTCCCATGCGTACCACATTAAATCCAACGTTTCAAATGGCAGTTGAAAAAAGAAATCTTCCTGCGTTTGTTCTGCCGGGTAGGTATCGGTTGTGGGCGTCCGCCCGATAATTTTTCCCTGGACTCCCAAGTGCTCCGCCAACTCATACACCTGCGTTTTATACAAATGTGCTATCGGCATCACATCGGCACCGCCGTCACCATATTTCACAAAAAACCCTTGTTTAATTTCATGCTTGTTTGGGGTGCCGATCACTGCAAAATGGTTTGCCTCGGCATGATAATACAACATGGTCATTCGGCTTCGTTGCTTAAAGTTGGATGCAGCCACGATTTGTAAAAAGGCTTTCGTTGTCAGCATTTTGCTTTCGGTTTCACCATTCGCTAAATGAACCGTGACATAAAACATCGGCGGCAGTTTCATGTTGTTCACGCTTTGCTTTATTTCAATTTTAAACTTATCCTTTGCAGGGTCGAAATGAGGAAGCACACTTTTTACCGCTTCATCCCTTCTTTCGTAACATTTAAAACCCTCCAACGCGTCTGAAATGTTTTCCTCAATGGTGCGTACACCAAACTTATCGGCCAATTCCTGCGCCAAAAGTTTGCTGTCACCGCTTGAGTCATGATCCGGCATCATAATTCCGATTACATTGTTTGCGCCAAAAGCCTTCACGGCAAGTGCCAGCGTAACCGAGGAATCTATGCCACCACTTATGCCTATAATTGCCCCGTTTTTTTTTAAAATTTTGCGCACATTATAGTTTAATTTTTCGGCAATCTCAGTGGCAGTTTGCTCAGCATCTTGGAGCTTCAATATGTTTTTTGAGAAGGGTGGTTTTATCGGCATTTTATTCGATGTTAAAATCTTGCTTGTTACGTAATGTATAGCCTATCCGTTCACTGCTATCGAGATAGTTAAATTCTTTTATAAACTGTTTGTACAATAACTGGGTCGAGATGATGCCGGTAAGCGCCATATTGTCGATTTCGGAATAGGCTTTCCCCGATTTCATTTTTCGCAACAGCTTGCTAACCGATTCGGAATTAAAAATACCTGCCTCAACTATCGATTCGGGCGAAAGGATTTCGTCTATATATTCAGGGGCATCTGCCCCAAGGAAGCTGTCCAGAATTGGTGCGCGGTAAGCTTGCTTTGTCCTGTTCAATATTTCTTCCGGCAACTTACCTTTCATCATCTTTTTCAACAATATTTTTTCGTTGAGGCCTTTAAGTTTAAAATCGGGCGGTAGAGAAGCACAAAACTCGATAATGCGATGATCAAGAAAGGGATACCTGCCTTCTACCGAATTAGCCATCCCCATCCTATCTCCTTGAGATGACAACAAATAACCTGATAAAAAAACCACCATTTCAAGATACTGTGCTTTTGCCAAGGGATCCAACTGATCCATTTTTCCATTTAAGTTTGCCATTAAGTTCTTGTAGGGATCAAAGTCCGAGAGTTTTTCTTGTGTTTCTTTGTTGAAATGGTTTTTTATGTTGGATGAATTTTTCCATCGTAACAAATGAGAATAAATCGGTGAATCTGTTTCGCTCAACTTATACGCAAAAAACATTTTAAGTGCATTTGTATCTGCTTTTTGTAATGCCGCAATGTACGGATAGAGCTTTTTCAACAGCAAAGGACGAAGCTTGGATTTCGGATCTTTTGCCCAGAAACGTCGTATCTTGTTCTCTTTAAAAATATTATAGCCGGCCAACAACTCATCGGCACCTTCTCCGGTAATCACCACTTTTATTTTGTTTTCCCTAACCTTTTGGGATAAGCTGAACATTGGTGACGGGGACGTCCGCAGCAAGGGCATTTCACTGTGCCATATAACCTTCGGAAAATTTTCCACAATGTCTTTCGATGTACATGTAAACGCAACATGCTTTGTTCGAAAGTATTCTGAAGCAATCGTTTGATATTTGCTTTCGTCAAATTCGCTTTCGGTGAAGCCTACAGAGAACGTTTGCAAAATAGCGGGTTCAATTTCTTTAATGTAAGCCGTTGTGGCCCCGGAATCAAGACCTCCGCTCAAATATGCCGCAACCGGCACATCGGCCCTCAAGCGGATTTTAACCGAGTCGCGAAACAGTTCTTCAAAATCAGAAATGGCCTCTTCAAAACTGCCTGGGTAATAATTCCCGGGAGTGGCAAAATTCAATTCCCAATACTTTTGAACTTCAATTTTATTGTTTTTAACTTTAATGTAATGACCCGGTGGACATTCTTGAATCCCTTCAAAAACCGTATGGGGTGAAATGGTTGTCCAAAAAGTCAAGGTTTCGGAAATCCCTTGTACAGAAATTTCACGCTTAATTTTTGGATGTTCAAAAATGGCTTTAATTTCCGAACCATACACAAATAAGTCTGAATCGCCATAGTAATACAAAGGGCGAATACCTATCCGATCGCGGGCGAGAAAAAGCTCCTTCGTTTTTTTATTCCAGATAGAAAAAGAAAATTGACCGTTTAATTTGGTGAGGCATTTTTCACCATACTCCTCATATAAATGAACGATTACTTCCGTGTCGCTCTTAGTTCTGAATTTGTGGCCTTGGCTTTCCAATTCTGTTCGGAGTTCGATGTAATTGAAAATTTCGCCGTTGAAAACGATCCATAAACTTAAATCTTCATTGGGCATCGGCTGCTGCCCGCCCGTAATGTCGATAATACTCAACCTGACACTTCCAAAGCCTATGTTTTCATCGGTATAAATTCCACATTCATCAGGTCCTCTGTGATGAATGCGGGTCAACATCCGGTTTATCAGTTGTACATTCGGCTTTTCAACTTTATCGATGTATCCGGTGATTCCACACATTAATTATAGATTACGCCCGTTTTTTTTTATCAATAAATGCCACGATTGCCTTAATCGATTCAAAATTTTCTTCGCTCAACTCGTCGTTTTCAATTTCAATTTCAAACTCCTCATTGACGTAACTCACTAAGGACAGAAACCCTAATGAATCGAAAATACCTTCTTCAAAAATCAGTGTATCCTCTTTAATAGTATCAATGTCGGAGAAAGTTACCTCCGAAATGAAGTTCCGAAGTTGGTCGGTTTGTGATTCCAATATATTCATATTAAAATGGGATTTCATTAATAAACTTTTGACTTTTGTATCAATTTATCTTTCTCTATATTTTCCGGTTCAACAAGTTTTATTTCATTGTGCGAAATGTTGGCATGCAGGCAGCTCCCCATTGCATCAACCCGGATTAATATTCTGGACTGGCCACAAATTTCCACAATTTCGCCTTGAATACCTTTTAGTGGGCCCGACAAAACCTCTGCCAGCGCACCTTTTGCAATTTTTTCGTGGGTCAACTCAAATTCACTGTCAACATTTGCAACCAAAGTTTTAATACTTTCAATTTGAGAACCCGGGATAGTTTGTGCTTTGCCCCCAAAACTGACATAACCGACTACGCCGGGGCTGTCAAGAACCGTGAAATATTCAACATGGCTAACTCTTACAAACAAGTAACATCGAAAAAGCGGCTCATCAATCCACTTTTTGCGGTCGCTCCATTGCCTTAATGTTTTCCGGAGCGGCAAATAACATTCAATTTTTTGCTCCGTCAACATTTCCATAATTTTACCTTCCCGATTTGGTCTGGTATAAACGGCGTACCATGAATAGGTGGGTTTGGTTAAATACATAAATTTACTGTTATACGTTTTTAAAATCACACACTGTCAATTCCTTTTCTCCAACTGCGCTCTCAATGCTAAATTTTCAAGGCTCAAATCTGCAAACATCCGTTTCAAGCGATCATTTTCCTCTTTTAACCTATTTAAGTTCACCATATCGTTCGAGGAAAAACTGCCGTATTTGGCTTTCCAATTGTAAAAGGTAGCCTGGCTGATACCCTGTTCTTCAATAATCTGTTGTATCGACTTGCCATCTTCATATTGCTGTAGTACCTTGTATATTTCAGATTTGTTAAACCTTCTTTTAACCATTTTAGTAAGTTTTGTTTTTAACAATTTAGAGAAAATACTTGAAAATAAATTCAATCAAGAGAGCGCAGGTTCGGCTAAGACAAGAATGTATGGATAACATGTGCGTAAACCTTTCTGTTTGATTAGTGCATTTTTATATTAAACTATTTTTTTTATATAATTGATTAGAATAAATTATCTAATATTTATAAATTACACTTTGAGAATCAAACATTTATGAAGGTTGATAGAATCTTCACCCGACTGCTTGACGTAAAATTCCGATAGATTTTTATACACAGGATACAGGTACCCCTACTGTCACTCACATTTGAGCCACACTAAAAACATTTTTTTAAATCCTTGATGTCGTTAAAACATCCTTTGATGGAGAAAAGTTACGGCAAAAAAATTAAAATGACAGGCACATTTTAGAATGAAGGTTGTAATAATTCTAACATTAAGAGAGAATATCGCTACAAAATCCAGATTATCAGCAACTATAAAATATAAAAGTATCTTTATGTCAAAAAATACGAAATAAGCCTTAGTATTTCAGTGGGACTATCTGTCCATGAGTGGGACATACCTGCATGATTGGGACATGCTTGCAAAATAATAGCGGCTACAGGAGTAAATGACGGGAATCTCGGTTCGGATATGACTGTTGCTAAAGACGGACGGATAACCTTATAGTTAACTAAACACCCATGACCAATCTACAGCAAACTTCTGAAATTATAGTTTTCTAATAGCGATTATGGAAATAAATAGGTCTATTTCAAATCCATATCTTCCGATAGTTTATCTCCTTTGATGCTTATGACTACCTCTTTTACAGGAACTTCCCGGATTGCAGTTTGCGTGGCCATTTCTACTAATTGCGATAAGCCGCCACAGCATGGCACTTCCATAATTACCACTGTAATGGTATTGACGCGTGATTCATCGATTAGACGTACCAACTTTTTCAAATAAATATCTTTCCCGGTATCCAACTTCGGGCAGGCAATTACCATTTTTCGGCCTTTAATATATTCATTGTGGAAATTTCCATATGCAAAACCGACACAATCCGCGGCTATCAGTAAATCAGCATTGTTAAAATACGACGCAGCTGGATTTATCAAGTGCATCTGGACCGGCCATTGTGTGAGTTGCGAAGGCAAATTCTCGGCCGGAGTAGCTATCTTCATCCCAGCCACACTAAACGATTGCGGGATAGAACCTGCACAAGCAACACTTGAAATGCCCTTGGTTACTTTCGTATTTTTTGTACCGTTCAGGAGTTCATGAACTTCGCTAAGTTTAAAAGGCATTTCTTCACGATGTTCGCGAATGTAGGTTAAGGCCTGGTTCAAAAATCCGGTTTCGTTATGATCTTGCAGGTGCTTTAAGTGAGCAAAAACAGTTGCTTTCCCACTTTTTATCATTTGGGCAATTACAGCCACTTCGTTGTATTCCTCGGCTTCGCGTTTTTCGATAGTTATCGCACCTTCAGGGCAATGACCAATGCAAGCACCTAAGCCGTCACACATCAATTCACTTGCCAACCGTGCCTTCCCTTCAATAATCTGCAAGGCTCCTTCATGGCAGTTGGGAATGCATACACCGCAACCGTTGCATAATTCTTCGTCTATTTTAACTATCTCACGTATCATGTTCTTTATTTTTGCGAGAACAAAAGTAGGAATGCTACGTTTGGAATGCTGTACCAATTGTTACAAAGCCCGAAAAAATGATTGATTACCAACTTTTGACACAATGTCCTGTTTTTATAGGTATCCCGGAAAAGGAAACCGAAATGCTTTTAAAGAAAATCCATCTCCAATTACGCAATTTTGTTAAAGATGAAGTTGTTGTAGCTGCCGGCCAAAATGTAAACAATCTTTATATCATTCTTTCGGGATCGGTAAAAGGCGAAATGATCGACTACTCGGGCAAGGTTATCAAAATAGAAGATATTGAAGCACCAAAACCTTTGGCTTCCGCATTTTTATTTGGGAAGGAAAATAAATTCCCGGTTACAGTAACCGCAAACAGCGATGGACGGATGTTAGTTATCCCCATTTCCGGATTCCTTAAGTTGTTACAATTAAATAGGCAACTACTGCGAAATTATCTAAACAGTATTTCAACACGCGCACAATTCTTATCGCAAAAGCTTCAGTTTTTAAGTTTCAAAAGCATAAAGGGGAAAATGGCATATTATCTTCTAAAAGAGGCTGGCGAACATTCAAAATTCGTTGAACTGAAGACTACCCAACAACAGTTGGCCGATTTATTTGGCGTTACCCGCCCATCGCTGGCACGCGTTTTAAGTGAAATGCAAAAAAGCGGATGGATAAGAATAGATAAGAAAACAGTTACTTTATTAGATAAAAACCTATTAAATGAAGTGTTGCGCAATGGATAAAACGGGTTCAAACCTTCTAATTTGGGTTAAAACAATTATCTTCGCATCGATTTATTATTCAGCTTATTATTCAATTTCAGAGAAATCCACATCAAATGAAGAGATACAACTTGTATAACAATGCTTTTGGCTGGTTGAGTTTTGCAATTGCCGCAATTGTTTATTTGCTCACCATCGAACCCACTACCAGCTTCTGGGACTGTGGCGAGTTTATTACCACCTCCTATAAATTTGAGGTGGGGCATCCTCCCGGAGCGCCTATTTTTATGATTATCGGACGCTTCTTCACTCTTTTTGGAGGCCCCGAAAGTGCTGCACCGCTCATAAATGCACTTTCGGCATTGGCCAGTGCGTTCACCATCACGTTCTTGTTTTGGACCATCACTCATCTTGCAAAAAAATTAGTGATTGCGAAGGATGAAATTTCTTTTTCTCAAACCATCGCCGTTATGGCAAGCGGCCTTGTTGGCGCATTGGCCTATACCTTTTCCGACACGTTTTGGTTCTCTGCGGTTGAAGGCGAAGTTTACGCTACGTCATCATTGATTACCGCAATTGTTTTTTGGGCTATTTTGAAGTGGGAAAACGTGGCCGACGAAGCCTATTCAAACCGCTGGTTAATTTTCATTGCCTATATAATCGGCCTTTCGATTGGAGTACACTTGCTGAACTTACTGGCTATTCCGGCCATCGTTTTTGTTTATTATTTCCGGAAATACGAAGTCAGCCGCAAAGGGATTATTCAGGCTTTGGTTGCTTCTGTGCTAATATTAGGTGTGGTTATGTTTGGTATTATACCTGGTGTTGTGACCGTAGCATCCTGGTTCGATTTGTTTTTTGTCAACTCATTAGGATTGCCGTTCCACTCGGGTATGCTGTTTTATGTTGCAGTTATAATTGCAGCCGTTGCGTATGGAGTTTGGTGGACTCAAAAAAGGCAGAAAGTGGTTTGGAATACGGTCATCCTCGCCGTTACGGTAATTTTAATCGGGTATTCGTCTTTTGCGTTAATTATCATCCGTTCGGCAGCACGGCCGCCAATGGATCAAAACAGCCCGAACGATGCATTCACGTTGTTAAGTTACCTGAATCGCGAGCAATACGGCGAGCGTCCCTTACTATACGGTCAATATTACAATTCACCTCTTGATCCCCAGAATCGTTATTCTGAAGGAAAAGCAATCTACAGCCAAGTGGACGGTAAATACGTGGTTACCGACCGTCGCGTGCGCCCCAACTATGATGAGAAATTTAAAACACTGTTTCCCAGAATGTGGAGTTCTATGGACCCGGCGCATGCACAGGATTATCAGCAATGGGGAAATATCAAAGGCACGCGAATCCAACATAAAAATGAACAAGGCCAAAATGAAATCATTGTAAAACCGAAGTTCTCAGAAAACTTACGTTTCTTTTTTCGCTATCAGGTCAACCACATGTATTGGCGTTATTTTATGTGGAATTTTGTTGGCCGCCAAAGCGATGTTCAGAGCCATGGCGGCATTTTGGATGGGAACTGGCTGAGTGGAATAAAATTTACCGATGAAGCACGATTAGGTAGCCAGGATAATTTGCCCGCGCGGTTTGCCAACAATAAAGCCCGCAATACCTACTATTTTTTGCCGTTCCTGCTGGGTTTGGCAGGTATCTTTTATCAATACAAAAAAGGAGCTGAAGGCAAAAAAGGGCTTTGGGTGGTAACCCTTTTATTTGTGATGACCGGTTTGGCAATTGTTGTTTACCTGAACCAATACCCGCATCAGCCGCGAGAAAGAGATTATGCCTATGCGGGTTCGTTTTATGCGTTTGCAATTTGGATTGGGCTGGGGGTGCTCGCCCTGGTTGAAGGCCTCAGAAAGTTTATGCCCGGAACGGTTTCGGCGACAATTGCCGGGGTACTCACCCTGGCTTTAATTCCCGGAATTATGGCTGTCGAAAATTGGGATGACCACGACCGCTCCGACCGCTATACTGCCCGGGATTTCGGTGCGAATTATTTGAAAACGTCACAACCCAACGGGATCATTTTCACCAATGGTGACAACGACACCTTCCCGCTTTGGTACAACCAAGAGGTTGAAGGCGTTCGAACCGATGTGAGAGTCTGCAACTTAAGCTATCTTCAAACCGATTGGTATATCGACCAAATGCGGAGAAAAGCCTATGAATCTGATCCTATCCGGTTTTCTATTCCTCCTGAAAAATACCGTCAAGGTACACGCGATGTGGTTTATTTAATGGACAATCCGCGAATCACAAAACCAACGGTAGGCTTGAAGGAGGCAATCGAGTTTATTGCAGACGACAATCCCGCAACCAAATTGCAACAGGCCGGAAACGCGGCTTATATACCCAAAAAAGTGCTCAGTTTTAAGATAGACAAAGAGGCCGTGATTCGTAACAAGGTGGTTCGCCCCGAAGATTACGATAAAATCGTGGATACGATCACCATTGATTTAAGCGACCGGAATTATATTGCCAAAGACGAAATGATGATCCTGGACATGCTGGCCACCAACAACTGGGAACGCCCGATTTATTGGGCCATTACCGTGGGCCGTAACAAATACCTGAACTTAGAAAATTATTTTCAGGTGGAAGGTTTTGCCTATCGCCTGGTGCCGATTAAAAGCGATAGCCAGCCTGACCGGTTGATGTTTGGCAGCGTAAACACCGATTTGATGTATGACAACCTGATGCATGAATTCAAATGGGGAAATATGAACGATCCGAAAGTTTATATCGACGAGAACAACATGCGAATGATGACCAACGTGCGCAATAGTTTCAACCGGCTTGCCAATGGACTGATTGAAGAAGGGAAAGCCGATTCGGCTATTGCAGTTGTTGATCGTTGCTTGGAATTGGTGCCCATTGATTTAGTGGAACCCGAGTATTTTACCATTGAATTGGCCAACAGCTATTTTAAAGCCGGCGCAAATGAAAAAGGCGTCATGCTACTTGAAAAGGCTTTCGGAATTTTCGATAATGAACTGGATTATTTTTTCGCGTTGAAACCAAAATTCAGACAAAGCGTGAGCGACGAGATACAACGAAACATTTTCTATATGCAAATTATAGAAAGAACGGCTCGAACCAACGGACAAACTGAATTGGCGCAAAAAGTCGGGAAGGCGATGGAAACTTATTTCTCTAAATTCACAATGGGATAAACAAACTATCGACAATGAATATTCTTATTATCGGTTCGGGCGGAAGAGAACACGCCATGGGCTGGAAAATCAAGCAAAGCAGTAAAACTGAAAAGCTGTTTTTCGCACCCGGAAATGCCGGCACAGCACAAATTGGAACGAACCTCGAAATCAATATTGCCGATTTCAACTCAATAAAAATTGCAGCATTAGAAAACAAAATTGATCTCCTGCTCATTGGTTCCGAAGTTCCCTTAGTGAACGGGCTCCATGATTTTTTTGCCAATGACCCCGAGCTTAAAAAAGTGCTTGTGGTTGGCCCAAAAAAAGAAGGCGCACAATTAGAAGGCAGTAAAGACTTTGCCAAAGATTTTATGGTACGTAACAATATCCCGACGGCAAAATACCTCACTGTCACAAAAACCGATCTAAAAGATGGCCTTGCTTTTCTGAAAACGATGACTGCCCCCTATGTTTTAAAAGCCAACGGATTGGCTTCGGGGAAAGGGGTGTTGATCATTGATTCGTTGCCTGCGACTGAAATTGCATTGAAAAACATGTTAAACGGGCAATTTGGCACAGCCAGCAACAAAGTAGTAATCGAGGAGTTTTTAACAGGTGTTGAAGTCTCGGTTTTTGCACTAACAGATGGCGAAAATTACAAAATTTTACCCGAAGCAAAAGATTACAAACGAATTGGCGAAGGCGACACCGGATTAAATACCGGAGGAATGGGCGCTATTTCGCCTGTACCTTTTGTTGATGCTGCTTTTATGCAGAAAGTGGAAGAGCGCATCATACGGCCAACTGTTACAGGACTTCAAAAAGAAGGCATTGAATACACCGGGTTCCTGTTTTTTGGTTTGATCAACGTAAACGGCGATCCGTATGTAATTGAATATAACGTTCGCATGGGCGATCCGGAAACGGAAGCGGTGATGTTACGCATAAAATCCGATTTTGTTGATTTGCTTGAAGGCGCTGCTACTAAAACATTGGCGGATAAACCGCTTGAAATTGACGAACGCAGCGCAGTTGCTGTTATGCTTGTTTCGGGGGGATATCCCGAAAATTATGAGAGTGGGAAAAAAATTACCGGCACGGATGAAGCTGAGGGAAGCATCATTTTTCATGCAGCCACAAAAGTTGCCAACGGTGCTACTGTTACAGCAGGCGGAAGGGTGCTTGCAATCAGTTCCTACGGAAAAAACAGGGAAGAGGCCCTAAATATTTCATACAGAAATGCCGAAGCCATTCACTTCCACAATAAATACTACCGAAAGGATTTAGGCTTCGACTTATAATCAATAGCTTTATGACGGATTAAATGATTTTACAGCCATTAAAATCGAACCGCTCCATTAACTTAGCACTATTCCCGTTAATCGGAGTATTGTTTTGGATACGGAACATTCTACTTCCAAGCGAATATCCATTTTATGTTGCAGAAAATGAAAATCCGTTGTTTGCGCCGATTTATAAACTCACCGAAGGATTTGGATTGCTGCAGGTTCTCACTTCATTTGCCTTAGTCGTTTTTATCGCATTTTTTACCCAGCAACTCAACGATAGGTATGCCTTAATCCGAACCCGCACAAAACTGCCGGCAATAATTTTTGTCATCATCGTTGGTGGTTTTACAAGTTTACACACTTTGCATCCCGTTTATTTTGCTGCCATTTTTCTGCTTCTTGCTGTACACAGTTTATTTGCGGTGTTCAACAATCCGGCACCTTTTTCGCCCATATTCAACGCCGGTCTGTTTCTATCCATCGGTGTGCTTTTCTATTTCCAACTCATCGTTCTATTCCCGGCATTATTAATTGGCGTCATTATATTGTACCGCGAAGTGAGCTGGCATGAATTACTAATCGCTGTCGTGGGGTTTTTTGTTCCCTTTATTTTTGCTGCCGGATTTAGCTTCTATACCGACAGTTTGCTGGAATTCCTTAAAACAATGGAACAAAACTTTGTAACGCCGGTCAATCACATTAAAAACAATTATCCTCTCTACGGATTCTTGCTGTTTTTGATACTCCTCATAGTTGTCGCAAGCTTGAAACTCCTGCAACAATTCGATTCGCGGAAGGTTAGCACACGAAAATATTATTCCGTACTTCTAATCATTTTCAGTTTTGCCATCGCCGGTTTGCTATTTGTTCCTGCCACCTCCCAAGAGATGTTGATTATTGTGGCTATCCCGGTCACTTTTCTTATTTCCAACCTATTGGCTTCCATGGAATCCAGGTTCTGGGGCGAACTACTATTTATACTCTTGGTAGCAGCCAGCGTATTCATGCAATTTGGTGAGGATTTGTTTTGACCTACCTTTGCCGAATAAAGAATTTCCGGGGTAAATCGATACTTTTGCGTCAATTTTATTAAAACGAAACACCATGGCACTCCTATTAAACATTGAAACCTCAACCGAAGTATGCTCCGTTGCACTTGCCGAAAATGGGATAACATTCCTTGTAAAAGAAAGCAGCGAGGGAATGAACCATGCGAAAATGCTAACGGTGTTCATTCAGGATCTTTTTGATGAAAACCAACTCTCCTTTAAATCTATTGACGCCGTTGCCGTTAGTAAAGGCCCCGGTTCCTACACCGGCCTTCGAATTGGGGTTTCGGTGGCAAAGGGTTTATGCTATGCGCTCGATATTCCATTGATTTCCATTAATTCATTAGACATATTGGGAAATTATGCCCCACAAAATCTCAACGGATTTTCTACCGCCGATGCCGGCAACTTATTATTTTGCCCCATGATCGATGCACGGAGGATGGAGGTATTCACTGCACTTTATAATGGAAATGGAGAACAAATAAAACCCGTAACCGCAGAGATTGTGGACGAAACTTTTTTAGAAGATCTACTTGCTGTACATAAAATTATGTTTTTTGGGAATGGGGCACAAAAGTGTAAACACAAACTTACACACCCTAATGCGCTATTCAAGGGGCCGGAGAAAACTTCGGCACAATTTATGCAAAACCTCGCCCAAGTTAAATATGACAGGAATGAATTCGAAGATGTTGCCTACTTTGAGCCTTTTTATTTAAAAAACTTTGTAGCAATCCTTCCGAAAAATAAAATATTACAATGAAACGAGACCCGGCACTCGGGACGAGTTATCACATTGTGATGCCTCTGGCGCATATGATACCTTTGAAAACAAACAATTTTAATAGTATGAAACGACCATGTAGAAATGCTTCACAAACAAGCATAATTAAAATGAGGGAGTTACATCCAATACCTTTGAAAACTTTTAATTTTAATTGGATGAAAAAATACATCGTCATACTTCTGGCATTGATGCTAACGGGCCAAATTAGTTCGGCAAAGAAGCAAAAAATATTGTTCGACCTGAAATTTGGTTTTATCAAAGGTGGCGAAGCAGAAATTATTGTCACGGACACCGTTTTTAACGGCATCCCAGCTATCCATTATTATCTTTTGGGACGCACCACCGGCCTAACCAACAAGCTCTTTGCCGTGCACGACATTTATGAATCCACGGTTGATGCAAGAACTCGCTTGCCACTGAAATTTGTCCGCAACATTAAAGAAAAAAAATACCGCTGGTACAATGAAACCCTCTTTTTTCACGACGTGGACTCCATTTACAGCCAACGTTCCGGATGGCGATCGGTGCCGCCCAATTTAGTCGATCTCATTTCGTCGTTCTTCTATTTTGCAAACGCCCATTTGATGGATGACCTTGAAACCGGACACAAAGTAACCTTGCCCACCTTCCATGCCGACAAGATTTCCGATGTTATCGTTCAATACCTTGGAGAGGCAAAAATCGAAACAGACTTAGGAATGATTGACACCTACGTTCTGGCGCCCATTGTTGACAAAGGCAAATTACTGAAACGATCTGATGGACTTCAATTCTATATTTCAAAAGAAAAGAAAGTGCCGGTGTTGCTTAATTTCGACATGAAGGTGGGTGCGCTGCGTGCCGTCCTACGCAGTTATACCATTGACGGAATGGAGCAATCCATTAAATAAAACACACGAAAGCCTGTTCAAAATCTGCGAGAGGGGCGAATGTTAACGGATTTGATTATTTTTGTAGTTTATTAACAAGAAAAGAGAATCATGGTTTCAACTTCAGACTTCAGAAACGGTTTATGTTTCCTATTTAAAGGGGAAATAGTTAGCATTGTAAGTTTTATGCACGTTAAACCGGGCAAAGGGCCCGCATTTGTTCGCACCAAACTGCGAAACGTAAAAACAGGAAGAATCATCGAAAACACGTTCAATTCGGGGGTAAAAGTAGAAGATGTTCGTGTTGAACGCCGTGCTTACCAGTATCTATATAAAGATGAAATGGGTTTAAATGTGATGAATACCCAAACCTTTGAGCAGATTTCCATTCCTGAAGAAATGGTCAACAACTCCGATTTAATGAAAGAAGGACAGATTATCGAGATTAATTTTCATGCTGACGAGGAAATCCCGCTGACCGCCGAAATGCCGACAAACGTTGAACTCCTGGTTACCGATACCATTATCGGGGAGAAAGGCAATACCGCAAGTTCAACTGCGCTAAAACCTGCAACCGTTGAAACGGGCGCAGAAATAATGGTTCCGATGTTTATCAATGAGGGTGATTTAATTAAGGTTGATACTACCGACCGCTCGTATAGCGAACGGGTGAAACAATAAAATAGTAAGCACTACGCAAATCAGATAATCCGGCCCGAATTTTCAGCCCGGATTTTTTGTGCCTCCACTTGTTTTCTTGAATAAATATCAATTGCCACAATCATAGCGGTGAAGCCCCAAAAAGGCACTGTCAATTTGTCAGTATCCAGGAAATTGTTCAGAAAGCCATGAAAATAGTAGGTAACCAAGCTTGTTAAAGCAGTTAGCACAATTAATTTCAGTCGTTTGTCGGTGAGCCGCGTATAGGTATGCACTGCGGTATAAACTACAGCACCAAGAACAATTAAAAATGTGATTAAGCCCAAAATTCCCGACTCCGAAAGCGGACCAAGGTATTCGCTGTGTGAATTGCCTCCGTCGGCAGCGTTGGTACTGATGATGGTGCGGTCGCGATTAAGCTGATAGGGGGCATATTTAAACATATAGGTTCCCGGTCCGTAACCCACTATGGGCTTATCTATAAACATCCGGACAGCGGAGCTCCAGCGATTAATTCGCTCAAGATTGGAAGCATCGGAGGTAATGTTTGATACGGAGGACAAATGCGTTAATGGGTCCGCAGACGATTGATCTGAGTTTTCCTCCAACTTTATGAAAATTTGGTTCTGGAAAACTAAGAATAATGCCAAAAGCGATAGAAATGCAATAAACAGAGGCTTAAATCGTATTTTCAACTTCACTATGCCGAATACCGCAAGTGCCGGCAAGATACTTATCCAAGCCGCCCGGGTGTACGAAAACACAAAACCCGCGAGCAAAATCAGCAAAACAACCCTTGAAACAAGCCGGATTTTAAACGTTGAAAACCGGTTCCATGAAAATAAAACCAGAAAAGGCAGGTACATGGCAATTACCGCACCATACGAGGTATGGTCGTTATAAAAGGGATTAACTACAAAATGTGCGGCCTGCTTGTTCCACAACCCATAACCGGCAAGGCGCACGGTGGAATACACAATCACCATAGTTAGCGAAGCGGTGTATAACCAGACATATCTTTCAAGGTTTTTACCATCGGAAAACAATTTGGCGGTAATAAAATACAAACCAACGATAAACCAAAGCTGCGTTAGTAAAAACTTGAATGAAACAAGGGGCATGGTGCTGGTGAAGCTGGTAATTAGTGTCCATAACAGGTTGGCATAAATGGCAATGGAGACCGGATGGGTGAGTATTCGCCTGTCAAATCCTCTTTCGCTCAGGACTTTCAGTAAAAAAACAATGAGCAGGCCAACCAGGAGCGGTTCGGTAGGAAGGAACATATCGAACCCGATGTCCGGCATAACTTTGCGCAGTTGGATGGACAGGGGCGCAAAAAATACGATTAAATAAACAATTTTATCCAACGAAAATAGGGCAATCAGCACTATAGTCAAAATAACAGGCAGTGCATTTATCCATAAATTGTCGCGCTTAACCACGAAGAAAATATTCAATAAAATAAAACTTATTGAAAGGAGATAAAAAGCGGTGAGCTGTATAGTTGATTTCCGAATCACTTCAAATCATTCCATTTGCGATAATCAAGTACCAAAAATATTAGAAAAGCCATAAATACCGCCGAAAATGTGGAAGCTACAACAATTAACCAGCGTACCGGATAAGAATTTTTATCGGCAGGTATGGGGTGCTCCACCACGTGACTGTAAGTGATTTTCTTTTCGTAATCCATCAAATTCACTTCACGTATTTTTGAAATGGAGTCGATTGCTGCCATTGCTGAGCGGGTTTGCTTTTCTAACCATGCGATTTCAGTACCTTTTTCGGTAAAATTATTGTATAATTTTTCTATTTTTTTTCCGTCTGCTGAGGATGCCCGCCCGCTTGAAAGGGCATTCATGTAGCCGCGGGTAATCTCGGGCGACTGTCCACGAAGATCGAACACACCGTAGGTTTTCTGCATAGTAGTAAGCCTGTTTTTTAGTGTATCGTATTCCACATTCTTTTTGTCTAACATGCGTTGTGAGATTTCAACCATCTCCCAACGTTTTAAACGGTGCATTCCGCCCACTTTTTCGTTATAAAAATGAATAATGGAATCACACATGTTACTTGCCCGCTGCGGGTCTGCGTCCATCACTTTTATTTCCACAGTTTCGAATTGGGTCTTTGATGCACTTACGTTTTTGTTGTATTTAGCGAGCAGGTTGGTGAGGTATTGCGGGTCGTCTTTTTTTATTTTATATACTTCGCCCAAATGAAACGCATCGAACATACGCAATGCAATATCGCGAGAGTTTATCACCTCAAGCATTTGCTCGGTTTCCGACTCTTCACTGATAACGCTGATGTTCGTAGGATAAACACGTGCCGTTGATTTGAATTTAGGCGCAATGAAGGTTGGCCCCGAAAAAATTGCCGAAATCAAGACAGCAACAATGCCAACTATCACAAAATGAAATTTACGGTTCCAGACTATCAGCAGAAGCCGTCGGTTGTCAAAAAAATTGTCCATAAAAAATATTCGTTTAATCAGATCTTAACTTCAACGAAGCCGAACTGGCTTTAGTATTTTTAATTGATGAAAATAAATAGCTATTCCGCAATGATCACGTAATAATTTTTTTTCCCTTTTTGGGCTAAAATGTATTTCCCATTAATGAGATGGTTTTTATTAATCAGCAACTCCATATCAGCAACTTTATCCTTGTTGATGCTTAGACCGTTACCCTGAACAGTGCGGCGCAGTTCCCCTTTCGAGGAAAATACGGCTGTTTTTTCGGCCAATAGATCAACGATGTTGATTCCATTTTCAAGTTCGCGCGCTGAAACGGTGAATTGCGGCACTCCTTCAAAAACCGACAGGAACGTGTTTTCATCTAACTTGCGCAACTGTTCGGCCGTTCCTTTTCCAAACAATATTTCTGAAGCTTCAACGGCCATTTCATATTCTTGTTGCGAATGCACCATGATCGTGATTTCTTCAGCCAGTTTTCGCTGGAGAATGCGCAAATGAGGCGATACTTTGTGTTCAGCAACCAATCCTTCGATTTCTTCTTTACCAAGAAGCGTAAAGATTTTGATGTAACGTTCAGCATCCTCATCGGAAGTGTTCAGCCAAAATTGATAGAATTTGTAGGGCGATGTGCGCTGCGGATCTAACCAAACATTTCCCGATTCGGTTTTCCCGAACTTGGTGTCATCGGCTTTGGTTATCAGCGGGCAGGTGATTGCAAATGCCTCGCTCCCACCCTTTCGCCGGATGAGCTCCGTGCCGGTAATGATGTTTCCCCACTGGTCGGAACCGCCCATTTGCAGCTTGCAGTCGAATTTTTCGTTCAGGTGTAGATAGTCGTAACCCTGCACCAATTGATAAGTGAATTCCGTGAACGACATTCCGGTTTTCGATTCTTCGCTCAGCCGCTTTTTCACACTGTCTTTGGACATCATGTAGTTCACCGTGATGTGTTTGCCGATGTCGCGGATGAAATTCAGAAACGAAAACTCTTTCATCCAGTCGTAGTTGTTCACCAGAAGGGCCGAATTGGGCGCGTTGCTTTCGAAATCTAAGAATTTAGCCAATTGCTGTTTCAGGCATTCCTGGTTATGGCGCAGGGTGGGTTCATCTAACAAATTCCGCTCCTGCGATTTACCCGATGGGTCGCCAATCATACCCGTTGCTCCACCAATCAGCGCAATTGGGCGGTGCCCTGCAATTTGAAAATGTTTCAACATCATCACCCCCACCAAATGCCCAATGTGCAATGAGTCGGCGGTGGGGTCGATTCCAACATACGCCGAGGTCATTTCTTTGTCGAGTTGTTCTTCCGTTCCGGGCGTAATATCGTGCAACATTCCGCGCCATTTCAAAACTTCCACAAAATTCATCGAATACGGTTTTTAAAAATTTCGGCAAAGATATAAAATGAAGATTGCAATTGGGTTTGAACCCAAACAAAAAGCCCTAAACTGCACTATTCTTAAAACTTCGGGCTTGCAAGAACAGGCAAAGGTTGTTTCCTTTATCCCTGCATCCCTGCGGAATTAGTAAAAAAGCCCGAAGGGCTGACATGATTATAGTTGCAGAGGTGTTGCGGTGTCTAAAAACCCGAAGGGTTGAAATATACGACTTTAAACAATTTTATCCCTTTTTGAAGATTCAGGAGGGCGGTGGTCATCGTTCCAAAAATCGATAAAAGGCAAAAGCGAGGGTGCAAAATTCTTAATGGGCTCGTACATCCGCGATTGGGCTTTTGCCGATTCGGGCAGCAACTGTACGCTTTGGTCAATCCGGTCCACAATCAACAAAACAATGCTCAGGAACAATGCGCCACGTGCAATCCCGAAAACCAAACCGGCCAGGCGATTTACAAAGCCCAGCATCACGGTTTTCACCAATTTATCCACCACGGCACCAACCAGGTGAACCAAGATAACAATGATGACGAAAGTGACCACAAACGAGATGAGTTGCAAATGATCCCATTTCGCATCGAACTGTTCAACAAAAAACCCGGCGGTGATGCCGGAGAATTTAATGGCGCCCCAAATTCCGAGAATCAACGCGGCAAGCGATGCCAGTTCAACAACCAGCCCTTTACGAAAACCGCCAATTGCCGAAAGTACAAGCAAAATAAAGAGAATGATATCGATGTAGTTCATCGTAGTTTTTGTTGAATTGAAGTGCAATAATAACGAATCTCCGCGGCTAACAATTGTGCGAGAGCAAAAAATTCTAATTGCCAAGATCAAAACGGTAGCCAACCGACAGCCGAAACGTTTTATAATGATAGTCGTGCAAGCCTGTTTGGTATTCCGCTTTCCAATGAAAGCGTTTTTGTGCAAAAACCAAATTGGTTCGATAAACCAGCGGATCGTTGTTTCCGGTAACGCCAATGAATTTATACACGTCGGCACCTTGATACCCGCTGAGTTCGTTCGCCCACCACCAATTTTTGTGTCTCATTTTCAGCCCAAAACCGTATAAAGGCCCTTCGTCCTGCGCCATCTCCACTTTATTGGTTTGCCACACATAGAAACCCGCGATCGCGCTCATCCTGATTTCATCCAAAAAACGATTCCCTGGGAAAAACGATTTTCCGAAAGCCGCATAGTAATAATTTGCCGGTGCATCAGTGTAGCGGGCATGTTTTGAATAGCCCGTGGTGGTTTTGGCCGAATAATTCAGAACAATGTCGGGCCAATTGTTTTTTTCACAAACCAATTGAATAAAAGTGCTGATCCACAAATCGCCGGCATTAGTTATCCATCCGGTATCGTCATAATAGATTTGGCGTTCGTCGCGCACCGAGTTGTCCATTTGGAAAGTTTCGCTCGGGTTTCCCCACAATTTCACCATCACCCGCCCGGGCACCACGCTCCAGGTAAAGGCCAGGTAGGAGTTTACGGTACGGTCGCCCGCCATAAAATGGGCATGTGCACCGGCCTCAAGCACCGAAAGCGTATCCACCAGGGCATAATCCATTTCGGGCACGGGCAAGGCATTGGGACCCATGGTTCCGGGTGCAATTTGCAGCCATTTGTTAATGTGGTTACTGCCGAAATCAATCCAATCGGCATAGTTGCGTGTTTGTCCATTTGCCGAAAAAATCAGAGCTAAAAAAAGGGAAAAAAATAGGATGCGCATGAATTATTTGTCTTAAAGCTTCGCAAAGTAAGGGTTTATGTGCCACATTTTTGGGGATGAACCGTTGAGATAATTTTCATTTTCTTACCTAAACATATACATAAAGTTTCGCATCGCCACTTATTAAATTTCGTTATAGCTTAAGAAAGAATAAAGCAAAAGACTAAGCAATAATAACTTTAACACCGTTTTGCTCTAACCGGGTTTTATCTTCCCCCTTAATCCCAGAATCTGTTATGACAATATCAATGTCTGAGATTGGGCCAATGAACGCGAACCGTCTTCTTTCAAATTTTCTTGAATCGGCAACCACGATAACCTTTTTTGAGTTTTTTATCATAATTTGGTTTAGGTGTGCTTCCTCTGAATTAGGAGTTGACATCCCGTGCGTGGTATTAAAACCATCGGCACCAAGAAATAATTTATCGCAATAAAATTTCTCAAAATTTTCGTCGGCAAGCACACCCACAAGCGACAATGATTTTTTGCGCAAAGAACCCCCCGGCATGAATATAGTAACTCCTTCATAATCAGAAAGGATACTTGCAATATTAAGGGCATTTGTTATGATGGTGAGGTTTTTAAATTGCTCCAGGTTTTTGGCAATTTCCGTTGTCGTAGTGCCTGAATCCAGAACAATGGTGTCCCCCTCTTCAATTAGCTTAACCGCTTCTTTGGCAATGAGTTGTTTTTCCCGCTGAAATTCCTTTTGCTTGTCGGAAATGGACGGGTCGATTGCCATCCGCTGAAATTTTATTTTGATGGCCCCTCCCCTAGCCCTGATTAACATATTTTGTTTTTCGAGCTGGCTTAAATCATTCCGAATGGTTACCTCGCTGATGTCGAACATTTTACTCAATTCTTTAACCGACACTTGACCCGTTTTTTCAAGCTCGTCAAGTATTCTTGCCCTTCTCGAAACCGTTGATTTGCTAAATGATTTTTCCATTCAATTATTATATAAATGATGATTAATTATAAAAAGCCTAATTGAAACAAATATAAATTTCATAACATTGCCTTCAAAACAAAACGAAAGATATTTTGAATTTAGTGCATTTAATTAATTTTACTTTTTTATGGAGTTGAACAAGAATATGTTTCTTATCGCTTCTGCCTGCGCCTTGGTTTTAATGGCAGGATGCAGGCAAAAAAAGGCCGGGTTTAATTTGTCGGCTGCTTCAAGCATGGTAAAGATCATAGAAGAATGTTAATTTTAGGTACACGTATATGATAACATTAAAAAGTGGAGTAGGAAATTATATTACTTTAAGGGATAAACAGTATTCCTATTTTGCCGGAAATAATTACCTTGGACTTGCTAACCATCCGGAAATGATAAAAGATGTTACGCGTTCACTAAAAAAATACGGAATTAACTTTTCTGCCTCCAGGCAAACTACAGGAACTTCAGATATACATCTGCAATTAGAAGAGCTTCTCGCTAATTTTAAAAATTGTGAAGACGCTATTGTTTTTGCTTCCGGATACTTGGGGAACAGCATACTACTAAACGCTCTCAGAGATAGTTATTCTGCAATTTTTGTTGATTCAATGGCGCATCCCAGCATTCTGGACGGCATTCCAAAAGATTTCAAACCTGTTAATTTCTATGATCATAAAAATGTGAACCACCTTGAAGAATTATTGAAAAAACATAAAAATCATCGGCCATTGATTATTACTGATGGTGTTTTTGCCCTAACCGGCGAAATAGCCCCACTTGATGAGATTTATTCCCTGGCACAAAAGTACAATGCCTTGTTGATTGTTGATGATGCCCATTCAACCGGAGTGCTTGGAGAAAATGGCAGAGGAACCCCGGAACATTTTCAACTTGAAGATGCAGTAAATATTTATCAATCGGAAACCATGAGCAAAGCAATGGGTGCTTACGGGGGCTTTATTTCCGCAGAACATAAAATCATTGAAAAAATACGCTTAAAATCAACATTTTATGGTGCATCAACAGCATTACCCCCTCCCATTGTTGCCGCAGGGAGCTTTTCAACCAGGTATATTAAACAGCATCCTGAACTGCGTAAAAGATTAATGGAAAATGCCCTATTAATAAGGACAGGAGCTAAGGAATTGGGGCTTAGGACCACTGATGATATTACGCCTATTATTCCTATATTTTTTAATGAACAACACATGGCAAATGATTTATCGCGTTACCTTGAAGAGAATGGGATAATTGTTCCTTCTATAAACTATCCTGTAAAAATGGATCAATTTATAGTAAGAATTACTGCTTCTGCAAGCCATACAAAAGATCAAATTGAAAATCTATTACAAATTTTAAAAAAATGGAGAGATAATCATGGAACCAACCAGAATTAAGACCATTAAGATTGACACCCTCAATATTCCGCTGGAAGAGCCATTTACGATTGCAATTGGAACGAAATACAATATTGAGAATGTATTAATCACAATTACCTTGGAAAATGGGATACAAGGTTTTGGAGAAGCAGCTCCGCTCGAACCCATTAACGGGGAAAATCAGGCAACTGTTCTTGCAACATTAAACAGTTGCAAAGATTTTTTAAGGGGCAAGGATGTATCAGAATACCGACAGATTTCCAAACATTTAAAAAATGTTTTCTGGGCACAGATCACTGCCCGCTGCGCCATTGAGATGGCTCTTCTTGATGCCTACACAAAATCGTTGAACTTACCACTTTATAAATTCCTGGGAGGGGCTGAAAATAAAATTGAAACCGATTACACAATCGATATAGTGCCTGCTGCCACAGCGAAAATCAATGCTGCAAAACTTAGCAGTAAAGGGTACAATACCATAAAAACGAAAGTTGGCAAAAACCTGATTGATGACATCGATCGGATACTGGCGATTAAGGATGGTGCGCCCAATTGTGGAATTATGCTTGATGCCAATCAGGGTTATTCGCCGTGCGAAGCGGTTCATTTTCTCGAAGAATTGAAAAAAAACAGCATTAGACCTGTACTTTTCGAGCAACCGGTAATAAAGCACGATCTACAGGGAATGAAATTTGTAAAAAACAATACTTCAATTCCGGTAGCAGCCGACGAATCTGTATTCACTGCTGCTGATGCTATTGAGATCGTAAGGACAGGTTGTGCAGATCTTATCAATATAAAGATCATGAAATCAGGAATTATTGAAGCGATAGACATTGCCACGATAGCACGTAATGCAAACATTGGGCTTATGATTGGATGCATGTTGGAAACCAAACTGGCACTGGGTTGCTCCGTTCATTTTGCAGCGGGAATTGGCGGATTCGATTTTGTTGATTTAGACCCTCATCTCGATCCGGAAAAAGATCCCTTTTCCGGTGGTCCCAAATTTGAAGAACCATTTTATTCACTCTCCAACACAAAAGCTGGTATTGGGATAAGTAGAAAATACTAAATCAAAGAAAACCCGAAACTCTTTTAACTATGAGTTTCGGGTTCTTTTTAATAATTGTTTTGA
>CAZNEV010000048.1:0-36843 GCA_964572085.1 uncultured Maribellus sp. | reverse complement strand
TTTAAAATTATTGGTTATGAAAACAAAGACTGTTGAATTAGTATTAAGCCCAAGAGAACCTCACTTTGTGGGCGATGGTTTTAGAGTGCACAATTTCATTCCGAGCGGGTTTAGAATGGATATGGAACGAATGGATCCGTTCGTAATGTTGGATTACAATTCCACCTACACGTTTCCGCCATCAGAAAAGCCAAAAGGCGTTGGTGTACATCCGCACAAAGGGTTTGAAACCGTTACCATCGCCTATAAAGGGAGCATTGAACATCATGACAGCAGCGGTGGCGGCGGTGTAATCGGTGAAGGTGATGTGCAATGGATGACCGCCGCAAGTGGAATTTTGCACAAAGAATTTCATGAAGCGGAGTGGAGCAAAAAAGGTGGCGATTTTCAAATGGTGCAACTTTGGGTCAACCTCCCGAAAAAGGACAAGGCGTCTGACCCAAAATACCAAGCCATAGAAAAGGAAGATATTAGCCGATTTGATTTGCCCGACAACGCAGGAACAGTCGAAATAATTGCCGGCGAATACCAGGGAATGAAAGGCGCCGCTTCCACTTTTACCCCGATACATCTGTATAATGCCAAACTGAATAAAAGAGGTAAGGCTACATTCGACTTTCCTGCGCACTACAACACGGCCCTTCTTGTAATTGAAGGCAATATAATGGTGAATGGAACTGAAGAAGTACCAACCGACCATTTAGCACTTATGGCAAATGAAGGCGAAAAAATTGAAATTGAAGCCGCTGATACCTCTATTGTATTGGTTTTAAGCGGTGAACCCATCGGTGAGCCAATTGCAGCACACGGCCCTTTTGTTATGAATACACGGGAAGAGTTGGTTCAGGCCTTTAACGATTTTAATAGCGGAAAATTTGGACATTTGGAAGATTAAGTGGGAAGTCTGAAGACGGGAGCCAGAAGTCTGAAGACGCGCCGAAGGCATCCCGATGGGAGAAGTAGGAAGACAACCTGCAACAAGTCAACAGGATTAAGCAATCTGAAAATCAAACCCCCCCGATAAAATATCAAGAGGCTTTTTATAAACGAGCGGGAAACGAGACTCGAACTCGCGACCCCGACCTTGGCAAGGTCGTGCTCTACCAACTGAGCTATTCCCGCATACTGTACCCGGAGGGGGACTTGAACCCCCACGAACATAATGTTCATTGGATTTTAAGTCCAACGTGTCTACCATTCCACCACCCGGGCATCCTAAAATTTTCAACGAACGAGAAATGGGATGATAGATCCATCTTTTGCTCTATTGAGCGGGAAACGAGACTCGAACTCGCGACCCCGACCTTGGCAAGGTCGTGCTCTACCAACTGAGCTATTCCCGCATATTTAAAGAACCTTTTTTAAAGAGGTGCAAATATATTGCTATTTTTCAATCTCACAAAATATAAAAAACAAATTGCATGTTTATTTCAATCCTGTGAGTTTTTTAATCTCATTGAGTTTGTTTAGTGCCTCAATGGGCGTCAGGTTGTTGATGTCGAGTCCGGCAATTTCGTCGCGGATTTGTTTCAACACCGGATCGTCCAACTGGAAGAAACTTAATTGTATTCCTTCGCGCTTGCCTCCAATTTCGGCCAAAGGCTTTGTGAGCGCCTCTTTTTCTTTGCCACCCTCCAGTTTTACTAAAATCTGCTCGGCACGTTTGATGACCGATTTCGGCATCCCGGCCATTCCGGCCACGTGAATGCCAAAGCTGTGGTTACTGCCGCCGCGAACCAGTTTACGCAAGAATATTACTTTGTTGGCTACTTCTTTTATCGAAACGTTGAAGTTTTTTATCCTTGGAAAAGCATTTTCCATTTCGTTCAATTCGTGGTAATGGGTTGCAAAAAGGGTTTTTGCCTTTGCGCGCGGATGTTCGTGTAGGTGCTCCACAATCGACCAGGCAATTGAGATTCCGTCGTAGGTGGATGTTCCGCGGCCCAGCTCATCGAACAAAATCAGGCTTCGGTCCGATACGTTGTTCAGGATACTTGCCGCCTCATTCATCTCTACCATAAACGTTGATTCGCCGAGAGAAATGTTGTCGGATGCTCCAACGCGGGTGAAAATTTTATCCACAAAACCGATTTTTGCTTTTTCTGCCGGAACGAATGAACCCATTTGCCCCAGTAAAACGATAAGCGCAGTTTGGCGCAAAAGGGCAGATTTACCTGCCATGTTTGGCCCGGTGATGATGATAATTTGCTGGTCTTCCTGATCGAGCAATACATCGTTGGCAATGTAACTTTCCCCGATTGGGAGCTGGTGCTCAATAACGGGATGGCGGCCATTTTTTATTTCAATGGAAGTGGAATCATCGATTTCGGGACGGAAATATTTATACGAAGTGGCGCAGCTCGCAAACGAAAGCAGGCAGTCGATTTGTGCCAGGATATTCGAATTGAGTTGAATGGCCGAGATGTAATCTGCAAGCGCGAACACCAAATCGGTAAAAATTTTGGATTCCAACACTTGGATTTTTTCTTCGGCACCGAGGATTTTGGATTCATACTCTTTCAATTCCTCCGTGATGTACCGCTCGGCACTCACCAGGGTTTGCTTCCGGACCCATTCCGCCGGGACTTTATCTTTGTGCGTGTTGCGCACTTCAATGTAATAACCAAAAACATTGTTGAAACTGATTTTCAGTGATGGGATGCCATGTTTTTCGCTTTCGCGCTGTTGGATTTTCGCGAGATAGTCTTTTCCTGAATAAGCAATATCGCGCAAGTCATCCAGTTCCTGAGAAATGCCTTTGGCAATTACCCTCCCTTTGTTGAGGGCTACTGGGGGATCGGCCACAATTTCTTTTTGAATTTTATCGCGGATTAAATCGCAGGGGTTCAACTGCTCCGAAAAGCGGTTGAGTGCCACATTATCAACATCGGCACAAGTTTGTTTTATGGGAATGATGGCGTTTAGTGCATTTTTTACTTGTGTCACTTCGCGCGGATTGATGCGCCCCACAGCTACTTTCGAAATCAGGCGCTCCAAGTCGCCGATGTGCCGCAATTGCTCTTCCAAAAGCTCCTTTTTCGTCGGGTTTTTCAGGAAGAGTTCCACCACATCAAGTCGTTTGTTAATGGGTTCAATGTCTTTCAGTGGCAGGGCCATCCAGCGTTTCAACAAGCGCGAGCCCATGGGCGAAATGGTTTTGTCAATCACACCGATGAGCGATTTTCCACTCTCGTGGAGCGGATAAAAAAGTTCGAGGTTACGGATGGTGAATCGGTCGAGCCAGACGTAGTGGTCTTCCTCAATCCGGCTTAAACCGCTAACGTGACTTAGTTTGCTGTGTTGCGTAATGTCTAAGTAATGCAATATTGCACCTGCCGAAATAATCGAAAGGTTCATTTCCTGTACACCAAAACCCTTTAGCGATGCAGTTTCGAAATGGCGTTTCAGACGGTCGTTGGCTGCATCGTCGGTGTAAACCCAGTCTTCCAGATTGTAAGTATAATATTTCGAACCAAAAATTTCGTTGAACTCTTTGCCCCGCCCCCGCTGAAAAAGCACTTCTTTGGGCTGGAACGAACTAAGTAGTTTGTCCACATATTCGTAGTTGCCTTGTGCTGTCAGAAACTCACCGGTAGAAATATCGAGAAAGGAAACGCCCGCCATTTTTTTATCGAAATGAACGGAAGCCAAAAAGTTGTTTTCACGGTTTTCGAGAATATTATCGTTGATGGAAACCCCGGGCGTAACGAGTTCTGTAATTCCCCGTTTCACAATTGTTTTGGTGAGTTTCGGGTCTTCCAACTGTTCGCAAATGGCCACGCGTTGTCCGGCTCGAACCAGTTTTGGCAAATAAGTGTCGAGCGCGTGGTGCGGGAATCCGGCCAGCTCAACGTAACTTGCCGCACCATTGGCCCGGCGCGTTAAAGTAATGCCGACAATTCCTGCTGTTTTAATAGCATCTTCGCCAAAGGTTTCATAAAAATCGCCCACCCGGAACAATAAGATTGCATCCGGGTGCTTCTCTTTGATGTCGTAATACTGCTTCATCAAAGGTGTTTCAACGTATTTTTTCCTCTCTGTCATCGAAAAGCAAAGATAAAAGTTTGAAGAAGGATGGGAAAGGTTTTAACGGGAAATGAGAAGAAAGTTTTGATGAGTAGCCGCAACAACAAAAGAAGAAGAATCGTTTGAAGTTCTATCGTAAAAAATGTGTCTTTAGAGAAAACTAAAATACGGACATTTAAATCTTTTTCCCATCTTTGCGCTGAATTACTTTAAAAGAAGGGAAGAAATGAGTTGTACAGGATGTTCATTTAATAATTCATCAACGATACAAACCGGTGATGCTTACGGCTGGTTAGACGAGCTGCCCAACACCGCAGACCAATCGGATATTGTTGAAGTTAAATTCAAATCGACACGAAGGGAATATTTTAAGAATACTGAAAATATAGTAATTAAACGGGGCGATAAAGTGGTGGTTTCCACCTCTCCCGGGCACGATGTTGGAGAGGTTACCCTAACGGGTTACCTAGCTGAAAAACAGTTTAAACGTAAGGTTAAATCGCCATCGCGCTACACTTTAAATCAGATTTTCAGAAAAAGTTCCCCCTCGGACATGGAAATGTTGCAGAAAGCACGGAACCGTGAAAGGCCTACGATGATCCGTGCCCGTCAAATTGTTCAGGAGGTTGGACTGGATATGAAAATTGGGGATGTGGAATTCAGAGCCGACAATAAAAAAGCTATTTTTTATTATCTCGCCGAAGGACGTGTTGATTTCAGGGAATTGATAAAAGTGTATGCCCACGAATTTGGTATCCGCGTCGAAATGAAACAGATTGGTGCCCGTCAGGAAGCCGGGCTCATTGGCGGAATTGGTTCATGCGGGCGGGAATTGTGCTGTTCGAGCTGGCGTACCGATTTCACCAGCATCTCATCGGATGCTGCCCTGAAACAAGGTTTGTCGCCTTCGGCTTTGAAAATGGCCGGTGCCTGTGGAAAACTAAAGTGCTGCTTAACGTACGAGCTGGATGTTTACATGGAGGCACGGAGCGAATTTCCGCGGCAATTATTGCATCTGGAGCTTGCAAAAGGAATTGCAAAACCGTTTAAGACCGACTACCTGAAACGCGAAATATGGTACAGCCTGGAAGGCAGTTTAGGGGTTAGTTTTAATTTGCCCTTGCAACAGGTTAAGGATATTATAATGCAAAATAAACGGGGCATCCGGCCAGAAATTGACTCCAACGGAGAAAAAGCAAAAGAAGAAAGCGGGTTGGAAGTTTCGTTGGACGAGCGCATTGATCGTTTCGACAAAAAAAGGAAACCTGGAAAGCGCAGAGCACGGCCGGCACAAAAAAGAGGGGGTAAAATGAAATTCACCGTTAAAAAGAACTAATTGGGTTGTTTCAGATACTTGTTGATGGTGTCTTTTAAAATGTCCCAGGATACGGGCTTAGCGAGATAATCATCACAGCCGGCCTCAAAAGCCCGCTCGCGGTCGCCTTTCATGGCATAAGCGGTTTGTATTATGACAGGCAATTTGGGGAAATTTGATTTGATGATTTTGGTGGCTTCGTAACCGCTCATCTCCGGAAGTTGTACATCCATTAAAATCAAATCGGCCCTGTTGCTTTTCAGGTATTCGATTCCTGCAAAGGGCGAAGTAAAGTTTACCAACTTGTAACCAAGGAGTTGCACTGCGCTCTGCAAATAATCCGCACTCACCTTATCGTCTTCAAATGAAACAATTGTCTTTGCGGCAGTTTCGCTCGCACTTGCACTGCTGTTTTTTACAGGAGGGTGCAAACGGATGTCCACTTTCTGATCATTTCGTGGTAGAGTGATGTGAAAAGATGTGCCTTTACCAAAAGTTGAACGAACATGTATTTCTCCGCCCAGTTTTTCCACAATTCCTGAAACGATGGCCAGCCCAAGTCCGGTCCCCTCAGATTTGTGTGAGTTGCTTTCTTCAGCCTGCCGGAACGATTGAAAAATAATATCCAGCTTCGATTCCTCAATCCCGATGCCGGTATCTTCTACCATTAATGTCAGTTGGTCGTTGTTTGCTTCCGAACACGTTAATTTTATTACCCCGGACTGCGTGAATTTAAAAGCATTTTCGAGCAGGTTTTTCAGGATTTGAAAAACCCTGTTCTTATCGGAATAGATCCATTGAGAAGTTTCGCTTTTAACGTATTCTACATCGAAAGCTATTTTCTGCAATTTATTTTTGTACTGGTTCGTGTACAAGTAATCAAGCTCCTTCAACAAATGGTTGATGCTGAAGGTTTCAAAATTCAGTTTTAATTGGTTTGACTGGATCATGGCTATATCGATAATATCGTCGATTACCGTAAGCAACCGTTGGCCTGAGTTTTCAATAATTTCGCCAAAATAGTGCAACTTGTCTTGGTCGTGGTTTCCTGAGCAAACAAGGCTCGAAAAACCTAAAATGCCGTTTAGAGGAGTGCGGATTTCATGGCTCATATTGGCGAGGAACAAAGTTTTTAGCCGGTCGCTTTCTTCGGCCTGTTCTTTTGCAATCTTCAGCTCCCGGATGAGCTCTTTCTTCTCGGTGATATCTTCCTTAACGGCAACGAAATTTTTTATTTCGCCCGCTTCATTGGAAATTGGTGCAACAACAACGCTTTCCCAAAACAGGCTTCCATCTTTGCGTTTGTTCTTAAATTCGCCATACCAATTTCGACCGGATAGTATGGTTTCCCAAAAATTAGTGTAAAAACTTTTTGGGTGGTGCCCGGATTGAAGGATCCGAGGGTTTTGTCCAAGTGCTTCTTCGGCAGTGTAACCGGTTGACCGGGTAAACCCCGGGTTAACATACTCAATGTTCCCGTTGGTGTCGGTAATTACTACTGTTAAAGGAATTTGCTCAACGGTTTGTTGCAGCAAGCCTAATTTCAGTTGATGAAGTTTCAGATCCGTGATATCGCGCCCGATTCCCACCAGCCCAATTGTTTTGTTATCGCTGTCTTTCAAAGGGATTTTACTGGTCAGCATCCAGCGTGGGACATCGCCTTCAGGCAATAATTCTTCGCGGTTAATAATTGCCCGATTGTTTTCGATAACCTTTCTATCGTCCTCCATATAGATTTTAGCGATGCTTTCAGGATAAATCTCCAAATCGGTTTTTCCCAAAACTTCATCCACCTTTTTAAATCCGCAATTTATCGCATCGCTCTTGTTGGCAATTATTTTGCGCAGGTTTACATCCTTCATGTAAATAGCATCGGGAATGTTATTTATCAAGGTGCGCAGGAGTTGATTGGTTTGCCTTAGTTTGTTCTCTGTCTTTTTGCTATCCGAAATGTCTTGAACTGAACCACGTATGGCGTAGCCTTCCGGCCCACTTGTATCATCGGGACGGCAAATTATTTCAACCCATTTCTCCCCGCTTGGGAAGTCGAGTTTTATTGTATAGTCGAAGGGGATTCCCTGGTTGATCGCTCTATCGATTGTTTGTTGGAAATCGGGAAAATTGTCTCGAAAAAGAATATGCAAACTTTCGTTCACAGCCATTCCGGGTTGCAGTTGTCCTTCAAAAATCTGATCAACTTGTTTCGACCACATTGGAATTTTCACTGCAGGATCGTATTTCCAGTTACCAATTTTAGCCATGTGTTGGGTAAAATTCAAATCGGATATACTTTCGTGCAGTGCTTTTTCCGACTTTACCCGGTCAGTAACATCATGAATAACACCACAAACAACTTCCTTGTCGCTATTGTATTCGCCAATGGAGTGAATTCTTCTGATTTGATTGTCACTCATTCGATATATTTCGAACTGAACGTTATAAGAAGTATTGTTTTCGATGAGGTTGTAAAGAGCCAGATTTAGTTGGCCACGGTAATCCGGCAATGCACACTGTCGTATTTGGTCCAGAGTGAAATCTTGTTTAGATAATCCATAAATCGATTGTGCCCCTTCGGATGCATACATTTTGTTTTCGGCCAGGCTATATTCCCAATACCCGAATTTGGCTAATTTTTCCGCATTGTGCAGCCGTTGGTTGTTTATTTTTAGTTTCCTTTTTGTGTTCATCCTTTCGGTAACATCCGTTAAGCTGGCAATTACGGTTTCGTCGGCAACCTGCACCATTTTGGTTTTGAAGAACTTTTTCTCCTTTCCTCCTTTTTGTTCTGTCACAAATTCGATTTCGTCGCCGCATACGGTTAGTTTTTCGCATGGGCATTTGCCTTCCCGACTTGTGCCGGGAATGTTGTTGTTGAAAAGAACATCATGGCAAGTGCTTCCTATTTCGATATTTTCATCGTTTGTTTGGAGGATTTCTTTTGTTTTCTTGTTGATGACGTAGTATTTCGTCGGGAGTGATTTTAATATTTCTTCAGGACTGAGGTTTGCCATTTTTAATTTATTATTGTGTTTTGTGTCACGACGGGAATGTAGTTCTTCTTCGCTAAACTAACAAATTACTTTTAGACGAACTATTTTTTACGGATTACGCTTATGCCGTCCCTAAATGGCAAGATGATTTTTTCGATCCGTTGGTCGTGTTTAACCATCCTGTTGAAGTCTTCAATTCCTTTAGTTTGGATATCTTCATTAGCGATGTCCTCCAACACCTTACCGTTCCATAAGGTGTTGTCGGCAATAATAAAGCCACCATTTTTCACCTTATCGAAAACTAAACGGTAGTATTCGGAATATTCACGTTTGTCGGCATCGATAAAAACCAGGTCAAACTGTTCGTTAATTGCAGGTATGAGATCCTTCGCTCTTCCGGTTCGTTGCTCTATCTGATGTCCAAATCCTGCCTTGTTGAAATACTTATTGGCGACGTACTGCAGTTCATCGTCTTTTTCAATGGTAATTAATTTTCCTTGCTCTGAAAGTCCTTTCGCCAAACATATTGCGGAATAACCGGTGAACGTTCCAATCTCCAGAATACGGTCCGGGCGAATCATTTGTGAGAACATGGTGAGCAATTTCCCTTGCAGGTGGCCGGAAAGCATCCGCGAACCGCGCATTTTCAAATGAGTTTCGCGATCAAGTTCATGCAGCACATCGTCTTCGCTGTCGATGTGCAATAAAATGTAATTTTCGATTATTTTTTGACGATCCATATCTTTTTTTTATGGATTTTTTTTCTAAGGATTAGTGGTAAACAAGTGTACTCATTCTCTTTTCTTCAAGCACCAAATTGGCTACTTCCAGCAATTTTTCCGCACTGATTTCTTCTATCTTTTTGAAGACCTTTTGTATTGGATCCACTTTGTTATACAACAAATAGCTTTTGCCAATGGCTAACATTAAATCGTCGTGACTTTCGGTGGAAACGGCAATCTGGCCGATGAGCTGTTTTTTTGCTTTGCTAAGTTGAACTCCCCCTAATTTTGTATTGCGCAAGAGCTTAAACTCTTTCTGAACCACAGCCAATGCTTTTTCAAAATTCTCTTTATCGGTGCCAAAGTAGGTGTTGAACAGTCCCGTATCGGTATAGGCCGTGTAGCCTGACTCGATGTTGTAGGCCATGCCTTTGCGTTCACGCAAGGACAGGTTCAATCGCGAATTCATGGCAGGTCCCCCGATAATGTTGTTCAGCAAAACCATGGGCACCCGGTCTTTGTGCTGCACGTCATAGGCAATATTGCCGATTATACAGTGGGTTTGAAACGTGTCTTTGTGGATCGTTTTTGATGTAGGAATATAATTTTCGAATGGCTTGCGTTTTTCCGTCCGATGCCTGGCTTCGATATTCCCAAAATGTTTTTCGGTGAACTTTACCAGTTTCGCGAAGGGGATATTGCCTACCGAGCTGATCACCATTTGGTCGGTATGGTAGTTTCTACCTATAAAATTCAAAATAGCCTGGCGGTTAAAACGTTTTATGTTTTGGGTTGTGCCCAGGATGTTTCGCGCTATCGGGTGTCCATCATAAACCAATTCTTCAAATTCGTCGAAGATTAAATCGGAAGGTGAATCCTTGTAAGAATTTATCTCTTCGGCAATGACCTCCTTTTCCCGGTCCAATTCCTTCTGCGGGTAAACGCTGTTAAATAAGATGTCGCTCAGGAGCTCAACTGCCCGCCCGTAGTCTTCTTTCAGGAAAGTGGAATACAGCGTGGTTTCTTCCTTGGTGGTGTAGGCGTTCAGTTCGCCGCCAACGTCCTCTATACGGCTCAAAACATGGTAGGCCCGCCGTTTTTTTGTGCCTTTGAAAACAGAATGTTCGATAAAATGGGCCAGGCCGTGTTCATCAATTTCCTCGTCGCGCGAGCCGGTGTTAATTAGCACACCGAGGTGCCCAACCGGCGAAAGGGTAGGGTGGTGAATTATCCGGATGCCGTTTGGAAGTATATGTGTCAGGAACTCGGTTTCTGTCATGTGTATAAATCAATGGGCGGCAAAAGTATAAAAAGAAAAACGAACACAAACGGCGTAAGCCTTTGATTTTTTTGTCGGGAAGTTGATTAATTTTTTGCGAATATAAAAAAATGTTTACTTTTGCAGCACCAAAATTTAAAAAGGTGCCATAGCTCAGTTGGTAGAGCAACGGACTGAAAATCCGTGTGTCCCTGGTTCAATTCCAGGTGGCACCACTCGCGGCGGCGATCAAAATATTGATCGCCGCCGCTTTGCGTTTAGTGGCGCGGGGTTTGGATTTTTGTGGTGATTCATTTGCCATTGCGAACGATGTTGCCAAGTCACGGTGAATTACATACCACTATAGTATAAAAGTAATCATAGGTTATGTCCAGAGGGAAAAAAGTAAAAAGAAAAATGAGGATTTTTAGGTGGTTGTTAGAGTTTAGGATATTGTTAAAATAAATCAGAATGGATGCCAGTCCTCACTAATTCAATTTCGTTAGATTGCTGGTTTGTATGCCAAATTAAAAGCCAGTCGGGTTCGATGTGGCATTCTTCGCAGTCGGAATAGTTCCCTTTTAGTTTGTGCCGCCTATATTTTGTAGGGAATGTTTCATCGGATTCGAGCATAAGAAAAACAGCCTTTATTTTTTCAATATCGTATCCCCGTTTTTGGGTACGTTTAAAATCGCGCTTAAATTGAGTGCTAAATGAAAGCGTGTAATTCATGCTTTTAGTTGCTGCATCAAGTCGTTAACGCTTTTTGTTTTTGTGACCTTCCCCGCTCTTACCTCTTGTATTGCTTTTTTTGTGGTTTCGTTGGGCTGGTTGTGGAAGGTTATGAATTTCTCGTTTTTAAATTCTTTTAAATACTCAAGCAACTTCTTTCCTTTGGCCGTGTTTTCGTTAATCGTTATTGTTGTCATTGTTGAAATATTTAATTGTTTGCCACAAAGTTATAAAATAAGCCGTTATTTATGATTTATACTTAGGTTTAATACTAATTTCAATATGAATGTCCGTTTATTTACCTAAGAGGCTTAAATTAAAGGCTAAAGCCTGTCTAAACGGCGATTGTTTAGCCCCAGGCTTAAGCCTGGGGTAAAAAAAGACTCCACCAAAAGGGTTTTAACCCTTAAAATAGTTTTAGGTAGAGTTATAGTTCAATTTGCTTTGGATAAGACCTTCATTTGAGGTTCTTATTGGCCTTCTGGGTTTCTTTGCTCCACTATTCAGCAAGTTATATTACATAATCGTTTTGAGTTTTATCGATGTATTCCAGAAACTGCGATTCGGTTGAATGGCCGGTAATGATTTTTATGTACAAGTAGGTCGGAAACTCTTTGGCCGATATAACAGCCGATAATTAACCAGTCTTTGGCGTTAACCACTTTGTTTTTGGCAAAACGAGCGATGTTGCAACTTTGCAGCGGGTTTTAGACCACTCAAACATTAAGGAAACTATGATTTACGTTCACATTTCGACAAAAAAAACAGGGAGCAAATGGGGGTAGTTTGGGCGGCTACTGGAGGGGCAAAGGATTAAGAGATTAGCGGGATTTGAAGTTGTTTGCAAATTATTTTACACATATTGTTTGATAGTTCGGAATGCCTCGGCACGGCTGAAATACTTCCGTTTTTTTTATTTTCATAAAGGCTGTGGTTGGCTCCCTTTGATAATCTATGACCAGTTGCAAAGCATCGAGCAAATTATTTTTCAATTCTTCGATGGTTTTTCCCTGTGATATGGCTTCTGGGAATTCCTGAACCTGTCCTACATAGAAACCGTCATCTGATTTTTCGATAATTGCTGTAAAACTCATTTTTTTCATTTTGCTTTTTTTATTGTTTGCCACAAAGTTATAAAATAAGCCATTATTTTAAAAGTTGCAAATTGAAGGTAATATAATGACGGCCGAAACAAATGGATGAATCGGATAGCGGGGATTATCGAAAACTAAGTTATCGCAAACTGAATGTTAAAGCAGGGAGGATTAGAAGAATCCCAATTCCAGACGGGCTTCTTCGCTCATCATTGATTTGTCCCACGGAGGCTCAAAGGTAAGTTCTACGTTTACATCTTCTATATCTTCCACGGCGTAGGCAGCTGCTGTAACGTCGTCTATTATAATATCCACAACCGGACAGCCCGGAGCCGTAAGTGTCATTAAAATATTGGCCTTGTTTTGTTCGTCCACATCCACGTTGTAGATCAGGCCCAAATCGTAAACATTCACTGGTATTTCAGGGTCGTAAACCTCTTTGAGGTTATTTATTATCAAGTCGATTCTTTTATCCATCACTTCAATCTTTCTCCTTCTATTTTTTTATATGCAACAGCGTACAAACGTATTTGTTTTACCATGGCCAGCAGTCCGTTGGAACGGGTTGGCGAGAGGTGTTGTTTCAATCCCAGATCATCGATAAAGTGTAAATCGTTTTCAATCAATTCGCCGGGGGTTCTGCCCGAAACTACGCGGAGCAGTAATGCAACCAAGCCTTTAACAATTACTGCATCGCTTTCGCCCTTGAAAAATATCTTGCCGTCGTGGTAATCGGCCACTAACCAAACGCGGCTTTGGCAACCTTTTATCAAATTCCGGTCATTTTTTTCTGCAGGATCCAAATCTTTTAGATCATTCCCCAGTTCAATCAAATAGCCGTATTTGTCCATCCAATCGTCGTAAAGCGAGAATTCTTCTATTATTTCCTGCTGAACTATTTCGATGCTCATATCGGGCGGTTTTTTTGTTAAAACATTTTTTTCAGTTTTCTCAATGCAGCAATAAAGGTATCGATTTCTTCTTTGGTTGTGTACATCCCAAACGAAATCCGGAGGCAACCTTGAATTCCGAAATGCTGCATCACCGTGTCGGCACATAGATGTCCTGAACGAACGGCGATTCCCATTTTATCAAGCAACATTCCCAAGTCGTAGGAATGAATTCCTTCGATGTTAAAGGATATCACGCTTGACTTTTCTGCGGCTTCGCCATAAATTTTCAACCCCTCAACTTCCTTTAGTTTTGAAGTGGCGTAGGTTAGCAATTGATGTTCCCATGCCTGTATATGCTTCTGTCCGATTTCGTTTAGAAAATCGATAGCAGCGCCAAAAGCAATTACACCTGTGATATTGGGCGTTCCTGCTTCAAACTTATAGGGCAGTTCGTTATAAGTGGTTTTTTCGAAGGTTACCTCCGAAATCATTTCGCCGCCCCCTTGATAAGGAGGCATTTCGCTTAGCCATTTCTTTTTCCCGTAAAGGATGCCTACACCGTTTGGTCCGTACATTTTGTGTGCTGAAAAGGCGTAGAAATCAGCATCCAGCGCTTGTACGTCAACCGCGAGATGCTGGATGGCCTGCGCACCATCTACAAAAACGGGAACGTTGTTTTGATGAGCAATTTTTATTATTTCAGCAATCGGATTAATGGTTCCGAGCACATTCGACACATGGGCAACTGCAATGATCCTTGTTTTGTGATTCATTAAAGCCGGGAGCTTTTCGATTTCCAGTTCACCCGAATCATTAAACGGCAGTTTAACCACGTTTGCCTTTTTGCGTTGTGCGATAATTTGCCAGGGCACAAGGTTAGAGTGGTGTTCCATTTCGGAAACGATGATTTCGTCCCCTTCGGATATAAATCTTTCGCCAAAGGAATTGGCTACTAAATTCACACTTTCGGTAGTGCCTTTGGTGAAAATTATTTCCTCGCGAAATTCGGCATGAATAAACTGTTGAACTTTATCACGAACGCCTTCAAAATCTATTGTGGCTTTATCGGCCATAAAATGTGCCGCACGATGTATGTTGCCGTAATAATCGTTGTGCAGTCGTTCTTCTTTCATTAAAACCTGAATGGGCTTTTGTGCCGAAGCTGCACTATCGAGATAGACAAGAGGTTTGTTGTAAATTTCTTGTCGAAGAATGGGGAAATAGCTGCGTATTTTTGTGATGTTATAATTCATGAGTGACTAACTATAGCAATTGTATGCGCAGTCATGGCAAAGGGCAATTTCACCTTTTAGTCTCTTTTCTATCAATTCTTCTATGCGGTCGCGCAAAGCTTCTATTTTTATCTGTTCCACCACTTCATATGCAAACGCGTTCATCATCATCATCCGTGCTTTGTCTTTATCGATTCCGCGGCTGCGTAAATAAAACATAGCTTCTTCATCGATTTGCCCCACTGTTGCGCCATGGCTGCATTTCACATCGTCTGCATCAATAATCAATTGTGGTTTGGTGTGCATCGCTGCCTGGTCGGTCAATAATAAATTGTTGTTCCGCTGGAAGGCATTGGTTTTTTGTGCGTCGCGAAGTACGTGTATCTGCCCAGAGAATGCCCCGGTTGATTGGTCATCCAGAACGTTTTTGTAGATCTGGTTGCTTTCGCAATGTGGTTTGCCATGAATCACCTTAGTGAAATTATCCACGTGTTGCTTTCGGTCCAAAAAAGCCATTCCATACATGTGAGCTTCGGCGTTTTCGCCGTTCAGGAAGAATTCCAGATTGTTCCTGATGAGGCCGCCATGCAATGACATGGTGTGTGTTGCCGCTTTCGAATCTCTCTCCTGTTGAATAAATATTGAATTTAAGCTGGTAGTATTGTTATGCTGATTTTGCAGCGTATAGTACTCAAAGTTTGCATTTTCGCCCACAAAAACTTCAGTTACCGAATTGCTCAGATACTGTTGCAAATTTAAAGTATGGTCGCAAACCACAATTTGAACGTTAGCTCCCGGTTCCACAACAATAATATTTCGTTGGCTTACGAAGGAGTTGGCTTCCGTCTTTAAAAGATTGATGAGCTGAATCGGCTTTCCGATGCTTACATTTTTGGGGATGTACAGAAAGTATCCGTCCATCGCAAGTGCTGTATTCAATGCAACAAGCGGATCTTCGCCAGGTTTGGCTATTTTTGAATAATAATTCCGGACCAGTTCAGGATTGTTTCGTGCAACATTTTCCAAACTGTCGAGGATTACGCCATTGGGCAAATTCCTGGAGCCGAGATTTCTTTCGTAATACCAGCCATTATACATCAAAGTGAGGTGGGTGTTCAGTTGTGGGACGTCACAACGGAAAACCTCATTCAAATCGGCATCTGTTTCTTCCTTTTGATGTATAAAATCAAATTCAGGTGAAAACTGAGGATGCAGGTTGGTGTATTTGTAATTCTCGTTTTTTCGCGTTGGTATGCCCTGCTTCACAAATTCCTGAAAAGCTTTCGCCCGGGGTGCGTTTAAAACGTCCGGTGAGCTTTGGAAGAGCTGTTCTTTAACATCGTTGTAGTGGGCAATATATTTTAGCGATAAATCCGCTTTTTCAAGTAAAACACTCATCTTAATTCCTGTTTTATTTTGTAATCCATTCGTAGCCTTTTTCTTCCAGCTCAAAAGCAAGTTCCTTTCCAGCCGATTTCACGATCCTGCCTTGCTGCAGAACATGAACATAATCAGGAATGATGTATTCTAAAAGCCGTTGATAGTGTGTAACAACAATCGTGGATTTCTCCGGTGATTTTAGGGCATTTACGCCATGTGCCACCGTTTTCAATGCATCAATGTCAAGCCCCGAGTCCGTTTCATCCAGAATGGCTAATATAGGCTCGAGCATTGCCATTTGAAAAATCTCGTTCTTTTTCTTTTCCCCTCCCGAAAACCCTTCGTTTACCGAACGGTTGGTAAGTTGCGCATGAAAATCAACTAAATCCATTTTTTCGCGCATCAATTTCAAGAATTCGCCTGCTGTTAACTCTTTCTCGCCACGATATTTCCGTTGTTCGTTCACGGCAGTTTTCAGGAAGCTAACCATCGGAACCCCAGGGATTTCAACAGGATATTGAAAACTTAAAAACAATCCTTGTTTGGCGCGATCTTCTGGAGATTTTTCCAGCAAGTCTTCACCAAGATAAGTAATCTCGCCCGAAGTGATTATGTACTCTTCTTTTCCCGCAAGCACGTTGGCTAGGGTACTTTTTCCCGAACCGTTCGGGCCCATAATAGCATGAACCTCTCCGGGTTTAATTTCCAGGTTAATTCCTTTCAGGATTTCTTGTCCTTCTACTGAAACGTATAAGTTTTTTATTTTTAGCATAATAAAGCCCCCTCCAACTCCCCCAAGGGGGAGAGTTAAGAAAGCTTCCTGCAATCATTCCTTTTTACAAGAGGTTTACAGAAAGCTTTATATTGTTAATATTTAGATTTTATTTTATTCATTTCAAATTACTCGTTCTTGTCTTCCCCCTTCGGGGGAATTAAAGGGGGCTTTACCCCACACTACCCTCTAAACTGATCTGCAAGAGTTTTTGTGCTTCTACGGCAAATTCCATCGGTAATTTATTCAATACCTCTTTTGCGTAGCCGTTAACGATCATGCCGATTGCATTTTCGGTATCGATTCCGCGCTGATTGCAGTAAAAAATTTGGTCTTCACCGATTTTCGAGGTAGTTGCTTCGTGTTCAACAATCGAAGATTTATTGGCCACCTCAATATAGGGGAAAGTATGCGCTCCGCAAGTATCATTGAGAAGCAGCGAATCGCACTGCGAAAAATTACGGGAGTTTTTAGCATTGGGCAATATTCTTACTAAGCCACGATAGGAATTGTTGCTTTTCCCGGCAGAAATCCCTTTCGAGATAATTGTGCTTTTGGTGTTTTTCCCAATGTGTATCATTTTCGACCCCGTATCGGCCTGTTGATGATGGTTGGTAACCGCCACCGAATGGAATTCGCCGATTGAGTTGTCGCCCAGCAAAATGCAACTTGGGTATTTCCAGGTGATTGCCGAACCGGTTTCCACTTGGGTCCAACTGATTTTAGAAGCAACACCACGACAAATTCCGCGTTTTGTGACGAAATTGTAAACTCCGCCTTTCCCTTCTTTATCACCAGGATACCAGTTTTGCACGGTCGAGTATTTTACTTCAGCACGGTCTAAGGCAATAATTTCCACTACTGCGGCATGTAACTGATTTTCGTCGCGCGAAGGAGCCGTACAACCTTCGAGGTAGCTGACGTAACTGTCGTCGTCGGCAATAATCAGCGTGCGTTCAAACTGTCCGGTGTTTGCCGCGTTAATTCTGAAATAAGTTGATAATTCCATGGGGCATCTCACACCTTTCGGAATGTAACAAAACGATCCGTCGCTGAACACCGCAGAATTGAGTGCTGCAAAATAATTGTCGGCAATGGGAACAGACTGGCCAAGGTATTTTTTCACTAAGTCGGGATATTTCTGCACTGCATCGCTGAATGAACAGAAAATTATTCCTTTTTCGGCCAATGTTTCTTTAAACGTAGTTGTTACTGAAATGCTGTCCATCACCACATCTACCGCCACACCGGCCAATAATTTTTGCTCTTCTAATGGAATGCCGAGCTTATTGAACGTGTCGATTAATTCCGGGTCCACCTCGTCTAAACTATTTAACTTCGGTTTTACTTTAGGAGCAGCATAGTAGCTGATTGCCTGAAAATCGATGGGCGGAATTTTTAAATAAGCCCAATTTGGCATTTTCATTTTCTCCCATTTCCGATAGGCGTTGAGCCTGAAATCGAGCATGAATTCGGGTTCGTTTTTCTTTGTTGAAATAAGGCGGATTACATCCTCGTTCAGCCCCTTATCAATTATATCCGTTTCAATATCCGTTACAAAGCCGTACTTGTAGTCGCTTTTTGTAAGATTATCTAATATTTCTTGTTGTTCTACCATTGCGTTTTCTTTATAAACAACAGTTTGCAGGCACTGTTTAACAAATCGTTGCAAAGATAGCAAAGTATAGGTATTTTTGTGGGTTCAAACCAAAGGTACAATACCTTTTTGTCCGAAATTAACAATGAATAAAGAAACACAACAAACGAGCATTTCCGAATTGGGCGAATTTGGGCTGATTGAGCGGATCACCAAAAATATTCAACTGAAAAATAAGAGCACAATTAAAGGTGTGGGCGACGATGCGGCCATACTGGATTATGGCAACAAACAAATTGTTGTGTCATCGGATTTATTAACCGAAGGGGTGCATTTTAATTTGATGTATATGCCGCTGAAGCATCTGGGATACAAGGCGGTAGTGGTGAACCTCTCCGATGTTTGTGCCATGAATGCCGTACCGAAACAGATTGTGGTGAACATCGCTTTGTCGGGCAAATTTTCGGTGGAAGCCGTGGATGAATTGTATGCAGGAATCCACCTTGCCTGCGCTAATTATAAGGTAGATTTGGTGGGAGGCGATACCACAAGTTCGCTCACCGGACTTACTATCAGCATTACAGTTTTGGGCGAAGTGGAAAAAGAAAATGCAGTGCTGCGGAGTGGTGCAAAACCAAGCGATTTGCTTTGCGTTACGGGCGATTTGGGCGGTGCATACATGGGTTTACAATTGCTGGAACGTGAAAATGAAGTGTTCAAAGTGAACGAACACATGAAGCCGCAATTGGAAGGCTACGATTATATTCTGGAACGCCAGTTGAAACCCGAAGCGCGGGTGGACATTGTTGCGGCTTTCAAAAAGATAGGCATCAAACCCACTTCGATGATCGATATTTCTGACGGGCTCTCGTCCGAAATTCATCATCTGTGCAAAAATTCGAAGGTTGGTTGTAGTTTGTATGAGGAAAAACTTGTGTTCGACCAGCAGACCAAGCAAATGGCAGAAGAGCTGAATATTAATCCTTTAGTAGCCGCTTTAAACGGTGGAGAAGACTACGAATTGCTTTTTACACTGCCCATCGGTGACTTTGATAAAATTAAAAATGACCCTGATTTTACGGTAATCGGGCACATGACGGAAGCTTCGGAAGGAGTGAATTTAATTACCGGAACCGGAGCGGCTATCCCTCTTACGGCTCAAGGCTGGAACCATGGGAAATAATTGCCTGAAAATCGGGCTTTCTTGCGAGGTGAAACCTTTGGCCCAAAGTCCGGTAATTTGTTAAAAAGGAAACGCTTTGTAGGCTTTCAACCTCCAATATGAATAAATTTTTGAAAGCCTTAATCATTGTTGTCGGGTAAATTTTGACTGATATTATATTGCTGGCATATATAAACCCAAGGGTTGTCAATAATGTGATCGGCGAAATTTATCCCGCCAAAAGAGTTGATTCTTTCCGAAGAATATGTAATTTTCATCGCTACGATGTTTTTCACCTAAATAAGTGAAAAAATCAGAAACTATTATGGAAGTAATCTTTATCAGTGGTATATTTTTGTCTTTCTTTATTGTTTTTCTGCTTCTAACAAAAAAGCAAAAGGCATTATCGGATAAGATTCTGTCTGTTTGGCTTACTGTTATCGGCATTCATCTTTTGGGTTATTATTATTATCAGATAGGATACTGGGAGATATACCCACATCTTATTGGAACCACCGTTCCTTTTCCCTTGCTTCACGGGCCAATGCTATTTTTATATACGCTCTATTCTTTGCGTAACGACCGGAAAATACGCAAGATAGATTATCTGCATTTTGCGCCGGCAGTGGCAGCCTATCTGTACATGTTTAACTTCTTTTTCTTTTACACCGCAGAAGAAAAACGGATGATAGACAGAGGAGAAATACAGGATTACAGCGTGTTCGCATTGGTTTTATTGATTGCAATTCTAGTTTCAGGAATAAGCTACTCCGTTCTTGCATACCGACTTACGATTAAACACCAGCGGAAAATCGACAATTTTTTTTCTTACAGTGAAGGGATAAATATAAGGTGGTTGCGTAACTGCATTTTGAGTATCGGGCTGGTGTTTTTGTCTGCAACAATAATTTATATACTGCGCGATGCGTTTGGGGTCCGGTTTACATTTAATGCCGATTATATTATTTACCTGATAATCATTGGGTTTGTATTTTACATCGGATATTTTGGCATAAAACAAGAAAATATTTTCACAAACAATCCAGTGTCGGAAATTGCAGACACAGAAAAACCGGAACCGATTGAAAAATATAAAAAATCAGGTATCGGAAAACATGTTGCCGCTGAGTTGTATCAAAAACTGATAGAAACTATGGCTGAAGAAAAGCCTTATCTGGATGCCAAACTTAGCTTGTCAGGATTAGCTCAAATAATTGAAATTTCGTCAAATCAGCTCTCGCAGATAATCAACCAACAGGCGCAGGTTAATTTTCACGATTTTGTGAACAAATACCGTGTGGAGGAATTTTTAAAAAACGCCAACAAAAATAGAAATTTCTCACTGCTTGCTTTGGCACTCGATTCAGGTTTCAATTCCAAATCGTCTTTCAACACTATCTTCAAAAAGCAAAAAGGGCTAACGCCGTCCCAATACTTATCGAAACAGGTACAAAAAGATTCGGAAACATAATTTTCACCTTCTTTTTTCAAAAAGCATCAAAACGTTTAATTTGTTAATAAACTGACTGTTAATGGTACAAACTTACAGGTTTGGACTCCTTGTAAGTCTATACCTATAAGTTTGAGCGATTGCCTTTTGCATTTGATTTTACTTTGTTCCGAATAATTCATTAAAAAGTTTAATCGTGAATTCAATAGAGCAAAAAAATCAAATTATCAAGCAGTACAAAAATCCGTTTGTTTTTTATTTTTTATGCATTGCCATTCCGTGGTCGTTCTGGTTTATCAGTGCCTGGTTAAGTCATCAAACACCCTATACACGAACGCTCGAATGGGCTACCGGATTATGCAGTTTGGCCGGATTACTTGCCCCGATAGTTATCGCACTTTTTTTTATGCTGCCCAACAAAGAACTTAGAAAAGATTTTTTAGGTCGTTTTTTCAATTTCAGAAGCATAAAGCGGGAATACATTCTTATTGCATTTTTTTTGATGCTGCTTAGCATTCTGGCAGCTCAGGCGATATCGCTGTTTTTTGGATACAGCACAAGCCAGTTTGAATTGAGGGGCTCATTTTCCTTTACCTCTGCCCTATTTCCTGTTTGGTTTTTGTTGATAGCAGCTCCAATGCTTGAGGAGTTGGCATGGCATTCATACGGCACTGACAGCCTTGTTTCGCGTTTCAATTTGTTCAATGCCTCCATGATATTTGCCGTTTATTGGGCATTCTGGCATTTTCCATTATCGTTTATTAAAGGTTATTACCATAGTAATTTGGTAGAATCGGGTTGCTTATATTCACTCAATTTTGTAGTTAGCATGGTGCCGTTTGTTCTTATTCTGAACTGGCTGTATTACAAAACAAACCGGAATATCTTGTTGACGGTTGTATTTCACATTACTGCCGGATTTTTTAACGAAATTTTTGCAACGCACCCCATGAGCAAAGTTATTCAAACCGGATTGCTCCTTATCGTTTCCGTCTATTTACTAATCACAGAAAAAGAGTTGTTTTTCAAACGCATTTAAATCTTATACAAAATGAAAAAAATTGTTCTAATTGTTCTAACAGGATTTGTATTGAACTCCTGCGTAGTCACCGAAAAAAGCCAGCGTGCAATAAAATATTCCTTTCAGGCAGGAATTAACAAAGGAGGCATAACCGAAAATACCGATTTAACTGTTTTATCAAATCCTCCTGATGAAAACCCTGTTGATGCTTTCTCGGGGGCTACAAAATTAGGTGTAAATGCCGGGGTGCACCTAAATAAACCGCTAAAGTATGGCGAAGTTGAAAGCGGATTGGATTATATGTTTAACGTCCAAACATTCAGTTTTGCACATCAGGAAAATATGTTTGTTGGTGTTCGGGAGTTAAACGTAAATCAATTGATGGTGCCTCTAAGCTACAATTTTAACGTATTGCAAACAATTTTAACAAGTGCAGAAATACAATTAAAAATTGGGTTGATGGGACAATTAAATTTTGTGTCGGCCAGTAGCAGCGGGACATTGCCCGATTATTCAATCAATAGTTTGTCGGGTGGAGGATTGTTCGGGATTTCGGCTTATCCCGTGGAATTTGAGAATGGCTCAAAATTAGGATTTTATGTCGATGCGTACCGTGGCTCGCAGATTTATGAGGATTATTACAATCAGAAGACATTTGAAACACCGGGCTCAAGTTTTGTAAAAGGGGGTATCCGGTACCGGTTTAAATAAAAATGAGATGAAATACCTATTTTCAACACTTATCTTCTTACATGGGGCAATCCATTTGCTGGGTTTTGTAAAAGCATTTAATTTAGCTCCTATTCAGCAACTTTCGGTAAATATTTCAAAAACTGCCGGTTTAACCTGGCTATTGGTCTTCGTGTTGTTTGTCATTTCCGGCATTGCCTGTCTCACCAGATACCAATGGTGGAGCATTCTGGCAATTCTTGCGGTTATTTTTTCCACATTTCTTACCATTTTGGTTTGGAAGGACGCGAAGTTTGCAACCATTCCCAACGTAATCATTTTAGTGGTTGCCGGATTTTCCCTGTCCCAGCTTGCCTTCAACAAAAAAGTTGCGAATGAAATAGCACAAATTTTTGAGCAAACCGCTGGTTTTCAAACTTCAATAGTTACAACAGAACAACTCACTGAACTGCCATCGCCTGTTGCAAAATGGTTGAAAGTTTCGGGCGTTGTGGGCAAAGAAGAAATCCATTCTGTTTGGCTGAGTCAAAAAGCCCAAATGAAAATGAAACCCGAACAGGAAAAGTGGAACGATGCCACTGCCGAACAATATTTTTCCATTCAAAATCCTGCGTTTGTTTGGAAAGTGAAAATGAACATGTCACCATTTATCAAAATAGCAGGACGGGATAAGTTTGTTGACGGTAAAGGGGAAATGCAAATAAAATTGTTTTCGCTCCTGAATATTGTAAACGAAAAAGGAGTAAAAATGGACGAAGGAACACTGCAGCGGTATTTAGGCGAAATCGTGTGGTTTCCAACTGCCGCTTTGAGCCCGCACATAAGCTGGGAGGAAATTGATGCTTTTTCGGCAAAAGCAACGATGGATTACAAGGGAACAAAAGGTTCGGGGACTTTCCATTTCAACGAAAATGGTGACTTTGTTCGATACAGCGCCCTCCGCTACAAAGGCAACGAGCCCGATGCTTCACGTTATGAATGGGTAATTGACGTGAACGAACATGCGGTTATGAATGGCGTGAAAATCCCCATAAAAATGACCGCTACCTGGAAACTGGATGAAGGCGACTGGACCTGGTTGAAGCTTCAGATTAAAGAGATTAAATACAATTTCAATTAAATCGATTTTAAAAAGGCACTTATGAAAACTATAAAAAAAACATTTCGCTTAATTCTTAAAGTGATAAAATGGGGATTACTCTCAATTATTGCACTGGCAATTATTTCAGACTTGTATAATCTTAGCCTTCCCGTTAAATCAAGGGTTGTTGAACATCTGTCATCAGAGGAAAAGACATACATAGCGGAAACAGTGAATTTGCGTCGAAATTTGGGAAACGAAGTATGGCCCGGATGGGGCGATTTACCCATTCCTGTAATCGTTTATAATGAAGAATATGCTTTTTTAATCGGTATGTCCAATCCAGCGTCCGGATGGTACAAAATGCCGGGCGGAGAACACCGGGGCAGTGATTGGGAGATGGTTAAAACAGACATGTTGAATGGCACACCTTACTATCGTCAGGCATTACCCAATCCAGACATTACACCTGAAAACTTTACGGTTAAAGTAGGAGACAACTGGGTGGCCACCATGCAAACGAAAGAATATGCAGCGGTCCAGTTTTACAGGGGTTTTAAAAATGAACTTCCACCTGTGTTGAATGCCATTTTTCCCTACAGGCTCTTTTGGCACATGCTGATGGAAAAACCCGAAACGTACATTGGTGGGATGGCACATGAAGCCTTCCATGCTTTTCAGGGAAATGAAGTTTATGAGAAGTTTGCTGCGTGTGAAAATGCTAGCCGTCTTTCTGCAGATTATCCATGGGATGAAGCGGCAAATACTAAGGGATGGGTGGAAGAAACCAATCTGTTGCTTGAAGCTTATACTGCCACAAACGATGAAACTTCCAAACAATTGCTTGCTGAGTTCATTGACAAACGCAGGGAACGCAGAACAAATGCAAACCTTCCGCCCGAGATGATTCAATATGAACAAAAAAGGGAATGGATAGAAGGACTTGCTAAATATGCCGAATTGGAAATTGGCTTAGTTGCACAGAAACAAGAAGATTATTCTCCAATTGATGGGATTAGAAAAATATCAGGATTTAAAAACTATAAAACTTGGTCGAAATATGTTAGCCGGCAAATAGCAGAAGTAAAAAGGGCAGCGAACCGTCCTGGCGAAAGTCGCTTTTATTATGGAGGAATGTTGCAGGCAGTAATTCTCGACCGGTTAATGCCAGGCTGGAAAAATGAGGCTTTTGGCGAGGATGTATATCTGGAAAACTTACTGAGAAAAGCTGTGAATAATTACCGCAATAATCAGGTACAGTAAACTAAAATTTAACTTCACTATAATATAGTTTAGCGAATATTTTTTTTATAAATTACGGCTATATTTATAAAAGATGAAAGCATTTTTATTGACTTTACTTGCATCAATTACAGTCTCTTGTCAACCACAAGATATAGATAAAGCTATTAATAAAATTGCCTTAAATAATAATTTTTCAGGTGCCATTCTTTTTGCCATTAATAACAGTATTATCGTTGATAATGCATATGGTTTTTCAGACAAAAAAGGGCAGATTAAGAACAGTTCAAACACAATTTTTCCAATAGCATCAATTACTAAATTATTTATAAAACAAGCAGTATTATGCTTAACAGATAGTCAAACATTATCATTAAATGATACTTTAGCCCAATATTGTGATTGTATCAAATTTGCAGACAGCATAACAATATCAGATTTGCTACACCATAAGTCAGGTCTTCCAGACATACATAACCGTATTCCACATTTTAATCGACCTAATGAATTGAAAGACACGACTTCAACAACCGAATTGTTTGATTTAATAAATTCATTTCAACAACTCGACTTTAAACCTGGGAGTCAGGTCTCATACTCAAATTCAAATTTTTTGATTCTTGCCCATATAATTGAGAAACTTACAGATACGCCGCTAGACGATTATCTAAAAGAAACAATATTTTCGCCTTACTCGATGTTGCAATCCGGCTTGTATAAATTCTATTCACCAGAAAATGGACATACCGCTGGGTATAATTATCGCAACAATACCATTAATTACGTTCCTGATTTTAATTTCAGAAATTTTTGGGGGTCGGGGAATGCCTATTCTACAACACAGAATTTATTTAAGTATTACATAAATTCACAAAAGAATTTAAAACCTGAAATAAGTACCCAATTAATACAACATTCTGGGTACTATTTAGGATTTCGTTCCTACTACAAGGTAATCCCAGAAATTGGGATGGCAATAATAATTCTCTCGAATAATGGAGACTTTAATTTAGATTTAATTATAAATGAACTCATTAAACATGTTAAAGAAAAATATTTAAATAAAAAATATCAAAAAACAAAAAACAGTAAGTCATTGATTGGCAGTTATTACACACGTCGAAATGAGAATAGTATGGCAATTGTTGTAACTAATGTTAACGATGAATTAAGGATAAACAGCACCAGACTATTTCAAATTGCAGAAAACAGATTTCTTATAGACAACAGCAGTTTGACAGCAGTATCTTTTAACGTTAAAAATAATAATGTTGTTGAACTTACTATGAATGATAATGGAGAAGTATTAATATTTAGAAAACATTAAAAAATTGTTGCTAACATGCGTTGTTCCACTTGCTAAGAAAACAAAGTATCACATAAAAAACAGGAGGAAACATGAAAATTACATTGATTATTATTGCAGCGATTTTAGCTTTAGTTGCGATTATATTTATTTATTATGGAGGGTTTAATAAAGTAACCTGTCGGATTGAAAAACAAGGAGGAGAAAAACTGGTTTATAAACAAATGACTGGTGATTATGCAAAAAGCGCAAAGCTAATGGATGAGATTTACTATTCATTAATAAACGACTATGCTATTGAGACTTACAAAGGTTTTGGTATTTACTATGATAACCCGAAAGAAGTGGAAAAAAGCAAGTTGCGTTCTGAAATCGGTTGTATTATCGAAGATAAGGACAGTTCCAAATTGACACAGATTACTGAAGGGTTAAGCATAAAAACATTTCCTGAAAGGGAGTATATAGTTGCCGAATTCCCAAGTAAAGGAAAATTATCAATTTTGTTTGGCATCATGAAAGTATATCCGGCAATTGAAAAGTTTGTAGAAAAAAATGGGTATAAAAAGGAAGGTACAGTAATGGAAATATATGATGTGCTGAATAAGAAAATCGTTTATAGAAAAGAAATTATCGATTAAATGATATGGACACAGTTGTTGGTGAAAATAATATTACGGAAATAATCTGCGCAACTGCATTTAATCCTTTTAATAAATAAATCAATATGGATCATGTAGTTTACATCGATTACAAGGCCAGGGAATTGGATCATCTTAAATCCGGAAAGAAAACCATGATTATCCGGGGAGCTATGGGAAGGAAACTGCCGTACAAAGCTGTCAGCATCAATGATGTTCTCTACTTAATTGAAAATAAGGGCGATGGCATGGTAAAGGCAAAAGCCCTGGTGAAGGATGTATTTTAATCTGGTCGATTTTAAGGAAATTATCAGGTGAAATTTATAATTGAGATGAATACTGATAGTGAAAATGCATGGAATATTATGGTCAGGCTGAGGCTTGGCTTTCTGACCCTACTGATCCTCTTTTATGCAATAACAGCAGTATCTTGCAACTCTTCGTCGGGAGAGGAAAACAGAAACGATTCATTGAATAAGTTTACCGTCCAACTTAACCAACGCATTATTAACTTAATGGAAGTTTATGATATCCCCGGAGTAAATATTGCCCTTGTGCAAAAAGGAAAGATGGTATGGGCCAAAGCATTCGGATATGCCGACCTCGAAAATAAGCGCAAGATGACTACCACGACCTATTGCCGCGTGGAGTCTATTTCAAAATCCGTCACGGCATGGGGCGTAATGAAGCTGGCAGCGCAGGGTAAATTGGAACTCGATACGCCCATAGTGCATTACCTGAAAACCTGGCCTTTCCCTGAATCAAATTTCCAAACATCGGCCATTACCATACGGCAACTTCTCAGCCAAACATCGGGCATGCCTCTGGGTACAATTGGTGTACGTTACTCGCCCTATGAAAACAGACCTTCCCTGAAGGAAGTTTTAACCCGGGATGCCGTTTTGGAAAGGGAGCCGGGTCAATCCTTTTCATATTCCAATACTGGTTTCAATCTGTTGGAGCTGTTAATAGAAGAAGTAACGGGGCGTGATTTTGCGGAATATATGCAGCTGGAAATTTTAAACCCACTTGGCATGGAACATTCCAGCTTTAACTGGAGCGAATCATTTGAACCTCCGGTTCCTTTTGGATACGATGCGAAGAACTCTCCTATTCCTGTTTACGTGTATCCCGACAAAGCAGCGGGCGGACTTTTTTCAACAGTTGAAGACATTGCAACCTTTATTTCGGCAGGTATGACAGGTTTTTCAAGTTCAGGACTTAATGTGCTCAAGGCTCAAAATATCAATCAACTCTATACTCCGGAAGCAGAAATACCCGGATTTTACGGGATTGTTTTTGATTCCTATGGCATGGGGCATTTTATAGAAGGGTTGCCTAATGGTGAAAAAGCAGTTTCACACGGGGGTCAGGGCTCTGGTTGGATGACCCATTTTCATTCCATCCCAGAAACAGGCGACGGAATCGTAATTTTGACCAATAGCCAGCGAAGTTGGCCTTTTTTTGCTCACATATTAAGTGATTGGGCTCGATGGAATTCATTTCCTTCGGTAGGGATGGGCAAAATACTATTAGGAACAAAAATTCTTTGGGCTCTTATCGGAGTACTCTTTTTATGGTCGATGTGGCAAATATGGCGATTAGCGAAGGGGTTGGTTTCCGGCACGCGTAATTTTTCTCCGATGTCAAAAAGGCACAGAGGCTTCCGGTGGGGTCAAATCATAGTGTCAGTAGGGATTATTGCAATTTTGGTTTGGAGCATCAATCAGTCCTATTTATTTGTTTCCTCTGTGTTTCCTATCGCTGCAAATTGGCTTGGAAGTTCACTGCTTTTGGTTGCTCTTGTCTTATTGTGGTCGGCATGTTTCCCCATCAGAAACAGCAGCAGGCATAAATAAGTTATTTTTAAAGATCTCGGAAGTATGAAAACATTAAAATTAATCTTTGAATATTTCTTGCTGGTAATTTTCTCGCTGGTTTTATGCTTTCAGGTAAAAGCTCAAAACCCGGAAACAGATACGCTTTCATCAGCGTCCTATAGGACAAAATACACACCTATACCTTTTGCGGCCTATTCTCCTGATACAAGGCTCATGTTTGGCGGTTTCTTACTAAAACAATTCAAGCCGGCCCACGCCGGAGAAGAGACCCGGCCATCCAATATTCAGTTAACCGTCACCTACACCCTGAACCAACAGATAAATCTTTCAAGTTCATACACGGTATTATATCCAAATGAGCGATGGATGTGGAAAGGAGAAATAGGGTTTAAAAAATTCCCTAAAAGCTATTGGGACGTTGGACCAGGCACTTTGGAAGAAGATGAATTGAAGGTGAATTATCAAATGATTAAATTGAAGCAGACCATTCTAAAGAGAATCGCAGAAAATACCTATTTGGGACCACAATTGCGATTCAACCACATGTACAAGGTGAGTTTTAAAGATTTAAACGACCAACCCATAGCTCCCCCTGACGTGACTGGCACTGAAGGCAGCACAAATGTTGGATTGGGGATGGTTTTTAACTGGGATGAACGGGATAACATTTTAACGCCCACACGGAACCACTATTTGGAGTTCTCAACCCTTTTTTATTCACCCTTGTTACAAAGTCAGTACAGCTTTCAAAGTTATAAGATTGATGCCCGTAAATATTTTAGCCTTAGGGAATCGGGCGAAGAAGTCCTTGCATTCCAAGCACTAATGTTGTTTACTTCTGGCGATGTGCCTTTTGAGGAGATGGGCATGGTAGGAGGAGAAATAATTATGCGTGGCTACCTGGAAGGCCGGTTTCGGGATAAAAACAGTATTCAGGCACAAATGGAATATAGGAGACTGATATCAGGCCGTTTTGCTGCCGTAGCTTTTGGCGCCGTTGGCAATGTAATGCCAAGATTAAGGGACTTAAAAACTGACAGTACCAAATGGGCATTGGGTGCAGGTCTGCGTTATAACATAAACAAGGCTGACTCCACCTATATCAGGTTTGATTATGGCTTTGGAAAGGATACATCTGGACTTTATATTACATTCGGTGAAGCCTTTTGAGTCATGAACCTGAATATTCGTTGACAGTAATGGTACTAAAGCGTTGAAGCGAGTTGCTTGTTGGGCTAACCAGTTTGGCTAACTTTTTTGTCTTGGATACTTAACTTAGCGAAATATGAACAAAATAGAATATAGGCAATATTCTTAATAGCAATAGGTTACAAGACAGGGAGTCCAAATATCAGGGAGGGCAGTCATAAAACATAGCGCAGAAAGTCGTAAATTTGAACAACATAGCATTTAACCAACGGCAGCAACATTCTGATACGTCTGTGCTTCGAATTGCGCAACGTTTCATGCTTACATGCTGACAAAACACTGACAGTTATATATGAAATTGATTGTTTAACATTAAAAAAATGAATTATGAAAACACCTTTTACTACTGAACAATTTTTCAATGTGTTTGAAAAATATAATTCAACAATGTTCCCATTTCAAATGATAATTTTATTGCTGGGAATAGTAGGATTATTTTTACTTCATTCTAAATATTCATTTAAGAATATATTAATAGGGGGCTATCTTGGGTTATTATGGTTATGGACGGGTTTTGCCTACCACATAGGATTTTTTGCTGAAATTAATAAAGCAGCTTTTATTTTTGGCGGAATTTTTATTTTGCAAGGACTATTAATATTGTTTAACACTTTTGTTAAGGGTAGGCTTATTTTTGATTTTATTCCTAAAACGAAAGATTATCTGGGGTACTTCTTTATTTTATTTGGGTTAGTTATTTATCCAATAATTGGGTATTTCATGGTTGATTCTTTAACTCAAATAATTTCATTAGGACTTCCATGTCCAACAACGATATTAACGTTTGGTTTCTTAATGTTGGCAGATAATAAATTCCCAAAATATTTATTAATAATACCTTCATTATGGGCATTAATAGGATTGAGTGCTGCAATAAACTTTGGGGTCTATCAAGACTTTATGATGATAATTGCTGCTATTTTAGCTGATGTAATATTGATTAAAAGAAAGCAATAAAAACTACATGCACCTAATAAATATTTTCAAGAATTATGAAAAAAACATTTATTTTTTTGGTCGTAATTTTAATAATCCAAGCTTGTAATAATAAGGGGGAAATTCTGTATGTAGAAGCAAACCAAAATAAGGGTTTTAATTATCCTTATTTTTTGTTTATCCCTGGAAAAATTTCAAATGAAAAAGAACTTTTTATTATTATAGAACCAAATAATTCAGGGTTCGCAGACGATGATTTAAAAAGGCACATTGAAAAAGCAGAAAGAACAGCAAGCAAAGATTTCTATTTTATGGGAGCTTTGGATGCAAATGATGCGGTACCGTATGATGATGCTTTTGATCAGGATGAAAGGGAATTGATTTATGAACTATTGGGTAAAGAAATGCTCCCCACAAGATGGAAAGCTTGTGCGAACATTTATAAAAATGAAGGTGTAAACGCTTCAGTTAAAACCTATTCAAACATTGGACATGAGAATCCCGACAGCGTAAAACAAGAAATCGTTGAATTCTTCAAAACGTGTTTAAATTACTAAAACAGTATTATGAAACGAGCCCCGATTTATCGGGGCGAGATACATACTATACATTTGAAAACAAACAATTTTAATAGTATGAAAATTAATCCAGGTAAAACAAAAACCTTCACAATTCTACTGATTGTATGTATAACAGGGATTATATTTTTATCCATCTCGTGCAAGGAAAAATCTTCGGTGAAAAATATTGACCAGGAATTAATGATAAACGTCCCCGAATCTCAACTTTATGTTAGGGTAAGAGGAAATCCAGAGGAACCAATTATTATTAATCTGCACGGAGGTCCCGGCGGATATTCCGGTATCGACATCGAACTAATGGGGCCAGGGCTGGAAGATAAATTTCTAATCGCTTACCTCGACCAGCGCGGATGTGGGAAATCTTCTGACTGTACCGACAAATCCCTGCTAACTATTAGTCAATATGTCGAAGATTTGGACATAATTATTGATTCCTTACGAAACCGTTATTCAAAAGAAAAAGTAAATCTGATGGGGACATCCTGGGGCGGAATGTATGGTTTCCTCTATTTATTGAATGAGAACAAAAAAGTGAATGCATTTGCCTGTATTGATGGGAAAGTTAATAGTGAATATCAAAACGAATTTTTACTTGATTTTCAGGTTAAAAAAGTGAGTGATTTGTTAAAGGGGCAAATTTCCGGCGAACGTAAAATTGAACTCGAAGAAATAGCTCAGGAGTTGGAAAGAATAAAGCAACGTAATTATACAAATTTCTATGAAGATGTGAATTGGATGCTACACGAAGTATCGCCAAAATTGGGTTTTAATGTCTATTTCGCTGATACTTCAAAAATTATTTCGATGGATGCGGTTTTGAATGACACCTCCTTGCTTCATTTAATGAACTATTCAAGAGACGAATATTTGAAGATGGGTGATAAAGCAGCATTTGTAAACCAAGCATTTCTTGATGGTGACGAATACAACAAAATAAACATCGAAAACGAATTGGCGACTATAAAAACTCCTTGTGCAGTAATACAAGGTGAATTTGATTACGTTGTTGGTCCTGGCCATGCCGAATTAATTTACGATGCGCTTTCTAACTTATCTAAAGAAAATAAAGAACTGCACATTCTTCCAAATACGGGGCATTGTCCGGCGATAGAAAGCCCGGAATCGTTGGCTGCTATTTTGATTGATTTTTTTGAGAAACATGGTATATAATTTTGAAAGGAGACCATTTTGTACTTTTTTTTATAAAAACCAATGGTTTCCTAACAAGGTTTAATGATTTACAAATTAAAAATAAAGGGTATGCAAAAAGGAGAATATATTTTAAAGCATGTTTCGAAGTTAGTTTTGATTATCAGTTTTATCGGAATGCTTGGAATTCTTTTTTCATGTAATGAGAATAAAACAACAAAAAAAACTATTGATGAAGAATTAATGATAAACGTCCCCGAATCACAGCTTTATCTTAGGATGAGAGGAAATCCGGAGAAACCCTTGATTATTAATTTGCATGGTGGTCCCGGCGGATATTCCGGAATAGATATAAAGTTGATGGGGCCAGCATTGGAAGATAAGTTTCTCATAGCATACCTCGACCAGCGCGGATGTGGAAAATCGTTGGCGTGTTCAGATACAGCCCTACTTAATGTAGAACAGTACATTGAGGATTTGGATATTGTGATTGACAGTTTAATGAATAGATACAATAAAAAACAGGTTAACCTTATGGGAAGTTCCTGGGGAGGAATGTATGGTTTTCTATATATGTTATCGCATCAGGAAAAAATTAATTCGTATGCATGTATTGATGGCAAGGCAAATAGCAACTATCAAAACCATTCTTTAATAGATTATGAAATTAAAAAAGCAAATGAATTATTGCAAACAGATATTTCTGATTCAAAAAGAATTGAGTTCAAATTTATTGTTAGTGAGCTGAAGCGTATTGGTAAAAGCAATTTTGAACACTTTCATACCGATGTGAATTGGATGAAACACGAGGTGCCACCGAAGCTTGGGTTTAATGCTTATTTTGCAGATACTTCAAAGATTATTTCATTTAAAGATGTTTTGCAGGATACTGCCCTAATGAATTTAATGAAATACACCGAAGAAGAATATGCCGGGGTTGGTGAAAAGGCAGAAACAGTGAACCGGGCCTTTCGTAATAATGCCGCTTATAATAACATCAATATTGAACCTGAACTCACGAAAATTAAAACGCCAACTGTTGTCATTCAAGGCGAGCGGGATTATGTAGTAGGTCTTGGCCATGCCGAATTAATTTACGATGCACTTTCCGGTTTATCATCTGAAAATAAAGAATTGCACATTCTTCCAAATACGGGGCATTGCCCTGCAATAGAAAGCCCTGATGAATTAGCTGAAATTTTGACACTGTTTTTCTCAAAACATGCTAATTAAGGAATTATTAAAACCTAACGAAAAATAAAGGAGATTATATCATGGACCATGTAGTGTATCTTGATTCAAAGGCCAAGGAGCTGGAGAATATAATAAATGGAAAGAAAAAGATGATTATTCGTGGAGCCATGAGGCGGAAATTGCCTTATGGACGCGTGAATAAAGACGATGTTCTGTTTTTCATTGAAAACAAAGGAGATGGACTTGTGAAAGGGAAGGCCATTGTTGAGAATGTGTTCAATTCGGAAAAGTTAACAGAGGAGCAATCCATTGAACTTATTGAGCAAAACCAGGATAAATTACTTTTAAACCCAGAGCTAAAAAGAAGATTTTCGGGTAAAAGATACTTGGTTTTAATCACAATAAAGGATTTTGAAAAAATTGAACCCTTCAAAATTGATAGGTCTCAGTTTGGAAATATGGACGATTGGTTACCTGTGGGGAATATAGAGAAAGTAAAACGTCAGGAATAAAATTATGTATATCCGTTTTTGCACCTAATTCTAATGCAATGGTATAAAACGAGCATAAGAATAGTTTCTCACAAAGGAAGATGATTGTTTCGGCGAGTTCCATATGGCAATTGAAAAACAAATTATAGACACATGAAAACCAAATGTTTTACTACGCCTGGCAAAGGTTTCAACCTGACCCTTGTAATTACTTTAGGACTTGCTGTGTTACTATGGATTAAAAGTCCTGGGAAAGCTGAACCTATTACTGATTTGAATGGAAAAACACTTAAAGGGAGTATTTCTACCATTGAAAAAGTGACGCTCGGCGGACAAGAACAGTATATTATTATTCGTGGTGCAGATAGTGCCAAACCTGTCATGCTTTTTCTGCACGGAGGACCAGGAAATCCAGAAATTGCATTTATGAAAAATACCAACCAAGCAATTGAACATGATTTTGTGATGGTCTATTGGGAACAACGCGGAGCAGGTAAATCCTATTCAAAACAGATTCCAGTTGAAAGTATGAATCTTGAGCAATTTATATCAGATACTCGTGAGCTTAGTGAAATCCTTGTTAAACGATTTAAGCAGGAGAAAATTTATATTATGGGGCATTCATGGGGCTCATTTCTGGGGATTTTAACCGTCCAGCAGCATCCTGAACTTTTTCATGCTTATTTGGGTGTCGGCCAGGTATGTTATCAATATAAAGGAGAGCAAATTTCATTCGAATGGGTTAAAGAGCAGGCCAATAAACAGAACAACGAGGATGCTGTTGAAGCGCTCTCAAAAATTAGTTTTCCTGATTCGCTTTCAAATAGTGATGTTTGGTTAGATTACTTAATGGTTGAAAGAAAATATGTGACTCAATTTGGAGGCGGTGTAGCCCATGACATGTCTGGAATGTGGCCGATAATTAAAATGTTCCTCAATACAAAAGAGTACACATTTGGTGAGAAAATAAATTTTATGAGAGCCAGCATTTTTTCACTGGAACATCTTTGGCCTGAGGTAATAAATACAAACCTGTTTAATGATATTGACAGCATACAGATACCTGTATATATTTTTCAAGGAATACATGATTATCAAATACCTTATTCGATTGCAAAAGACTTTTATAAACAGTTAAAAGCACCTCAAAAAAAGTTTTTTACTTTTGAAAACTCCGCACATAGTCCGATTATGGAAGAGGTTGAAAAATTTAATTCAATTGTTAGAGAAATAACACACAAAAAGTAAATAGCCTTTTAATAATGCCAATATAATTTCTGTAAAATATGCGAACATAAAAAACGTAAAACAGCTGAAATACAGTGGTTTGTGAGCAAACATTCTCGCATCAACTTTTTCCTCGGTGGATAAAAGCAGAGCCGAAAACCCTACCGTTTCATATTGCCAACTGTGTGTGTCTTGAATCAATCAACGCAAGTTGGTTGAATGCTGTACAAAAGATGGAAGACTTTTAGGGAGTAAGCACAGAAAGTGTGGAGGCCGAGCGAACAGACTGGCCAACCGATGGCAAACAAACTAAAAGAGGAGGCCTTCCGCAAATGGCCAGCTAGGAGCAATTTGCAAACTACCCTATGCCGCGGTGCCCGGAAACTGGCGCGGTGGTGAGCGATAAGGAAAAGCGAAAGCTCGACTTTCGCAAGTGCGTGTACAGGAGTTGAATAGGGTAAATCAGCGACTGAGGTCCTGATAGCGGTTTAGACGATGTCAAAAGCAAGGAGTAACGGTTTTCTTTGCGATAGACTGTAACAGACGACCTAATTTCGGTTACAGGGCATCCGGGACAAAGCTGGCAAGAACTATACACAGGCTTTTGTATGGGACAAGAGAACTTATCGTCGCTTTGTTGACCACAAAAGGACGCAAACGTGCAAGGATGGCACGAGACGATAGGGACGGATTAGCCCGTAGTAGTGATGAAACTGATGAAAGTCAGCGGAGCGAAGGGGCTAACATGTTTAGTTTCAATGTTTTTCACAACCTGTAAAGGAATGACGAATTATTACGAGACAAAATCACAGCCATTTTCACATTGGACATTGGTACATCCGTAGCAACTTGCTACATTTTTGATTAAACATGAAGAGCCGTATGAATTGAGAGGTTCACAGCCTGTCCCGATTAACATCGGGATACGGTTCCGTGAGAGGGAAGAGGTGCAAGTCCTCTTTCCGGCTCGACTGTGCACCATAGTAAGAAAAATAGATTGTCATGTTGAACTTAAGAAAAGCAAACAAAGAAGACGAGTCCAAGATTATGGATTTAGTAAAATCAGTACTGTCTGATTATGGATTAAAAACAAATCCTTATGAAACAGACAAGGATTTATCTGATTTAGAAGATTATTATTTTAATAAAAATGGTTGGTTTGCCGTAATAGAAAAGGAGAATGAAATTATAGGTTCATATGGAATCTTTAAAATTGACGGAAAGACTTGTGAATTGAGAAAAATGTATTTATTAAATAATTATCAGGGACAAGGACTTGGCAAATTAATGATGGATGATGCTTTTAAAAAGGCAAGAGAATTGGGATATTCAGAAATTGTTCTAGAAACAAACAAATTGTTAGACAAAGCTATAACTTTGTATGGTAAATATGGTTTTGTTCACTATAAACCATCACATTTATCCGATAGATGTGACTATGCAATGAGAAAAGAATTATAAATTAAAGTGCACAATCAAGTAGGTGGCTGACGGACTGAAAGTCTGCTCAACAAACTAAACTTTTTATAAATTATTTATGGATAATGATATTAAAAGGGGTTACTACTCAGCAGTCGTTAACCTTTGGTCAGCCAGGCACGACAAGGCATCAAA
>CAZNEV010000047.1:20057-37415 GCA_964572085.1 uncultured Maribellus sp. | reverse complement strand
TTCACCATCCGTGTTTTGTTCTATCGATTGATCATAAGTATCCGTATTCACTACCACCGTGCCGATGTTTTTGAGCACAAATTTTTCGGCATCGGCTACGGAAGAAAAGGCGGCAGAACTGTTCATTTTCTCCATGGCAAGAGCATTGAACCGTGCAAACACACCTGCCAAATGGCGGGCAGCTTCAATGTCGGATGCTCTGATTCTCAAGCGGTCGTCGTAAGCCGTTTTTTCGCCTTCGGTTTTAATCATCACCAAGTCCCGGTCGCCGGTGACAAAAAGCTCGACGAACACACTGTTTTTATCGGTATCGAAGCGGGCGGGTATCTTACCCAAATCACCGGCATTCACCGTGCAATCCTGTTTTTTTCCATCCGAAACACTTTTCACGGAATAGGTGAATATCAGTTCATTCTCCGGGTGAAGTTCGAATTTCTGTTCATAGGCATCCTGGTTGATGACAACATCTGTAACGGCATCTTTCAAAATCCCGGCACACTGGTCAAAAGTATAAGCTGAATAATCTTCAGCCTTTTCATTTTCGGCCAAGGCGACGAAGACTTCCAATTGCGCTTCCAATAATCTTGCCTCCTCAATAGAGGCAACTTGCAGGGTCAGTTGGTTGGTAAAATTCCCGGCTTCGCCATTTTCGGTATAGGCTATTAGCTTTCTGTCCCCTTTTGTAACAAGCGGCAAAAGGACCTGATCGCGTTTGGTCATAAAATCTATTTTATGCGCGTTCAAATCAGCGGCGTTTACTGTGAATTGTTCCACTTTTCCTCCGCCCGCATCACTCAATTCAAAGGTCACGATGTTGTTATTCCCGGGATCATATTTGAAGGATTGTGCAAAAGTTTCGTCGTTGAGCGATACATCGGTGATCCCTGCAGTTAAATCTTCCAGCAGCGCTTGTTTGCTGTTGCTTACCGCTACCACCTCTGCGGCATTCTCTTTGGCATATTCCGCAACGGCTTTTAAAGCATCGGTAAGCTTACGGGCTTGCTCTATTCCCGATGCGTAAAACACCATCTCGTCGTCGTAGCTTTGAACCTCGCCATCTTCTACAATCTTCACCAATTCTTTGCTCCCGTTAACCTTAGCCGTTATTTCAACCAATTCTTTTACCGGTTTAAATTTTATCAGGAAAGGATTCAAATCCAACGCGTTGACCGACTGGGTGCGTTCCTTGCCTTTTCGTGCATCAACAATGGCAACGGTCAGCAATAAATTATTGCCGGGATCGCGGCTGAAAGTTTGCTGGTATTCCGTGTTTTTATCTTTTACGGTTTCTGTGTTTTCTTGTAGAAATTGCAGGTTTTCTTCAATTCCCTGGCTCCAAACCAAACTGTGAGTGATTAAGAATAAAGCAAAGAATAAGGAAAGTGCTATTCTCATGTTATGTTTCCTTTAAAGTTTTAACCGTTCGTTGGAGGTAATATCAATTCTGAATGTTGGGATTCTCTTTTTAATTTATGGAAGTAAATGGTGGAGGCAAACTAAAATAAACCGAAATAGGATATTTTGAATAGTGTAGAAAAACCTTGTTGTAAATCTGTATTCCTTCTACAAAAGATTTTAATTTGTTCGGAGGATTTGTTGATCTTAGTATGATTTTTTCCTGATTCATTTCAAAAAAACAATATGTGCACTTGATAATAAAACCCCAATTTTCAAGTAGAGGGAACAATTTACAAATTTAAAATAAGAAATAAAAGATATTGATATATGAAAATGACGATATGTTGTGAATAAACAATATTTTTTATTACTCGGTAGCCAACCATTCGTGAGACGGCATAGTTACCGAAGATTTGTCGGATTTTTATTTTAGTGAAATTGAAATTGTTAAGGCCGAAAAGTTTTATCCGGGTGGATGAAGAAAGAGTTTGCCGAAACATTTGTTGGCAATAGTCGTTTAATAAGTTTTAAACTCATGAACTCTACTTTAAACAAAAAAATGAAAAATCCCAATTGGTGGGTGGCATTGTTAAAAGGTATTTTGTTGCTTGTTTTTGGCGTGTGGCTGATTACTTCGCCCTCCGAAAGCTTAAAAACATTGAGTTTGTTTTTTGGTTTGCTAATTATTATCGGCGGTATTCTGGAAGTTTGGTTTGCCGTTAAAAACCGCGAAATCCACAAAAACTGGGGGTGGGCATTAACAAGCGGAGTTTTAGATTTAATCCTCGGCGCGTTTTTGGTCGCCAATCCACGCTTTCTGCTTTTGCTGATTACCTTTATTGTAAGTGCCTGGTTGATATTCCGGGGCATTTTAAACATTCGATATGCGCTTTTACTGAAAAACAGTAATGCCTCCGGTTGGCGGTGGCAAGTAAGGTTTGGAGTTTTTCTCATGGTTGCCGGAGCCATTCTTTTGTGGCACCCGAACATTCTCGGTTTCACTATTGTATTTTGGGCCGCCTTGGGATTTATCAGTTTGGGTATATTGCGATTGGTTATTTTGTTTAAAGCTCCCGAGGCCAAAACAATATACATTGAATAAGCAGGCGATATTCAACTTGACCCTTTCCAATAGTTTTATACTTTTGCAGCGGTTTTATTTAGAATTAGTCTTTAGATTTGAAAGCGCATAAATTAATAGCTGTCAGGTTTTTAACCGGTTCAACTTTTGTGTTGAGGTTCGAGCGGAACGGAATGCCGTTCCAAACGGGGCAGTTTATTATTTTGAAATATCCGAACTCGGTAGAACAACGGGAGTATTCCGTTTACAATGGTGAAGATGATGATTTTCTGGAAGTGTTGGTGCGTGAAGTGGAAGGAGGAAAAGTTTCGGGAAAGCTAAAACAATTGAAGCCCGGGATGGAGATTGAGGTGGATGGCCCATTTGGTTTTTTTAAATTCAACCCCAAAGCATTTGCATCGCAAAAATTTTTATTTGTGGCCACCGGAACAGGTATCAGTCCGTTTCACAGTTTTGTATTTACGCATCCGGCAATGGATTATCGCCTCGTGCATGGCGTTCGCTTTGGAAACGAGAGTTATGATCATGCCGATTTCGATACTGCAAAGGTAACGCTTTGCACCTCTGGGGATGAAAGCGGAGATTTTGCCGGGCGGGTGACTGATTTCCTGTTCACACAAAAAATAGATGCTGACACCAACTGTTTTTTGTGCGGGAACAGCGAAATGATTTACGAAGCCTTCGATATTTTAACGGCGAAAGGCGTGCCCGTGTCGAACATTTATTCGGAGGTGTATTTTTGAAGCCCCCTCTCGGTCTCCCCAAAGGGGAGAAGGAGGAAAGCCCCTCTTAATCTCCCCTTTGGGAGAAATGAAAAAAGATTTGATATTTGTAGTTTTTAAAATATAGAAGTTGAGCTGGTGACTTATAATTTCACCATTTCATAGAAAAATAATTTATTAGAAATAGAAATATGACGGTTTGTGCACTCTGGCTTCGGTCTTCCAACTTCCGTCTTCCAACTTTTTAGAATGAAATACCACATTATAACATTAGGTTGCCAAATGAATTTGTCGGACAGCGAGCGCGTAATTTCGGTGCTCGACGAGGCGGGTTACGAATGGACCGACAATGAAAATGAAGCTGGATTGATTGGGATACTGGCTTGTTCGGTGCGTCAAAAAGCCATCGACAAGGTGTATTCCCGCATCTATAAATGGAACAAATGGAAAAACAATAAAAATTTGATCACCTTCATTTCCGGTTGTATATTGCCCAGCGACCACGAGAAATTCCTAAAGCTTTTCGACATTACTTTTCAAATGAAGGACTTGCCGAAACTGCCTACTTTGATTAGCCAATATGGTATTACAACACCAACCCACTTAAAAACGGGAATCGATCCGCACAACGAAAACATCGAAGAATTTTGGGCCGTTCAACCCAATTACCAAAGCAACTTCGAGGCTTTTATCCCCATTCAAAACGGTTGCGATAAGTTTTGCACCTTCTGTGCCGTTCCTTATACTCGTGGTCGTGAGGTTTCCCGGCCATCGAAAGATATTATAGCAGAAGTAGCGTTGTTGGTCGCCCAGGGGTATAAATCGATTACATTGTTGGGACAAAACGTTAATTCTTATGGTTTGGATAAAAAAGGGAAAGAGCTTTCGTTTGCACAATTGTTGAAAGAAATTGGTGAGTTTGGTGCACGTTCCTACAAGGAGTTTTGGGTGTATTTTACCTCACCACATCCACGCGACATGAACGACGAAGTGATCGAGGTGATCGCAAAATACAGGGTGCTTGGAAAACAAATCCACTTGCCCATGCAAAGTGGCGACGACAAAGTGCTGATGCGTATGAACCGAAAGCACAACATGGAAAAATACCGTCATATTGTTCAAACTATTCGTCGATTGATTCCGCAAGCCACTTTATTTACTGACGTCATCGTTGGTTTTACAGGCGAAACCGAAGAGCAGTTTGAGAATACACGCCTTGCCCTGGAAGAGTTCAAATTCAACATGAGCTACACGGCCATTTATTCCCCACGCCCCGGCGCCACGAGCCATCGCTGGGTGGACGATATCCCAAGTGATGAAAAGAAACGCCGCTTGCATGTTCTGACCGACGAGTTGCGGAAACACAATTTACCATTCAATGAAAGCATGGTTGGAAAAACCGTTCGTGCTTTAGTGCGCGGTGCCGACAGAAAAGAAGGTTTCTTGTCCTCGCTGACCGAAGGGAAATTGATTATCCGTTTCGCGTCGGAGGATGAAAGTTTAATCGGGCAATTTGTGGATGTGAAAATTACTTCTGCTACCGATTTTTCGATGGAAGGGGAGTTGGTTCATGCTCTGGTGGAGCATTGAAAAACAATGTTCTGCTTTCCTCACGTCCAAAACCCTGGATTTCAATTTTTTCATCTGAAAGTGTGATAACGGAAAAGGCATTTTCAGCTTCGGTTTCCACCATGCCTTTGAGGTTCACAAAATGAATCCCGTGTTGGAAAGCATAATTCCCTGTGTGGTTATGCCCGTTCATATACAGTTTTACGCAATTATATCCGGATAGAACGGCAAGTACTTCTTCCGAATTCCAAAGTGCATGTGCCTCGAACGGCAGAAGCGGGTAATGACAAAAAACGGCAACTTTTCGTTTTGAAGCATCCGCTTTTTGTAACTCTTTTTCCAGCCATTTCAATTGCTCCGTGCCAATTCCGCCGTTCCATTCATGAAAGTTGGGCTTATTTTCGTTTTTCAATTTTTCGGTCAGTTCTTTTGCCTTGTTTACAGTTGCCTTACGGTTGGAATGAAAAGTGATATCGTTGCCGTTCAGAAAAACAAAATGCCAATCTTGTTTCGTTACTGAATACCAGGTTTGGTTTAGGTTCAGTTTGGCCGGAACATGTTCCAACCGCGTTTTTTCAACTGCCAAGTCATGGTTGCCAATAACCTGATAAACCGGGTGTTGTGAGACTTCAAGAATAGCATTCACGCTATCGAAACTGACAAAATCACGGTCAATTAAATCGCCCAAGCCTACAACAAAAGCAAGCTCTGCATTTTGATTAAAGTGTTGGATGCAATTATCAAGCTTATAAAGAGAGTTTCGGTAAAACCGTGAGCCTGCAGTTTCGCAATCGCAGTATTGGCAATCTGCAAAAACACCAATTTTAATTTGGGCGTTCAACATTGTGCTGTAAACCATTCCTGTAAAAATTAGACAAATTATCAGACGTCTGTTAAAATGTGACATTCGTTTCATCCAATTAAAATTAAAAGTTTTCAAAGGTATTGGATGTAACTCCCTCATTTTAATTATGCTTGTTTGTGAAGCATTTCTACATGGTCGTTTCATAACAAGTTCTTTAAATCGAAAATCTGTGCTACTAAATTAATGGAATAAATTCTGTTTTGAAATAATCTTTTTACGTGTAGAATTATTATCTTTGACGTAATAAATAATTAATTGGGTCATGGATACAAAACTTACACTTCATTTTGAAAAGAGCGTAATTGAGAAAGCAAAGGCTTTTGCGGAGGAAAACAACATCAGCCTGTCACGGTTAACCGAATTTCTTTACCGGCAAATCACTTCAGGAGATTATAAAACTCTTGAAGATTTTCCTGTGGCCGATTGGGTAAACCAGGTTGCCGAGGGAGAGGCGGTCTATACCAAAAGGAGCCGAAAAAGTACAAAGGATGAATTCTTCAATTCAAGAAGATGAAGGTTTTTGTTGATGCAAACCTACTCGTTGCCACGCTAAACAAAGAATATCCCTTGTTTACCTGGTCGTCGCGCTTGTTGAGCTTGCAGGGTGTAAAGAACATTCAATTGTGCACTTCGCCGCTTTGCCTTGCTATTGCCTTTTATTTTGCAAGTAAAAAATCAGGTGAAATACGGGCTAAACAGAAAATTGAGCTTCTTTGCAGGAATATGCTTGTTACATCGTTGGACGAAGAAATTACCATGAAAGCGCTCACCAACCCCAAAGTACACGATTTTGAGGATGGTTTGGAATATTATTCGGCATTAGAAGCTCAATGTGATTTTATTGTAACCGAAAATCAGGGAGATTTCTATTTCAGTGAAATTGAAATTAAGGGATGCGAGGATTTCATCAAAAGTTTATAACAGCTACACATAAATCATTTTCCGGGTCATCTCACCGTCAATAATAAAATTTTACCGAAATTATTTTGCCAATTCCCTGGGCTCCTCCGGTTACGATGATGTTTTCATGAAAGTTTATTTTATTTGTCATCAGGTTGTTATGCTAATTATTGGCGATGTTTTTTATCATCCCATCGAAAATAAAAAAGTGGAAAGGCGATGTGGCAAGCCAGTACAACCGGCCCCAAACTCCTCTGGGCCGGAAGGTGGCGGTTTGGTGTAAAACATTGTTTTCATCGATTCTGAATTCCAGCCACGCTTCGCCGGGCAGTTTCATTTCGGCAAAAAGCAGGAGCCGCTGCTTCTCCCTGCTGGCATACAATACCCGCCAGAAATCAAGGGCATCTCCCGGGTGGATTTCTTTGGGCGAAGTGCGTCCGCGCCGCAAGCCGACACCACCAAATATTTGGTCGAAAAAACCACGGATTTTCCACAGCCAGTTGGCATAGTAATAGCCTTTGTCGCCACCTATTGTCCAAATGTTGAGTATCGTCCTTTGCGCATCGTCAATTTGTATTTTCTTTTCATTTTTGTAGCACCCAAAATTTGGCACTTCAATAAAATCGGAAAGCGACAAGCCAAGGCTGCTGCTGATTATCGAATCTTTCCAACTGCTCAATACCAGGTTCTGTTTGATTTTTATGAACGCGTTTTTTAGGGCGTTTTCATAGGTAATGGGGTGCACTTTCAATATTTTTTCTAAATTATTGTCTCCGCAAACCACTTCGGTTTTCATGCTGTCGGCCAGGCTTATGGCCAGCTTATAGGAAACTGAGGTAATAAAAAACAGCCAGTAGGACGATACTTTTGGCGAAATCAGCGAAGTGGTGTAAATCTTCCGTTTCAGTTTTCGCACTTTGGCATATTGCAGCATCATTTCTTTGTAACTCAGAATTTCGGGGCCGCCAATATCGAAGGTGCGGTTAAACACCTCTTCGTGAAAAAGAACCCGGCGCAAGTAGGTAATCACATCGCGGATGGCAATGGGTTGCGCTTTGGTGAGCACCCATTTTGGTGTTATCATCACCGGAAGTTTTTCAACAATGTCGCGAATCATCTCAAACGAAGCACTGCCCGAACCGACGATTATACCGGCACGTAGAACCGTCAAAGCATACCGGCCGCTTTTTAAAATGTCCTCCACTTTTCGGCGCGAGGTAAGGTGTTTCGAGAGTTTGTTCGGGTTGGAAATGCCGCTTAGGTAAATCACCTGTTTCACGTTGGTAGCTTCCATAAGTGTTTTAAAATTGGCAGCAGCTTGTGTTTCCAGTAAATCGAATTTGGCCGTGGAGGTGGTCATCGAATGGATGAGGTAATACGCTGCATCAATATTTTTTGGGAAATTTTCCACATCGGGGTCTTTCAAAAAATCAATTTCGATGATTTCAACTTGGTCCAATATGCTTTTGTGGATGGTGAGGCGCCTTTTTTCGCGTACGCAGCAAACCACTTCGTGCCCTTTTTCAATCAACACGGGCAGCAAACGTTTGCCTACATAACCTGTAACTCCGGTTAAAAGTATTCGCATGACATTTGTTTTTCAACGTAACAAATGGCTGGAAGCAAAGTTTTTGATGTAAAATTCTTTTTTCAATGTCCGGCTTTCTCTATTTTCGCAGGTCGAATTAAAAAAAGAACCATGCGGAACATTTTCATTCTTTTTATTCTTATTTCGAACCTTGTTGTTGGCCAACAAAAAGGAATGACCCTGGAAGATGCCATTCTGGGGGCATACTCCAACCTGCGCCCCGAAACCTTGAACGGGCTTTCGTGGAAAAACGAAACGGCCTTTACCTTCGTGAAAAACGATACCCTTTGGGCTGGGACGGTGAAAAAGGATGAAATATTGCCTTTAATTTGTTTGAAGGGCTTAAACAGCATCATCAAACCTGAAAAAGAATTTCGACGGTTCCCTTCCTATTCCTGGTTGAAAAACGAATTGCTCTTGGTTCAAACTCCAAATTCCTTTTTTATATCGAATTTGGAGGAAAATAAACTGGAATATAAAATTGAATTGCCGGAAAATGCTGAAAACGCAGTGTTTAGTGAAAGCGGAAAATTCGTTGCTTTCACTCAAAACGATGATTTGTTTGTGCAGTTTTCGGATGGGAATACAAAGCAAATCACTTCCGATGGCGGCAATGGCATCGTAAACGGGAAAACCGTGCACCGCAGTGAATTTGGCATCACCAATGGGATTTTCAATTCGCCAAAAGGAAATTTTATTGCTTTTTACAGAAAAGACGAAACCATGGTGAAAGATTATCCGCTGGTTGATTTTATGGCTCGCGAGGCGGAATACACGCCCGTGAAATACCCCATGGCGGGGATGACGAGCCACCACGTTACCGTGGGCATTTACGACATTCAAACTGATAAAACCATTTTCTTGCAAACCGGCGAACCGCTCGACCATTTTTTGACCAACGTTGCCTGGTCGCCCAACGAAGAAACCATCTACCTGAAAGAACTCAACCGCGAACAAAATTATATGCAATTGAACGCTTACGAAGTTGCTTCGGGCAAAAAAAATAAAATACTGTTCGAGGAAAAGAGTGAAACGTATGTGGAACCACTGTATCCTATCCAATTTTCGGAAAGGGATGAAAACGAGTTTTATGAACTGAGCCGAAAAGACGGTTGGTTCCACCTCTACAAATACAACACAAACGGCGAGTTCCTTCAACAAATCACAAAAGGGGAGTGGGAAGTGACCAATATCCTCGGTTTTGACGCAAAAGAAAGAACTGTTTTTGTGGAAACTACCAAGGACAGTCCGGTGGAAAACCACCTTTACAGCGTGGATATCAAATCCGGTAAAGTGGAAAAGCTGACGCTTGGCGAAGATATGCACAGCGGAAGTTTAAGCCTGGAAGCTGGCTTTATTTTGGACGCCTGGAGCGGTACTGACCTCCCAAACGTTGTGGATTTGCTTTCAACAAAAGGGAAAATTGTGCGCAATTTACATACGGCAGCAAATCCTTTGGCGGATTTCAATTTAGGCGAAAACAGCTTGGTTACCTTAAAGACTGCCGACGGGAAAAACGATTTGTATGGGCGCATAATTAAACCCGCGAATTTCGACCCGACAAAAAAATACCCGGTTGTGGTGTATGTTTATGGTGGGCCTCATTCGCAAATGGTGAACAAAAGCTGGAACTACGGCGCGCAATTGTGGCAATACTACATGGCCGCGCAGGGCTACGTGGCGTTTACGCTCGATGGCCGCGGCACCAACATGCGGGGGCGCGACTTTGAAACGGCCATCCACCGGCAACTTGGCATTTTGGAAACGGAGGACCAAATGCAGGGAATCGAATATTTGAAATCGCTGCCCTTTGTGGATGCCGATCGAATTGGGGTTCATGGCTGGAGTTATGGCGGTTTTATGACGCTGAACCTGATGCTCCGCCACCCCGAAACCTTTAAAGTGGGCGTTGCCGGAGGGCCGGTGGTGGATTGGTCCATGTATGAAATTATGTATGGAGAACGTTACATGGACACTCCGCAGGAAAACCCCGAAGGCTTTTTCGAAACAAACATGCTAAATCATGTCGCAAACCTCAAGGGAAAATTGATGCTCATTCATGGCGTACAAGACGAAACCGTAGTGATGCAACACAGCATGAAGTTTTTGCGCGAATGTGTGAGGCAAAACAAGCCAGTTGATTTTTTTGCCTATCCTACCCATCCACACAACGTTCGCGGAAAAGACCGCCTGCATTTAATGGAAAAAGTAAGCCGCTATTTTATGGAGAATTTGTAGGGAATCCTTCGGCGACTTTCAATCCTTGTAAATTCGTTAACGCGAAGGAAAGTCCGGGAAGCCATAAGAGGAACATGGGATATTATTTCTTATTCGTATTTCCTATAATCCCGCTACAATTCATAGCATAGCTTAAAGTCATACCTGAGTATGTTTACTGCCACATTCAATTAAATTGACAAAAATCCACGAATAAATGTTAATTAAATATAAAATACTCTTTTGTCTTTATTAGATTGCCTTTTTGTCAAAACCCTTTTTTAACCTTGAATGGTTTTGATTTGGAAGTCACAGCTTGTCATAACTTCGAAATTGATTCCCAAGGTTAGAAAAACCACTTACATAGTTTCATATTGACAAATACAAATTTTTTCCAGTTCATTTTTATATGTTATACAACATAGTATTGCGTCGGCAAATTACTCTAAATTACAAGCAGAAGACAAAACACATTAAAAATTTAAAACATGAAAAAAATACTTAGTACATTATTATTGAGCACATTGCTTATGGGATTGGCCTTTGGGCAAAAGTCCCAAATACCGTTAATCGGCTCAAAAGCCCCATCGTTTAAAACAACCTCCACCAATGGGGATATAAAATTCCCCCAGGATTTTGGAAGCAGTTGGAAAATCCTGTTCAGCCACCCACAAGATTTTACCCCGGTTTGTTCGTCAGAACTTTTAGAATTGGCGTACATGCAAGAAGATTTCGATCGGTTGAATGTTAAAATCGCCATCATTTCCACCGATGAGCTTAGTCAACATGTGTTGTGGAAAAAACACCTTGAAGGGCTGGACTACAAAGGTCGGGGAAAACAAAGCATCTCATTTCCAATCATGGATGATCACAACGCAACCGTTTCAAAAGAATACGGGATGTTACACGAACCAACCAGCACGGTTAAAGATGTTCGTGGTGTCTTTATCATCGATCCGAAAAACACCGTCCGTTCCATTAATTTTTACCCCATGCAAATTGGCCGTAATATGGATGAAATTATACGGATTGTGGAAGCACTTCAAACATCGGACGAGCAGACAGTTCTAACCCCTGCCAACTGGAACGAAGGCGATGATGTAATGGTGCCGTATTTTCCTTACACTAAGGAAGAATTGGCAGCGAACCCCGAGCTGGAAAAAGAGTATTACAACGTAGGGAACCGAATGTGGTTCAAAAAAGTTAAATAGTAAATCAACTTTTTTCAATAGGAAAGAGTTTTTTGATTAAACAGCGAAGAAGGGAGCAGAGGCTCTCTTTTTTATTTATAAAAAGGTAAAATCAAATAGGTATAGATAATACAACCCATGCACACCGCCAAGGCAAATTCCAAGGTGGCAAAAAACACTAAAATGCCGGCAACTACCACTGCGGCAGTATTCAACTGAAAAACAAACAGAAGAGAGATTGTAAGTGTCATTAAAAAACCGAGGCGGGCAGCAAAAATTTTTGGGGCTTTATCGATACCTTTTTTGTTCAGGTTTAATGCTCCCACCATTTGATAGCTGATAAAACCCATTGGGCTGAATTTTAGTCTTGTGAATCCTCGCACATAAAAATCGGCCATCAGAAAAAGAAAGAAAAAAACAGAATTGAACATAAAACCAAAGAAGACCATTATTATGGCCATTAAAGCATTTATACGCGTAACCTGCTCGATCACTTTCTCCGCTGAAATGGGGCAAACCAATTGTTTCATTTTCTTCATTTCCTGTTATTTTTTAAACGTGTAGGAGGCAAGAAATAAATATTTATTGGTATTCTATTCTTTTGAAAGCTTCTGATACTATTAAATTACAATCTGTTAACAGAGCAAACTATGTCCTAATCACAAGTTTATTTTATTTCCCGTGTCTTATTTATAAGTTTAAAGATTACAATTTTTGAATGGGCGAAAAGGAAATCATACAAAAAATAATTGCTGGCGACGAAACCGCTTTTAGAACGTTGGTTGAAACGCACCAATCGTTGGTGGTAAACACCGCTTTGGGGCTGGTGCACAATTTGGCCGATGCTGAAGACATTGCTCAGGAAGTTTTTATCGAAGTGTTCCGCTCGATCCACAAATTCAAAGCCGATTCTAAAATTTCTACTTGGTTGTATCGCATTGCCGTCAACCGCTCATTAAATTTCATCCGCGACAATAAGAAAAATCGTTGGTTCCAGTCGTTCGACGAGATCGTGAAAGCCAAAAATACGGCTATCCTAAATATGACGGCAACTAAAACCGACGAACCGGGCTTTGAACTGGAAAACCGTCAACGTGCCACCATTTTGCACGAAGCCATCGACACACTTCCACAAAATCAGAAGGTGGCCTTCACGCTAAGCAAATACGAAGATCTTTCCAATCAGGAAGTTTCTGAAGTTATGGAACTTTCTGTATCTGCAATTGAAGCATTGTTGCACCGTGCTAAAAAGAATTTGCAAAAGAAATTATACCAGTGCTACAAAAAAAAGTGCATCTAAACCACAAGTTTTTAGCAATAGATGTGTCATATAAACAACAAAGCGTTAAAAAATGAATTGCAAGGTACTACATAAAAAATTGATTTTCTTCCTCGAAAAGGAACTCCGTGAAAATGAGATGGAACAAATCAGTGCCCACATTTCGGAATGCGGGAGTTGCGCGCTTTTTTTGGAAGAAATGAGAAAAACGCTGCGTGTGATTGATGAGGAAAAAATGCCGGAAAGTAATCCATTCCTCTATTCACGGGTGAAAGTTAAACTGGAGGGTTATGGGGAAGCAAGCCCTGCACCCGGATGGTTAACGCAATTGAAACCAGCTTTGCAGCCTATAGCTTTTACTATTTTACTTGTCCTGGGGATTTATTCAGGCTTCAAAATTGGTTATACCGGTGAGCAAACCGCTGTAACCACACTGGCCCAACAAGAAATAATACCTTACCTCAACGAAATGGAAGCGGAGCCGATTGAAAACTTTTTAATGGATTAATGATGATTACACGAAATACATATCGGATTTTGATTTGGGCAATTATAATCTTGTTCGCCACAAATTTGTCGATGGGATTTTCGTTCTTATACCACAAGCAGCAAGACCGAAAAACGGCTCAGTTGGCGGAACAAGCAGCAGTTGAAATACCGGCAGAACAACGTACCCGGTTTTTCAGGGAAAAATTGGGCTTGGCTCCCGAGCAAGTGAATGTTTTCCGGGAATTGAACCGCGAGTTCAACCGCAACGGGCATCAAATCAACAGCAGCCTGAAACAATTGCGCATCGAAATGGTGGCAGAGCTCGGGCAAACCAACCCGAACGAGGAAAGACTGAAAAGTATTTCTGCCGAAATTGGGGCGCTGCACACCAAATTGAAAACAGTGACCATTGACTACTATTTGGAAATGAAAGCAGTTTGCGACCCAATCCAGCAACAGAAGCTGAACGATATGTTTATGGGACTATTAAAAACAAAAGAAGACGTTTCGCTACCCAAACGCGGTTGGCGAAACAGGGGAAACAGATAAATAAAAACAATTAAAATTTTAATGAGATGAAAAACAAAAAATTAAGAAGACTTGCATGGACATTTATTGTATTCATGGCAAGCACAGCAGCCATTTCGGCACAAAGATGGGGAAACCCAAATTTTGCGAGAAACACAATTAATGCGCAAAATCAAACTTGTCTGAACTACCTCAGCGATTTGACGGAAGACCAAAAAACAAAGATTGCGGCTCTCGAAAAATCGCACCAGGAAACCATGTTCCAGTTGCGTACAGATCGACGTTCTACCGTTGATGCTATCGAGAAAAACGAGATCCGGGGCGAAATGTTGAAAAAGGTAAAGGCACACCGCACCGCAGTTAAAAACCTGCTCACCGAAACCCAACAAAAAGAGTATGAACTGTTGCAGGCCCGGTACAACAACTTCAGGAATCAACAGTTTCAGGGGAACCGTGGTAACCGGCGGGGAAACAACCAAGGTTTCAGGCAAGGGAACCGCGGAAATTATGGCCGCAACTTCAACAACTGCCCGCGTTATTTTAACTAGAAAACCCGTATAGACCAACGGTATGTTGGTTGATAATATGCAGGAATCCAGACTGGAAAACAGTGGTTCCTGCATTTTTTTATGGTCATGATTTATGGGGAATTTATTCAACATTTTTCAGAATAATTCCACAACTGAAAATAATCTTTTTTAAATAATACCGTATTCCGCTAAGCCCTGTTATATTCTTGTGCATAAACTTCCTATTCCTTGTATGCTCATTTTGGCATGATTTTTCTTTATTAGCTGTGATAAAGAGGAGATTAGCACATTGTGCAACTCAGCACAGAAGCTATTAACCCGAAAGTATTAATTAAAATAGGAGGATTTATTATGAATTCAAAAAAACAATTTAAAGCAATGAACACAGTACTTTTTGTATTGGTGTTGGTTACAGCGTCTATTTTTTCCGTTAGCGCACAAAACAAGAAAATGGATTCTAAGCAACTTGACGATATGCAGAAAGAGAACAAGGTTTATCTCATGCAAGCCTATGACATTGTGAAAGATTATCCGCACACTACGTACGAATATATCTATAAGGACGGACAATTGGATAAAGTTGTGGTGGAGGGAATAGACGACTTAACGGCACAAAAACGTGTTGCTACTTTAATTTTCGATTTGCGCAGCAACAAAGACAAAATGAAAAATTTGTGTAACAGTTTTGGCGTTTATTACGCTCCGGAAAAGGAAGCGGAACCCAAATCAGGATTTAATGCCTACCATGAAGAAATAAAAGAGAATTTGGTTTATCCGGATGAGGCATCTGATATTGGCGTTGAAGGAACCGTTTATGTAGAATTTATTGTTGACAAAAACGGAAAAATGAAAAATTTTACCACGGTACAAAACATTGATTCGCCGTACAAACAAAAAGTTAAGCTTCTTGAAGACGCTGCTCTTGAAGCAGTCAAGAAAACTGATGTGGATTGGACTCCCGGTGTTGCCTATGGCGAATTGGTAGATTCTTACGTGGTGGTGCCCGTTACCTTCGACTTTGAAAAAAGCCCATCCATATCCGCACTGATACGTTAGGATTTAACGTAGCTGATCAAAAGGCTGCCATGTTATAGAACACAGGGCAGCTTTTTTTATACTTTCTGTTCCTATGAGTAAAACAAATATTTCATCTTATAAATTAAAATAATGAACAATTTTTTCACCACCGATTTTTGGGAAACTTTTGCAAGCAAGCTTAGCGATTGGGTAATTACGGACTTGCCTGCAATCTTAATTCTAATTGTACTATTGATTGTAACTTTACGTATCAGCTTTTTTTTCATCCGAAAACTGAAAAGCATGTTACTTAGCCACATGGCACATCACGACGAAGAACCGGATTTGGAAATCGAAAAACGCTTGAACACTTTAATGGGAATTGTGCGCAAAACCGTTGCAGTAATTGTTTGGGGTATTTTCATTATGATTCTTTTGAGAAAAATAAACATCGACATCGCCCCGATTCTGGCCGGTGCCGGTATTGTTGGTTTGGCCGTTGGCTTTGGTGCGCAAGAATTGGTACGCGATCTTATTACCGGGTTTTTTATTCTGCTGGAGAACCAAATCCGAACCGGGGACGTGGCCATAATTAACGGAACTGGCGGAGCAGTAGAGAAAATCGAACTTCGTACCATCACCCTGCGCGACTTATCGGGTGTGGTACACATTTTCCAAAACGGAAAGATCAACACCATAGCCAACATGACAAAAGGATGGTCGGCCATGGTTTTCGATATTGGAGTTGCCTATAAAGAAGACTTGGCGCAGGTGATGCAATTGATGAAAGAAGTAGCGGAAAAAATGAGGAACGAAGAAGCTTTTAAAGCCCAAATATTGGAACCGATGGAAATTTTCGGTCTTGATAGTTTTGGTGACAGTGCCTTGGTGGTGAAAGGCCGCATCAAAACCAAACCCAGCCAGCAATGGACAGTTGGGCGCGAATACCGCAAACGGTTGAAGGAAGTTTTCGACCAGCACAACATCGAAATTCCGTTCCCACATCAAACCATTTACTGGGGCGAAAAAATCGAGCCGCTGAAATTGACCATGGAAGAAGCGCAGAAAAATGCACTTAAAGAATAATCGGCCTTATTTCATCAATCCAAGTCCCTCTGTCGCTGAGGCATCGGTGGGGTTGAACAGTTTCACCTTGTTGAACAGAACTTTTGCTTCATTGTAATTGCCTTGGAAATAGGAAGTCCAGCCCAGCATCAGCAACCCGTCGTAGCCAAAAGGGTACAAATCCACCACTTTTTTAAACAAAGTGTGTGCTTTGTTGTACTCCTTTCGTCCGTAATAGACCAGCCCGAGCCGATACAGGGCCACCGTGTTGTTTGGGTTTATTTCAAGGATTTTATTGTACAGAACAATTACTTCGTTCCATTTTCCCAAAGCCGAAAGTGGCAAAATCAACCCAAAACGGGCTTCTTCGGAGTAGGGTTTCAGTTTTTGCGCAGTACTGTAAAAAATCACCGCCTCATCGAACAGACCTGCATTGTAATTCAGCCAGCCCAAGCGCAGGTTTATTTCGTACGAACTGTCATCATAAACTCTTTTCAGTTCGTCCATTGCTGCCGAAAAGTCGCCCGTTTTTTCCAAGCCATAACTTTTTGAGAAGGCCGTTTCCAGCACCTGCTGATTGACTTGTGTTCCCGCCGTAAATATTACGGCTGATAAAAGGATAATTGCTATTCTTAACTTTAAAAATTCCATGATATTCCCGCTGTTAAAGTGTGTTTTGTGAAATTATAATTTATCGAATTGCTTTCAACCCCCGACACATAAACCCGATACTTTTGCTCCACGTTTTGGTTGAGGTAACGAAAAACTACTTGCCCGTTTTTGGTTATCGGAATATAAATGCTGCCCGTAAATTTATGGTCCGATTTTCCGGGGATATTGGAAACAACATAGCCCGCCGCTTCAATAAAATTTTCCATGTCGCCAAGCAAATATTGCCCGTGCAAATGAACTTTCCCTAG